>CALDHM010000077.1 GCA_937941455.1 uncultured Pirellulaceae bacterium | reverse complement strand
AGATCAACGAATTTCGGCAACAAGAGCGACAAGACCGCATCGCGAGCAAACATCATCGCCGTCAACACCGCCGAGCCCAAACCACCGTGCCAACCACCCCTAACCCCCAATAACCAACAACGGCACTGGCGTACGCTTACTGACCTCTCCGGTAATGAACCGGCCGGTGACGAGGGAACCTTTTCCTCGAGGCGCCCTTTTAGGGGTTGGAGGAACATACGGAGGCCCTCGCACCCAGGGCATCGCTGCGCTTTGCCCCGGGTTGCCTCGGGCTGAATTGTTCTTGCCCCTACGGGGCGCGCAGGCCGACGTTCCAACGGCAAAACAGTCTGCATGCCAACAATATCGATTCCGGGACGGCGCTGCGCTTTGCCCCGGGCTGATTTGTTTTGGCCGCTATTGGGGAAACTGCGGGGCGACGCGAAGTGCCGCAGCATCGGAATCGCTCCATGGCACCGAGGGCGGGGTTCGTTGCCGGGCCGTGAACGATTACGCTACTCCAATACGGCTTTGAGCAATCGCTGTTCGAGATCGCTCAGGTTTTTACCAAAATGCTTTTGAAAGTCGCGTTTGCGTTCCGTTGCAGAATAAGGCTCGAAATCTGGTCGCCGGCCGAGTTCCCTTAGGTAGGCCGTGTATTGAGCGGGGCGATTTTCGGCGAGATAGTACGTCAGTGCCCAAGCGTAGGCATACGCCGAATAAGGATCCTTTTCGAACCAGTCGTCGTCGATCAACAGGTTTTCGAGGTTGCCGCGAAGTTTTCCTTGTTCGAGCATGTCCTTGAAAATAGCCAGTTGCGGCTTGTTGATTTTCGCTACCTTACCGCCGTTTTCGCGACCCCGATTGTAGCCAGGAGCCTCGAATAGTAAGGCAAGACCTTCCGTAATCCAGCGGGGAGTGACTGCCGTTCGCGAGTGGATGCCTGTGTTGTAAGCGACCTGGTGGGTCGCCTCATGCACCAGCGTCGTCATCCGATAGAAGTCTAAGCGTTTCTCATCAGCCGGGCGATAAGTGATCACGCGATTACTTAACAGCGAATAATACCCTTCGATCGCGGTATTAGTCCTTTGCTGGTCTTTGAGAAAGTTGTCGAATTCTTCGCGAGTATTGAGCACGACAGCGACCAAGGGAAACTGCGGCTTGTCCAGTGCCAAGCCGCGAGCGCGCATCACCGTGGCAAATTCGCCGTACAGATTCTCGAATGGAGCCGCCCATTTCTGTTGCTCACCCGGCGGATGCACAACCAGAAAGTTGCGGGTCATCGTCACTTCGTATTTGTTGCCGAATTCCTTGACCAACTCGGCTCTTAGCACGCGAGCGTCAATTGGTTGGAATTGTCCGGGGACTGGTTTTTCCGTTTTGATGGAGGAACGCGGAATCGTCGAAATGCGACCGTTGTTCCGCAACATGACGACTTGTTCCTTTTCTTGCTTCAAGGGCAAGCCGAGATAGACTCGCTTGTCTGTCGTGATCTCCAGCAGTTGCGGCTTGATGGAATTTTGGCCCACCAGCCAACTGCCCGACAGAACCAACCAACAGCCAATGATGAGCCGCCTGCTGATCGGAAGTACTCGCTGGGATCGTTGCGAAAGTTGCTGGACCATGCGGCTTGTTTGGTGGTTGAACATAACGACTCTCGAATGTGACTAGATTCGAATTGAATGTGGCGAACTCGGTTGTGGCGGATCTGTCGCTAATCGCGCATCGAACAATGTCGATGTTGCTCGATACGCGGCGCGGGGGCGTAAGCCAAATTCGCCGGTCGGCCGACCTGGATCTCCGCAAAGGTGGCCCCAGCACGGCTACCCCGAAGAATTGACTCTCACCACTGAGCTTTGCCAAAGTGGAACCATCCGACTTTCCGGTCGATCTCGACCTCAATTCCTCGTGGGGCGCGGCAACAAATCATAGGATATGGCAGCGATTCCCTTGCTTTTGCCTGAGACAGCGAGAAAATTTGCTACCATGAACAGGGCCTAAAATCGTTAAAATTGATGTGAGGGGAGGTGCGATCAGTATGCCAAAGTTGGCTTCGACCTTTGCGTTTGGTTACTGTTTGGCCTGCGTCATGCACGCCATTCTGGTGATTGGTACCGGGGTCATGTTTATTGCAACAGGATTTGCACAGGACCCAGATCCACCTAAGAAACTCGATCCGATGGCTGTCGCCGAGGCAGTCAATGAGCTGGAATCGCGATTGCAGAGCGAATCGCTGTCGGAACGCGACGAGGCCGAAAAAAAGTTGATCGAACTCGGGCCGGTCGCACTCGATTTCCTGTCCCCAACCAGGGGGGATATGACGGCCGACGTACGGGCTCGCATCAAAAAAATACGAAAGGAGCTGGAGTCCCAGTTGGCTAAATCGATCAGCCTGACATCCAAGGTCTCGATCCAAGGCCGGAAGGAGTTGAACGATGTTCTGGCCCAGATCGAAGCACAGACGGGTAATCTCTTGCAAGCGAGGCTTCTCGTCCAAGAACCGGTTCTTGTCGATTGCGATTGGCGGGACGAAAATTTTTGGAAAGTGGTCAACGATCTACTCGAGCGGCTGAATTTATCTATCGACAAATATGGTGGTGACGGTCAGCAGTTGATATTGATTCCCCGACAAGTTAGTTCCCATGAAGGTTTAGACCAATCATCCGATCATTTTCGACCTGTTCGTTTCTGCGAGGGAGTGATAGCGCTGGAGGTCGATCGAGTTGACATTAGCATTGTGTTGGCCAATCCCAAATTGAGCGGGACGACCATTCAAGTGACGGCGCGTTGGGAGCCGAAATTGAAGCCGGTCGAGTTGGAAATTCCCTACGACAGTCTCGTGGTGATCGATGAAAACGACACGCCGTTAGAACTATCCAAGGCAGGATCCATCGCCTTTCCCCTGCAACCGGAATTCAAAAGCTCGGATTTGGCCATCAATTTGCCGTTGTTGCCTGCTGGGACACAGAGGATCAAGTCACTTGCAGGAGTCTGCCGCTTGCGCGTCACGGGTCGCCGCGAACGATTCGAATTCAACGAAGTTGACGAGCTGGAGCGGGGATTCTGGCAGGAGTATGCCGACTCGATTGTCACCTTCGACGGGATTCGGACTTTGGAAGATCTGTTCCAAATCAGGGTACTTCTGCAGTATTCTGGGGACCGCGAGGGGCTAGAATCTTACCACTCGTGGGCTTTGGAAAATCCCGGCTATTTATTGGCTCCCGACGGGCGACGCATCGATCCGATCGGTTTGGAAACCTACGCTCAAGAAGACGGCATGATCGGCGTTGGCTATCTTTTTGTGGAAATTCCCGAGCAGGCGCGATTCGTTTACGAGTCACCCTCCTGTGTCTTCACCGTTGAGTCGAAATTTCGTTTCGAGAATATTCCCTTGCGATGAGATTGGGTCAACCGCTAGCTATCCGAGGTCGCAAGATGATTCGCGGGAATCGAGTAAGGATTGCGGTTGTCGCGGTTGTGATGATATTCCTAGGTGAAAGTTGGACGCCCCACGAGTGGGCTCAGCGGATCGCTCGTTCGTTAAATTCAAGCGAGTCGCTTGTACAGGATCAGCAGCCTGGGCGAACGGGCCGAGTGCAACCTGCGGATGTCGTGGCACGCTGTCAAGGATTTGCCCTTACGGCCGGAGATGTCGATTGGCAGATCGCTACCACCTTGACGTGGGATGGACTCGATGAGCTGGGCGGCGCGGCAGCGCGAGCACAAACGATTGAATTGACGATAGATCGATGGTTGATCGCCAACTTGCTCAAGAACGGCCCGACTTGGATTGGCCCCTCCCAATTGAGAATGCAGATTGAAGCGGAAAAACGGAAATGCCAAAGCGCCGGGCTCGACCTGCAACAGGTCTTGAAAGAGCGTGGAATTTCGGAGGGCTTTTGGCAGTTCGACCTCGAGTGGAAAACAGCCTGGCCGAGGCATCTTCTCGAGACGTACCCAACCGAGAAACTCCAAGAGATTTTCGAAGCGCGGCGGGCGGACTTCGATGGTACCGAAGTGATGGTCGCGCAAATTCTATTGAAAGATTTGGATAGCGCTGCCTTTGATCGAGCGCGGCAGATCAAAGCTCGCGTGGAACGACAAGAGTTGACCTTCGAAGAGGCTGCGAAAGAGTATTCGATCGCCCCGTCATCGCAACTTGGCGGCAACCTCGGTTGGGTTTCCCGCTGGGGTCCCATGCCTGAAAACTATTCGGCGGTAGCCTTTCGCCTGGCGCCAGGCGAAATTTCCGAGCCTGTTACCACGATTTACGGCGTCCATCTGATCAAATGCTTGGAGATCAAACCCGGGGGACGGAGTTTTCGCGATGCCGTCGAGGAGATGCGGCAGGTCCTAGCACAAGAAGAATTTAAGAAATTGCGTGACCAAGCTCGCGAGGCCGGTGTGTCGGTCGAATACTCGGATACTTTTCCGCATTTCAATGAAAATGGAGTCTTAGTGCTCCCTAAATAACGGATCCGTAATGCTTGCTTTCTTAGCCGATGCGGCGTATCTCCAGAATGAAACTTTCCCACCCCTCGCCGGGGACTGGATAACGGTCGGCAATCGTCAACACGAGGTGTTTCATCAATCGTTCTTTTTCGGCAGCCAAGCGTTCCTCGCGCCACTTGGGGCCTTTGATCGCCAGTAGTCGCCGCGCGTGAGCCCAATGGGGAGCCAGCCATTGAAATAATTTCGCTAATGAGCCCACCCCGCGGGCCGTTACCGTGTCGAAGCGTTCGTCCTCGAGCACCACCTCGGCCCGTTGGGCATAGACTTGGCAAGCGAGTCCCAAGCGATCGAGAATTTTGCGCAAGGCTTGAGCCTTTTTTTGGATCGACTCGCACAAGTGAATTTCCAAGTCAGGCCGCAAGATCGCCAGCAGGATACCGGGCACGCCGCCGCCTGACCCAATGTCCAGAATTTTTTCTCCCTCGCGGCAAAGTTTGGCGAGATGCAAGGTATCGATGAGATCGCGGTTCACCACCAGGGGGAACGTCGTATGCCGCGTCAGGTTCATTTGTTGGTTCAATTCCCACAAGGTCTCGCAGTACCGTTGCAAGGCCGTGATTTGCGACTCATTCAACTCGATGGCGGCGGCGGACAGGGCTTCGCGTAATTGGCTCAATCGTGATAATCCTGGAAATTGAAGTGCCTACTGTGGCATGGACAGAAAGAACCGCGTGACATGAAAAAATATTGGAGCTGCGAAACAGACCGAGTCGATGCGATCGAGGACTCCGGAGTGGCCATGCACGAGCGTGCCGTAATCTTCGATGCCTCGATCTCGTTTGATCGCCGACATGGTCATTTTCCCCGAAGAGCCCATGACACTAATCAGCAGGGCCATGACCCCCGAACCATACCAAGTAAAGGGAGTGACTGGGAGTAACAGTTGCACGAGCATACCGAAGAGGCCAGTCAGGCAAGCGGCTCCGATCAATCCTTCCCAAGTCCGAGTGTTGTTGACGCTAGGAGCGATGACTTGTTTTCCGATCAACCGATCCCAAATGAATTGCACCATGTCATTGAATTGAACCATGATGATCAGGAACAGCAGCAATCCACCTGTCTTGCCCTGCCAAACTTCCTTGACCCCGGTCGCCGGGTTGTACTGGCCCAGATTGAGATACAACAGCGCCGGAGCGTGGCTTAAGGCATAGACGCAGATCAACAACCCGAACTGGATTTTCGCCGTTCGCTCCAAAAACCGTTTGGGGTCGCCTGTGAAGGCGATGCGGCCAGGAATAAATAATGAGGCATAGACGGGAATCAAGATGGTGTAAAGCGCGTACCAATCGAACCAGCCACTGTTGAGCCGCGCCACCATGTAGTATTGGAACGGCGTGAACAGGAAAAATACCCAAAACAAAGTGCGATGATCACCGCGGCGCGTGGGCGTCATCGTGATGAACTCGCGGAGTGCCCAGAATGAGATGATGCCGAAAAACACCACAGTGACAACTCGCGGCAACGTCATCGTGATGGTCAGCACCACGAAAATCGTCAGCCAGGCGATGACACGGTTGTTGAATGTGCGAATGATCGCCTGGTCGATGGCGACTTCCGGTTGCCTCTTCAGGTATTGGCCGAGTGCGGTGAAGACAACGAGGGTCACTAGCACGGCGACCAGCAACACGATCGTCGTGGAATCGAGCAGGTTCGACTGAAAAAAAGTGGCATAGCTCATGGGGTGGCGATTAATCCGGCAGCATCGAGCGACGGGATGGTGTTGCCTATTGCTCCTTGAGATCGAGGACCGCCTGGCGGGCTCGGGCCAGAAAATCGTGCTTACTCTCTCCGGGCTCTAGCCAAATCGGAGCGCCGATCGAAATCGAACTTAGCAATGGGACAGGCCAAAATTCCCCCTTGGGCATGACGCGATTGAGGTTGTCGATGTAGACGGGCATGAGTTCCAGGTCCGGGCGTTTTTTGCCAAGATAGTACAGGCCGCTTTTGAATTCTTGCATTTCACCCGAGGGATTGCGTCCCCCCTCAGGGAAAACGATTAACGAGTAAACGGTCCCGATTTCGCGAATCATCATATCAACGGGGCTGTCGTGTACTTTGACTTGCTTGCGGTCGATCAGCAAGGGGTTGAACAAGCTTGAGACGTAACGGCGGACGGGGCCGCCCGTCCAATAGTCCTTGGCAGCTACTGGACGCGTCAAGGCGCGAAGGTTTTTGGGAAGAGACGACCACAAAACCAAGGCATCCAGGTGGCTAGTATGATTCGCGAAGTAAACGCGCTGGCATTCTTCGGGTTGGCAGTTCACCCAACGCACTGTGGCACCACTAAAAAATTTGGCCAGCATCGTGAGGACGGCAATCGAAACCTGTTTCATCTTCGATGAACCAATTATCCCGACGAGGAAGACTTAAAAAGGGTGGTGAGCGATCAATCGAGAAACTTTGAAGTTGCGGTTTCCTCAAAAACTAGCCCCGTACCGAGCATGACAAATTTCCAGCGTGGAGGCGTTCATGCTCCTACTCGATAGTTTAAACAAAAAAGGGCGAGCGGACGACCTGGAACCCTTACTTTCGAAATAAAAAGAGCCCGCTCGCAGTTGCGAGCAGGCCTGAATTTTCCGAGCAATGCGCAAGTTCGATCTTTTAGAAGTCCATCCCCGGTTGACCCATGCCGAGCATCGGCCCACCCATGGCACCCAACATCTTAAGAATACCATCTTGAACTTCGAGTCGGAAATGGATTCCGTTCGCGATGGTTTTTGAACTCATCTGAACGCGATCGCGTCCGGTTGTAGAAAGGAGATTGCCCATCTCCTCGACCTGCTGCTCACCTTGGATAGCCCCGACGGTCTTCAAAATCGGTGCGAGGAACAGGTTGTATTGCATCGTCAAATCGCCGGTTTCGATTTTCGAGCTTGGATTTATCGCTCGTTTGAGCAATTCCATTGGATCGGATCCGGCCGCCAAGTAAACGACATCCTCGCCGAAGCCGACGTAAATTTTGACCTGCGTTCCAAACAAGTTGGAGAGTTCATCTTCGCCCTCAGGGACGTCGACGGTGATTTCGTGGAAGCGAACCCCTTGATAGTTCTCGCAATCCAAACGTACCTTGACGTCATTCTCCAGTTTCGGTTGAACTTCCGCGACCAGGGCTTTGATTTTCGATTCCAATTCATCTGGAGAGGCCGTCGCTAGACCGATCGCCAGGTTTGCCTTTTTGTCGGCCATGGTCATCGCGGCACCGGCATCGACTGACCCATTTTCGACGGTTTTGGTGATCAGGCCGAAGAACTCGTCGACTAAGCCATTGATCAAAGTCGATTCGCCCTCGGACAGATTGCTTTCTTCCTCGATCTTTTGCTTGGCAGCCTTGACGACATCTGAAATTGACGATTTGTACTGTTCGATGTCTTCGGCAGTCAGGTTGAAGTTCGTATTGGCATTGAAGGCCGTTCCGTCGAGCAGAAACCCGGCGAATCGAGACGCCGAACTTGGTTTCATCTTGGCGACGCGGTTGGCGAGCGTCGAGCCGTCCAGGCCGATCATTTCGACGTCGAGGTGCACATTTTTGCCGGCTTTGTCGAAGTCCAGCCCGAGCACGATCTGGTCCGTCTCATTCACCAAACTGCGGAGCTGAGCCATTTGCAGTTCGAAGTTCTTGGCTTGCAATTCGGCCGCGAAGTCGTCCTCGGCCAATTGCTCCAACTGTTCCCGGTAGCTGGACTCAATCATTTCCAGCATCTGCTCCCGCATCTCTGCAGGGATTCGTTGGGCATAAATGCGAGCCGAAAGATTGAACCGCGACGGCAGATCTCCCAAGCCAGCGGCCAGATCGACATTTCCCAATTCGAACGCATCGGTTGATTGCGTGATGACCGCATGATTCCGGATTTCCTTGGCGTACATGCTCGGGCCACCTGGTGTGGAGATGACGCTGTGGTCGTCTTCGTCCTCAACCGAAGCCATCCCCGAGACGGTATTCAAGACGTCATCAAAATTCGTTACGGGAATAAAGATCACGGCTTCGGGTTCGGCTTGTCCCTCCTTGAGAAACAAATGGACGCACATCGGCTTGTTCTTGTCGATGCCCGTCGTAAAACCCTCCAATTGAACGCGAGCCATATTGCCTGCGCCGGCGAAGCCCGCCGCTTCGGTCAAGTAACTGATGTCGTCCAGTTGGTTGTTGAGCGAACTGATCGAGATGATGATGGTTGGCTCGACAGCGCTTTGAGCCCAGCTTGCAACTTGAGTCGCCCATGCACAGATCATAGCCGTGCAGCTAAAGACCAGAATGCGAACAATACGTTTCACTGATATCTCCCCAAAATGATCCAAGATTCCAGAGCCAACCACGCCTCAAGCAGCGCGGCCACCGAGATGCCACGTGCCAACTTGGTCGTCCGATTCGTTTCCGAACCAAACACCACAATATCGTTTGACACCAAGCAACTACCCGTAATCGAATCCCTAAGTTTTAACGTGTTCGGGGAAATTTGAACACATGGCTTTTGGGGCGATCAAGTCAACGCCCACCGGAGAAACCGCGGTAGGATCTCTACCATGTGCGGCGTGTCGACGCATTCTTGGGCAAATGTTTCATAGGGCATGTCGCGAATTTGTTCGATGTACTTCGGGTAGCGGCGGACGCGTTCCAGGTAGGTCTTGCGGGTCAATTCTGGGTGAAACTGGGTACCGTAGATCGGCGCGTCGTCACAGCGAAAGATCTGATACGCCGCTTCTGTTCGACCAAGTAACGAGCAATTTGTGGGCAGGTCCGTCACGGAATCTTCATGGCCCAGCGGAGCGAAAAAAGGGGACCCGAGCGGACCAAAAACCGGGTCGGAAAATCCCGCCGGAGTCAATCGGACCGGGAGCGTTCCCAATTCGGCAAGGCGATGGTCATGCACGACGGTTCCTCCGAAGTCTTTGGCCAACGCTTGAAATCCCCAGCACGATCCAAACGTCGGTTTCCGAGCGACACGAAGATCGCGGAACAGGTCACACGTACGCGACAGCCAAGCGGAATCCACCGTCGCCGAATAGTTCCCGCTCCCACCGATCAGAATGGCATGACAACTCTCGATGAGCACCCGGCTCGGTGTCCCCTCGAGCAGATTGAACGTCGCGATCTGGGATGACTCGACACCGGCCGCCCAAGCGAACGCCTCGATTTCCTGCGTCAGGATCGGGTCGTCTGCGTCGCGAACTTGGAGGAGTAACAGTTTGGGCTTCACAGGGGCTTCACGAGTGCTAGCGGTCAACTTGGGTAAACTTTGCCGTATCGATACTGCGCCCCAAAGGGGCTGTAAGGCGCGTTCCGATGTATCAAGTTGTAACGGTTTTGCCGTGACGTCAAGCCATCAATCCCGTAGTGGCTTCTCGCGACCCAAAAAACGAAAAGACGACATGTCCTATCGACCTCCAAACCTGCCTCTGGCGGTGTGGGTGGTGTGCGCACTGCTCTGCATGGTGCCTGCCATCTCTGTCGCTCGCACAGACGACACCAACCGTCGCACGCCTCTGGTAAAAGCCATCGAAAACTGCCAACACTCGGTCGTGAGTTTGCGCGGTCAGAAACGAGTCGCTACTGATGCCTCCCTGGAAAAAGGTGAGCAGGTAAGGCATGTCAATGGGATGGGCACGGGGATCGTTATCGACCCGCGCGGTTACATCCTGACAAACTTCCACGTGGTGGACGAAGTTCAACAAATTCAAGTCACGTCCATCGACCGCCAAGTCTCCCCAGCGCGGTTGTTGGCCCGCGATCCGATCACCGATCTGGCCATCATCAAAGTCGATCGGATCGATGGCCTGAAGCCGATCAAGTGGGGAACGAGCAGCGATTTGATGCTGGCGGAAACCGTAGCCGCGGTCGGCAATGCCTACGGCTATGAACATACGGTTACAACCGGAATCATCAGCCACCTGCGGCGCACGGTTCAAGTCAACGAAAACCAAATCTATGAAAACCTGATTCAAACCGATGCGCCAATCAATCCCGGAAATAGTGGCGGGCCCCTGTTGAATCTCGATGGCGAAATGGTCGGTGTCAACGTCGCGGTTCGAGTGGGGGCTCAAGGCATCGCCTTTGCCATTCCCGTCGATCAAGCGGTCGAGGTCGCGGCGCAACTGCTGGCTCGAATCAACGAAACTCAGGTTGAGTCGGGAATTCAAGTCGTCACGCGCTACTCGCAGCACTCCCCTTCGCTCTTCGTTAGCCATGTGGCTGGTGGATCGCCTGCCGCCAGCGCTGGCATTCAAGTCGGTGATCAAATCGTCTCCATTGATGGCAGCCCTGCGAGTCGTTCACTCGATTGGGAGCGGGGGCTGCTGGAGAAAAAAGGGGGCCAATCGATTCGACTTGTTCTGCGTCGCAACACCGAATTCGAAGTCACATTAAACCTGAAATCCAGCCAATTGAGTGGGATCGATACGGCGAATCCCGTTGAGAACTTGGCCTGGCGTACGATGGGCGTGAAACTTAGCCCCGCGACCGAGCAGGAGTTGGCCGGTAGGCATCCCAACTACCAACGCGGTTTGCGAGTCGTGGCGGTTCGCCCCGGCAGTCCTGCCGAACGCGAGCGGATCCAAGTCGGCGATATTTTGGTGGCGATGCACGGCTGGAAAACCGAGTCGATGGAAAACCTCCATTACATTCTGACGCAAACCGACCTGCAGCATCATCAGCAATTCATGTTCTATATCCTCCGCGGCCGCGAGCCCTACTCAGGGCAAATGCGACTAGCGAACGTTGGAACGGAACTGCGGTAGGAGGTCAACGATCAAGAGCACGACGTGAACAGCGTGGAGATAGCTGAAATTCTTGCAATCCCCGATCGACATCGGTTTTCATTTGACGTCACTAAGGTGGCTTCAGACGGATCCATTGCCGCTCGGGAAAACGATTGAAAAACGGGCTGCTGCGCCGCAAGAAACTTGCCATCTCCTGCAGGGGGATGTTCACATCGTGACCCAAAGAGCCTTGCTGGATCATCCCGGCAAGGCTTTTTTTTGTGGCGTTGCCCGGTGGGGGCAACTTGCGAAAACGGGAAACTAAAGCGTTGCCGCTCGGGGCCGATCCCAAAGCGACGAGTGGCCGTAACCCGAAGCGTCAGCGAGGGCTCGTTTGGGAAATAGGCTCCAATTTTGTCGGTGCAAAGCCGAGGCATCATGCCAAACCCATCAGCCGCAGGGCGCTAGGCGAAGGTTCTCGCGAAAACCGGATGCTAACGTGTTCCGGCTGATCGGATTGCCGCCCGAACGCTTGCGTGTTTCGGCTACTAGTTTTCGAGGAAAGCCGAGGACGACACTGCGAATTCGGCCTCGGATGGCTGATCCGGATGATTTGCGTTCTGTCCCTTGGCGAATGCCCTGCGATTGAATCTAAAATGATCGGACGCAGGTCCGTATTGCTCGCTGCACAAGGGATGAGCCGATCGCCAATCTTGCCGTTCAACCCCATTGAGCAGCCGAGACGTCGGATGCCGAGGAATCACCGCCGCTTTCTGTGTGCCAGTGCCGCCCTGGTGGATGACGGTGGTACGATCAACGACATTTTCTCGTTCTGTTTCAAGTAGTAGCCAGCCGATTTTTCTCCCAGACGCCCCGATCCGATGTCAGAAAAACCTTTCGAATTCGCCTTTCATGAATGGTTGATTCAACAGAGGCTGGGAACGGCGTCCACGATCATCGGCATCGGCGATGATGCAGCGGTGCTGAACTGGGGCGGGTCGCAGATGGTGTTGACGACCGATACGTTGTGCGAAGGGGTCCACTTCCTCAGCAACGAGCAAAGTTTGGAACGGATTGGACGCAAGGCGTTGGCGGTGAGTCTGTCGGACATTGCCGCGATGGGGGCTACGCCGGTCGCGGCGCTGGTGTCTCTGGCATTGCCTAAAAATTTTGGGACGGCCGAAGCGATAATGATCGTTGAAGGGATGCGGCGGTTGGCCGAACAATTCGGCGTCGGTATTGTTGGAGGAGACACCAATCGCTGGAGCCAAGGATTGGTTGTCGGCACTACCGTTGTTGGCACCTGTGAGCGTCCATGGCGGCTAGCTGGGGCTAGGCCCGGCGACGTCTTAATCACGACTGGCCCATTCGGCGGGAGTTTGTCGGGTCACCACCTCGAATTCGAGCCGCGTTGCCAGATCGCCGGGGAACTTGCGCGAGCCTATCCAGTCGGTGCAGCGACGGATGTAAGCGATTCCTTTTCGATCGATCTGCAGGCGATGTGCGAGGCGAGTAGGGTCGGCGCAGAGGTTGACCTGGAGGGCTTTCCGATCAGTCCGGCATGCCTTGAAGCTCATCCTGATCCCGAGGTCGCCTTGGCCCATGCCCTATCGGATGGAGAGGACTTCGAGCTGCTTTTGGCGGTTGCTCCCGAGGTATGGGAAAATATCGGCGACGACCCGGCCTTCTGCCAGCGTTTACAAAAGATCGGCCGATTTATTAACGATCGTGGGTTGTGGCTGCTCGATCGGCACGGCACGCGGCGCGAGTTGAGGGTCAGCGGATATGAGCACTGACAATGACATCCGACGCTTGCGCTCGGGATCGGAGCAAGAGACAGCCGCTTTCGGTAAACGTCTGGCGGAACGGATCATCGCGGCCGGCAGCGCGACAGTGGCAGGGGAAACACCCAGCACAGGCTGGTTGATTTTGCTCACCGGCACGCTGGGCAGCGGGAAAACGCGTTTCGTTCAGGGATTTGTCGAGGCGTTGTGCGTCCAACAGGAGGTGATCAGCCCGACCTTTGTTTTAATGGTGCCTTACAAAGGGCGGGGAATCCAGGTGAACCATTTGGATCTCTACCGAGTCGATTCTGCTGACGAAGTCGCGGATTTGGCCTTGGATGAACTTTTGGACGAAAGGCAGATCTTGCTGATCGAATGGGGAGAAAAATTCCAAGATTATTTGCCGCCGGCCGATTTGGCGATCGAATTTTCGGTTCTCGGTGAACAACTGCGCGAGTTGGAATTCCGTGGGGGATCGGCCAAAGGTCGCTCGGTTCTCCCGCTTTAGCGGCCTGGTTCCACTAACCCTTGACCGATGGCCGGCTTGAAAGATACATTGTGATGAGCCTTTATTCGCGGTCGTGGCGGAATTGGCAGACGCGCTAGGTTGAGGGCCTAGTGAGAGCAATCTCATGCTGGTTCAAGTCCAGTCGACCGCACTTTTCTTTTCCTACGGCTGCCTCGTCCCGAGGCTCTCTCAGAGGCCACGAGCCGCCGTGTCCCGCCGCTTTCCGACAGGCCCGACCCGCCAGGCGAATTTTCAGACGATTGTTGCGCTCCGCCGAATCTGTTCCAATAACTCCGTAGTTCTGGCCACCTAAGCGTTGGGAAGTTCGATCCATGCGACATGCTGATGACGCCGATCGGGATATCGGCACGATTCCGTTGTGGTTGGCGCTTTTGCCACTCGTGACCCTGATCGGTTTGCTGGTTTTGAATGTCTGGTTGTATGCAGATAATGCGTCCTACGGGCCGAACCAAATCGCGCTCATCGTCGGAGCCGCCATTGCCGCACTAGCGGGCAAGTCCTTGGGCGTTCCGTTCCCAAAGATCCTCCGGGGCATGGTCACTAGCATCAATTCAGCCCTGTCGGCGATTCTTATCCTCCTTTTGATTGGAGGACTCACGGGAACCTGGATGATCAGCGGTGTGGTTCCCGCCATGATCTACTACGGCTTGCAGATTTTGACCCCCGAGACCTTTTTGCTGGCAACCGTCCTGGTGTGCTCGATCGTGTCGCTGGCGACGGGGAGTAGCTGGACCACGATTGCCACAGTCGGCGTGGCGCTGATCGCGATCGGTCGAGCGCTGGGAATCAGCGAGCCGATGACGGCCGGCGCGATCATTTCGGGCGCCTATTTTGGCGATAAGATGTCCCCGTTGTCGGATACCACCAATCTGGCCCCTGCCATGGCGGGGACCGATGTGTTTACGCATATTCGCCATATGTTGTGGACAACGGTTCCGTCGTACGCCATCACGTTGATTGTCTTTTGGATCTTCACGCGGGGGCTACAGGTTACCGCCAGCGAGGCATCGGTCGACGTGTTGTTAGCGGCGCTGGCGTCGAAGTTCTTGATTTCGCCATGGCTATTACTGGTACCGGGATTAGTCATTGCCCTGGTCTTGCTGAAATTCGATGCCGTTTCGACGCTGTTTGTCTCCATGATGGTCGGTGCGGTGGTGGCTGTCGCGGTTCAATCGCAAGTGATCACCGAACTATCGCGAGACCTCCGCTATGGCAGTCAGGCCACCATGACCGCCAATAACTCGGCACAACCTGACGGCGCGGGGAGGGAGCAAGCGGGCGAGGCACCTCCGGCCTCAACAGCGCCTGGCCTGGCAGCCCGGAGCATTGATTACAGCATCCGGGCTTATTTTGTTTCGATCAACGCGATGAGCGCGACGACGGCCCTCGAGGTGCAGGCCGGAGAGTTGAAAGCGAGACTGGCGGATCGCGGGATTTCTGGTTCGAGGGCCGATCAACTGGTTGCCGAGTTCCTGGAGAATCCAAAAAATTCCAATTTGCTCTCGAGTCGCGGCATGCAGGGGATGCTCAATACAGTCTGGCTGGTCCTGTGCGCCATGTGTTTTGGCGGTGCGATGGAGGCCATTGGATTGTTGGAACGGCTGACTCTGCTCTTGGTACATTTCGCCCGATCGACGGGGAGCTTGATTGGCACCACGGTGGCCAGTTGTTTATTGGTGAACATTGCAGCCGCGGATCAGTATCTGGCGATCGTTGTGCCAGGGCGGATGTTCCGCAAGACCTTTGCGGATCGGGGAATCGGGCCGCAAACGCTCAGCCGGACGTTGGAAGATTCGGGCACGGTCACAAGCGTCCTAATTCCCTGGAACACCTGTGGAGCGACTCAAGCCGGGGCCCTCAAAGTGCAAACTCTCGACTACCTGCCCTACTGCGTATTTAATTATGTCAGCCCGCTGATGTCGATCTTTTTCGGTGCGTTTCGGATTGCGATTGCCGAGAGAATCGATACGGAAAACGGAACGGCGACCACGTCGTGAGACTTTACCCGGTTTCGATCAATTCTTAGGCAACGATCAGGATCGGCCGGTTCGACGCTGCACGTTACTCGAGGCGTCGTCCGCCGCGTTGAGCCGACCTGCCCCCGGTTTTCCGGGGAATTCGACGATAGCCGGCTCGTTTTGGCCTTCGCTTGCATCGGGAGACACGTCCGTCGATTCGGTAAAAGATTTTTCAGCCGACTTGCCAAAGAACTTTCCAAGGCGGCTGGCCAAGATGGCCGGAAGGACAATCAAGTCGCCAATCAGCGCCACAACCAGCAAGATCAGCATCAAAATTCCGAAGCGTTGTGTCGGGGCAAAGGTACTGAGCGCGAATACGGACAACCCCAATCCAGCGATCAGCGTTGTTTGCGTCATGGCTGGCGCGCAGCGCTGATAGGCAAGGCGGATCGCCTCCCGGCGACTCAATCCCTCGGCCAGCGCATAACGGTACCAATTCAGAAAGTGGACCGTGTCGTCGACGGCGATTCCCATCGCGACACTAGCGGTCATCATCGAGCCGATGTCGACCTTTTGGCCAAAGAATCCCATGAAGCCGAATACGACGACCAGCGGGAAGGTGTTGGGGATCATGCTGAGCAGTCCGGCGCGGAAGTTGATCGAGTTGTTCCATGCCAAGGGAGAATTCCAGTGACGGAGCACAATCATCATCACAAACGAAATCATCACAAAAGAAATCAGGATGCTTTCGATCAAGCTTTGGAGCAGAGCCCCTTGGGCTTTGTAGACGATCGGGACGATGCCGGTGTAGGTCGCGGTTACTGTCAAATCTTCGTTCGCGATGGTTTTGCGATTCATCGCCGTCAATGAGGAAGCGCGCGAGTTCGTGCCGCTTTTGCCGAACTGATGTTTGCGGCAGTCGATCACGAGCGGAGCGTTTTGCTTGGCGAATTCGAAATCGAAGAAGGGCGAATCTTCGATGAAAACGACGCAGGCTGATTGTTGGAGGAGCGCGGCCCAATCCTCGAGCGTCGGCAGGTCATCCCCTTGGGCAGTAGCCTCGCTGATCCACATCCGGGACTCGACTCCCCGGTTTTCGAGCAACTCCTTGAGAGTGGCGGAAAACAAGAAGGACTGATCGATCATGGAACTCGAGTATTTGGATTTGTCCTTGGGCAAATCGAGATTTTTGGCCACTGCATCGGGATTGCGGCCGATCATGATGAACCGGTCCCGTTTGGTGATCTGATTGGGGGATCGCTGATAAAACTGTTTCAGGATCTCGGTGCGATAGGCGTAAGCGGCCATGATGGGTTCGACAACCATTTTCAGGTCGTTCACGAACTGCCCGTAGTCGACATCTTCCAAAGCGGCTAACCGCAGGCTGATCCGCCACATTTCCCGCTCGTGATAATTCGGGTCGCGCGAATAAATCGTGTCGCTGTCCGGAGGGAGCGTGTTCTTGTCGGCCACTGCCAGGTAGTCCTGATTGATCATCGCCTCGCGTTGCGCGAGCAGGCGAGAGTTGAACACATATCGTTTGCCGATCGTCGAGCCGTTATCCAACTGCGTATCGACAAATTGAAGCGGCACGAAAATGTCGCTGGCCATGCCGCTGCCGACGATGTTCAATTGATCGGGGCCGAAGTAGCGTTCTAACTGTTTGCGCACACGGGATGAAATCTCGAGCCGCTCCAAAAAGGAATACTTCAACGCTCGATCGACGTCAAAGACCAGTAGCGCCGGTTCCTCGCGCGGTTTGGAGTCGGCCACCTCGGTGCTCGGTTGAATCGCGGCCCCGTTGGGGCGGTGCTCCAAGTGGGCTCGCTGATCGACATTGATGACGATTTCCATCGGTACGAGTTTGCCGAGGTTCGCCTCCATCCAGGTGTAATCCTTGAGTACCTTGGAGTCTTTGTCGAACAGTTTGAGCAACTGCACCGTGGTTTGAATCTTGGTTAGACCGAGGCCGAAAACGACGAAGGCGATCACGGTCCCCAGCAATACCCAGCGGTGCCGGCGGGTCACGAACTCGTAAACACGCATCCAGAGGGCTTCGATGTTCGTCAAAAAGTTGCGTGGTTGAGACGACTCCGTTGCTGTCCGGCTTCTCCGCTGATAAGGGGGGGGCCAATTCGTGAGCGCCGCCGGCAGGAAAGTGAACAGGAAGAAAAGGGTTGCCAATACCGCAATGCCCGAAAAAAAGCCGAACTTCCAAATCGGCGCTAATTGGCTGGTGCACAGCGAAAAGAGGCCAATCGCTGTGGTCAAGGCAGCCAGCGTGCAGGGGAACCAACCATGTTGCATGGCAATGTCGACAGCCCGCCGTTTGCTGACCTCCTGTGCCGCATCGCGATAGTAGTTGATCAAATGGACCGCCGCCGACAGAGCCAACACGTAGATCAACGAGGGCATGGTCATCAGGATCGCATCAAGCCGACTCCCGAGGTACCAAACGTACGACAGACTGGCGATGGCCGACATGCCCGATACAAAGAACATGATTACCGTCGCGCGGAGACTGCGGAAACAAAAATAGGAGAGGAATAAGCCGATCAGGCCGGAAAAAGACGCCAGTCTCAGCAGCGTTTTCGTCCCTTCCTCGTCGATCGCCACGTTATCGCTCGGCGGCCCTCCGAAATGGACGCTACTGGCGTCCAGACCGACCTTGGTGATTGCCAGTTCCAGCAAGCGCCCTCGTGG
>CALDHM010000076.1 GCA_937941455.1 uncultured Pirellulaceae bacterium | reverse complement strand
CGTCCTGAAGAAACGCAAGGACAAGTATCGGAGGATGATGCAGCCCCGCCACGAGCTGCGTGCGAGGTTGAAGCAGGGAGACAACACCTTCGAGTTATAAAAACGCAAAAAACCCGCGTTTCACCGCGACAGTGCCATTCGAGACAGGCATTATTTAGGCCCAGGACCTTCCTCGCCAAAACCCCTATTTTCTGCGGCCTTGCTAAACCCCCTGGACGGTGCGTTTTGACTGGCCAGTTGATGCTCGACTTTTTGTTCTTCCCTTTTTGTTCCCCCTTTACCGCGGCGAGCTTGAACTACCAGGTAAATCTTCGACGTTCCATCTTGGTCTCATTTCCTATCAGAACATTCTGACATAGGGTGACTCACAATCTTCCAATCTTGGCGAACTTCATTATTCCTGAGTGGATCAAAATTCGTTTAGTGGAAAAATCGCAAGCATTGAGGAATGTGGGATTGTCAAGCGAGTCTAAAAATCATCGACGCTCACAACCGTGGCCTCTTGTCGTTGGCGAATAGGATTTGAATACTCGAATGAAGCCAGTTTGGCCGCTTACTGTATGCCCCAATCTTCCCATCTTCCGATCCAGCATCGCAGAAGTTTAGTTACTCCCTTCAGCCGTCAGTCGCAGCCATAAACAATCGTAAGGGTTCATTTCCCTTGTCAACTGCAGATCTCGGCAGATGGCCTAAAGCGTTGTAACGAATATTACGATAATCCTGATAGTGAATTTTGCCGTTCCGCCTGATCGATTGCGCCGAGCAAGCTGGGAAAAAGACGCATCCGCTTGCACTGTGTGCGTTGATGGCCCGCATTCGCGTGGCTTCATGGGTAATTTGTTAAAGTCCACAAGCTTTTTAAGAAAACCGCCATGCTCAAAGGTACCAAACGCAAATTTGAAATTGCATGCATGGTCTTCATCGTCATTTCGGCGATTATCTCAGACGTCGAAAATGCCGTTTATGCTCAGTCTCACTCGAACGCGCCGGTAACTGCAAGTCTAACGGATAGTAATTTGCCCCCAGCTGGTTGGGAAAAAAATCGACAAAACCAAGCTATCCCAGCTGACGTTGCGAATCGTCCTCTGTACCGCGATGTTCTTCCCGATCAACAATCGTACGAAATGGCAGCTGCGATGCGGCCTGAGGGGGGAATCAAAGAGCGTCTCGCGGCAAAGGGTGTATCGCTCGATTTTGCCGCCACACAGTTTTACCAAGGTCTGGCTGCAGGCGGGCGATCCCAGGAGTGGGAGTATGGTGGCAAATTAGACTTGTTTTCAAAGTTTGATGGCCAGAAAATCGGTCTGTGGCAAGGCCTATTTATCGATATGCACTTGGAATCTCGACTGGGACAGTCGGTCAACAATATTGATGGCCTGCTGGCTCCCAGCAACATCGCGATGGCATTCCCCAAAGCGAATGAAAATGTAACTGCGCTGACGGGATTAAAAATCACGCAAGCCCTCTCCGAAAATTTCGCCGTGTACGCCGGTAAAATTAATACGCTCGACGACTTTCCTATTCGTTACAATTCTGCCCCTGGGCTAAGTCGGCCCGGCATCAGCGGGTTCATGAACACATCGTTGGTTTTCAATCCGATTGCTGCGAGAACGATTCCCTATGGGGCCGCAGGAGTGGGATTCGCGATTTTGCGTGAGCTGCAGCCAGTGTTTACCTTTACCGTTTTTGATCCCGTCGAGCGAGCTACGACCGGACTTCAGAACTTATACGAAGAAGGTGTCGTGTTAATGCCAAATTTTAACTTAGGCACCAATCTCCTCGGATTGCCTGGGATTTACAATTTTGGGGGAATTTGGAGTAGCTCGCGGTATACAACGGTCGACCCAGCCGCGTATTTAAATCTTCCGAGTCCTATTGGTCCACTCCCGACCACGCGAGGGTCTTGGGCGTTGTACGGCAACTTTTATCAAGCCCTTTGGCAGGACTGTGGGCAGCCTGATCGAAACTGGGGCATTTTTGGGACTGTCGGTTTGTCTGACGGCGATCCGAATCCGGTGAGTTATACGGCTGCCATTGGGCTAGGGGGACGAGTCATGAACTCCCTTCGCTCACTCGATACATTTGGCCTCGGCTTATTCCATGTCGGACTTTCCGACAATTTCCGCACCTTGACAGCCGCCATTCTACCTCAGCGGCATGAGTACGGTTTGGAATGGTTTTACAATCGTGCCATCTCCAAAAACATTCGTGCAACAGCCGACTTGCAGGTCGTGCGACCCAGCACCGTTGCATTGGACACCGCGATCATCCCCGGCGTGCGTCTAGAGGTTTTCTACTAGTGTTGCGTTTCTAGTCTGTTAAGCGATTTCGTGGCCGTTTTAACAGCTTGCTAAATCGTGTTAGCACGCACCAAGATCATGAAAATCCGTTGTTGCCCCCTCTGACTTCTGTTTCTTATTTTGACAGGAAGTTGACTGACGCCGCATAAGGTTTTCCTGATAGGACTCCGAACAGTGCGCCTATGGCACATCCGATCCCTTGCCAAATTCCGTTCAGCAATGTAGGCGATAGGGCGACTGTCACCAAGCAGCCGATCAGACTCAAAAAGCCCCATCCTTCAATTTGTTTCATTTCTTGATCCCTCTCTTTCAAATGAACACACAAAACAAATGAACACGCCAAGTTATTCACGTGACGCTTTAGGATATTTTCCATCGGCGTTTCTAGTTTGGGGTAGAAGCCCAGTCATCAAAATCATGTAACTCGAATCCCGAAATCTCAAACTCAGACCGCTTATCTCAATCCTTCCTCAACCTTATGAAACACTCGGCACAAAACATTCTATTCCTCGATTGCGGAAAATTCAAAGTTATGTGCAGAAGAACCTGTAAGTAGCCTGGCGTAGAATGTCGAGAACAATCACTGCTTGGGAGAGATGGTGACCACAACTCATGCCCACTGGCATGGGATCGGCTGAAGTTGGTATTGGTGGTCACGTGTTGCTGAGGAAGGAATTATTAAGGAACAATGAAGGAGGCCGGAACGAGATGGCCCGGGACCAAGTTCTTCGAACCGTGAAGCGCTCGCCAGTCGGATTGAATTAACCTTGGCCTTTCGCAGTCCTACCAGTGCACCACATGACCGCGTAGAAAAACACGGGGGTCAAAAAGATGCCGAACAGCGTCACGCCCAACATGCCACTGAAAACGGCGATTCCCAACGTTTTTCGCATTTCGGCTCCCGCGCCGCTGGCCAGTGCCAGCGGTACCACGCCGAAGATAAACGCCAGCGAGGTCATGATGATCGGGCGAAGTCGCAGGCGACAAGCCTTGACTGTGGCGTCGACTAATGCCGTCCCCTTGATCACTTCCTCCTTGGCAAATTCGACGATTAAGATCGCGTTTTTACTTGCCAAGCCCACGAGCACGACAAAACCAATTTGCACGAAGATGTTCAGATCCATCCGCGCCAGAATGATCCCCAGGGCTGAGGCCAACAAACACATGGGGACCACCAGAATGACGGCCAGCGGCAACCCCCAGCTTTCATACTGCGCCGCCAACACCAAGAATACTAAAATCACCGCCACGCCAAACACAATCAACGCGGTGTTACCGGCCTGGATTTGCAACAAGGTCAACTCGGTCCAACGCGAATCCATACCTTGGGGTAACGTCTCGTTACAAATTTGTTCGACCGTACTGATTACTTCGCCGGAGCTGACGCCGGGGAAACTGGCACCATTCAATGCAGCGGCGGGGCGTGCGTCGTAACGCGTAATCACCGCAGGCCCTACAGTCTCGCGCACTTTAGCAAATGACGCCAATGGGACCATCTCACCTCGCTGGTTGCGGACTTTCAATTTTCCGATGTCGTCAGGAGTCACGCGAAACGCGGGATCAGCTTGCAAGTTGACTTGCCAGGTTCGATCGAACTGATTGAAGTCGTTGGTGTAGTACCCCCCCAGAAACAGCTGCAATGCCAAGAACACATCGTTCAGTGGGACGCCCATCTTTTTACATTTCTCGCGATCGATATCGACGAACATCCGTGGAGCGGCCGCGCTAAAACTGCTGATGGCCCCGGCGATTCCCGGCGCCTGACTCGCCGCCAACGCGACCTCGCGCGCGGCTAAATCCAATTCGTCATACCCCAGATCGCCCACATCTCGAATCATGACCTTGAAACCGCCAGCCGACCCCAAACCATCCACCGCCGGTGCGCCGAATATCGACACCTGGGCTTCGGGCAGGGCTTGGTATAGCAGTTTGCGCAACCGACCGGCGACCGCCTCGGCACTGAGATTGGGATCGTGACGATGTTCGAATTCATCTAAGATCAGAAACATCGCGCCGTTATTCGAGCCGATGGCGTTTCGCACGAACGATTGCCCGATGACGCTAACAGTGTGAGCGATACCTGCCGTTGGTGATGTTGGTGCCGCACCTGCATGTCCATCCACACGATCGGCGTCCGGTTGCAGTAATTTCACGGCCCGCTGCACGACTTCGCGCGTGCGCTCGAGAGAAGCCGATTCTGGCAACCGGAAATCGATTAACAAATAACCCTTGTCCTGCGTCGGAATGAAGCCGGTCGGCACCGAACGCATACTGCCGTAGGTGGCCCACAACAGGCCGCCATAAACCAACAGCACCACCAAACTGAGTCGCAACAAAACCCGCACGGAGCCTGCATAGCCCCCGGCAATTTTTTCGAAGGTCCAATTAAAACCGGCAAAGAACCAGCCCAAGGTGATCTTGATCAACCACGACAGCGGATCTCGCTGCTCGTGTTTGGGTTGCAACAACACTGCCGACAATGCCGGGCTGAGCGTTAGCGAATTGATCGCGGAAAAAAAAGTCGCTGTCGTTATGGTAATGGCGAATTGGAAGAAAAACTGGCCGGTAATTCCCGTGATAAACAGGCACGGAATGAAAACGCACATTAACACCAGAGATATCGCGATAATCGGTCCGGCCACTTCATTCATCGCTTGATGTGCGGCCTCGCGCGGGCCCAGGCCGTGTTCGATCTTATGCTCAATCGCCTCGACGACCACAATCGCATCATCCACGACGATTCCAATGGCGAGGACCAATCCGAACAAGGACAGGTTGTTCAGACTCATCCCCAATCCGGCCATCACGGCAAACGTCCCGAGTAAGGCGACGGGGATCGCTATCAGCGGAATCAAGGTGGCTCGCCAAGATTGCAAAAACAACAGCACGACCAAGGCCACCAAAATGATCGCATCGCGGAGTGCCTTGAACACCTCGTGCACCGATTCGTCAATGAAGGGTGTTGTGTCGTAAACGATTGCGTATTCTAAATCTGGTGGAAACCGCTCGCTCAACTCGGCGACTTTGTTCTTTACCCGTTCCGCCGTGGCTAACGCATTGGAACCCGGCTGTTGGTAAACGCCGAGCCCAATGGAGGGCTTTCCGTCCAAGAGGCAGGCCGTGTCTTGTCGCTGTGCCCCCAACTGGATGCCGCCAAGTTCTCGACCACCAACCTCACGTGTTTCGCTGACGATGTCGCGCAAATAAATGCTCCGCCCGCGGTCGTCGGTACGAATGACAATCGCGCCGAACTGTTCGGGTTCGGTCAACCGCCCTAGCGTGGTCAACGAATACTCAAAGGCGTTGCCGGGCAAGGTCGGTTCGCGTCCCAGCGAGCCGGCAGCAACCTGCACGTTTTGCTCGCGCAGCGATTGCACCACGTCAACTGCCGACAATCCTCGCGCCGCCATCCGGTCTGGATCCAGCCAAACTCTCATGCTGTAATTCATTTGACCAAGCTGAGCTACGTCTCCGACTCCTTCCAGCTTGACCAACTCGTCGCGCAACACCAGGCTGGCAAAGTTACTGAGGTACAGTTGATCGTAAGTCCCCCGCGGTGAAATCAAATTCACAACCAGCAAAATACTGGGACTTTTCTTCTTGACACTTACCCCGGTTTGCTTGACCTCAGCGGGTAGGGAGGGCAATGCCAAGTTGACGCGGTTTTGGACGAGCACCTGTGCCATGTCCAAATCGGTACCCACCGCGAACGTGACATTCAGGCTGTAACCTCCATCGTTGGTCGATTGGCTGGACATGTACAACATGTTCTCGACGCCGATGACTTGTTGCTCGATCGCCGTTGCGATGGTTTGAGCAACCACTTGGGCATCGGCCCCAGGATACTGGCAGGTGACGGCAATCGACGGAGGCGTGATTTCGGGATACTGAGCGATCGGCAGTTGGGTGACAAAGATCAAACCGCCGAGGGCAATCACGATCGAAATGACCGCCGAAAAGATCGGTCGATCGATGAAAAATCGAACCATTACTCACCTCGTTCTTCTGGTGGGGAGGACGAGGAAGAATTGGAAACTTTGGGAGTAGCTGCACCGTTGGGGGCAATGCCTGGAGCCGGCTGTGCGGTGACCGGTTTGTCAGGCCGAACGCGCAACAGCCCCCCTAGAACCACCCGCTCGCCGGGAGCCAAACCTTCCAGAATCAGACGTTGGCTGCCGATTTGCCGGCCCAACTTCAAGCCTCGCCGCCGAGCGATGTTCTGCTCGTCGATCACGAACGCGTACTTGACGGTTTGGTCGGTACCAATCGCCGCTTCGGGAATCGAAATCGCCGTGTAGGGCTGGCTCACCGGAATCCGGACCCGCACGAATGCCCCGGCCGGTAGTTCCTGGTTTTCGTTGGGGCAACTTGCACGGAGGGTGATGGTTCCACTGGTTTGCGTGATCATGGACTCAACGAAATCGACTCGCCCTCGGTGCGGGAATCCTGTCTCATCCGCCAATTGAATTTCACACGGCAAATCCAAATCGCGAACGGGGATCGTCTGAGGCGATGATTCAGAGGCCGCTCGTTTTCGGCGATATCGCAACAGAGCCGCTTCATCGACATCGAAAAAGACATGCATCGGCGACTTTTTGACGATGGTCGTCAGGAGGGTGCCGCTCCCCAGGCCTCCCGACACCAGGTTGCCTGGCGTGACGAGGGTGCGATCGATTCGACCGCTGATCGGAGCGAAAATTTGCGTATATTTCAAATTCAGGGCCGTCCGATCCGCATCGGCCTTGGCGGCAATCACCTGGGCTTCTGCCTCCCGAACGGCAGCAACCGACTCTTCGTATTCCTCTTTCGAAATGGCATTGCCGCCTATCAAGGCCTCCCGCCGCTGCAGATTGGCTCGACTGGTCGATAGTCGAGATTCGGCGACCGTAATGCGAGCCAATGACTGCTGATGAACGGCATGGTATTCATCGGGCTCGATGACATACAACAACTGCCCCTCTTGAACATCGTCGCCATCCTGAAATTCGACCGACTGCAAGAATCCGTTGATACGACTGCGGACCTCGACCGTTTCGGAGGGGCGAGTCCAACCCGTATACTCATCGTAATCGACCGTCGAAATCGCCTCAGCCAGACAGAAAGTCACCAACGGATTGGACGGCTCCGCAATTTTTTTTGCCTCATCGCATCCGCTAAGGATTAGGCCTACCAAGACGAGCAACCTGTTCCAGGATGCAAAGGCATCCTTCCATCCCGCGGACGATTGACTCGACATGGCCATCAACCCCAATGAATCGACCAAAATTACCCCCTGCACGATGTTTCATCAGCGCTCATGTTAACATTGAATGATGCCGCCGTGTACGGTGCAGGTTTCGACTGATTGGTCCGTCCGACCCGGATCAAGGTCAGCGCACGATGCAGTGCATCCTCTGGTTTTTATATTCGTTCGTTTTTTCTTGCGTCGGCGATGGTCCAGCCTTGGGTGGGGTTGTCGGAGAGCCAGCGGTCGGGGAGCAGGTATTCGAGGTCGCTTGTTGTGCTCATGGTTGGACGAAGAAACGGGGACAGGTCCAATACTGCTGGGCGCGATAATTGCTTTTGAAAACTTTTTGTTGGTTTGGATTTGGCATGCCGTGTGCGCGGTCATGATTTCTTTCATGGCCATCTGTCAAGATGGCAAGAATCGGCCATGGCGAGGAAGAAACGTCAAGCAATTCAGAGCAAGGATGTCACGTGGCTGAAGTATTTCGACCGACTCGCGCCGCTGCTCCAACGACTGCGCGATCATCGCCTGCATGCGGATCAGTCTTGTCCTTTTTGACTCCTTTTCGACACTCTTAAATTCAGCCCCTCGACCGCTATTCATCCGCGACTGCGGGTCAAAGTTTTCGATATTGTTGGCAACTGGAGCTATGGCGTGAGCATCCCTAAACGTCACTTCGATCCTAACCGTTTCGAGCAACTCATTGACCGCCTCCAGCTTCGAGCACTCCGGTGTATCCTTGCAATTCATTTGTTTGGGGAATCTGATGTTGGTCAGTTGAATCCTTGGCCCTTGCCGGCAGTTTATTTAGGTGCTTCAAGGCTCGTCAAGCGGTTCGTTGTGAAAAACCCTGTTGTCCAGATTATCCCTGTCGGTCGGCTGCCGTCGAGAACCGGCGTAGAGTTCAAATTCCAGCAGACGGCACTGGAGATTGGCCGTATGAAATTCCAGACGGCGGCTGGTCCGCAAACCGATCCGTTTTGCCAACTCTAAATTGCCAGTGAAAACATAGCCCCAACCGCTCCGGCACCGCTGCTTGAGGAAGTCACCGATTGCCGAATATGTGGATTGCAAGGCCTCGCCTTGGCCGAGTCGTTCGCCATACTCAGGATTGAAGTACACAGTGACCGATCCGCTGCTGGGCAGCGGTGTTTCACGAAAATCGCAGACAGAGAACTCAATAAGTGATGCAATCTCGGCGGCCGCGGCATTCTCCGTGGCGATCTGTACGGCTCGCAAATCGTGATCCGTCGCAATGATGCGCGGACAAACTTGCGGTTGCACCTTTTGGCGAATCGATTCGAATTCCCGTCGATACCGTTCCTCCCAATTACCCAGTAGATGCTGAAAGGCATAGTTTTTCCGAAACAAACCTGGCCGCCGATCGGTGGCTAGGAGAGCAGCCTCGATTGCGATGGTGCCTGAGCCGCACATGGGGTTGACCAGCGGAGTGTAGCGGTCCCACCGCGTCGCCAGCAGTGTCCCCGCCGCGAGGCTTTCCATCATCGGTGCGGCACCGGGATGTTTTCGATAGCCATGCTTGGCAATCGTCGGCCCACTCGTATCCAAGAAAATTTCCGCGCGAGGGCCATTCCAAAACAGATGCACCACCGCACCGATCAACTCCGAACCACAATCAGGGCGGGCGCGAACCGTTCGGCGCATCCGATCGACGATGGCATCTTTGACGCGCAAGTTGGCAAAAATGCTCGATCGAATCGTGGGATGTTGCACGAAACTGGTCACGGAAAAATATCCCTCGCAAGGCAGAATCGATTCCCAACGAATCCGTGAGACCTCGCGATAGAGTTGATCTGGGCCTATGCAGCGGAACGACGCCAGCGAATACAGGACTTGGCTGGCGCACCGCAAATTCAGATTCAGGCGGATGCAATCGCCGAGCGTTCCCCGCAACTCCACGCCATGCCTACCGGCAGGGGCTCCGGAGTACCCGAGTTCGTGTAGTTCCCGGGTGAGCCATGGGGTCAGGCCCTTGTGGCAAGCGACGAAAATCTTTGCGGACGATTCGAAATCCATAGCAAGAGTATAACGGATCGGTGGGCGCCAATCGTCGTCGCTCGAGCAACCTCAAAAGCAATGTCAAGCTGTGAGATGCGCTACGCGCGCGGGTGAAACTGCGAATGGACTTTTTTCAATCGCGACTGGTCGACATGCGTATAAATTTGTGTTGTTGCGATACTGCTGTGCCCCAACAACTCTTGGACCTGCCGCAAATCTGCTCCACCAGCCAGCAGATGCGTGGCGAAGCTGTGCCGCAGCGTGTGGGGACTGATGTCGGGCGATACATCGGACATGCGCGCGTACTTTTTGACCAACTCCCAGATTGCTTCGCGCCGCAGTCGCCGTCCCGATCGAGACAGAAACAACCAGTCCGGTTCCTCGGCGGCATGCGCGGTCAACTGCGGACGCAGCTGCTGCAAGTAATCCGTGACGGCTGCGATGGCGGCATCACCCAGCGGCACCAGTCGTTGTTTGTTTCCCTTACCTTGGCATTTGCAATACCGGTCGTTCAGATGGACGTCGCGAACGCGCAGATTCGAGATTTCGCTGGCTCGACAACCCGTGGCATATAGCATTTCCAATAAGGCTCGATCGCGCAGAAAAAAGAACTCGCCGCGCCGCGGGGCCTGTAGAAAATCGTCTACTGCCGTGGGCGACAAGACTTCCGGGACGCGCTCCCACAGTTTTTGGCTCCCCAGCAATTCGGCGGGGCTGTCCTGGAGAACTCCCTCCAGTTGCAGATAGCGCAAAAACATTTTCAAGGCCACGATATGCCGCGCGATCGATGTCGGGGCCAGATCGTGTCCGCGCAGGCTGTTGACGAAGTCCGCGTAATCGCGAATCGTCAGACTCTTGAGGTTGCGGCCGCCGAGCCATTGAGCGAATCGGCGAATGTCTCGGCCGTAGGCTGCCACAGTGTTTTCCGAGAGATGGCATTCGCTGCGAAGGTAATTGGTGAACGAATCGAAGTACTCCGCCGATCGCGACGGCGCCGCTGCAGGCTTCACGGTGAATTGTTGCAATTTTGTTTTGCGAGGAGGCCGATTCATGAAAGTACTCAGCAAGTCTAGGGAACTAGCAAAAACTCTGCGAGCGGCGCGTCAACACGGTGTGAACGAATTAACGAAATCAATCGGCACAAACCAACGTCCGCTCGATTCAAAGCAACGTGCTGCGTTAGCCAGTGTGTCCGCTTCGGTCGCTCAGGCTGCCGGTTGCCGCTACTTCGTCGATATCGCCCGTGAGCTTGGAGCGACCGGCCTTGCGATCCGCTTCTCGACAATATCAAGCTGAGACTATCGCCATCGGGCTGATCCTGAAGTCGAGTAATGACGAAGCGGTAGGATATTTTTCGCCTGGAATCAACGCCGCGGCCGTGCCTCTGCGAAAAAAGCGGATTTTGCCAAGCTGTCCAGCCGAACAATCGGCATTCGCGGCACAGATTATCGGAGTCCGGCGGCTAGATACGGCCTACTGCTCAGGTAGTGGGCATTCCAGTGACCGCCAGAGATACCAGGAGGCGATCGAAGCGTAAGGCCGCCAAGGGCGCGCAAGCTCGACAATTTGCTCGCGGTTTGGTAACTCGTTCAGCCTATAATTTCGGTGCACGGCGTTTTTGATGCCCAAGTCGTCGACCGGCAACACATCCAAGCGTCCCAGGCAAAAAATCAAAAACATTTGGGCCGTCCAGGTACCGATCCCTTTGACTTGCACCAGCTCCTTGATGATTTCTTCGTCCGACCGCCTGGCGAAGTTTTGGAGTCGTACGGTTCCGTCGAGGACTTTTTGAGTCAAATCCAGGCAGAAACCCGCCTTCTGACGAGACACGCCGAGTTCTCGTAGAGCTGCGACATTCAAAAGTGCAAAAGCCTCAGCGGTCATCGGCTCGCCGACTCGCCGCGCGATCCGCTCCATGATCGTTCGGGCCGCCGCGACCGATATTTGTTGCGCAACGATCGCGCGAACCAGGCTTTGAAAAGGGTGCTTCTGG
The DNA here is from genome assembly GCA_937941455.1 of uncultured Pirellulaceae bacterium. Classification (GTDB taxonomy): domain Bacteria; phylum Planctomycetota; class Planctomycetia; order Pirellulales; family Pirellulaceae; genus BJ22. Next base: position 31,258 of record CALDHM010000076.1, on the reverse strand, counting down.
GTCTTAAGGGTGAAAGGCCCCACTCGGCGGATCAATTCGCGCATGACCAGATCGCCGGCCTTGAGATGAACCTGAGCTTGGCGAATGTGTTGTGCGTAAAATGGCATCGATCAAAAGAGTAATTTACCCACAGCCAGGCAAATTTTTCTCGTTAATCCTCGCTGACCGGTCCAGCACCGGTTGCGCCCGAGCAACAAAATCAAAATGTTCGTGACGAACGCCTCTCGGCTCTTGCTGCTGCGAGCCGCCGCGAAGTTCATCAAATAAGCTTGTGATCAGGTCGACTTGTGTCAGCTGGGGAACAGTCTAGGGAAAAATCTTGGCGACGACGGTAATTAACTGGCGATTCACGACCAGCCTGCTGCGACAACTCAAGTATATTCCAGCCGCGGAGAAGTTCGCGTCTATCGCGGACATTTTTAGCCATTTTCAGCGACGATTCGCCCGAGATCGAGTTGGCGACGTGGACCTGTCTGTGATATACTTGCAAAGCTGTTTTGAAAGCGCGGTTCCCAACAACCGCGAAACCGGCCGAGTGGCGGAATTGGCAGACGCGCTAGATTTAGGATCTAGTACCGCAAGGTGTGCAGGTTCGATTCCTGTCTCGGCTATCCTCACCGCATGCCGTCTCAAGCCGTCGAATGCGACCTTTGGTCAAATTCAGGGGGCTCGCCAGACTCGCATCACGAAGCCATCTGCGCGGTGGCGATCTTACCGAAATCAAGACGCGCGCTTGCCAGAGTACCCTTTCAAGGCCACACTTAGGACGATAGCTACGAATGCGGCGCAGGTCCGCTCGCTTGTCTGGGACGGTCATGAGTTGGTGGATTGGTGCCGAGGCGGCATGCGCTGGGATCGCGATGAAACCTGCCACCTGTCGCGAATGATGACCACCTAGTGGTTCGATGCAGCAGTTGGCTCACCATCGGGCGATTATTATGGGATATTTACGCGAACCGGAACAAAAGCAGATCTCGGTCGTACGAGCACTAAACGGCATTTTCGCGAAGTCAACCGCAGTTACTATTTCGCCGACGTCTACGAGATGGCGATTGCCCTCGGCACGCTTTCCGACGGCCGACAAGTGCTGATCTACTGTCCCGCAAAATACAATCCTCTGGAAATCGAAGATGTCGAAACCGGTGAGCGGTTAGGCTATCGACTATTGGCTCCTGATGAAAATCTGGGTCCGGCTCAAAACTCCAGCAAGGACACAAGCTTTGATTTGATTGCCGAAGGCGACAAGGAACCTGAGCCGACTGCGGCTAACGATGCCGGGCTACAGAGACAGCCCTCCGATGTATTTCACTCGCGGTTGGCGGTTAGCCCCTCTGGAACATTGCTCGTCAGCAACGGCTGGTACTGGCAACCGCATGAGACGGTCGAGGTGTTTTCTATCGACGAGTGTGTACGGGATGCGCGGCGGTTGGACAAGCGGCTCTACGTGCACCACGGTTGCCCGCGCGCTCAGTCGGTGGCCTTACGATGGTTGTGGTAAAGCGCCGAGTCATCCTCGCAGGACATTAAGAACGCGTTTGAAAATGAATTTTATTTCGTCGCCAGTCTTTTTGTCGTCAGGTTTTTCATGGCAATGTAAATGACGGCTTCAACGTTTTCTGCTTTTTGTTGCAAATCTTTGCTCAGAGAATATTTGAATTCTCTGCGGCGAGCCCATGCGACGCGTCTTCAATATTTTGAGAGGTTGTTCAGGCCGAACCGATCTTTCAAAAGGGTTTAGCCAAGATGCCTGCAGACGGGGAAATCGCCATAGCCTTGCGGATAGTATTCTCAGCCGCAATTATGCGGACAAGGAACGGGATTGCCCTGCGGTCGGTAGGGCCCCCAGCCTTGCCGTTCGTAATGGATTGTCGCAGCTTCCTCGCCGGCAGCCTATCGAGATTATCACAACCGGTTGGACGTTTTGTTGACCACGATCGAGCCGTTTGCGGAGAGACTAAAACATTTCAATGCCGCGGAATGACATCGATGAGAATCGTTGCGGCACTGTACGATTCAGTCGAATGGACCTTTAATTTTCGACTCAGTCGATCGGCAGTGCGGCAGTTGTCGGCCGCTGGATTTGGGATCGAGTTTGATCAGTACCGCGCAGGTCCGCTGCTTTCCGGCGACCACGATTAGGGGCCACCGATGCACGGAGGTTGATGAATGTTCTACGCGAGTTACTTTCATGACTTCTAAACTTTTTGCCAGCTTCAGTCCTGATCCAGATCACCCCATGATTTACATCTACGGTAATCCGGAGGGATTGCGGACCTTGGCCGCCAAATTGATCGAGTTGGCTGACAATCAGCAGAGCGAACACTGAGTAGATTCTTGGTAACATAGGCACTTGGCTCCTGGCCGAGTTAGCCTCTTAAAATCATCTTTCGAGATCACGGTCAGCCGGATGGACGATCGACGAACTGGCGATACCGGCCATTGCGACGAGTTGCTGGAGGATTTCCAGTGTCGGCTTCGCCAAAAGCTGCAAGATTGGGCTCGCGCGGACGAATCCGGCTAAGCGATTATCCCGAATCGGTCCTCGTTGACGCTTCGGATTACAGCCGCGAACTGTTTGGGATAGGTCCTCAGGTCGCTCGCCCGAGGCACTATCACCGTCTTGCGATCGCGAAGCATATCCGGCGGAGAATTGCTGACAGCTTTGGCTAGCAGCCAAGGGGATGAATGCCCCCTTTTTCGGAAATATGCCGACATCAATTCGACGGTGTGAGGGCAGACTTGGAGGGCGGGCCGCGCGGTGTACAATGCAGCTACAGCAATTTTTGAGTTAGAACTGCCGCGGGGCAAAGATTGCCTACTGACGGGAACCGATTTTATCTGGTCGACCCTGGCAAGAATTTTCTCGCTGGTTGAAGCTTCAACTGTAGAATTGAGGATCGTTGCCAAGGCGCGAAAACGAGGGGACGAAAACGAGGGGACATGTACGACGTTGCTGAAGGTTTTTTCTGGCTTCAGCGGCTGTGCCTATTCGCTTCGGGCTTGGTCAACCAGGGGAAACACCGCGTCAAAGGCAGCGCGATCGCGGGAAAAAGCGGCGAAAATTGCGGTAGATACGAAAATTTGGGCCGGTAGCTCAGTCGGTTAGAGCAGGGGACTCATAATCCCTTGGTCGCGGGTTCGAATCCTGCCCGGCCTATTTTTTGGGGGTCTGAGTGGTTGGCGGCTTTCCCGAGATGGCCTCCAGTTCCTCGGCTGCCTGAAGTCGTTCTCTTGCGAGAGTGAGACGCGCCTTGGAGTCCGCCACGTAACGCTCGGTTTCGCGGATCTGGTCGATGGTCGCAAATCCGCGGTTAGCCAGATTCTGAAGAAAATTCAGTTGGTCTTCGGCGATCCTCAGGTTGTTCTCGGCTTGCAGCAATTCCATTTCCATCAATCCCTTTCTTTGCCGGGTCGTATCGAGGAGGAAGTCACGCTCGCGACGAAGTAGCTCGACCATAAATTCATCTTGCCGCCATCGCCCTTCGGCAATGATCCCTTTGAGAAATAGTTGGCGGCTTTCGCGGAGTTGAGCCTCGGCGTCCTGCAGTCGGCGTTCAGCTTCAACGACGCTTATTTTCGCGGTGGCGAAAACGACTCTTTCAAGGGCGTCGAGGCGGGCCTCTAGCCGTTGAAATCTCGTCTCCCAAGAGTTGGTGGGAATTTCCGCATTCGGCACGGGGGAGATATCTGGTTGTTGCTTACCGTCGGAGGGGATTGTTTGTGCCATTGCGGGGAAGGAGAGCCAGGCCATTAGCAACAGTGACAAAGGGAAGTTAGTGCTGGGGATGAGCATCGTGACATGTCGGGCGGATCGATACCGAGAATATTTAAACTGCCGCGTTGTTCGTGAGATTTTCTTAACATGGGCCATGTCATCGAAATTCAAGCGTTTGTTCGACATTTAAGGAGCCTTCGCGGTTAACCGTTGTATGGGATGTGTCGAATCCTGTTTCCGAATTATTGTCACGATCGTCACAAGAGTCATGACATGACCGGGAACCTTCGCTTAATTTTCTGATTTTTATGCCTTTACCCTGGCCGGAGAATACTAGGCTTCCACTAGAGGCGGGATTTTCCCGGCCAAAGGCTTAAAACGATTACAAATCCACAGACTGTTTATCCCATGTCCCCCTCTGAATTGGAAAGCAAAAAGTCGAGAAGGACGTTCCATCGCATACGACGGCGCGGCGAACGCAGGGGGGCCGCTGCTGTTGAAGTGGCGATCACCTTCCCGATTTTTCTGTTGTTTTTGTTCACCATTATCGAATTCGGTCACTTGCTAATGGTCAAAGCGGCTCTAACTTCAGCCGCCAAAGACGCCGCGCGTTTGGGGAGCGTCAGCGAAGCATCGACCGCTGAGGTGGAAGCCTTCATTCAAGATCGCATGTCCTCGTTATTTCCGACGGTCAATCCCATCATCAGGATCAAGGATGCATCGATTTACGATGGGCCGAATCCGCCGAATGGAACGATCGACTGCGCGACGTTGCCGGACATTGAGTTAGCCACCGCTCAACCGCGTCAAATGTTTGCCGTCGAATTGCGTGTCAATTACGCCTCGATTGCCATTTTCCCTCCATTTTGGGCGCAGAACACGCAACTCGTAGGTCTTTCGGTCACTCGTCACGAATAAGAAACGCTTAGAAACCCGCTGCCATGAGAAACACAATCAATCGACGCCGTTGGAAATCGCGATTCGCTCGCCGCGGATCGGGAGGTTTGATTCGATCGGGGGCCGCCGCCGTGGAATGCGCTATCGTGCTGCCGATCGCGGTGTTTATCTTTTTGGGCATCGCCGAGTTGGGGCAGGGGCTGAATGCCTCGACGATACTGAGTGCTGCTGTCCGCGAGGCCGGTCGGCTGGCATGTATGGACTTCAAAGAGCATGTTCCGCCCAACATGACGCCAAATCAAAAGATCGTACAGGACGTGAAACGCGTGCTCATGGCGGCGGGAGTTCCCGAAAACGCGATCACCGTGCAACTTACCCACGCCGATGGCAATCGAGTTGGTCAAAATTTCGACTTGAATGATCCATCCAACTACCAAAAACTATTCCGGCTGGAAGTTTCCGTTCCGTACAACCAAATCAGTTCGTATCCGTTACGGATGCTGGCCAATCGTACGATCACAAGTTCGATCGTGATGCGGCGCGGCCGTGTAGCAACGATGTCGAACTAAGAAATTAGTTCGAGGAAATTTTTCGAGACCCACAGTTAGTTGTCACTTATTTCAAAGGACTTGATTTATGTCCCCTTTCCCTCTGACATGGCAGCGTGAACAACGATCTGCCAAAGATCCCCGCCGCGGGATCTTTTTGGTTCTGGCCTTGGTAGCGATGACTATCGTGCTCGCCTTCGCTGCTCTCAGTGTGGACTTTGGCCGATTGGTAATGGTACGCCAGGAGATGCAGAATGCCGTTGACGCCGCCGCTTTGGCAGCCGCGATGGAAATCACGGCCGCAGTTGAAACCGCTGGGCCAGATGTCAGCGACGTCGTGGCTTACGCCAAACAGCAGGCCCGCCTCAAGGCTGCCTACGTTGCCCAGCTCAACGGTGTATTCGTCGATCCGGATCAAGATGTCGAGTTTGGACGGCGCTCCTACAATCCGGCGACACAAAAGTTTGAAACGACTTGGAACGTCCCTGTTGCCAACGTGGTGCGCGTCACGGCTCGGCGGGAGCATGCTGACCGGTCGCGCCCCGATGGCATGGTCCATTTGCCGTTTGCCCAAGCGATCGGCCGCGGATCGCAGCCGCTGCGTACGATTGCAGCAGCTTTCGTCGAATCCCGCGATATCGCTTGCGTGATTGACTTTTCACGCTCGATGAATTTCGACAGTTACTTTGCGTCCGAGTATACGGCCGGCGTGACGATGCCCCACAATCAAATCCGAGCCAACATCCGCAAGGTTTGGGATGACCTCGGTAATCCTACGTGGGGAAATATGCAGTGGGAGCCGACTTGGGTAACGATTCCCAGCACGACCTGGGGCTCAGGCGTGTGGGTGCGTTGGGAGAACACTTCGGTCTTCATCAATGGCGGATCGAACTTCAACCAAGTCATCCTCACGTTCAACAACGGAGCCACACAGACCTTTACCCCTTCGACTCCTTCAGGCACCTGGGCCGGTACGGGTTCCAACTCGGGCCGCCAAATCGCGAGAGTGTCGATTAGAAAGAACACGATATCAGAGTTGTTCAATTTCTACGATGATAAACATATTCGCCGCGGTCTAGGTTTGACGAATGTGAGCTATCCCTGGCCATCGGGGAGTTGGGAAGCTTTCTTCAGCATGGTCCGCAGCACGCAATCGGGTACGGCATCGTCGACGAACTTGTCTGCGTCGCCGCTCTACTGCCCGAAGATTCAGCAGAACGGTTTTCGTTGCAAGTTTGGAATCATGACGTTGCTCAACTACCAAATGCGACATAACGCCAGATATGATCAGACGCCGGTCTGGTGGCGGACACGCCACTATCCCTTCCATTCCGTCAAGCTCGGCCAGCAGATGCTGTGCAATTTCTTGGAAGAACTGAGCTTCAATGACTACGTGGGCTTCGTAAGCTACGACACGCACCACCGCATCGAGCAAGTGCTCAATCAACCTGGCGCTCCAGCGGTGAATATTTCGAGCAAACCGCTCACGAATAACTATCAGGCGATTCGCGACTTGATCCATTATCGCCAGGCAGCCCATTATTTCCCGGCGACAAACATCGGCGGAGGATTGAAGTCGGCGAAGTTGTTGCTCGATACCCATGGCCGCCCCGGAGCACGTCCCACCATCTTGCTCATGACCGATGGTCAATCCAACACGATGGACGCTGGTGAAACCGGCAACTTGCCGGCGGACTGGAATTGGAACACACTGTTCGACTACAACGGAGACGGTTTTGCTGACTATACCACGTCCAGTACGCATAAGTGTCATGTTCTCCGGCGGGCCAAGGAATGTGTCGACGCCGGCTACACCATCCACACGATGTCGGTCGGTGTGGATGCCGACCGGGACTTGATGCGAGCAATTGCATTTCTTGGTCGAGGTGTCTACATCGATGTACCGGTAGGTGCGACCGTCGAAGACATAGAAGCCGATGTGATCGAAGCCTTTTATCGAATCGCATCGTTCGTTCCGCCAGCCCGACTGATGTCGGAGGAGTGATTGCGACGAGTCGGCAGGTACTCTTTCCGGCAGACAAGTCAAGTAATGTGGATTCTGATAATGAGGGCGACGAGCAATCGTCGCCCTCGTTTGATTTTGCTGACGACCTGATCGGCGAACCACGGAAAAAAACGGCTGGTAAAAGCTCACGCTGAGCCGAGCTCACCGCCGCGACAACGCAGCCTTGGCTGCCACGTAGCGTCGCGTTCATTGTGTCAAATTCTTTTTTTGGTGCCGGCAGTTAATTGGGCTTTGTTCCAAAACGATGAGCCGACTATGCGCCGGAACGCGTTAGCGACCGGTTTTCGCGCGAACGGCCGGCTGGTAACCGGCGTTTGACGGGCTTCGAAGCAAACCCCACCGAAAATCCACAATCGTGAACAGGCGTATCGATTATGTTCTCATTTTCCCGGCCACTCGCTGCTCGATGATTCGCGCGTGGTAGGCAACATGACCGACCAGCATCCAGAGCAAACCGCGTACGCTGACCGGGTGACCCGATGCGATTCCGCGGCGGCCCCAAGCTTCGGTTGGTATGCGGCGAACGAGCAGGCTATTCGCAGCGCGGCAGGCTGCAAGCTCTTCCAGCAGATCGCCGAGGCTTGGGGTTTGGTAATCCATCTCATCAACATAGCGATTTTGATCGAATCCCGGTTGCGGTTGCTGCTCACCGGCGGCGAAACGGTGCAACCGGTCGGCGAAAATCCGTTCGGTGTCGATGAGATGTCCGATGACTTGTTTGATTGTCCAAGTGTAGGGTAGGTGACAGACGTTCGCTTCTTCTGGAGGTAGTCCCTGTAACAGGACCTTGAGGTCGTCCACTTGGGCAACGAGTTGCTCAAGGCAACTGCCCGACGCGACGATACGAATGTAATTCTCGTAAAACGGCGCGTATTCGTCCGCCGCAGGTGGGTGAAACGCTAAATTCACGGACCACTCCGATCAACTTGAAAACCCTTTCCCGAGGCGAACCCAGGTCAAAACCCCAAGTCAGCTTGAGGGAAAAAATCGCTTTCCTCGTCTCGACCCAGAATATCGTAATCCTCGGACGCTGGCTGCGGAGGCTGTCGACGGCAAAATTTCCGAAATCCCCAACCATTGCGCGGTGATTTGCGTGAAACCGCAGCAATACCGATGCGATGCGAGCCATCAAGCCGGGATTTGCTTGAAAAATTCGCCAAAATGCCGCGATTAGGCTGTCTAGCCTTGACAAACAGCCCCCCTTTTTCGATGATTTTCTACTCTCACGACAGTCCACGCGCCGTGGATTGTTCGGCCAACTCTATGCCGCCAATCTGACCATTAACTATTAACAGCAGAGGAACTTCGGTTCCGTTCGGGAGTTTTGATCCATGAAAATTCATAAGGGCGATACGGTTGTTGTTCTGCGTGGCCGCGACGAGGGAGTGCGTGGGAAGGTGATCGCGGTCCAGCCGAGTACCGGTCGGGTCCTGGTCGAGGGAGTAAACAAGGTCTACAAACATGTCCGTCCCAGCCAGCGGAATCCCCAAGGTGGTCGCTTACACAAGGAAATGCCGATCGACGCCTCGAAGTTGATGGTCATCTGCCCCAAAACGGGCAAGCCGACCCGCGTCGGTTATCGCTATCTCGAAGACGGATCGAAGGAACGTTACGCAAAGACCAGCGGGGTATCCCTCGGCGTGATCACGCAGCCCAAGAAAGCTCACACGAAAAAGAGCTGATTGACGCTCCTGTTCAGCGTTTGACAGCCGATTCAAACAGCTCGGTAAATCCGCCGCATGTCACGAATGGCCCAGCTGGCCGTCAGCCACCCCTCCGGTCCTCCCTGCGATTGTTTCCGGGCTGACTAGCGAAAAGTACGGATTCAATTCGCGAAACGTTTGGTGGCCCGACCACCTGCTGGTGAGAATTGATTCATGTCAACGCGATGATGCGGGACTCAAACTGCTCCGACATCATCCGCCCCATTGTCGGCGGAAGATGAAATAAGCTGCGCCGAGGAGACACAACCCGGCCCAGAGGTAATCCCAAGTCAACCGCTCGCGCAGGTAAAGGTAGGAGAACGGGACGAATACGGAGAGAGCCAAGACCTCTTGGAGGATCTTGAGTTGCCCGACATTCATGACCTCATGGCCGATGCGGTTGGCGGGAACCTGCAGCAAATACTCGAATAGAGCCACCCCCCAACTGGCAATCGCTGCGACGTACCACACGTGGCTCTGCATGTTTTTCAAGTGGGCATACCATGCGAAGGTCATGAAAATGTTGCTGCAAGTCAGCAATAGGATCGTCAGAAAATAGGGCTTCATGGAAAATTCGAGCCATCAACGTCATCTATTCCAATCACTTGACCCTGTTATGACAAATCGCAACGGAAACGTCCATATCGATCGGTGAGTCAGATTTTTCTGGCGGCTATCTGATCTGTTTGACCAGGCTTCATGATTTGCATGGTCAGCTGGCTTCGGCCCGTGGTCATCCCAGCAAAACCCATGTAGCCCGCTGCGGCAGTTTTTCTGCGGCTCAATTCAGCTGACACAAAGAACTCTGAAAATCGGGTGTCTACAGACTCAGCGGCTCTTCCGACATTTGCCGCTCGCGCCGTGTCAAATCGTACATGTCGGCAAGTAATCGGATATCGGCAGGGCGTTGGATAACGTTGCGACGGCTGAACATGCGCTGTTGGGTTGCCTCCATCACGGCTGGAGGTGATTCCGTGACTTGGCCGAAGGAACGTGCATAGTTGACGAAACTGGGGACATTCGTGGTAACGAACCCGTACACCATGCTGCAGACGCCGATTGTTTTACCCGTAAAGATGCTCGTGTTGATGGCGGTTTTGGCATAGTCGCCGATAAAGCAGCCGACGAATTGCATTCCAGTAGCAATCTTCTGGTTAAGGTATTCCATCTTGACTTCGCCGTACGTGTTTTTCAGGTCCGAGTTGCAGGTGCCGGCGCCCAGGTTGATCCAACTGCCCAGATAACTGTGCCCCAAAAAACCGTGATGCTGTTTATTGGTGTAGCAATCGATCACGGAACCTTCGACTTCCCCACCAATCTTCGCAGTATGGCCAATGTAGACCCCATCCTTTAACGAGGCGTGTTCATTGACTCGCGAATTGGCTCCGACAAAGACCGGGCCGCGTAAGAAGCAGAACGGGCCAATCACGGTATTGCGTTCGATCACGATCGGTCCATTCCGCGAATTCGTGACGACAAAATCGCTGATTCTTGCCCCTTCGGCCGCGAAAACGCCTTCGGAAATTTCTTGATAGGAACCTTGCCGAATCTTTTCCTGCAAACCTTCATTGATCAGCTGCATATGAAATTTAATCAAGTCATGCGGAAATTCCAAAACATGCAGCGGCACGTTGTTCGTCCGCAGATTCGCTAAACAGAGATCGAGGGAGTTGGAAAATTCGGCGACTGTTCCCGAGAGAGTGAGCGAGCCGAGTGTCGGCGTGGGGACCAAGCCAGCAAGAATTCGATTTCCCTGCCGCACGACTACGGGTTCGCCCGTGCTCGCCAGATGTTCCAATCGGCGCAAATTTTCCATGGATGGAACCAAGCGCGCATTGACGAGCAAGGTCCAAGGATAATTCTCGAGCGCGGGTTTGGCCTGCGAGTAGTCCAACTTGACGATTTCCCGCAAAAATGGTCGCACGTAACAGGTAATGTGAGCGTCCCAACGGCAGAGTACATCGTACAAGCGAAACGCCCCGACGGTGAGTGCAAAGCCTGGCCGACTGATCGTCAATGGATAGAGTGAATCGATTTGGGCGTCTTCAAACAACAGGATGTTCATGTTTTGCTCGAACACTTGGATAATCGCGATCGCTTCGACTAAAAGCCTAGCAAAACGGAATCAATTTTCCAATTCGCCGCCAGGTTCTTGAACGCGGTTTAGGCCGGTGCCGACGGCGACGTTCTCCAGAACAGGGCCAGTTGGATGCTGAAAAAAGAAAAAACGGCTGGCTTGCGGCCAACCGTTAGAACGCTATCCTTCTCGATCGAGTGGGTTGCTGCTGTGGGTGATCTGCCTCCCGAAAACGAAAAAATTTGAGCGAGCCACCGAGAACGATCAGGCGGAATTGGCTCGCCGGGTGTTCGCCATCAACGTTTGGGATTGCCTTGGGGTGCCGAGGCGACGGTGGGGCCCATCGCTTGGATCACCATCGAGGTCAGGTCGAGTTTGTAATGATAAACGATAGCGCGGTTGACGCCCATGACTACTTCGTTGGGATTGGTCGGATTGATTTCGGCGCTATCGAAACGCAAGACCAAGGAAATGTTGTTTTGTTGAGCGATCTGAGCGACAACGTTTTGGAGTTTTTGATAAGTCGTGTAGTAGGCTTTGGCCTCTTTGACGAGCAGATCATTCTCGTCTTGCCGGGCTTGAGTTTCAAAAGCGGTTCGCCGCTGAGCAAATTGAGCCTCGGCCTGCTTTCGCTCGGGACTGCCGACCGGGAGTTGACTGATTTCGGACGCTTGGCGCCGCAGGTCCTCTTGAGCGGACTGCAGTTGGGTGCGCAACCGATCGGCTTCTTGGCGAATCGCATCCATCTGGTTGGAGAATTCCAGATTTTCCTTGAAGACTTTAGCAACGTCCAGGACGGCGACGATTCCACCATCACCCTGGGCGAATGCCTGCGTAGCCGAGGCCAGGCATGCTAAGGAACCGGCGAAAAATACTGCAGCGAAGCGAATCACAATAAATCCTCCATGATGTTTTGACTCGACGAGAGGAGCGAGTCGTCTCGCCCTCGATCAATCACAAAAAAAACCGAAGTCCACCGCGTTGCAAGTGGCCGGGCACGCCAGCCATGCTCGACGTGTCCGCCGCGAAATCGTTCCCTGTTTCGCCGCTCGGGTTCCGTAAAGTTCTTCCTTACGTGAGCTACGTTTTACGAGTTCGACCGATTTTCAGCAATGCGAATTTTTCGAGCGATGCGGGCCGCCTCTGGATTGCTGGCAACGGACTGCTGTCGTGTCATTGCCCGGGCAAGTCAGACGTAAAAAATGGTTTAACTTTGGCCGCTGGCACCTCTTAGACGAACGCTATCCCTGAAATGAAACGGTTAGGTTGCCTGACCGCAGCTGTTACTTTTCCGTTACTGGAATACCAGCGGGCGATAGGAGTGGGGTGCCAGCGCGGGGAATTCGAGCAAACCTTGTAGGGGTGGGGCAGGGGTGGGCCACAGACTATCTCCGCTGCGCGGTGGGCGACGAGCCAAGCCGAGCCCCCAGTGCGTCCCTGGCTTCGGCCGCCCGCCGAGTTCGTTCCAGGGAATTGCCGCTTCGATCCGCCACTCGGTCGCCGACTGCCGCGCGGCAATGTACCAAATTGGATTCCAACTCGCGGCCGAGCCGACATGGTCCGCAGCCCAACCTCGCGAATCGATCGTCAAACGGAATGGCCATCGATGATCGCGATCGACATCGAAGCTAATTTCGACACGATCGAACATGTCGAGAATCGGATTACGGGTTCTGCCTGGAACGGGTTCCATGTAGACGACGCCCTCGATTTTGCGGCATGTGATCGCCAGGAAGAGAAATTCATCGTCATAAGCTAACCAGACTTGGTCCTGGGCGTCTTGCGGCAAGGGCAGTGAGTAAGGGTGGGGCGTGGGCCATCGCGCGATCGCCGCTTGCACTTGCTGCCATGTCCTATCGTTCAAATCTCCATCGAGGTGCGGGCGGTCTGCAACAAGCGGGCACAGGACCTGAGGGATGCGAGCGGACATGGGGGAAAACAACATCACTTGCTGATTGGCCCACTCCTTAAGGAGCGGACTGGCCAGCGGATGCAACGCGAGCTGTTTGTACAGATTCACCGCCTGGTCAGGGGACTCTGCGTGTTCGACGACATGGGCCTCCAAGGCCCGCATCACGGGGTGGCTGGCCAATTCCGGATCACATTGGCGAATCCGCAAGAATTGTTGAGCGATACTCCTCCAGAGTGCACCTTCGACGTCTGCGAATGCCGCGGTGTCGATCTCCGTTTTGACGTCGCGACTTGTGTCGGCAGACGATGGGGTTGAGGTTGTCACTTCATTCATCGAGGGGGGGGACCAAACGGATCTCGAAATCTGTACAGTACCGTCAACAGATGTTTCACTGCCTGCCTTACTGACATTCGCGTCCCTCATGATCGATCGCAGCGTTTGTAGCAATTGAGCTGCGGAATAAGCCGCGATTTGCGACTCGCGGCTGCCAACATAGCTCAGTAGTGAGGCCATAGCCAAAGGGCCGAGCGGGTGATCGGGATACGAACTCAGAAAATAATCCAAAGTCATCGCGGCGGCCGACAGGTCTCCCCTGTGATAGTACGATTCGGCGAGATGCAAGAGCCAAATTCCTGCCGTCTCACGATCGACCTCCATGAGCCAGGATTGCAGATTTTGCTCCCAGACGACTTTGTCCCCCAGCGTGACCAGCGGTAGATGAAGCAGGCGATTGATGGCCGGCATCTTGTCCAGCGAGTGTCCCATGTCGCGGAGATTGCGCGAGCCCAAGCGAGCTTCTGGCCGCCGCGGAATCGATGAGCCGCCCGCGGCAAGCCCTTGCCAAATGTCATGATGAAATTCGTTGCCGCGCTGACCCAGGGTTTTGACGCGATAGGTAATGACTCCGCTGGAAAATAACGGACCTCCCACAAGGCCACGAGCTATGGCGATTTCGTCATCCAGTCGCTTGCCAGTTCGGTTCAATAAACTGCTGCGGTCGATTCGCCACGCGCCGTCACCAAATTCGCTCAGCACCGCCAGCCGCTCCGCTTGCCAAGGGCGGAGCCCTGTGGCCGCGAGTTGCTCGGGAAATGCTTGCGGATCTGCAGCCATCGTCATGGCGTCACTGAGGAGCCGCACGACATCGAGCGTCGTTCCATCAGGACATTTGACAGACGAGGTGTGCGTTACGATGAGTCGCGGTTCAAGATCGCGCAGAATCGCGACCAGACGTCCGAGTAAAACCATCCGCTGGCTCTCGGCGAGCGCCTTGTCCCGTTGCGCCGGGACATCCAACAAGCGGACTTCATGAACGCCCAAGCGAGAAACCGCCTGAACGAGACGATCCGGCGAGCTGTTGCGCTGCCAGAGAATCTGCGCGACCGCCGCACGATAGCCATCAGCCAGGCACGTTTTGGCCAATGCCTCCAGAGGTAAGTCTTGCTCGTCGAAGTGGATGGCCAAGACAGCGACGGACGATGCCCCCCCACGGACGACCTGCCAGCGCTGACCTCCGTCACGAGTGATCAGGATCGTCCCTTGGGATCCGATCGCACAGCCACGTTCAGAATCGGCCATCGCGATGGCATTCAATTTGGCCCGATTGGGAATCGCAGTTTCTGACAACTGGTGCGTTTCCAGGTCCAGTACGAAGATCTTGGTTCCCGGATTGCCCGCCACCAGCAAACGATTCTCCTGCCAGCAAATCGTCCGCAAATCAAACGAGCGGAGGCGAACTTGATCTAAATCGCCTAACGCGGGACGCCAACTGTGGCCACCGTCATGGGTGACTAAAAAAGTCCCTTGGTCTCCAACGGCCCAACCCAGTCTGCCGTCGGCAAGCACCATGTCATGAATACGACTCGGTAACGCGTTGAGGAGCGCGGCAGGCTCCAAGCGTTTGCCCGAGGCAACATACAAATTGCCCTGAAGGTCAAGGAGCAACCAACCGCCTGGAGTCCGCACCGCACGCCGCCAGGAACCCGCGATGGCTTGCGCGTCGGAATACCAATTCGTCCCGCCGTCGGTGGTTGTAAGGATACCCGTTCCGAGCATCAGGGGTTGATGGCCGACGGCCCAGCCCAAAGGACCCTTTTCGAGTTGGACTTGATTGAGTTTCGGCAGAACGGTGCCAGAATTCGGCTCCCATGTCTCCCCGCCGTCACGAGTTGTCAAAACCAGGCCGCGGCTAATATCGGTCCCCGGTGAAAAAAAGCCGCCGACGGCGATCCCTGTTTGCGGATCGGCAAAAGCGACCGACTCCAAGCGAACATCCAAGCACTGGCGTATCGCCTGCCGCGACGAAATCCCGTCAGACCCCGTATTCTTGCGGACGCTGTCGAGCAAGCGTTGCATTTCGGGAGTGATTTTGCCTTGTTCCGAACTTAGCGACAGCGTCGTATAGGCCTGTCGCCACGACTGTCCGCCGTCCCGCGAATGGAGCATCGTGCCATGCTCACCGACCACCCAAATGGTTTCCGGGTTGATAAAGTGCAAAGTCGTCAACTCAGCATCGTCTTGCCAAGTGATTGGAATGGCCTCGCCGACTCGGCGCTGCGCCACCAACATTTCGGGAACGCTGAACACGAAGAGAAAGCAGCCAAAAATCGTCCAGCAATTTCGGGAAAAGGAATCGCTCACCATGCTACTGCACCCCTGGACGCTGTCGCCATCGAGCGCAGTCGCCAAGAGCCCGCTTGCCATCCGTGGGGTAGATCGATCGGGAGAAAAGACGCCTGAGGAGATGGTCCCCAAGATCACGTTTTCTGTCAACGGCAAAGTTGGACCGTCGCAATTTTCGAATTGGTCTACGAATTGGGTGCCGGAATTCAAATTTGGGGCAAATTTGGGGGGCAAATTTGGTGCCAGCCACATTATTGAAAAATGCCGGGATTTTCCGGACCGACAGGCTTGTCCTTTGAAGGTGGCGAGTTGGGTGTGTGCGGTTGCGTAGCTTGGCTGGTGTGGGTAATTTGCGTGGCTTGGGTTGTGTGCGTTGTTCTTTAAATTTGGTGCCAGGCATTTTCTGAAAGAAAGGCCAGGATTCCGCAGGGATGTGGGATATCTCTCGGTGGTTGACGAGTTGATTTTTTTCGCGGATGAGAGTTTTGGGACGTTTGGGTGCCAGGGAAATGTTTGGGTGGCGCGCTAGTTCCGGTGGGATGCGATGCCTGGGAAGCGGCCGTGCCATGCCAAGACCACAAAAAACCATTGGCCGACGCAAAAAGGCTGCCCGTTCACGACGTCCTTGCCAGTCCTGGGCTTTGTGCCAGAACCCGCAAGCCCCGCAGTTGTTATCCCGCGACTCTCGCGAAACCGGGACGCTAACGCGGTCTTTCTTACGGTTTTGAAACAAAGCCGAGTCCAATCCTTAATCTCAAGATTAGCCTCATGATTCTTGCCGCGGATCAATGGCAAATAGCCGTTGGGTTCGCGCCTCATTGTTCAATGAGGCAAACTTTGAGATTCGGTTTTGAGAGAGGCCTTGTAGAAGAACGATCAGAGAACACTCAAGATTTACGGGCGTCAGTTGCCGTCGATTAGCCATCGTGCTGAGCGGGAGTCGTGCCATCACCCGAGGGCAGAGTTGCAGCAGGGGCGAGCCACTGCTGTAGGGCATTCTGCTGGGGTTCGGTAGCATCTTTTGACACGGTGACGGACCAGTCGGTTGTTGGTGAACGGCTGCCGACCACGACTTCGATTTCCATCAACTGCCCGTCGCGCGCGATCAGCAATTTGACGGTCTCACCGATTTCGTGCCGTTTCAAATCGCTGTCTAGGGACGATACTCGTTTGCCATTGATCCCGATGATCTCGTCGGTGTCGGCTAGGCCCGCCAGCGTGGCCGGAGAATCGGGAACGCCCACGCCGATCCACGGGACTGGTTTCGGTCCGCGGTGCCGACCTCGTGACGGCTGAGTTTGGTTCTCGGCGGCGTGGTTCGGTGCGTTGTTGTCTGGTGATGCAGCTGTCCGATCCGTTTGCTCATTCTTCAGTGAGTGCTCGCTTGTAGCCTCGTTGCTTGATCGTTGCGTGGGTCTGTAAGCGCCGATTTGGATTCCCAACCAATTGGCTGCAGTTTGATAATCAAGTTCTTCCGTCGTGTCGACAGCCAGTCGCAGCCAGTCGGTTAAGTCTTTTCCGGCGTGCTGGCTGCAGAGATCGCGGAAATCTTGGATGGTGTAACCGACTTGGCCGGCGTAACGTTGATAAAATTCGCGGAGCACACTATCCAAACTATTTGTCCCGCCGGAAGACGCGCGGATTTCCATGTCCAGCAAAAAGCCGACCACCGCCCCTTTGGTGTAATAACTAATTTGGGAGTCTTTTTTGTTGGTCGCAGAGCCATAGAACTTGATCCACGCGTCATGAGAAGAATCGCGTAGCGTTTGGATAAGTCGTCCATCGGTTTTTTGCAGGCTGCTGATCTGCCTACCCAGGCTTTTAAGAAACTCCTCTTGTGTCATGATCCCGGCGCGGACCAGCAGCAGGTCTTCATAGTAGCTCGTTAATCCTTCGGCAATCCAGAGGGCGGGGGTGTAAACCTCGGCTTCGTAGTCGTATTTCACAAGAGCTTTGGGACGCAGGCGACGTACATTCCAAGTGTGAAAAAATTCGTGGCTGGCCAGACTGAGCCAATCGAGGTATCGAGTTTTGTCGCGGACTTCGAATTGGCCATTCATCATCAGGCAGCAATGATCGTGCTCCAAGCCGCCACCGCCGCCGACAAATACATTGAGAAAGTAGTACCGATCGTAGGGGACGATGCCCCAAAAAGCTTGATGGGCCGCGACTACCGACGCCAGGTCTTTGACCGCAGTCTCTGCGTCCCAGCCGGCCTTCTCATTAACGTTGACCAAAAAGTGAGGCACACCCCCGACGTCAAAAGGGTAAGTCGTGATTCGCCCAGCCACGACCGGGCTGTCGACCAATTCATCGAAATTTGCTGCTCGATAGTGATTGGGTTGCCCATCAACCCGTGCCATGGCCGATGCCGACTCATTCCAATACTCGGGTAGCAGGAACTTGACCCGATGTGGCGATTGCTGATACTCAGGAACTGTAATGAACGTGGCCGCTCCGTTAATCACAGCGCAGGTCCGATTCACCAAGTTGGTGCGCACCGAGGCTTCGTTGCAGTACAGGCGGTAGGTGACGCGAAAACGTTCTTCAGGAGTCGTTTGTACTTCCCAGCGGTTTTTGCGCGTTTTCTCGAGAGGGAGCGGATTTCCCGCAGCGTCAGTTGCGGCAATTCGATCGACATGTTGGGCGTATTCACGAACGAGATAGGAACCGGGCGTCCAAGTAGCCATCATCAGCTGAGTGATTGATTCTGTGGCGGTGGATTCCATCGTGACCGTCACATAGCGGGTGATCGCTTGGGACAAATCGACTTGATAATCGATCCCGATGAGGTTGGTCTCTTGGCCTTGTAAGGCATGATTCCAGAACCCAATCTGCAAGGCGATCAACAGGCAGATTGCTAAAAAGGATTGAAATGTTTGTCCTAGTTTACGGTGCACTGGGGTTGCCTCTTCGGTGCTCGCATTGATGTCATAAGTAGCGTCTGAATTCAAAAGTTTGTTGCGATGCGACCAAACGAAGCATGGCGCCATGTTGGCGATCGCCGATTTACGCAGTCTTAACAATTCTCTTTCGTCCGACAATTATAGCTTGTTTCGCAAGCGGCCTTAACGAAGGCGCCTGCAAATCATTCTTAATGCCGGGGAATACCGCGTTTTCTCGCCGAGCGGAAAAACAATGCGTTCCCATTGCCGATGGATTCGTGGTGGCCGCGAGCGGGCGCTCATTTCCGTGCGACAATACTCGTTCGACTTGCTCGGTAGCTCAACCCCATCGACCTGCCCACTGGCGAGTGTCAGCGATACAATGACGCTGTTTGGGGTCGTGTCGCCTTGCGGGTCAGAGACCGTACCGTTGCACTGCATTTTTTGAATTATGGGGTGATCCATGAAGCGTCGAGAGTTTTTTCAAGCTACCACGATTGGAGCCCTGGGCTTGGGCTGGGCTGCTCCGCAAGTCTCGCGAGTCACAAGTGCCGATCACTGGTGGCAGGCCAAGCCACAACGGTCCGTGAAGAACATTATCTTCATGGTTAGCGACGGGATGAGCACCGGGACGCTTCAATTAGCGGAAACATTCGCGCACATCCGAGCGGGGGAGACGACGCAATGGATCGATTTGTACCGCGAGCGGCGAATCGCGCGCGGGTTGATGGATATGGCATCAGCAAATTCCTGGGTGACCGACTCAGCCGCGGCAAGTTCGTCATGGGGGGGCGGGGTCCGCGTCAACAATGGATCACTGAATGTCGGGCCGGAAGGTGAGGAACATCGCCCGATTTTGCAAAAGTTCAAAGAGGCCGGCAAGGCGGTCGGCTGCGTGACCAGCGTACCGATCACTCATGCGACTCCGGCAGGTTTCTGCGTCAACCAATCGAGTCGCGGCGATCAAGCGGAAATCGCTTCTCGCTATTTGCCGTTGCGATTCGATTGCATGTTGGGAGGAGGGCAAGAATTTTTTGCACCGACGCGGCGGACGGACAAACAAAATCTATTTGCCGTCTTTCGCGATGCGGGCTACCATGTTCCCACGCGGTTGTCCGAGTTGAGCAAGGTACCCAGCGATGATCAGCCGGTCATGGGGGTATTTCATGAGTCGGGAATTCCGTATGCCCTCGACCATGCCCACGATGAGGAGTTGCAGAAGAAAGTGCCGACCCTGTCGGCGATGGCACGGTTCGCCATCGATCGACTGAGCCGCCATCCTGACGGATTCGTCTTGCAAATCGAAGGGGGCAAGGTTGATTGGGCAGCCCATGCCAACGACACACCGGCGTTGATTCATGACCAATTAGCGTTTGACGCAGCTCTCCGTGTCGCCATCGCCTTCGCGGAAGATCGAGACGACACCCTGGTTATTCTCACGACCGATCACGGAAATGCGAATCCAGGTTTGATCGGAACTAGCGGGGCCAACAAAAAGTTCGAAAGTCTCCTCAACTTCAAGCATACCAATACGTGGGTCATGGAGGGCTTGGCGAAGAACTGGCAAGTCGACGAAATTCGCCAACGAATCGAATTCGCGCAAGGGTGGCAAATCGGTGAGGAGGATGCCCGGCAATTGTTCGAGCACATCGACGGTCTTAAACCCGAGGACCGCACGGTGGCCCGAAAAATGCCGTATGCCAAACTGGCCAGAATGCAGACCGCTCTCACCGGAATCGGCTGGGCCGGCGACGATCATTCGGCCGATTTCGTCGAACTGGCCATGTTCGGCGCGGGGAGCGAATTACTGCCCCCCTTCGTTCGAAATACGGATTTGCATCAATTTATGCTGGCCGTAACCGATGTTCTGGCAGCGGTGGATAAGTCCTAGCCGACTTGAAGGCGCTCGTTGTCGGCGACGCTTTCGATGTGGAGGGGAGGGGGATACTCTACTCTGTCTCTGGAGAAGTCGGCCCGCCAGGGGCCGGAGAAGGGGGCAATCCCAACAAAACTCGCCCCATTGGGAAATTCGCACTCCTAAGCTCCGTACCTTATCACGCGATGATCTCACGAATGGGTTCGACGTCTTCGACGCCAATCAAGCGTTGATTAAGACCGCCGTAAAAGTAGCTTAACCGGTTCGGGTCCAGACCGAGTTGATGGAGGATCGTCGCATGGATCCGCTTGACATGCAGTTTGTTTTCCACCGCTGCCGCGCCGAGTTCATCGGTTTTGCCGTGGCTCACTCCCCCCTTGATGCCGCCGCCCGCCAGCCACATCGTGAAGCCATAGGCATTATGATCTCGGCCGGTACCTTTTTCGTATTCTGCCGTCGGTTGGCGGCCGAACTCACCGCCCCAAACAACCAGCGTACTGTCGAGCATGCCGCGCTGTTTGAGGTCCTTGAGCAGAGCTGCGATCGGTTGATCGGTTTCGCCGGCGTGGAGTTCGTGGTTGAAGACCAAATCGCCGTGAGCGTCCCAGTTGTCATCATTATGGGCGCCGCCCGAGTACACTTGGACGAAACGGACTCCGCGTTCGACTAGGCGGCGAGCCATGAGGCATTGCCGGCCAAAGTACTGAGTTTTGGGACTGTCCAATCCGTACATTTTTTGTGTGGCTTCGGTTTCCTGAGACAGATTGACTGCTTCCGGGGCCGTGCTCTGCATCTTGTAGGCGAGTTCGTAGCTGGCGATTCTGGCGGCTAACTCGCTGTTCCCGGGATGCAATGCCTCATGAGCATCGTTGTAGTCCCGCAAGGTATCGAGAAGTTTTCGCTGGACCGAATCGGTCATCGTGGCGTGCCGATTGAGGTCGAGAATCGCCGTCCCTTCGGACCGTACCACGCACCCCTGGTAGACGGCGGGCATGAAGCCGCTGCTCCAGTTCTTCGGGCCACTGATCGGGCCACCCTTGTCGTCCAGCATCACGACGAAACCAGGCAGATTCTCGTTTTCGCTCCCCAAACCATAATTGACCCAAGATCCCAAACAGGGACTACCGCTGAGAATCCGTCCCGAGTTCATCTGCAGCATGGCTGAGCCGTGGATCGGTGAGTCGGCCGTCATGCTGTGAATGAAGGCGATATCGTCGACGCATGTCCCCAGATGCGGGAACAGGTCGGACACCCATTTGCCACACTCTCCGTATTGCTTGAACTTCCACCGCGGCTCGACAATTCGCCCTTGGTTTTTGTGCCCACCGCGGCCGAAGGTTTTGACTTCGATCGTTTTGTTGTCCATGCCGTACATGGTCGGCTTGTAATCGAACGTGTCGATATGGCTGGGGCCGCCGTACATATAGAGGAAGATGACGGCCTTGGCCTTAGCGGGAAAATGGGGTTGTTTCGGCGCGAGAGGGTTTTGCCATTTCTCATCGTCGGATGGCCGAGCGGAGGTTTGGCCGAATTTCGCAAAAAACTCTGCATCGAGCATGCCGGCCAGGGCGCAGCCAGTGAATCCGGCGCCCGACTGCCAAAAAAATTCTCGCCGAGTGCGGCCGCAAAAATTAGGGACTTTCCGAGGCATGGTCATCTCCAGCTGCAGTGGTTAATCGAGATACACGAATTCATTCAGGTTCAAGACGAGCAAGCAATAGTTTTTCAAGGCCTGCTCCCGAGACAATTGATCGTCGTTCATCCAGGCATTCACGACAGCGATTCCTTTTTCGATCTCTGCGGGGAGCGGATCCCGCTGCAGTGCTCGCGCAAGTGCTCGCGCCACGAGTTCGCCGAGCGGATCTTGTTGCAGATCGCCGAGTGATTCCGCGAAGCGAGCAGCCTGCGTCTGCATGAACTCGCTGTTGATCATATTCAGGGCCTGCGAGGGCTGCGTCGTGGTGAACCTCACTGGGCAAGTGAAATCAGGGTCCGGAGCGTCGAAGTTCGCAAGGATCGGTACGCGGAGGCTTCGTTTGACGTGCACATAGATACTGCGACGATTCTGATCATCGATACTCGATTTTTCCCAATTGTCTCCGGGCATCGACTGCCCGGCGAATACTTCGGGGGGTAAATCGGGATAGACGCTGCGGCCAAACATTTTGTTCAGGTTGAGTTGGCCGGCCATCAGCAGTATGGAATCGCGAATTTCCTCGGCGAGTAGCCGTCGCATGTCGAACCGCCAATAGGAGTCATTCTCAGGATCGATTGCGGCATACTCGGGATTGAATTGGCTGGACATCCGATAGGTCGCCGACAGCATCAGTTTGCGGTGCAAAGGTTTCAGCCGCCACCCGTCGGCAATGAATTGGGTGGCCAGGTATTCCAGGAGTTCCGGATGCGTCGGCGCGGCTCCCTGGAATCCAAAATCGCTGCTCGTCCGCACGATGCCACGGCCAAAATGGTATTGCCAAATACGATTAGCCATCACGCGAGCGGTCAAAGGATTTTCGGGGCTGGCAATCCAACGGGCGAGTGCCAAGCGCCGCCCCGAAGTGCGCGCGGTCGGGCCGTCAATCTTTGGCTGTGGCGGTGAGAGGACGGTGAGGAAGCCAGGTTCGACTTCGTCGCCGAGCACGTGGGCACTGCCGCGTATCATGATGTGAGTTGGTGGCGGATTGGGACCGTGTTCCTTGACGCATAAAATGGGCAACCGCTGGTCGTCGAGTTTTTGCTGCAATTCTCGTCGGTCGCGCTGCCATTGCACGTATTGGTCAAACTCTTCTTGCGTGATGAGTTTCCCGACCCGTTTTTGGACAAGTTCATTTCGGCGCGACGGGTTGCGAAATTCCTCGTGTTCCACGGGAATGAAATCCTGTTTGGCCTTCGCTTCGATCGCCTCGATTTGAGCGCCGACGGCGGCGATTTTTTGCATCAGCTCTTCGTTGTCTTTTTCGAAGCCGGGGCGGCTAAGGGTTTGAACGGACGCGTCGAGTACGGACTCGTGGCTGCGAACGCCGTAGGGGCGGATATTGGTGAAAAAGGCCAACATCTGGTAATAGTCCTTACCCGTGATGGGATCGATCTTGTGATCGTGACATCGGGCGCAGTTGATCGTGAGCCCCAGCATCGTTTGTCCGACCGTTGCCAGAATATCATCGTAGGCATCGTATTGCGCCTGCTTCGGGTCGGCCGGTTCGTCGTCCCATTGCCCTAGTCGATAAAAGCCGGTGGCGATCAATGTTTCGGGAGTCGCGTTGGGCAACTCGTCTCCGGCGAGTTGCTCGATCAAGAATTGATCGTACGGTTTGTCGTCGTTGAGCGATTGAATGACGTAGTCGCGATAACGCCAGACGAAAGGCTTCGTGCCGTCGCGTTCAAAGCTGTTCGACTCGGCATAGCGAACCAAATCGAGCCAGTGACGTGCCCACTTTTCACCATAGTGCGGAGACGCAAGGAGTCGATCGATCAGCTTCTCGTAAGCGTGAGGATCGGGGTCGTTGACGAATTCACGGACCTCTTCGATCGAGGGTGGCAATCCGGTCAGATCGTAGTAAGCTCTGCGGATCAAGGATTGGCGACTGGCTTCGGGCGCCGGCGTCATCTGCCGATCCTCGAGACCTTTCAATATAAAAGCATCGATTTCGTTGCGGCACCATTGCGAATTCTTCACCGCTGGGATATTCGGCCGTTGCGGGACTTGGAACGCCCACCAGCGTTTGGCTTCCTCGGTGACCAACTCCGCCTTGCCTTGGCTTTCTGGTCCGGCGAGTTCCTCGCTTTTAGGCCAAGGCAATCCCAAAGCGATCCAAATTGTGAGGGTTTCGATTTCCGCCTTCGACAATTTTTCGCCCGGGGGCATTTCGATGACGTCGTGATTGATCGCCTTGACCAGTAGGCTGGCTGCATAGTCACGCAAATTAATGGCCGGGCCACTTTCGCCGCCGCGGAGCAGGGCGTCGCGCGAAGTTATGGCCAATTCGCCACCCAGGTCCTCAAGGTCCTCGGCGTGGCACTCCCAACAGTGATTTTCCAGAATCGGTTTGACCTTCTCGACGAAAAACGCATCTGCTTCGGCTTCGATCAGGGTTGGGATTTGTAGTTGTCCGAATGCACTTGGATACGTCAAAATCGGCCAAAAGACGGCGGCAGCGACAATCGCCGCGACACAATGCGATAGGATGCGCACGTGTAGGGTTCCTCGAAACGTGAATCGGCTATGAAGAAAAGAAGTAGTCGTTGGCTCGTGCCCCACTCCGCAGCACCACGACGCTCTTAAATTTTAACACTCACCCAAGGCCCCTTCAACAAAAGCAATCGGCGTTCCCAGGCGAAAACCGACATTTTCTCGCAATATCTCCGGTGAAACCGTTGATTGGCAGTTCGAACAAACGTCTGAGAAAAAACTCGCCGCAGTTCATGATTGTCGCGAGTCCTCATAGAATGGCAGAGTAGTTGGCCCAAGAACGCATTACTAGACGCCTCTCTCGGCGATTCGATTGTCCGCCCAACCGCGCGATTCATTTTCGGCGCTGTCGGGCCATTTCGCTGTACCGCTGCAACGTTCTTCGTTCTCGCCAGGTAAGACTATCCTGCCCTTGGCGATTGATCTTCTCCAGAATTCGGTCCCCCTCGATTCGCAGTTTTTCCCATTGCGCCTCGTGCGGATCGAATTCATCATCATCCGGATAATGAACTTGCAAGGTCGGACGGTGGGCGCGATCCATCGAGGCCAACGCCCCAAAATTCCACTTGCCGTAAAAATAGGCAGCAGCGAATGCGGCTCCCGTCAAATGGGTTTCGACGGCGATCCGCGAATCGGGATTGAAAGCGCGGACAAGATCGAGCGCGATCAAGAGAACTCCAAGGACCCAGGTTGGCATCTCGATAGCACCAAACAACATCAACATTTGCTGCGGGAATTTCAAAATGAACAGCATCACCACGGCGGTCACCGCACCGCTGGCTCCCAAGCAACTCCGCTGAGCACCAAGTAACCATGCACTTGCCAAAAACGCCAATCCGGCAACCACAATCGCCACGAGATAGAACCGCAAGAATTCTCTGCGCCCCAAGTCCGCTTCAACCGCATGCCCCAAGAAAAATAACGTCAGCATATTGAACAAAATATGCGTAGGCCCGCCCGGCGCATCGAGCGGCGTGTGAGCGAAGCCGTAGGTCAGCAGAGTAAAGAACTGCCACGGCTTGCGAAAAATCTCAGTCTTGAGGGACAAAGTATGGCCGAGCCAATGGCTGAAAGGCCCTGTATCGCGCAGTTCGCCCGCGACTCCCGTTTGGTTGATCGTGGATCCATCGAAATCGACTCGGGGCGTGAACAAATCCAAACCGAAGATCACCACATTGATGATGATCAACAGCATGACGATCGAACGCGAGCCCGTTTGTCGCCAAGGGGCCGCATAATCACCGTCAGAGTCTCGATAATAACTGCGGTTCTCGATGCCCATGCGCACGCGGAATGTCTTGATTCCAAACTCTGGTTAACAATGCTTGACCACATTCGTATATCGAATCATAGATTGCCATCGCCGACTTGGCTAGACTGACCCAATGCCTTGCTCCGGGAGTCAGTGATGGTGCAAGGCCCAGTTCGAGCAAGCTGGCCAGCTCGTTGACATTTTCTCGAGAGTCTACGCAGCATGTTAAGGGAGAATCTCGACCCTGGTCGGACGATCTTCCGCTATCGAGACTTGATTGAGGTGACTGCGGTAGTCAACGAGACATCTCAAGGCTCCCCAGGCATCGCCGATACTTTTCAAGGGTTGCCGGTCCCCACTAGGGAGAATTAGACTAACAGCATGCGAGTAACGGCAGACAGCAGTGCCCGGCCCGCTACCGTCGGCCTGCCAACGTCCAAGTGCAGTGCGGATGAGAGGAGTCGAACCTCCACGACCTTGCGGCCACTAGAACCTGAATCTAGCGCGTCTGCCAATTCCGCCACATCCGCAATACGGCTCGATACCTCTGAACGCTATCCTTTGCCGTGTGAATTGACAATAACACTATGGCAAAAGTTCACCGTTTGTCCAGAGTGGAACAAAATTGCCGGTCTGGGCAGCAGTACAGTTCATTTGCCGACACGCGGTCATTGAAGACAACCCGTCGATTTGCGACAATCATTCCTTGAGGTTAACCCTTTTTTCGCAATCTACCGATGGAAACGAGGCATGAATCGATCGCCCCTATTCTTCAGGCCCATTCTGCTGCTCCTCTGCGCGGTTTTCTGCACGTCGGCTTCCACCTACGGTCAGGAAGATGCCAAAGTCGATTTCGTGCGCGATATCAAGCCGATTTTCGAAAGCAAATGCCTGCGCTGTCACGGTCCTTCTAAGGCAGAAGGATTTCGCATCGATATGGCCTCCGAAACGATGGACTATGTCACGGCGGGTGATGCAAGCGAAAGCGACCTTTACAACTATTTGATCACCGAGGACAAGGCCGAACTGATGCCTCCTCCGGAGGAAAACGATCCCCTGACCGAGGAGCAAATCGCTCTGGTCAAGCGATGGATTGACCAAGGTGCTGCTTGGCCAGACGGGGTGACGATGCAAGAACCCCAGCCGCAGGATCAAAAGGCACCCGCAGCAGCGGCAGTTGACGATAGCCCGAGTCCGCCACAGAGACAAGGATCCCAAGTTGAAAATCTAACGCTCGGTCAAAAGATCTGGAAAGCGATCGGCGCCTTGCATCCGGCGTCGGTCCATCTGCCGCTCGGCTTGTTGATGGCGGCCGGATTATTTGCTTTGCTCGGATTGACGGGCAGCTTCGCGATGAGTGATACGGCGTATTACTGCCTCTGGCTCGGCGCGCTGACCGCGGTGTTCGCAAGCATTTTTGGGTGGTCGCAATCCATCAACCTCGGCGGGCCAGCCGATTTGACGGCATTGACCCAGCCCGACACGCGACACTACTGGCATCGCCTGTCGGGAGTTGGCGTGACGCTCTTTGCGTTGTTGTTGGCTTTGTACGCCGCCCGTGCGCGTTCGCTCGATCCCGACAACGGGACGTTGTGGAAACTGGGTGCGATCTTGTTGGCTGTCGCGGTCAGCTACTGTGGCTACGAAGGGGGCAAAATTACCCACAAGAGCGGGCACTACAATTACCTGATGTCGGTATTCAATGAAGTCATGGGTTGGGACAAGTCGAGCAAATCGACAACACCCAACAGCAGCAATGCCAACCCGTCAACCGATCAAGTTGGACAGACATCGCGAGAATTGGACGACGGTGCTCAGCAAGGAAAAGATCATGCCCGTGCGGACGTCGTGCGGTAAATTCAACGGCAGGTAAAACCGCCCGTTGTGGGATTTTGATAAGCCGCCCGTGTGTTCGTCCAACGCCGATTTTCCCTCCGGAAAAGTCGGCCCGCAGGACAGCGAGGGGGAGGTTTCGGGAACCTGAAGGAGCTTTCGGGGCAACTCAAGTGGAGGCCCCTCGGGATGAAACTAAACTCGTCGACCGTAATATTATTTTTATTATTTTTTATCTGACTCAGTTGCGACTCGTTGGTAACGTATCAAGAAGGTTTCCGTGTTGTCCGGCGAGGCGAATTCGGAGATTTTTTCTTCGCTGCCTAATCGATAACAAATCACCAGTTGGTCGTTCTCGAGCTTGAAAATGGTCGACACCGTCGAATCTTGATTCGGTCCTTCCGTGCCCAAAAAATCGAGCCGGGCGACTTGGTCTTTCAGATCGAACACTAATTTGCCCTTGTCTTTGATCGAACCGAAATCGAATTCGTAAATTTTGTTGGGGCGAATCGTTAGGCGATTGTTCTTGATCCCTTCGGGCATCGGTTTTCCGGCGATCAAACCACTCACGGGACGCCAAGTCCCCACAAGTCGCTTCAGGATCGTTGACTCGTCGCGTGGCAATTCCTCATGGGGATTGGCAGAGGGGGGCTGGAGCGCAGTCTTTGTCTGCGGCGTCAGTAGAGTTGTTGTTGACTGCTCCTGAGCTTTGGCCGGCACGATTCCCCCAGCCAAGGGGATGATAAAAGCGAGGACCAGATACGAAACGTGGTTCAACATCGGTAGAGTTCCTCTGAAGCAGACAGGGACATCGATTGTTCGTTGCGGCTTGAAGCCTTGCCAGATCGGCAACAATTTACTGGAATTGGGCAGCAAGCTCCAAGGCCTTTTTTTCCGCATCCGATTTGGTTATGAGGAACCCATCCAATTGATCCGCCCGAATTCGCTTGAGAATCTTCGAAAATAGGGGACCTGGTCGCAGGCCCAGTGCTTGCAAATCGCTGCCATCAAGCAGGGGAGGGGGATTCAGTCGTTGAATCGGCCAAGTCATTCGCTGGCGACAAAAGGCGATTCCCACATGTTGCTCCCCCATCGCCGACGCGGCCAATTGCAAGGCCGCCGAGGCATCGGGATGAACCAGCAACGGTTGAATCTCGCTCCAGGGCATGTGCTCACCACGAACCAAGGTTATCCAATGCCGATGGATCCATTCGATCGACCCGGTCTCGGCGTTGGACAATCGCAAACGCTCGGCAATCGGGAGCACGCCGTGTGTCTTGAGGGACTGGTTCAATAAAATGACGACCGCCGTCTCGAAACGGGTCTGTTCACCCAAGTAATCCAGCCATTTCAGTCGCGTCCGCCAATTGGCCCGATTCTTGGTTTCCAAGTCGCCCCCGACGAAAATCTCTGGCAACAGTTCCAGGGCCACGAGGAATTCGGCGGCCTGCCGCCGTCTGGGGTGAACTAGCATTTTGCGCAACTCGACGGCGATTCGCTCTCCACTGACAACACAAATCTCGTGAGCATGAGCTCGAATGGCTGCTTGCGTGGCAGGGTCGATTTCGAAGCCGAGCGTGGTTGCAAACCGAACGGCCCGCAGCATGCGGAGTTTGTCCTCGGCGATCCGTTCGTGCGGGTTGCCGATGGCCCGCACGATTTTTAATTCCAAGTCCGCCTTGCCATCGACAAAGTCGTGATACTGCTTCGTCAGCGGATCGTAGAACACGCCGTTGATCGTGAAATCGCGCCGCAAAGCGTCCGCCCGCGCATCGACGAATTCGACGCGGTCCGGTCGCCGCCCGTCGCTGTAGCCCAGATCGCGGCGGAACGTCGCAATCTCAATATTTCCGGCTGTTTTCGGTCCAATCCGGGTGATGACGCCGAAACTGGCACCGATGGCCAGCGTACTTTTTTTTCCGAAGACCTCTCGCACTTGGTCGGGGGCGGCATTGGTGGCGAC
Organism: uncultured Pirellulaceae bacterium; assembly: GCA_937941455.1. Classification (GTDB taxonomy): domain Bacteria; phylum Planctomycetota; class Planctomycetia; order Pirellulales; family Pirellulaceae; genus BJ22. The sequence continues at coordinate 1,760 of CALDHM010000076.1, read as the reverse complement.
ATCGTAGTCTTTGGGCGTCTTGCCCATCAGTTGATCGCGAACGCAACCCCCGGCGAACAACGCCTCGAATCCGGCCTCGCGCAGGCGTTTCACGGTATCCAAAGCCAACTCATACGACGTCACGTTGAGGCTATCCGATTCCTTGTTCCCAGGATGACGTTGGTCCGCGATTCTCCAGCATGGCGAGCGAAAGACCAAGCTTCCGAGCCGACCAAGAGCGGAATGGCCCATCGGCGGTTTCGAGATCATCCCAGTCTGAAGGCCGATCAAGAAAAAGGAACGAACGAATTATGTGAAAACCTTAGCCGTGCCGTAGTTTAACACCAACGGACCAGCCTGTCATTGCCGGACCCTGTAAACTGACCTTTTTTTTTAGCTTTTGTAATGCCACCCACAATCCCACAAAAAATTTAAGAAAAAATTTAAAAAATTTAAGTGCAAAAAATTTAAGGAAAAATTTAAGTGCCACCCACCTTTTTATAAAAAATTTAAGTGCCATCCATCTTTTTGTTGACATCCTCTGGAAATTTGTTACACTCTGAAAATCGTTGAGGAGGACTTTCTATGGGACGACCGTTGCGTGTGGAGCAGTTTGGGGCTGGGGAGGTGTGCATCGTGCACGCCATTCAGAGGTGCGTACGCAGGGCCTTTTTGGCTGGAAAAGACGAGAAAACGGGCCGGGATTACTCCTTTCGCAAGGAATGGATCCGCCGCAGGATGGAGGCCCTAGCGTCGGTCTTTGGGATCGACGTTCTCAGCTACGCCATCATGTCCAACCACTTGCACTTGATCCTGCGGAACCGGCCCGACGTCGTCGCCCAGTGGTCCGACGAGGAAGCCGCCCTCCGCTGGCTGCGGGTTTTCCCGGGAAAGCGACTGGAGGAGCATCTGGCCGAGCCTTCGGAGGCGGACGTCCAGACGCTGGTGGGGAACCTCGAGCGGATGTCCCTGGTGCGTCAGCGGCTGTCGGATATTTCGTGGTTCATGCGGGCCTTGGCCGAGCCGATTGCCCGCTTGGCCAACCGCCAGGACGGGTGCACGGGTCGGTTCTGGGAGGGCCGCTTCAAGGCCCAGCGGATCGCTGATGAAGCGGGCCTTTTGGCCTGTGCCCTGTACGTGGACCTCAACCCGGTGCGAGCGGCCTTGGCCAAGGCCCCCGACCAAGCCCCCCACACCTCGGCCTACGACCGGATCGCGGCGGAGAAAGGCTCGCAGATCGAGTCGGCGGCGTTCGACTTGGTCCCCCTCTCCCGTGAACAAGTCGCGCAGGCGATCCGCCAGACCCCGGTCGAGGAACTCCGTCGCAAGAAGCGTCTTCGCGGCACGCGAGGGGACGCTCGTCGGCGTCGCCGCATCAAGCGTGACAGTTGGCTGGCGCCGCTGACTTTGGGACGCACGAAGTTATCGAGCGACCCGGAGGTGAGCCGCAGCGGGGTGCGGGCGAGCGACAAGGGTTTTCTGAATCTTCCCTGGCGTCAGTACTTGGAGCTGCTGCGTTGGACGAGCAAGCCACCTACCACCAGCGACCGTGTGGCTTCAAGCGGCAACAGCTCTTCGGTGCCGCCGTCGGTGAGCCGGACTCTTGGCCAGTTGGGGATTGCGGCGTCGATGTTTCGGGACTTGGTGTGGAACTTTAAGAAGTACTTTGGTCGCAGCGGCTGCGCGGGCTCTCCGCAAGCGATGTCGAGCGAGGCGGCCCGTCACAACAAGTCCTGGTACTCCGGCCAACGCCAAGTCCAAGCCTGCTTCACCCCGAGCTA
>CALDHM010000075.1 GCA_937941455.1 uncultured Pirellulaceae bacterium | reverse complement strand
TGAGAGCAATTGGCTCAGAATCGTGGGAATGACGGCCCGGGCCGATTGCCGCGGTCCAAATGTGTTGAACGGCCTGACGATGACCACAGGCAGGCCAAAGCTACGGTAATAGCTCTCGGCCATCTTGTCCGCAGCGATCTTGCTGGCCGCGTACGGCGACTGCGCCACCATCGGATGCTTTTCATCGATGGGCCGGTACTGCGCCGTTCCGTAGGTCTCGCTCGTGCTGGTTTGAACGACCCTTTTCACGCCGCAGCGTCGGGCTGCCTCCAGGACATTCACCATCCCGACCACATTCGTGGCCACATAGTCCGAGGCAGCCTGATAGGAGTACGGAATCCCAATCAACGCACCCAAATGAAACACCATCTCCTGACCCGCACACGCCTCCAGCATGAACGACGCGTCACAGAGATTTCCGCGGATGACTTCGATCTTGTCCCTGAACCGAGCGGGAAGAAACTCGAGGTTTCCCGCGTCGGCACGTGAGGTGTAACGGATCAAGGCTCGGACACGCGCACCGGCGGCAACTAATGCCTCAACCAAATGGGAACCGATGAAGCCTCCTGCCCCAGTGACCAGAACCCGGACACCTTGGTAGCCGTTCGTGAACCTCCACTGAAATGGTTCCTCGGCTATCATGCTCCCCTCGTTCCCTGACTCTCCCAAGCCCTGCTGGATCGCCAACCCAGCCGATGGCGTTGGCCCGGCGTATTCCCCGCAGCTGCCGCGAAATCAAAGGCTCTCAGCAGTGAGCTTCAACTGTTTTCGAGACGTCCCCGCTTCCCGCGCAATTTTGGGTCGGCCTTCATTCCCACGCCAGTGTTCGGAGCCGTCGCTCCCTCTTTGCCTCCGACTCCACAGACAGCCAGACGGATCAAAACGCCGCCCCCCGATCAAAACTCTCCCAAGGTGGAATCCCCGTAGGTCTCACACTACCGCCACGTGTAGATTCCGGGCGTCAGAGGCGGCGGTGCCGATTATCCTAAAGATCTCCCTTTTTGTCCAGACGATTTTGCCGCAACAATTTACCTATTTTATCTGCTCTGTCCAAATGACCGAGCGTTGGGCGTAGACAAACTTATGAGAGACATCGGCCGCATCAAGTTCCATATCCTCGACCTTTCAAGATGGCTTCCTGTAATTTTCATAGCCACGGATAATGGTACGCGCTTGACGCCGAGGCGATTCGCTCTTGATGAGAACCTAATTACTTACCTGAGAAGGGCTTGTGCCAATAACGCGACGTGCCATGGCCTCCAGCTCGCGGAACAACCGTCGAGCTTCTGCCTCCTGTTCTTCGGTAAGGCGGTCCGCGCTCTCGACAAAGACTTGGAGCTGACCCACGAACGGTTTCTTGCGCGACGCGCTGCTACGGGATTGACCGATCAACTGGCGAATGTTCGCCAACTTGGTGGAAAGGGAGTCCCCGATGCGATCGGTTTCCGGTTCGCTCATCAGACCTTCGGGGGTGAGCATGGCGAAGATCAGATACCCGAACTCGGCGGCGCTGCGTTTGTAGTGGATTTCGACACGGCGTTCGGTCTCCGTATTGATCGTCTTGCGGTCGTCACGTTTCCAGCCCATTGACTGGTAGCAACGATCCAAGTTGTGCCAACCGAAGAAGGGATAATCCACAGAAACGCTCGCCGTCACGATTCCGCGACGGTAGGTCCAAGTGCGGGAGAATTCGCCGAATTCGTGATTGCTTTCGCGGGTCGGAGTTTCAAACTTGTCCCGCTCCCACTCGCCGATCGATTTGGGCATCGCGTTTTCATCGAGGCTGTTGAAGCGGTCAACTAACTGCGACCGTTGTTTTTGCGGTGCCGACGGTACGACGTAGAGGGCTATGAAGATGATCGCCAAAGCACCGATTCCGATCCCAATCAAGTTGATGCCGCGCAGCGATGGTCGGCGGGAGGAATAGCTTCGTGGATCGACTTGGACCTCCAAGCGTCGAGGAAGGCCAGGAACGGGTACGATGCCCAAAAGGAGCTGGTCGGAACTGACGAGCAGCAGAATTGCCACCATGAAGACACTGGCACCGAGGATGTCGTGAGGCGTGCCTGTTGCAAGATCGGGGCCGCCCCATGCCGCTGAGCTGACCACAGCCACGACGCGGAGCACATTGGCCACGATCACCCATAACAAAGACAAGGCGAGCATCACGATGGAGCGAATCAGCCCCCGCTCGACGAGTCCGAGATAGAACAAGCAGCAAACGATCACCGAGAAGACAGAATTCACACCGCTGCATGCTTCATCGACGAACAGCTGTTTTCCCGGTACCTCAAACACGTTTCCGCGGAGGATATGGCGCACCTGCATCAGGTCGAGGAGACCGCTTCCGAGCCGGCTGGTGATTTTTCGTAACTGGAGGGCGACGTCTTCGTCGAAGCCGAAGGGGAGCGGAACGGTAAAGGCGAGCATCAGGATCGGCACCCAGGCTCGCCGGAGCCAGCCCGCCCCGAGGCTCTCGCGAATGACGAACAAAGAGCAACCAGCGAACGCGACGGCGATCAACCACGGCGAGTGGAGCAAGCATGCCCCCGCCGCCGCGATCAGCGAGGCCCCGGAAATTGCCATGCTCAACCACCGCCACAGGTGGCCGCCTGGGGGCGCAGCAAACCATTCACGACGAACGAGAACGGCAGCTCCGATGATCGCCAAGGGCGTGAAATCATATCGCGGCCGCGACAAGGCCAGCCAGCTGTGTGCCAACGCCAATGGAACGAGGGCTGCCAACGGGAAAAACCACCAGTTGCGACCGGCGTCGGTAAGCATACCCCAATAGGGGCGAAACCTGCTCGTGAGACTCGATATGGGCATACTCCACCTTCCACTGAGGAACGATCCGACTTTTCACCTTGTTTGCCGATACCTATTGGCCGCATTGTGTTTCGTTATACTAGCAAGAATGGTGCGTTCCGCTGTGGTCTTGGACTATCCTCGCCCGGCATTCGTTCCGGCAAACGGATCGCCCTGTGCCGATGATTGGTCGCCCGTGACCCGAAGTGCCTGCGTCCAAGCTGCTCGATCGGGAGTGCCTGCCCCACCGAATGGTGGGCGACGGCTGACTCTTCGCGGAGAATGATTCATGGGGAAGAGCCGTACCCGGTTTCAACAAATTGCCTTCGGATTGATTTGCTGCCTTTCGCTGAACTCGCGGGGACGAGGGATCGAACCAGACGAGGTCGTCGTCGTGGCAAATCGAAACATGCCCGACTCCCTCGACGTGGCCCGGCATTATTGCGCCAAACGCGGAGTGCCGACCGAAAACATCCTGCTGTTCAACCTTCCCAGCGGCGAGGATATCACTCGGGAGCAGTTTAATAAGGATCTTCGAGAGCCGCTGCGGAGTTTGCTGTCGCAGCGGACCACTCCGGCGAAGGTCATTCTCTGCGTATATGGAGTTCCATTACGTGTCGGCGGCATCGAGTACACCGACGCGGAGAAGGCAGCCGTCGCTAAATTGCAAAATGATCTAAACATCACGCAGAACCGATTGCAAAATGCTCATCAGAAGGTCAAAGAATTGCAAGCCCAAGGCGGACCGCCTCTTCAGGCCGCCCAACAGGAAGTGAAAAAAGCCCAAGCCCTGCTTTCAGAGTTAAAGCGCCAAGAAAAACGGATGTTGAATCTCAGTCACGCCGCTGTCGATAACGAATTGATGCTACTATGGTGGGAAAACTACGAACTCAAACTTTTCCAGCCCAATCCGCTGCATTTCCGAGCCCCACAGCGACTACGAATCGGGCGGCCGCCCGTCATGATGACGGCTCGACTCGACGGCCCGACCCCGGCGATTGCCAAGCGACTCGTCGACGACGCCGTCGAAATTGAGGCGGTTGGTTTAGAGGGAAAAGTCTACGTAGATGCCCGCGGTTTGAAGTTCGACCCGAAGAAGGACGATGGTTACGACTACGCGGCTTACGACCAATCGTTTCGTGAAATGGCCGAACTTTTACGTGACCAAGCCAAAATGGATGTGATCTTCGACGATAAGCCGGGTCTGTTTCCCCCGAGCTTTGGTCGCGAGGGGGCTTTGTATGGCGGATGGTACTCTCACGCGAAGTTTGTTGATTCAATCGAGTTCGTCAAAGGCGCCGTCGCCTGGCACTTGGCCAGTTCCGAAGCCGTGAGTCTGCGCCGCGAGTCCACAAAATGGTGTCCGAATCTGCTCAAAAAGGGTGTGTGTGCGACCCTCGGACCGGTCGCCGAACCATTTACCGCCGGGTTCCCCAAGCCTGCCGAGTTTTTTGGCTTTCTCGTCACCGGACAACTGACTCTCGTCGAATGTTATTCCCGATCTCTTAACTTAACAAGTTGGATGTGTACGTTGATCGGTGACCCGCTGTACAATCCTTACAAGAAAAAGCCAAGATTGAGAGTCGATCAGGTCTTTCCTAGTCCCCGCGGAACCAAGTTCATTGCACATTGAGAGGAACGCTGGATTCCACCTCGAGCGATCATGTC
>CALDHM010000074.1 GCA_937941455.1 uncultured Pirellulaceae bacterium | reverse complement strand
GGGGCCGGCCGCCGTGGATTCCAAACCTGTGGAATCCACGGCGGCCAGTTGAACATGTTTTCGCCGTCCCATCATTCGCGACACGGTCTCATCGAGCAGTCGCTGGACAGGCTCTGCGGCGAGCAGTTTTCGCGAGGCTTTCTGTAAGGTCGTGAAGTGGGGTACGGACTTCATCTGGATTGTAGCAGTCAGGTCACTGCAATCACCCAGGAGACTCTGCAGTCCACGGTAATCGAGCTTGAGAAAGTTTTTCAGAACCAAACGGCCAAAGAGTTGCCTTTGGGTGAATTTTTTCGGGCTGTTCTTGTGCGAATAATTGGGGAAAGCTTGTGCGGCGACGCACCAAGCCTCAAATAGAACATCTTTCGGTGATTTGCTCGTGGTACTTGCGGGCCACCAATACGAAATGTTTTCGCTTATGGTTCCCCGGTTTTTATCAGTTTTCTACAGAGCCGGTAGCGACCCGTTTTCGGGAGAACCGCTTGCCGGCGCGCTGCGGGTGACTGGGTTTGGCGCAGCGCCATGAGTATGCTGCCACGCCGAGCCAAAGGAAGATTGTTGTAAGTTTGTTTTTTGCAACCCCGACAATTACTTGATCGTGCCGCTTTTCGACTTTTGCTCGTTGGCGATGATCGTCGGGTCGGCCAATTCTTCGGGTGGAACTCGCTCGAAAATCATGAGTGGATTGAATTCAACGAGGTCACCGGGAGCGGGGATTGCCATCGCCATGTGCTGGCCGTCCTCATAGAACTGTACAAGTCGTTTATCGGCAGGATCATCGGTCTTGCGATCATTTTTGATCAGCTCGATGACTCGTTTGAGTCCCTCTGACTCGACAATGCGATACTTGCCTTGTGCGATTTCACGGGGGCCCTCTACTTCGCCGACATTGATCTCGAAATCGGACTCGAATTCTCCATTCGTTTTGAATTCAAAGGCACCGATGATGTTCAAAAAGCCTCGGGCCTTGTTCAGCAAATCTTGCCGTTCGGCATCGGAGCGGAGCGTTTTGAGTTTTTCCTCGAGTTTGCTCTCGTCGAGATAGGCAACGCCGGCCCAGATGCCTGTCAACTCGAATTTCGGCTCTGTCACGCTCTGGCCGAACGTCGAGGACGCCGACATGTAAAGCGCGACAAAAAAGGATGCCAAACCTAAGCCCGCGCGAAAAAAGTTCCTGTACTGCACCATGGTACCTGCCAATAAATTTTTGGGAGGCGAACCTGCCGTCGTCTGCCGTTCGCCGCATACTCTATCGGGCAAAATCGGCGAGTTCGCCGAACCGGCTTCAAGAATTCGCGACGGCAATAGGTATGGGCGGGTTTTGAATGATGGCGGCGAGACTGCTAGCGGCTGACAGTCTGTTATTCCCGCTGAAATGTCAGCTTCAGTGAGACGCCGGCCATATTTGGAGGTGTCAACTTGATGCGATCGTCCCCCAAAAAATCGACGGTGCATTCGGTTTGTTGGCCGTCGAGGAGACATTCGATGTCGATCGATGTTCCATCGGGGCGAGCCTTGAGGAAACGCCAAGTTCCGTGTTTCTGCGTGTCGATAGCGTTCATGCGTGTGGTTGTGGTGAGGGTGCGATTGGCCCGGAATACCAACTCCATACGCGGGGGTAAGGCATCGTCGACGTCTGGAGCAGACTCAGTTTTCACTCGGCGAGAAAGGTCTTGTCCATCGACAAGCACCCATTTGCCGACCAAGGGGCGAGCCTCTGATTCGACGGTGGCACACCCGCTGTTCACGGTCGCTAGCAGGCACAGCCAGCAGAGTGGAGGGGCGATATTCCAAGACATGGGGGTTCCTTTTCGTCGCGAGCTTAAGCAGTAAAACTTTGACGATTGTAGTGTTTTTTTTAATTCCGCAGAATCTAACGGCCGATACTCCCCGGTAGACCATTTTTCCGTCGAGGGGGTTTCCATGAGTCGGTTTGTTCTGATCTGGCTGTCAACACTTTTACTCGCCCCCATGCTGGGCTGCCTAGCTCCGACGGGCGTTGGGTGTGGTCGGTATGGCGATCACTGTTACGATTGCGAGGGTGGATTCGGCCCCCGCTATGCTGCCACGGGGCCTCTTGATGCGCTGCGCCAAGCAGGTCGTTCCATGGTTTGCGGTGGCGGCTGTGGCGAAGTTTACTACGACGAATGGATCAGCACCCCGCCCTACGCCACCGATCCCTGCTACGGCAGCGAGTTTACGGGAGCCGGATGTCGCGAGCGCGTCGAGCCGCTGTGCTATCCGCTTCGCGGCTTGCTTGCCGCTTTGTACGGCCAACGATTTTACGAGGGCTGCGACGACTGCTGTGACACCTGTTCGGGCGCAGTCATCGAAAGCTCCTATGAGGAAGAAGCTCATGAAGTCGCCCTGGAGGGCGAAGTAGAAGAATATGGTCAGCGCATGAACCGATCGTCCTCGATGATGGCTGCCCAGCCCAAGGCGACTACCAAGCCGCAAGTCGATCCGATCACGCGTCAAGCAACGGTCAGTGCCAAGTCGGCAATACAACGAGGAAATCACCACGTCAGTACCGCTCGCCCTCCGGTTTTGCAGCAGCGGACGCCGTCGACAGATTCGTCTACCCGAAGTTCGTCGAAGCTCAAACAGCAACATATGACGAGGGATGGCCGCGCGGCGGCAAGGAATTAAGTCACTTCGCCTTGTGGCCCCAGTTCGGTGTTCGAGCCTCGATCGAAGGGCGACAAGGTGCACGGTGGCGAGTAGAGAACTCGCCGCGAGAATCATACAGCCACGAGAGGTGCCGGTTGATCAAGACGCTGTCAACCGGCATTTCTTATTTATTGCAATCAACGGACAACAGGGGAGGAAAACTGGCAACATTCGCAAACCACATCGGCGTGAACCAAAATGGAACAGCGCAAGTCTTCTCGGCAGCGTATCAAGTCGGCTTAATCAGATGTTCAAAACAGGCAGCCTAACGCATAAAAAGTTTGACAATTCCTCAATTTCGGTTTACTCTGAAACGAGGTCGTGGTGAGCTCTTTGAAGGCTCGTCAGCAAAGATCCAAGGTTGATTCGTCGAAAAGAGGAACACGTCATGCGCTTACTCAACATAGGGGCGGTCGTTTTTGTTTGTTTTGCCATTGTCCAAGTGGCAACGGCCCAGCCCCCGGCCATCGATGGTAGTCGCTGGACCACGGCGGGGGGGGTGGCATTGACACAGCCTCAAGGAACCGGGCAAGGCGCCCCAATGAGGCTGACTTGGGGCTTTGCCCGGGAAGGCACCACGATTCCGTCATTTGGTGCTGGCAGTATCGGGCCGAGCAATTTGATTTCTCGCCTCGATACAATTTATCATGGGGGCCCCGGGCCTGGAGGTTCTGACCTGACCCAGCGGGCTTGGTTCCCCTTGTTCAACAGTGTATTTCAGCGGTGGAGTGCGCTTTCTGGACTGGATTACACCTACGAGGCAAACGACGATGGCGTCGCCTTTGCGAACACGAACAGTTCGACCACGCGTGGCCTGTTGGGGACTCGTGCAGACGTGCGAATCGGCGGGCGTCCGATTGACGGAAACAGTGGGATCCTCGCCTTTAATTTTTTCCCGAATGTTGGCGACATGGTGATCGACACCAATGACAACTTTTACACGAACGTGAGCAACAACTCGATTCGCCTCCGCAACGTAGTCTCGCACGAGCATGGACACGGCGTGGGTATGGCCCATTTGGATTCGAGCAACGGCGCCTTTCTGATGGAGCCGTTCTACGATGGATCTTTTGATGGTCCTCAGCATCATGACATTCTGGTCGCGCACCGTGCTTACGGCGACGTCTTGGAAAAGAGCAATGGATTTTTGGGGAACGACACCGCGGCACTGGCCAATTCACTTGGCACATTGAATTCCGGGTCTCCCATTTCGCTGGGGAACGGTGCACGTACGTTGGCTGTCAGCCCGACCGAAACAGACTTTTTGAGCATTGATGGATCGAATGATTTGGACTTCTTCCGATTTACGGTGAACGCGCCAGGAACGCTGAACGTGCTCCTTGAGTCCTTGGGATTCACCTACCAGGCGGGACCGCAGAATGGAACCCAAGTTGCGTTCAATACGCGGCAGCGAGCCGACTTGGATCTGGCGCTCTTGGCGGGTGACGGCACAACGGTGTTGGCCTTCTCGAACAACACTGGCCTTGGAGGGAACGAGTCGATCAGCAATTTTAATATCACGACGGCTGGGAACTTTTTCATCCGGATTCGCGGCGTCGCCAACCCTGATGCCTCGACATTGGACAGCCAATTTTATGGCCTGACGATGAACTTCTTGGCTGTTCCCGAACCGGGCGCTTTGATGGGACTGCTCGCATTGGCGGCGACCGCTGTGGGATTCCGCAAGCGAAACGTTGCCTAAGGCCTCGGCCAGCTTAAATCCGAGTCAGGCACCAGTTAAATCTGACAGTCATATTTGGCCGCTGGACAAAAATTCTGGCGGCTATTTTTATTGGTGCTTACGATTCGCCTCGAGTGCCTCCTCACACCTTAGCCGCGCTCCCCGCCGCGAATTTGACGAATGCGTTAATTCGGCAGATTCGCATTCGTCGTGTCAAAATCGCTCTGGGGCGCGATCAAACTATAAGTTGCTCAGCGTACCAACACGTACCAGACTCGCAAGCAACTACCTCCGCGGGACCCGCGGGCAATCGCGGGTCAGCCCGGTGGCCATTTCATTTGGCGGCCGCCCAGCAAGTGGAAATGCAAATGATGGACGCTTTGACCACCGTCCTGGCCGATGTTCGTTACGACTCGGTAACCCTGGTCTAATTTCAAGTCGTCGGCAATTTTTTTGATCACCCACAACAGATGCCCGAGCACTTGTTGATCGGATTCTGTCGCCGCTGCGAGACTGGGGATCTCTCGTTTGGGAATTACCAAAACATGGACCGGTGCCTGAGGGGCAACGTCGTAAAAGGCCAAGCTGAGTTCATCTTCGTAAACGATCCGGGCGGGAATCTCGCGATCGATGATTTTCTTGAAGATCGTTTTGGTGCCAGTCATGTCATGCTCTTCCTTTTTTCAAGCAAGTCGGATTAATTTCGATCATTTCGTCGCTGACCATCGACACGATTCCATGCCGAATCGGACATAGCCAGCTGCGATCGGCGTTGACGAGTCCGCCGTCAATGCGGTCGACGATTGAAACTCCTTTCCGGTTCTGGAGAGAGCGGTTTTCAATGGCTTGGTTGACCGACGCGACAAGCTGGTTGTCGGCCAGTTCCAGTTGGCTCCCGGAAATCGGGCAGCGTAGCAAGCCAATTAATTCAGGTGCTATCATCGCGATGCAGCGTCTAAGAGGTTTTTCAACTCAGCCATGATAGCAAAATTGCTACCAACCGTGAATTTCGCCCTGTCCAAAAAGTCGACTTAAGGTTCCACTAATAGTCGCCGATTTCTACTACAGCGTTGTCGCAAAGGAGTGCTTTCGTGCTGTGCATTTTACGGACATGTGCCGCGGGTTGGATTTATGCGTTGACTGGTCTAACTGGATGTCTGGCTTTCGCGCAAAATACGACCTACCCGAGCACTGCCGCACCACGGCTAGAGACGATCATCCCGGCTGCCGATGATACGGCATGGTATCGCTTGGTTGCCAACTGCATTATGCGCGCCGACGTGTCTCCTGAAGAACGAACGAATCTCATCGTCGAGGCCTTGATGATTGCTCGTCAGCGCGGTGCTGCCAAGGAAACTCCGTCGGCGGACTGGGCGAAGGTGTCCCCTCCTGCCGTTGCAGCCGAGCCCTTGACCAAATCGACTTGGATTCACAACCCATTTGCTCACGAATTGAATTCTAATAAGCCGCCCGAAGAACAGGCTCGCCCGTTGCAGGAGCATGAACAGCTTGCGGCCGTAATTCACAAGCCGATCCCAGCGCCGGGAAGCGGCGAGTATCCTCCCCGTCTAGCGAAGCCGCAGATTTTCATCTTGCCGTCGTATCAACAAGAGGTCGAGGCCGAAGTCCGCCCCGTCTTGGCAAGCGCGCAGACAGGGCCCGTACACGAACGATTGTCTGATGCGGCTGAAGAAAGCCCCGTGAAGCCCACGCAACCCGATGAATCCGCAGCACGGAGCAACGCAGCTGTGCCAACGACATCCTACGGACCTCTCCTTCCTTTGCCGCCGAAAACAATTCGTTAGGCGTTGTTCCTCATTCCAACAAACGCCGGGTGGCAAACTATATTCCAAAACCCGTCGGCCGCAGGGCAGCAGTTCGGGGTTCCAGTGAAAACCGGACGCCAGCGTCTTCCGGATGATGGTTGTGAGATCAACCCAAGTAAGCGTGTGTTTCGCAAGTCCGGTGCCGACGCATGCCCACTCATCGTTTTAGCAAAAAGCCAGAGCGTTCGACTTCCCGAGAATAGTCGCACTGGCCCACGCCTTAGTCGTTCAGCAGCAAGACCAAAGCTTGCTCCAATTGTCTGGGGTGAGAACCGAACGGGCCTCGACCATTTTTGAAAGCGATCTTGGCCTCGGCATTGATGAGGTACGAACGGTTCGGCATACCAATGTAGGTTGCACCGACTTGGTCGTTGTTTGTGTCGACTAGAAACGGGATCTTGTCATCGAATCGTTGTTGAAAGGCTTTGACAACCGACAATCTCTCGTCGAACGTTGTGGGTTGCTTCAGTTGATCCCCGCCTGCTCCTTGCTGGTCATCGACCAACCATCGCTGGGAGGGGCCTCACGCACCTAGACGAGAAAAAACTTTGCCCGATCTCGGTATCGGGCATACAACTTTTCTAAATTGCCGGCCTGGATGCAAAAGGGCCCGCAGGTAAAGTTCCCGAAGATCAGAACGATCGGTTGGCTTCGCAAATGTTGCGAGAGCGTCACCGATTCGCCTTGCAACGATGGCAACGTGCAATCGGGGGCAATTTCGCCAACGTTGGGGCGGGGTTGCAAAGAGCCGATCTCTTATTTCTTCAAACCGGCGATCAAGGTGTCCTTGCTGGGCCGGTCTGAGCGAGCGTTTTCGCACGGCGGACCGCCCGCATACTTTCGAGCATCGCTCGCGTCTAGGAATCGCTCGGTAGACTTTGCCGCAACTCCGCCACGAGGGCCTGAGTCTCAGGAACAAGATTGTCTTGCTGGGCTCCCTTGATCGTCCGCACATCAAAAGTCGATGCGCTTGCGAACAGCAACACCGCAAAAAAAGCCGAACCGAGGCGGCGAATTCACGGGAGACTCCCGAGAAAATCGGCCTTGGGGACAGAAACGAGAAGCGGCGACTGCTTCAAGTTTTATTGAACGAGCGACCGACAACATCTCCGTTGCCGCTTCCGCCACGAAGCAATTCATGTTCATGATGGAGAATACCAATCACCCCACCTATTTTTTGGCCGTCGGCAGGGTAGGGCCGGGACGACGGCGGACAAGGGAAGTCTCTGTGCGGTTGTCATCGAGCAATCACCCGCGAAAATTCCGGCTGGTTCAAGAATCAGTAGCCTTCACCACGAATCGCACTGGGCGAACCAGTCGATGGGCGGATCGAAGCCAGTTCCTTCACAACGGCAGCGTGTCAGCCATGGGTCTTTCGCGAGGCGGCGGATTTCGTCGGCATTCGAGCCGCGGCTCGGATCGGAATCGTCCTCGACGGTGTCATTCAAGACCACACCTGCCACGGAGAGTCTTGCGCGGTACGATTCCGCGACAACGAGGGTCTGTAAACATTGATTGATCGCTCCGATCCGATTCGGGACGACCACAACCAGCGGGTAACCAATGGCTGCGGCGAGGTCTGCGAATAACTTGCTTGCCGTGATCGGTGACAACAGGCCTCCCGCCCCTTCGACAATCAAGCAGTCGCAGTCCTTGCGTCATGCTTCAGTTCCCGCCATCGAGTCTGGCAGGGCATACGTCATTCGCTCTGCTGCTGCCGCCGGGTGCGGCGCGAGGGGCGCAGCAAAGCGGCGCGGGCACACTTCCTCCAAAGATCCAGGACAACCTGCCGCACGCCACAGCAGCGAAGCTTCCTGACTGAGAAGATTTCCTGACGAGTCGCGAACACAACCGCTGGCAACGGGTTTGTAGACCCCCACCCGGTACCCAGCAGCCCGTAAACTTTTTACGATAAGCGAACCCACGTGCGTTTTGCCAGCCCCAGTGTCCGATCCGGTGATGAATAACCCCTTCGGTAATCGTTGCGGCATGTCTGGTTTCCCTAACGAATCAAGTCAATTTATGAAATCGAATTCTAATCGGCGTGTCGCTGCGATCCAAACGACGTGCGTTTCGGACGTGGCAGCCAATGTTGAACAAACGGTTAGCCTGATTGAATCGGCGGCCCAACGCGGTGCCGAAATCGTTTGTCTGCAGGAGTTGTTTTCTAGCCTGTACTTTTGCCAGACCGAGGATCACCGTCACTTCGAACTTGCCGAGCCGATCCCGGGCCCGACGACCGAGCGACTGTGTGCGGTAGCCCAGAGGCTTGGGATCGTCATCGTGGCCGGAGTGTTTGAGCGCCGAGCGGCGGGCCTTTACCACAATTCGGCTGTCGTCATCGACACCGATGGTTCGCTCGTCGACCTCTACCGCAAAATGCATATTCCCGACGACCCGAATTATTACGAGAAGTTCTATTTCACTCCGGGGGACCTCGGCTTCAAGACGATTCCCACCTCACGCGGCAAGATCGGCATCTGCATTTGTTGGGACCAGTGGTTTCCTGAAGCGGCCCGGCTGACCGCGCTCCAAGGGGCGGAGTTTCTGGTGTACCCCACCGCCATCGGCTGGTTGGCCGAGGACAAACCGATCTACGGCGAGTCGCAGCGGCGGGCTTGGCAAACGATGATGCGAAGCCATGCGATCGCCAATGGGGTCTTTGTCATCGCTCCCAATCGCTGCGGGGTCGAGTCGAACATCGAATTTTGGGGTTCCAGTTTCGTGGCGGACCCCTACGGCAATTTTTTGGTTGAGGCTGGCACCGAGCCCGAAATTGTAGTTGCCGACTGCGATCTCGATTTAATCAATGTGGCACGCACGCATTGGCCGTTCCTACGCGATCGGCGCATCGACGCTTACGGACCGCTGATGCGCCGTTTTATCGATGCCACGACTCCTTAGAGTTAAGTGAGTGTTGCATTCCAAATTCCTCTTGGTAGTGGAATTCCAACCAGGCAGAAAATCCCAATGACCAAAGCATTGTCCACCAACACCTCGCTTGCCATGCCGGCCGAATGGTTGCCCCACGAGGCGACCTGGTTGAGCTGGCCACGCAATGCCGACACCTGGGCGCGGAACCTTAAGGAGGCCCAAGCCGAGTTCGTACAACTGGCCGCAGCGATTGCGGCCGATGAGCCCGTGCGGGTGATGGCCGGCGCGGGGGTAGACCTCGATGCCGCAACGCAAGCCTTGGGAGAGATCCCCAATTTGTCGATCGTACCGATTCAAACCAACGATGCCTGGGCTCGCGATTACGCGCCAACCTTCGTGATCGATCGCGATACGTCGGAATTGGTCGCTGTCGATTGGTTCTATAACGCTTGGGGCGGCAAGTATCCCCCTTTTGATGACGATCAAAAGGTCGCAGCCCAAATCGCGGTGCTCACGGGTGCGCGGCATCAACCAGTAGATTTGTGTCTCGAGGGGGGGGCGATCGAGGTCGACGAAGAGGGAACATTGCTGTGCACCCGCAGTTGCGCCTTCGATCCCCATCGCAATCCCGGCCTTAGCCCAGAGGAATTTGAGCGGCGCATTGTCCAGGCCATCGGCGCGCGACGCGTCATCTGGCTTACCGGCGATGCGCTGATTGGCGATGACACCGACGGGCATATCGATCAATTGGCGCGCTGCGCTCCCGGCGGTCGCATCTTGTACGCCTGGACGGATGATTCCAGCAATCCTCAGTATGCTGGCCTGGCCCAAAATTTGCAGGATTTACGCGACGGGCTGAACGCTCAAGGGCTCGCACGCGAATTGATTCCCTTGCCGATCCCCGACGCGGTGCTGGTCCATGGCACGCAAATTCCGGCCTGTTATTGCAATTTCTACTTGACCAATCGCAGTGTCATTGTCCCCGCCTTCGGGGCTCTGCAGGACGACCGAGCGGCCGATATCATCGCCGCGCAATTCCCCAACCGCAAATTGGTGCAACTCCCCAGCGTCAACCTGACCGTCGGCCTCGGCTCCTTCCATTGTCTGACCCAGCAGCAACCGCGTGTACGGCCACCGAGTGAGCCTTAGTCCCGGCAAGGCGAACTCGGTTCGGTCACCAGCCTTGCGCTCGAGCGTCGGGAGCCCGCGGGTCAGCCACGCCGTGAAATTCGCCCCGAGTTCTGTCCCAAAGAATTGCTTGAACGGTGCCCAGTCCACCAGTCGACTCGACGGCATGCCCCAACTGCCTCAGCCGCTCGATCGTCTCGCGCTCAGCTCCCCGTTCCATGTGCAGCCGATCGGGAATCCACTGGTGGTGAAATCGCCAGCCCCCGACCGCCTCTTCGAGCGGCCGCTGCAGATCGATCACCCGGAGAATTCCGAGCAAGGTACTCGTGATGATCCGCGGACCACCTGCCGCACCGATGGTCAGCAGCGGTTCGCCATCATGCAGGATGATGGTTGGGCTCATGCTGGAAAGGGGCCGCTTGCCCGCTTCCACGCCGTTGGCAGCGTTGCCGATCAAGCCGAAGGCATTCGGCACGCCGACCGCAAGTGAAAAATCATCCATCTGGTTATTCATCACAACTCCCAGCCCAGGCACGATGACTTTGGAACCGTAAGCGGTATTCACCGTGGATGTGATCGCCACCCAAAAACCTTCTGCATCGGCGGCGGCGATATGGGTCGTATGCCGCGGGAAGAAGTCGCTAGTCGCTCGCGGCGGGGTTCCATGCCCCACCACATCACTGCGGCGCTCCAAACGAATCCGTCCCGCTAAGTCACGGGCATATTGTTTGTCGAGCAAGCCGTGTGGTACCTGGGCGAAGGCGGGATCCCCTAGCCAATGAGCGCGATCGGCAAAGGCCAAGCGCATGGCTTCCACCACCACGTGCACGAAAGTCACTGGATCGTCATCATGCAGTTTCGCCAAGTCGAAATTTTCCAGAATATTCAAAATTTGCGCGACATGCACGCCACCAGAGCTAGGGGGGGGAAATCCGATCACCTCGTAGCCACGGTAGGTAGTCCGGACCGGCTCGCGCCAAGCGACCGTATAATTCGCAAAATCCGCTTCGCAGAGTACTCCACCATGCTCCCGCATCCAAGCCGCAGTCGCTCGAGCGAATGGCCCTTGATAAAACCAGGCTGGTCCCTGTTCGGCAATCGCGCGGTAGGTTTTCGCCAGGTCGATTTGAGTCATCGTGTCGCCAGGCTGTTTCGGCTCGCCCGCTTCGTTCAAAAAGACGGCGGCCGAACCGGGAAACTTCTCAAAATGCCGGGCATTCTCACGCAGCCCTCGCGCGTAGCTTTCGCTGATGACAAAGCCTTGTTCGGCGATTTCAGCGGCCGGGTGAATCAGATCTTTCAGAGACTTCCGCCCAAATTTCTCAACAACGCTCGCGTAACCTGCCAACGCACCGGGGGTGCCGCTGGCCAGCGGACCGATTTGCGATAATTCAGTATCGGCGCGGCCATCACGATGAAACATCTCAGCATGGGCAGCGGCCGGGGCCGTCTCGCGGGCATCCAATGCGTACACAGTTCCATCCGGCGTCCGAACCAGAATGAAACAACCGCCTCCGATTCCGGAATTGGTGCTGTCGACCACGCCCAGCATAAAAGCAGCTGCGATTGCAGCGTCGACGGCGTTCCCGCCCTGATCCAACACCTGGATGCCGATTTGCGTTGCTTCGTGATGGACCGTCGCCACCATCCCTCGCTTGCCGACGGCAGCCGAGGGAACGTCTTGAGCTGCGCTCGCGCGGTTGCCGATTGCCACAAGTCCACAAACGATCACGAATAATGACTTGGTAATTCGCAAATCCCGTCGCGGAACCGAGGGAAACTTTAGCCAATTCATGTAAGGCACCTTTTCGATCGGAGAGAAGCCGAAAGCTATAACTTGCTAGCACAGAGTCTAGGGCCTTCATTGTACAGGCAAGAAGCCTGCATCGCAGTTCAGCCGATATCAACAAAGGGCAGAGCCCGAAAGTTGCGGCTTGCGGTGATCCGTTGCCGAAACGCCTATCCCAAAGCTGTCAAAAGCGGTAGCCCGAAGCGTAAGCGAAGGCGCATGTTGGGGTAGGCGTTAAGCAGAAGGGTAAACTCCGAAGCCGGACAACGGTAATTACCGTGCGACCGGCCGAATTGTTGCCCACTGCCTAACGCTGAAGGTTGCCGAATGCCAAATGAAAAATCGACTTGGTCCAGCACCAAAATCCGGTAGCGGGGGTGACGCTATCGTCCGGAGCGTTACCCGCTCGTGATCGGGGGCTGTCGGTTGGCAACGCTGGCAAGCCACCATGCACTCAGTGCTTTACCAACAGAGCTGATCTAGCCTCAGCAGCGTTTTTTTTGTATTGATCGCGGGAGCGATGGCAGCGTTACCGCACTCGGCGGGATCGTCTGGCCGACTCGACCCATCGGAGTTTGAAATGAAGCGATATTCCCTGTGTCCTTTGGCTATTGTCTTGGTGTTGACGATGGCGGAAAGTGGATTTGCTCAGAATTACCAACGAGATGGCACGCTGGGTGGAGGAGCAGCGGGAGCCATCATCGGGGGCATTGTCGGCAAGCAAAGTGGCAAGACCACGGAAGGAGCCCTGATCGGTGGTGTTGTCGGCGCGATCACCGGGAATCTCGCCGGGAGCGCGAGAGACCAACAAATCGCTCGCGAGCGATATTACCAAAGTCAAATTCGCCAACAGCAACAACAAATCAATCAGCTGTCCAGTCGAGTGGTCACGATCGACGATGTAATCTCCATGACACGCAGCGGCATTAGCGATCACGTGATCATCAATTACATCCAGTCCAATGGCGTGAGTCGCCAATTGACGGTGCCGGAAATTATCGCGATGCACCAACAAGGGGTGAGTGAACCGGTCATCTCGGCTATGCAGCGCGCTCCCATCGGCTCGCCCGCGTTTTCTCAACAGTCCGCGTCGATTCCTGGACATGGCTCGCCCTCAACGGTGATCGTGCATGAGCATTACCCGGCGTATCCACCGCCCGTCATCTACCACGTGCCCCCACCTCCGCCGACCGTGTATTACTACCGCAGTAGTTTTCGGTACTGAAATGCCCCGAATCGTCGACAGGGCCACTTGTTGGTGGCCTTTTTTTACGCGCAATGGCGACGATCGATTCGACGCGGAGGATTAGGCTTTATCCCAAAACGATTAGCCAGATCGCACTAGCGACCGGTTTTCGCAAAAACCGCGGGCTAATGCCCTGCTGCTAGTGGGATTTGGCACAAAGCCTAGTCATGCCGAGTGGCCGATCCGCTAAACAAATAGCCTGCGATCTTGGGAAGACCGGCAACATATTCGCATCGCAAGTCGGCGATGTCGAAGCCATGATCTTGCAGCAATCGATCGACGGGACGAGTCAATTGACAGCCTCCCGCCAACTGCGACCACAGCGGATTCAATCGCCGTTGCCACCGCTGCCAGCACGCGTCCGGAGCCAAACCGTGTTCGCAGAAGTAGAGGGCACCGTCGGCCTTCAGCAATTCACGCACCTTTGCCAGCACACTGGCCACCTTTTGGACACTGCATAGGGTGAAGGTCATGACGACCGCGTCGATCGAAGCCGCAGGTAACGCTACATCCTCGGCCGCACAGGGCAGCCACTCGATTGGCTGATCGTTGCCCGGTAACCGCTGTTTTTGCACCGCACGTTTCCGCATTCCCGCCGCTGGTTCCACCGCCCAAAAATGCTCGATGCGGTCCCAATCATAGAGCGAAAAATTCAATCCCGATCCGGCGCCGATCTCGACCACACGACCACTCGCCTTCGAGACGGTAGCGTTCCGCCATGCGAGCAGGTTGCGATGACTGCAAGCCCAATCGACCAGTGGCGGCAAGATCAACTCGCGGTAAATTCCCATGGTGACGGCCGCTCGATTTCCGGATAATTTGGATGGGGGAGATTGATCATTTCGGCGATCGGAGCCGCGAATCCACTCGGGGATTTCTCATGGAGTTGGAGGATACGCTCGCAATCTTGTCGTTCATTTTGTCACCGAGGGCAGGCCGTTGTTAAGTTGGCAGACCGTCAAAATGATTCTGCAGGGAAGCCTTCGCGCGATTTGGGCCAGTTTTCGCGACTTGATCCCCATCATCATTACGGTGGTGTTTTTTCAACTCTTCGTCTTTCAGCGGGAACTTCCCAATGTCGCTGCACTGCTGCTAGGTTTAGCGCTGGTCATGGCGGGTTTGGCACTATTCATCAGAGGCCTTGAGATGGGCCTGTTTCCGCTCGGGGAACAAATGGCCAAGGATTTTGCTCGAAAAGGGAGTGTGCCCTGGCTATTCGCGTTCGCGTTTTCGATGGGATTCGGAACTGTTTTCGCCGAGCCCGCTCTCATCGCGGTCGCACAGAAGGCGGCCGATTTGATCGTAGCCCCGGAGTCGCTCGGAGACGGGTGGACGGAGCAAGAACTGCGGCAACGGCGACAGACCTTTGCGATTACCCTCCGCGCCGTCGTCGCCCTTTCGGTGGGGTGCTCATTGATCTTGGGAGTAGTCCGTATCATTCGCGGTTGGCAGCTCCATTATTTCATCATCGGTGGCTACATTCTCGTCACGATCCTGACTTGCTTTGCACCGGCAGGCGTGATTGGCTTGGCCTATGACGCGGGGGGGGTGACCACGTCGACGATTACGGTGCCGCTTACGGCGGCGCTGGGAGTGGGGCTGGCAAGTTGCATCCAGGGCCGCAATCCGATGCTCGACGGATTTGGCTTGATCGCCTTCGCCGCTTTGTCGCCGATCATTTTCGTGTTGCTGATGGGGATTCTATGGTACTAAACAGCGGTGGCATCCAGGGACTCGAGCGGGGAACGGTTGCGATTGTGGCAACGGATTCTGCCGAAGATTCGTTGACTTGGTATTTGGTGGAATGTTTCGGCTCGACAATCTGGAATGTCTTGCCGATCGCTGCCGTGGTGATCGTCTTTCAAGTGCTGGTCTTGCGACGGCCCTTGCAAAACTTGCCCAGTCTGTCCTGGGGGTTTTTGTTCGTGGTGCTCGGCTTGACCTTTTTTTTGGTCGGTCTGGAAGTTGCTTTGTTTCCGCTCGGCCAAGCAATGGCTCGCCAGCTTACTTCGCCTGAGTTCTTAGGTGACCAAGTAGACTTTGGCGGTCGCGAAATTCCGGCGCAGGTCGTGTGGTACCGCTTCTATTGGACCTACCTTTTTGCCTTCTTGATCGGCTTCAGTACCACCGTCGCCGAACCATCGTTGATTGCCGTGGCAATGAAAGCCGAAGAAGTATCAGGGGGCGCAGTGCGGGCCAGAGGGTTGCGATTTGCCGTCGCATTGGGTGTCGCCGTGGGAATTACGTTGGGTGCGTTTCGCATCGTGATGGGCCATCCCCTGGCTTTGTACATCATTCTCGGCTACGTATTCGTGATGATTCAAACGTATTGGGCTCCCCGCTCGATTGTCCCCTTGGCTTACGATTCGGGGGGTGTCACGACCTCGACCGTTACCGTGCCGCTGGTCACGGCACTTGGTCTGGGACTGGCGTCGCAGATTCCCGGAAGAAATCCTCTGGTTGACGGTTTTGGCTTGATTGCCTTTGCATCTCTGTTCCCGATCATCTCCGTACTTGGGTACGCGCAACTCGAGCATTGGCTGCAACAACGGTGGGCCAAGAAACCGACGCAACCAAACACCAAATCACCGCCGCTCGCCGCGGGGGGATATTCCACTCGTGTCGCCGCCACCGATCCGAATACACTCAACCATGGACTCACTGCCATATCGACTAGAATAGAGTCAAACCAAGCTTCTACAAACCTAGAGGATGGCCCGCATTTTCCGCGGGAGCCGCAGGGAAAAACCTGTAACCAGTTCGGATCTAAGCGAGCGAATTTGCAAACGAGACGACCATGCGATTTAAATTGATCATCGCCTTCGTAAACGATGAACAAACGACGGCGGTCATGAGGGCGGCCCGCGAGGCAGGTGCTACCGGTTCAACAATCATCAGTAATGCACGAGGCGAGGGAATCAAGCCAAGCAAGACGTTCTTCGGCCTGTGTCTGGAATCCCAGCGAGACGTCTTGCTGATTCTTGTCGAGGAACACATGAGCCGCCATATCCTCGAAGAAATTGCCCGTGTCGGCAAATTCGATGAGGAACCGGGTGCCGGAATCGCGATTCAAATCGACGTCGAAGACGCTGTCGGCGTGCGGCACCAAATCAAGGAACTCACACAAAAAATCGAGGAAAAACTATGAAGCCAACGCGGATCATTCGTGTCGAAGACGTTATGAAACGAAACTTCGATTTGGTCGACGGCAAACTAACGGTCAAGGATGCCTTGCTCACCATGAAGTATCCGGAAACCCGTTCGTTCATCATAGACAAACGGTGCCCCGACGATGAATATGGACTCGTTTTGATCTCGGATATCGCGAAACAAATTCTCAGTGCCAATCGTTCGCCTGATCGGGTCAACCTCTACGAAATCATGGCAAAACCCGTCTTGAGCGTCTCGCCCGAAATGGACATTCGCTTCTGCGCACGCCTGCTCGAACGGTTTTCTATCATGCGGGCTCCAGTGATCAAAGACGGAAAAGTCCTCGGAATCGTCAGCTTTCATGACCTCGTCCTCACCGGGCTGAAACGGTTGATCACCGAGTAGGATGAATGCAGACGAGTTGCTGTGTTTTGCCTTCCGATGGCGGTTGCCGGCGGCGTTGCCGCAACGGTGTGACTCGCTTGATCCGCTACTGGCATCAGTGGGCGCCGTTCCATTTCATGACGGACACTCGACAAAAAAAGCTACAGGCTTTCGCCTATAGCTTCTAACTAGATGGTTCGACTTCGGTGGACTTGGTCCGAAATCTATCACCCGGAACGCGTAAACATCCGGTTTTCGCAAGAACCGCAGGCGAGCGATCGGCAGCTTGCGATTTTCGGCACAAAGCCTGATATGAAAGCGGTTTGTGCAGAGTCTTATTTTTTGCCGGCCAACGCCTGTTTGATGATCCCAATAATGGTCATCAACACACCACCACCGACACCGCCGGACGCGACACTGCTAAGGATCGACGACAGGTCCAATGATCCACCGGGCGTAACACCGATTCCCAGAGTTTGCAAAATCCAACCACCCAAGCCGCCACCCAAAATTCCAACGATCGAATTGCCGACGGTACCGAGACTAAACTTTTTGAGCAAGGCACCCGCCAGATTTCCTCCTCCAGCGCCGGTGAGCAGACTGATGATCAACGGAACGATTTCCATGAGAATTCCCCTTTTTTGGTTAGGCAAGAACACATAGTAAACAGGGAGCGGACAACTCCTTGAAAGCGCGACCACGATTATCTCGCCAACTTCCGCAAATGTCCAGACACAAAAAAAACAAAAAAAGAACAAAAAGAAAGAACAAAAAAGAACAAAGCGTGCCACCCAAAAAGAAAAAACAAAACGAACAAAACGTGCCACCCAACAACTGCAAGAACAAAAAGTGCCACCCAGAAATGGCACTGTCGCGGTGAAACGCGGGTTTTTTGCGTTTTTATAACT
>CALDHM010000073.1 GCA_937941455.1 uncultured Pirellulaceae bacterium | reverse complement strand
TTCCGTTGGGCGTGGTAGTCTGGGTGCCCTGCCAAGCTTTCGGAAAGTGGGAGGGAGGGAGGCTTGGCGTCTTGTAAATATCTCTTGGCGTTTTGTAACTATTTCATGTGTTTTGGAGGATTAGCTGGTGGGAAGGGAGCAAGTGCCATTTGTGCCACCCACCAATTTTTGATGATAGGTTTCAACATTGACGCCCCGTACACGGGATTGGGAGGGATGGGAAGGCGATGGGGACAGGATTGAAGGGGAAATGGCCGGGATTTGGGGAGGAATCGCGGGGGAATGCGGGCTAAATCAGTGAATAAGGCGCAGCGAGTCAAGGCGCGGGGCGGGGTCGCCACGAGGAGAAGAAGCCACCAAAATTTCGAATTTCGTGCCACCCTCTGTTTCTTATGCCGTCCTGGAGCGATGCTGCGCGCGTTTTTCAGATTTTCGTTGCAGCCCCGCTCGACCGGCGAATGCCCTTCGGTGTCCCGCTGACAGCCGCCTGTCTTGTTGCTGGCGTCGGGCCGGCGCGTCGAAATGCCCTACCGCGCACGGATTTCCTGGACTTGACGATATACCGTATCCGATATAAACTTTGTCTGACAGCAGGAGGCGTCTCGCAGGGCAAAAGCACAACCAGCGGAAGAGGAAGCACCGGCTCCGAAGCCGTTGGTTTGGCTGCATGGCGAGATCAAGACCCCTCCGTTCACGGCGGAAGGTCGGCAGGAAGCGGGAATGCTGTTGCGACTGATGCAGCAAGGTGAACAGTTGGGAATGCCGCAGGCTGAGCCTTTGCCGGACGTCGGCAAACGCTGCGGAGCGTTGCGGGTTTGTGATGCGCAACACAACTGGCGAATCATGTACCGCGTCGACGCCGATGCCATCCTGATCCTGGAAGTCTACGCGAAGAAGTCGCGCAAGATCCCGGACGAGGTCATCGAGCGGTGCCAGGACCGACTGAAGCGGTACGACGAAGTGGTCAAAACAGCCAGAAAACAATCGGGGAAGTGAGGACGAACTGATGGACGCCACAAAACGCAAAGCGATTGAAGCGGCCGGCTGGAAAGTAGGCGACGCGGCGGATTTTCTGGGGATGAGCGACGAAGAACGCCAGCTCCTCGACACGCGCGTCGAATTGGCTTCAGCGGTTCGACGTCAGCGGCAAGCTCGGCACCTGTCTCAGAAACAGTTGGGCACGATTCTGAAGACGAGCCAACCTCGGGTTGCCAAGATTGAGCAGGCGGCTGCTGACGTTTCGTTGGACCAACTCGTCCGGGCGTTCACGGCTGCGGGGGGGCGAATCGTCGTCAAGACCGCCAAGGCTAGGAAGGGGCGAAAAGCATCAGGTCTAGGGGAGACTCTCGTCCTGGAAGTGACGACGCTGGAGTAGTTGAATGGAGAGATGAGTCTCTCATCTCTGATAACCCACGGCGTCCAGTTTCGCACGAACGAAAGTTGCGAAACCAGGTTATGAAGCACGGATGATTACCCGTCTCTTTTCGGAGTCATAGACTGGAAACGGCGTTTTCGAAGCGGGTGCAGAGCACTCCACTTGTTTTTCCAGTTGCGAAACTGGGAGACCGCAGAGTTATCGAGAAGGCCGTCATCTCCGGATGGCGGCCTTTTCGCGTTCTATCGCCATTGTCCACAACAACTTGCGGACGAATCTACACTGCTGGCAACGACTTCGATCACCGCCGCCCGTCTCGAACTCTCCGCCACGTTCCGCCGCGCGACATTCTTGTCGCCCACCGGTTCCGGGTTCCGACACCGATTTCGCCCAGAACTCTCGGTCGTCTCTGACTCTCGCCTCGTCTGAGTTAACGACCGTTGCGGGCACTCAATCGGTTGCAGGTGACATGGTTGCGAGCGGTAGGCGGCCGGGAAATCGCCTATCCGGCGGTTGCTGCCACCGCAGATCAGCTTATTCCGACCGCGCAACCAAAGTCGGCTTTCGTTGTCCTTCGCTGCAATAGAATGCCCGAAAGCGCTCCATCTGTTTGATCCGATCGGTCATATGCCGTTCCTGATCCGACGTCGCAACGTTATTCACCATCGCCTTTGCATCTGATTCAGGGCATCCCGATAAAGTGCCACCAAAACCGCCAAAGCGAATGGACGACTGCAACCAGGAAATTGAATCAGGATCGCCAACACAATCCACTTGTGTCTGTAACGGTACACCGTATGCGATTGGTTGCTGCGAACCGCATCTCGATGTCGCGCTTTACGATAAACATTTTTGCCGCGCTGACCATCCACCGTATCGTCCCCGCAAATTCGAATGATGCCTGAGGGAAGGTAGCGCTCGAGCAAAAAACCAATGATGGCTTGCGACAACGGAGCCAAATGCCAGCGTCGATGAGAAACTACGCGATGATAAGTTGACGGACTTACTCGATCAATCAAGCCAATCAAACGAATTATGGCCGACACGGTCCGATTTCCCGAAATCAAAATCGCTGCCAGCATCAAGAACACAACTCGCTGGGCAGTCCTTTTATCGTTAAACGGATCGGTCAATCGACTGACTAGCGGCTTCATGCCAGTTGGAATCTGAATCGTTACGGCTTCCTTGCCTGGGTCTGTAAGCTTGAGAACTCACAAACTTGGACCAAGGAAGCCGTTTTTGTAACGACCAATTCTGTAATTTCACGTCACCAATATGGAAAAAGTCGAGCTTAGGGGAATTGTTGCAGGTGCACATCTACTCCCTTCGATCAGGCTATTATGGCCACCGTTAAATGGCCGAAATTATTCCGCCGAAGAATACATCGAGTATATTTCTCCTCAACGTGTTCGTGCTGACGACCTTAAAATTTTCGAGCGAGGCAGTCTTAACCTTCTCGAATTCGTACAAATGGGCTTATCCCGTTCATCTTAAGGGCGGAGCGTTCCGTTTTCAGCATCGGCCGCGATAAAAGTTCAGGCCTACGGAGCCAGAACAAGCGAAAGCCAGTGTCAAAATTTCAACCAGATATCGATTAGACTTTGTTTACCGCTTTTACATGGGAAAGGCCGGTTCGCACAGCCGATAGACCAGCCGTTTTTTGGGCGAATTTTTTCTCGATGAGGCGCGTGTAGCCCGAGACCATTTCGGCGATCGAGGCGTGCTCGACGACGAACTGGCGGCCGGCGACGCCGAAGCGGTCGCAACGACTTCGGTCGCAGAGCAGTTCGAGCCAACGCTCGGCTTGCGCATGGGGGTCGCGTACGGGAACCAAAAATCCTGTGTGTCCCTCGCCGATCAGATCGGGGACAGAACCGACCCGGGTCGCCACCACCGGGCGCTGGCAGGCCATCGCCTCGACGATCGACACCGGACTGGCTTCGTTGTCGGAGGTCAAGGCAAAGACGTCGAGCGCCGAGAGCAGCCCGGGAGTGTCCTTTACGTTTCCCAAAAAGTGCACCTGGCGGGCAATTCCCAACTCGGCAGCGTAGTCGGAAAGTTCTTGACGCAGCGGTCCATCGCCGCCGATCACAAAGTGTGCGTGAGGTAGTTCGTCGGCCGTCAAGCGAGCGGCCTCGAGAAAACCGCGGTGGTTCTTCTCGGGTCGCAGGGCGGCGATGATCCCCACCACGGGGGTCTCCGGTCGGAGCCCGAGTTCGGCTCGCCAACGCTGGCGGCCAGCGGGGTGGAACTTAAATCGAGCTGTGTCGATCCCGTTGCGAATGACGAAGACCTTGTCGCGCGGAAATCGTTCATGAGCAACCAGAAACTCGCCGTGCGTTTTGGCGACTCCGATGAAGCCATCAGTCAGCGGCGTCAGCAGCCGATTCAAGCGACCGACGCCATCCGGCCACCCTGTCGAATGCAATGCCGAAAGGATGATAGGCACATTTGCCCAGCGAGCGGCCAGCCTCCCCCAGAACATCTTGTCACCTGCCCCCACGGTAACGACGGCATCGATTCCCTCGGCGATCAGGAGTTTTCGCAACCGCCATAGCACGGCCACATCGAACTTGTGGCGAATGTAATGGGAGTGAACGGGCAACTCGTTACGAAGTTCCTCGCCGAGGGGGCCAAGCTCTTTCAAGCAGCAGATCTGCGGCTGAATGCGAACGCGATCGAAAGAGCGCACCAGATTCGCGAGCAGCGTTTCTGCGCCGCCGACGGGCATGCTGGTAATGACGAACATGACGCGTAAGGGTCGAGACATGCGACGAGTCCTAACTAGTCGGCCGGGAATTCATAATCGTAGTCGGGTACGTTG
This sequence comes from uncultured Pirellulaceae bacterium, assembly GCA_937941455.1. Taxonomy (GTDB): domain Bacteria; phylum Planctomycetota; class Planctomycetia; order Pirellulales; family Pirellulaceae; genus BJ22. Next base: position 28,715 of record CALDHM010000073.1, on the reverse strand, counting down.
AGCATTCGCCAATCGAATTGCAGCCAATTGCGAAGCCGCGAGAAGCACGGATCTCCATGAATTCGTTTCAGATGGAAGGTATCTCCACCTACGGCATTGAATCCGCCATAGGCCGAACAGACTCCGGCGAGGCCAGCCTCCCGCGCGACTTGGAATAACATTGGCGAGAGGTGCGCTTGCTGGCCGAAAGGAATAGCGAAGTAGCGGATGGGCCTGTTGATCAAATTTCCCAGCTCGACCGTTGCCGCCACGATTTCATCGAACAGTTTTGAAACATCGTGGATCTGACTCAAATCGGGGTGCGTGCGGGTGTGGCTACCGATTTCGATTCCAGTATCGGCGAGCGCGCGGATTTGTTCAACAGTATTGACGGGGAATGGGTGGCCAGTCTGTTGATCGTGAAGGAACGCGGTCTGCTTGAGCAGGTTGTCGAGCACAACGAAGTAGGTCACCGGGATCCTCCGTTCGATGAGCAGCGGCATAGCCCATTCGCAATTTTCGGCATAGCCGTCGTCGAATGTAATCGCTACAGCGGGGCGGGAGTTCCCTGTCGTGATTCGACGCTGGCATTCTTCGAGGGACACCAAATCAAAATGTTTGGCAAGCCAGTCGATCTGGCGTTGGAATTGCCGGCGCGAGATGGTCCACGGATTGGGATGGTCGTCAGCCACCCGATGATAAAACAAGATCGCCACGGGGACTTGGCGTTGCCCGGCCATCCACCAGCGGTGCAGGCTGCGGATAGGCATCGTTGCCCAGCGGTAGGATTCGATCAATGTCGTTTCAAAGGTGGACACAGTTGTCGTCGGGCAATTAAGGCTCCGGGGTAACCACCGCCGGTTGGCAGCGAAGGCCGCAAAAGTAAGCAAATGTTGGTTGTTAACAGGGCCTTGGCAAACGTCCCGGTCTAAAAATCGACCAACGAATTTGTTTTCTAATCCGCAGGATTGTCGCGATCGCTACATCCGGAATTACCCCGCGCCGAGCGAGAAATTTCAAACGAAGGAGTCGGGAGAATGCTGTTCGACATGACCTACATTTTTTACGAAACCCGTGGTTCCGCATGAGATCGGATTAACCGAAGACCGGGTTCATGGTATTCGCTCTGCGCATAGGTGATTGCTAAGAGCCTATCCCAAAACCGACAGCAACCGTAGCCTGAAGCGTAAGCGAGGTCTGGTTTTGGGAAAGGCTCTAAGTGCAACCGTCCACCAAGGAACGATTAAGGTTATCTACCAGCCCGAGACTCGCGAATTCACGATGAAAGTTCTTGTTGTTCACCCAATAAAAAAGTGCTCATGACTGTCAAGCAAAAACTATTTGGCATGGAAATCGATGCCTTGAACATGGGGCAGGCCATTGACTGTTTACATTCCTGGATGGCTGAAGACCGCCGAGAGTCCTGCCGCTATGTGGTGACTCCGAATGTCGATCACGCCGTACTGTGGCAAGAGCACGAGGGGCTCCGTGCGGCGTATCGTGAGGCTGCGATGGTTCTGGCCGATGGCCACCCGCTGGTGTGGGCCTCGCGACTGCTGGGCCGACCGCTTCCCGAGCGAGTGCCGGGTTCCGATTTGGTACCAAAGTTTTTTGCCAGCTGCCAAGAGCGCGGTCGCGAGTTGCGGGTCTTTTTGTTGGGTGCAGCGCCGGGAGTCGCCGCGCGAGCAGCTCGCAACATCCATGAGCGTTGGCCCATGGTGAAAGTTGTCGGTGTGTACAGCCCGCCGCTGGGCTTCGAGAAGGATCCCGATGAGAACGAGTTGATTCTCGGTCGTGTGATGTTGACCCAGCCGGATCTGGTGGTGGTCGGTCTGGGAGCACCCAAGCAAGAATGCTGGGTGGCGCAACATCACGGCGAATTGGCTGCCAAAGCCGCTCTGTGCGTCGGTGCGACCATCGACTTTTTAGCAGGAGAAAAGCGACGGGCACCGCACTGGATGCAGCGTCTGGGGATCGAATGGCTGCACCGAATGCTCAGCGAACCGCGGCGGCTGGTCAAGCGGTACGCCAAAGATGCTTGGGTTTTCCCGCAATTGGTCGTCAAACAATGGTTGGCACCATCCCGGACCTGGCGATAACGGCCTGGCATTACGGAGGCTGTTTGTGCCAGGATCGCGGCGGGCGGGGCGCGCTGAGTCGAATTTCGCCCGACCTTACGGCGGCGATGCATGAAGGGGGACGAGAGGGAACATCTTCACGATATTTTGGTCCGCTCCAAATTTCGCGGCGATTTCCGCGGCTTGTTGCACTGTGATAAACTGAGCGTACCCGCCTTCCATTTTCCTACATGCCTGACGACGAGGTGAACGCATGGCAACTGGCCCGTCGATTGTCAATGTTGATCTACCCGAAACGCCCTACAAGGTCGTCATCCAAACGGGACTGTTGGAGGAATTTTCGTTGCCGACGGAGCTCAAGTTGCGTTACCCCCATGCGGTGATCATCACCGATGACAATGTGGGGAAGCTGTGGCTCAACAAACTCAAGCGCCGACTGCAGAAATCGATTGCCCAGGTCGATGCCATCGTTGTACCTCATGGTGAAAAGGCCAAATCGGTCGAGGTGGCCAATTCGCTTTGGCAGCGGTTGCTAACCTTCCAAGCCGATCGCCGCACAGCGATTATGGCCTTGGGGGGAGGCGTCGTCGGCGACCTGGCCGGTTTCGTGGCAGCGACCTACATGCGGGGATTGGACTTGATCCAAATCCCGACCACGCTCATGGCGCAAGTCGACAGCAGCATTGGGGGTAAGGTGGGGGTGAATTTGCCGCAAGGGAAGAATCTGGTGGGCGCGTTTTGGCAACCGAAAGCAGTCTTGATCGATCCAGCGGCCTTGAGCACGCTGAACGATCGCGACTATCGCGCGGGCTTGGCAGAAGTCGTCAAGTACGGAGCGATCCTCGACGAAAAATTCTTCGGAGAGATCGAAAAGCAGGTCATCGGTTTGTTGGCTCGCAAGCCAGAAGTGCTGCAACCGATCATAACTCGGTGCTGCGAGATTAAGTCCGCAGTGGTGCTGGCGGATGAACGGGAGACCTCTGGACGGAGGTCGCTACTGAATTTTGGTCACACCTTCGGCCATGCGTTGGAACAGGTGACTGCCTACAACAAATTCTCGCATGGCGAGGCGGTTGCTATCGGCATGTGCTGTGCGCTGCGATTGGCGGTGCAGATGAAATTGATTGTGGATGAGGTCCGGGCTCGGATCGAAGATCTGTTGGTGATTCTCGGTCTACCGACCCAATTTCCTAAGCTGCCGCCCGATCAGATTCTCGAGGCGATGCAGCGCGATAAAAAGAAAGGAGCAGCTGGGGTCTCGCTCGTGCTTCCCACCAAATTGGGTTCTGGCAAGTTAGTCCCATGGCCCGGGGACCAACCGGTTCGCGAGGCCCTGCGATAGTCCTGCCAGTCACCAGTCGGTTGGCATCACCCGTTTGATCAGGGAGTAACCTGTGAGTGATCCTGTGACCCCTGTACCGCCGCGCGACACGGCACCGAGCCCAAGCCAAGTGGCCGCGCTGCGGCTGAGCCAAGTGTCTGGAATCGGGCCACGTTTGTACCGCGACTTGGTGGACCATTTCGGCACTGCCCAGCGAGCACTGGCGGCGTCACCGAAGGAGTTGAGCGAGTTGCCGGGGATCGGCTTGAAATTGGCTCGTGCGATCGTCATGGCGGAAACGGAGGTCAAGGTCGAGGAGCTGCTGCGGCTCTGCCGGGACGAAAACATCGAGTTGATCTTTTGCGACGATCCGCGCTACCCCAAGTTGCTTGCAGAGATTCACGATCCGCCCGTGGTCTTATTCGTCAAAGGAGAGTTGCAGGCTGCCGATGAACTGGCGATCGCGGTGGTAGGCTCGCGCCATGCGACACAATACGGACTGAAGGTGGCCGAGCAGCTTGCCCGCGGGTTGAGTTTGGCAGGCTTGACGATCGTTTCCGGATTGGCACGGGGCATCGATCAAGCGGCCCATCGTGGTGCACTTGTCACCGGGGGTAGGACGCTGGCCGTCTTGGGGAGCGGTAACCTGGAGATCTATCCTGAGGAGCACGGCGAGTTGGCTCGTCAAATCGAGGGCCGCGGGGCAGTCGTCTCAGAGTTTCATCCGCTGGCCCCGGCCCGCGGCAGCTATTTCCCGCAGCGCAACCGTATTGTCTCTGGCTTGTGCTTGGGTACGATCGTCATTGAGGCCGCCGATCGCAGCGGCGCGCTCATTACGGCGCGGCTGGCCATGGAACAAGGCCGCGAGGTGTTCGCCGTTCCGGGACGCATCGACAGTCGGATGTCGCACGGGACGAATCGCTTGATTCGCGATGGAGCTAAGTTGATCCAATCAGTCGATGACGTGCTGGAGGAGTTGGGGCCGTTGGTTGCCCCCGTGCGCAAGAACGAGCAGACGGAGATTCGCCATCCGGCCGAGTTGAAATTGAACGAACGCGAAACCACCGTATTGCAAGCCATTGGCATCGAGCCGACATCTGTCGATGAAATCGTGGCTCGGACACAGATCCCCGTGCACCATGTCTTGGCCACCCTTAGCGCTCTGGAAATTCGCCGCTTGATTCGGCGATTGAGCGGAACCAGCGTCGTGCGGATTTGAGCCAGGGACGTCGCCATTTGGTACGGATGTGTTCAATTAGCCCTGGATAAGAACAAATAGTCATGGTTTCCAAACGACGCGCTGCAATCGTCGGACCGACCCCCGAAACGCTCTACTGGGCGCTGGAGCATCCCTGCCCTTGGCGAACTCTCGACGGGCAGGGACCTGCGATCACGGCCTTTCGGGAACTACGTGCCCTGCGCGAGTTGTCGCGGGCGCGCCGAGAAGGGCGTATCGCGGAGGGGATTGCTCTGCACCCGTCAGCTTTGGAAGGGGGTGGGGAGCCGATCCTCGGTTTTCTCGTCGGTGAGGTTGAGCAGGCCTACGGGGGGCGGGCCGCGATCGATGGCGCTTGTGGGGCATGTTTGGCTAATACCGATCGGGAGATTGGCGGGTGGGCTGGTTGCCATGGTTGGCTACCCATCTTTCGGTCGAACATTCACGTCGAAAGCCCGGGGGGATCAACGCAGCTCACTGAGCGGATTCCCGAGTTGGTCGACGAAGTCGTTTCACAACTCGAATTGGATGAGGAATATGAGCGGCTGTTCCTTGTCACTCAACCCCGATGGTATGGGCTGTGGTGCACCAGCCCGTGGTCAACGAGTCAAGCAGCCCTGGGCCTGAGGATCATGACAGAGATTCTCGGTCGCTTGGAAATGAATGACAAATCATCGATGCCAAAGTTCGAAGTCTGGGAGGGTTGGACGAGGTTGGTAGGATTGCGGCGGTTGGTGAGCGCCGCGCGTCTCGCGGTCTCGGCAGAAATACTACTTCATGTTGAGTTGGTCCCACCAGGGTATTCTGACGGCACGACTTGGCAACTACCTGCCCGCTGCGGGAGGTGTCGGGCGATCCGCGACGACGTGGTCTGTCGTTGCTGTGGGATACGAGGGAACTTGCAAGCGCCAACCCGGCGCAAAGTGTTGGGATTGCGACCTTACCTCGATTTGGCAGGAGTCATCGGACGGGACAGGGCCAAGGCCGCCGTGGAAAACTTGCGAGCACCGGCGGACTGGGCCAGCGACCGAGAAGCAACGACCGCGTCTACCCCGCTTGGGCCGAACGATCCGTAACGTTTCGCAAATCTAACGGCCTGCCTGCTGGGGAACCAAACAGCCGACGGCTGAGACGATCGGCCAACCCTTAGTTCGCCGTTTGGCTATTTTTCACTACGCTTTGTCCCCAAACTATCCGCAGGCACGCGTTAGCGTACGGTTTTCGAGAGAGCCGCGGGCTAGCGCCCGACGGCTGACGCGATTTGGCACCTTGCCGTGAGTCGGCCTCGGCATGCTACTGGGGCTAGGGGCCCTACGGTTGACGCGTCTGACACCAAGCCGGGATTTCCTCATATGCCGACTAACAACTGACCGCGAGCCCGCGCTAATTTTTTGTGGGCTTGTCGAGCTTTTTCAGCTTGTCGTCGATGCGGTCGCGGATTTCTTGGGGGAAATCTTGGCCGTTTCCATTTTGCTTGGGCATGTCCTGCAAAGACTCTCTGATTTTGTCGCGAATTTCATCGCGGAGTTTGTTCAAGTCAGATTTTTTGTTTTGCTCGGATTCGTCGATCAGATCGAGTTTCTTCAATTGCCTTTCGACCGATCCGTCGATTTGTTTACGGTCCTCATCACTCAATTCGGCGAATGGCGAACCGAAAACGACTCGCGACCACAAGTCGCGGAGTGACTCGGTATCTTCCGAATGTTGTTCGCTCACCAGATGAACCGAGATGAAGGGAAATCGCGTCGAGATATAAGCGCGAGCGGTGACAGGGAGATCAGCAATGGTTGCACTTGCGATGACAAAATTCTTTCGAGTTTTTTCGTCGACTCCCAACTGATAGGCGGCGAACGCCGTTTTGCCTAACTCGAATAAGCCTGTCGGCTCAACCTCGGTGATCGTTTTGCTGATCTTGACGCGCAGGGTCACATTGTTGGGATGCAGGCCTGGTTGCTGCAGACGAATGAAACGATCTGGTTCATAACCAACGAATGCCACGTCGGTCGGTTGGGATCGTCCCTCTGAGGAAAATACCACTTGATCGCCAAAGATCGAGCCGCGATACAGGAACTCGCCAGCCGAATCGAATTCATAGTCGATTTCGAAGGGGATTTCGGTTTGCACGAAGGGATCGCTCCCCGGTCGCATGGAACCGGCCAGATGCCGTCCGCGTTGCGTTGTTCCCTTGACGCCGCCGGGTGCCGTGGCCAAATCGAGATTGTCAGTTTTGATGCGCAAGTCGCCAATGTCGGCAAGAACTCCGCCAATGATGCTGAGGCCTTCGTAGCTGATTTCGTCGATCCGATATTCGAAGTCTGTCTTCGGGTCGATCAGTTTGAGGTCGCGGACCGTTAGTTTATCGATTCTCACTTCGTCCGATGAACCGAGCGTGCTAGTGAATTCGCGATTAAAGTTGTCCAGGAATTCGCTGAGGCCATTGAAAAAACTGGCTTCCGTCGATTCGCTCGTGGATAGCGGCGTATAGAGTGTACCGGACCCGATACTTGCCTCCTCGACCACCAGTCCTGAACTGAACAGCCCCCCCCCGCGATACTTCAGCTTCAAATCGCGAAGTTGATTCTGATACTTTTTCTTGACGACGATGGTAGCGCCCCCTGCGGAATCTGCACTCGCCATCGCGATTTCGACGGGGATTTCCAAAGCATCGACCTCGACTCCAGTCGTGACGTTGCCCCGCAGCCCCTCGACTTTGACTCCGGACCTCTCCATTTGCCGGGCAGCGAATTGCAAGGGCCAAGCGGTATAGAAAATCGCGTAGTAACCGAAGCCGCATAGTCCGACCAGTAAGGCCAGAAAACCACCGCATCCTAACGCGCAACAGCCGCAAGCCCGACTCGATCCTTCGCCCGTGTTCAGGCCTGCCGACGGCCCCGGTTTGCCCGGAAACGGTTTGTTCGGTCCACCCGGCGGAAACGGAAAATTTTGACTCATGGCGATTGTTGACTCCTGAAACCTCGAGCGTCCCGACCCGCATCGACCAACTACGACTCGCCGCGGCGGGCGATTTGTTTGGCAATTTCCACCGCGATTCGCCGAAAAACGAACTGCGACGATGCGGCTGCGCGGCCAATCCGACTACCGAATGATTGTACAACCGAACTCGGTGCCGGTTCAGGCTCGTTGCCCTACTCTGCGATTTACCGGGGAGCTGATCAGAGTGGCCGCGGCGTTCAGATTGCGGCTTGGCAGTTGGAGAACGTCAAGCTCAAACGTGCACACAGGAGCGGCAAGTCGGTCAAAATGAAAACCGGCCATGCATCAACGGCCGGTGTGCCGCAGATACTCGGCCATACGCGCTTGGAGGTCTAACAACAATTGCCACTGGGCGGGATTCATTTCGATCGGCTTGCCAGGCTCGCGGGACTCCAGATCGGAAATCAAACGCCGCAGATTCAGGTGTAAAAATTCGATGATTTCGATGAATTGAGCCAACTGCCCCGGCGACAACCGTGCTGGAACGCCTGGTGGATCCCCCTCCATCAGCCTCAGCGAGTAATTTGGGTCGCTCAACCAAGGTTGACCGGACGATGAATCCTTGGCCGAAGATCCGACCAACTTGTTTTTCAAATCGGCGTTGATTTTTTCCATCCGCTGGTTGATTTGCTCTCTCGTCCCCACGATCATTGTCGTTCGCCCGATCCGGATCAGGTCGCCATAGCGAAGGATCCGCAAGTGGCTATCCTCGCCATTGACCATTGTGCCGTTGGTGCTTTCCAGATCGGTGAGCACAAATTCATTCTTGTCGGTATGAATTTTGACGTGAAAACGGCTGACGCGGTCATCATTCAGCTGAATGGAATTCCCAGTTTCCCGTCCGATTGAAATAGGAGTGGGAAGGTCGGCAAAGACTTTGCCGCGGTCGACGCCATCGATGATTCGAATCGTTAAGGTAGACACGAGGAGAAAAGATTTCGAGCGAACGCTTGGTGCGGATGGATGCTGCCAACCCCTTAGATCATAGCACAAACTCTTCAAAAGTCTCGATGAAACTGGCAGCCAATGTGGCTCTGACTGACGGCTCATCGGCTATTTTTCGGAAAATGAAGCGAATTTGGCGATTTCCCGTGGCCTGGCAGTCGATCGTGGCCTCTCCGAGGCGACCACGCGCAGGGTGTTGTCGGCGTGATCTGCAAGGGATGCAACCGGTCGCATTGCAACTACGGGCGCGGGGAGCAGCCTGCCCATTTGTCTTTTAAGAGCCTATCCCAAGCCTCGCCCTCGCTTACGCTTCGGGTTACGGCGCCTCCTCGTTTTGAGGTAGACTCTAATCCGATTAAGGCGTTGACCTTAGGCTCGAGTCAACGGCTGGCAACTGCCGGATCACGACTACGCCGGCAATCGGGAAAAGTGGGTGAGGTTCAAGAGGAGGAAGCATATCTGAACAAGTGAAGGCAGTGGGACTCGAACCCACGACCTACGGATTAAAAGTCCGTTGCTCTACCAACTGAGCTATGCCTTCGCCAACCGGCCGCACGACCGAATCTCGCCGTTTCCGCTGGAAGCCCGCCTAGTCTGAGAAATCGACTGCCAAAGTCAAGGGGGGATTAACCCCGTGCGACGACTTGCTCAAGTTGTCGGAATTCGCGATTTTCCAATAGGAAAAACGGATTTGAATTGATAAACTTGATTGTGAACCGCCGGGCGGAACGGTTTTTTAACTGCTCTTGGGGACAACCCAGAGGCTGTGCACGTTCGCGCGCCGCATTTTCGTTTCAGGTCATCAGCCCCGAAAAATTGTCCTGGTCACCCTTGCCAGCACGCCGTAAATGAACGTTTCAAATCAAGAATTCCTCGACGACCTTTTTCATCAATATCTGCAACAACCCGAATCCGTTCCCGCAGAGTGGCACGATTATTTTCGGAACTTCATTGCTGGCAAGCCGGGTGAGGCAACCACGCTGGTCGGCGCTGCACGAACCACCGGCAATGGAGCGACCTCCAAAATGGCGATTGCCAATTTGCAGGATCGTGTCGACCAGTTGATTCGCGGTTATCGAGTGCGTGGGCACTTGGAGGCACGCATCGATCCGCTGGGCATCCCCCGTCGTCAGAACACCGAGTTGGATCCCTATTCTTACGGATTTACCGACGAGGATTTCACTCGCAAATTTTCCACCCGTACTATTTACGGCGCGGACGAATTGACGCTGGAGGAAATCGTTGCCAAGTTGCGAGAGACGTACTGCCGCTCGATCGGAGCGCAGTTCATGCACATCGACGACTACAGCGTGCGGAACTGGCTGCAAAGTCGCATGGAGAGCACGCAAAACCGCTTGCAATTGTCTCACGCTACCATGGTCCGCATTCTGACCCGCCTAACCGATGCGACCATCTTCGAGGAGTTTGTCCGCAAGAAGTACATCGGCCAAAAGACCTTTTCGCTCGAGGGGGGCGAGACACTAATCCCGTTGCTCGATTTGGCGCTGGAAAAAGCTGGCGAGCAAGGGGTCCAAGAGGTCGTGTTGGGAATGGCCCACCGCGGCCGCCTGAACGTGCTGGCCAACATCCTGCACAAACGGGCTCAAAATATTTTCTGGAGTATCGACGAGGCCGATCACGAGATGAAGCGGGGTCGCGGCGACGTGCTGTACCACATGGGCTACAGCAGCGACTGGGTCACGCAAGCCGGACAAAAGATTCACATTTCGCTGTGCTTCAATCCCAGCCATCTCGAATATGTCAACGCCGTGGCAATGGGCCGCTGCCGCTCGAAGCAGGATCGCTTCCGCGATTATGAACGACGTCGCTGCATGAATGTTCTGATCCACGGTGACGCAGCGTTCGCCGGCGAGGGAATCGTGCAGGAAACACTCAACATGAGTGAACTGCCGGGTTATGCCGTAGGCGGTACCTTGCATGTCATTCTCAACAATCAGATCGGTTTTACGACGCCCGCTGAGGAAGGCCGCTCGACGACCTACGCCAGCGATGTGGCCAAGATGCTACAAATTCCGATCTTCCACGTGAACGGCGAAGATCCCGAGGCCGTGGCCCAAGTCGTGGACTTGGCCATGGATTTCCGCAGTCTCTTCAAACGGGACGTCGTCATCGACATGTATTGCTATCGGCGGCACGGGCACAACGAAAGTGATGAGCCGCGCTTCACTCAGCCGGTGATGTACCAAACCATCGACCATCGACCGTCAGTGCGCGAGGTGTACGTCCAGCAACTGCTCAAGTCACAAAAAATTACCGCTGAGGATGCGGACTACATCGTGCAACAGCGTCGCGAGGAGCTCGAGTCGGAATTCGAAGCCGCAAAAGTTTCGCAATTCCAATCCGATGTGCAAACGCTCGGCGGATTCTGGAATCACTATTACGGCGGACTCGAACGGGATGAAGATCGGCACGACACGGGGGTCGATCGCAAGACGCTTGAGGAAATTTTCTTGGGGCTGGGCCGCACGCCTGCCGACTTCAACGTGAACCGGAAACTGCAACGCGTCATCGACTCGCGGGCGGAAATGGCCGGCGGTGATCGGCCGATCGACTGGGCCGCCGCGGAATTGGCTGCGATGGCGTCGCTGGCCTTGGAGGGGCACCCCGTGCGGTTGAGTGGCCAAGATGCCGAACGCGGTACCTTCAGTCACCGCCATGCCGTCCTGAACGACGCCGAAACGGGTGCAAAGTACCACACGCTGAAGCATATCGGGCAGGATCAGGCACCTGTCGAGGTTTACAACAGTCCCCTCTGCGAGGCCGGTGTCCTGGGCTTCGAGTACGGCTACAGTCTGGATGCCCCCGAGAGCCTCGTGATGTGGGAGGCCCAATTCGGCGACTTCTGGAATGTGGCTCAGGTCATTGTCGATCAATTCATTTCGAGCGCCGAAGACAAATGGCGTCGGCTCAGCGGCATCACCATGCTCCTGCCGCATGGCTTCGAAGGCGCTGGACCGGAGCACTGCAGCGCTCGACTCGAACGTTTCTTGACCTTGTCGGCCGAACACAACATGCAAATCGTCTATCCCACCACGGCCGCCCAGTACTTCCATCTGCTGCGGCGGCAGGTCCACCGCAAGTGGCGTAAGCCGCTCATCGTGCTCACGCCCAAGAGCCTGCTCCGCGAGCCCCTCGTGATGAGCCCGTTCAGTGATCTGACCGCCGGTCAGTTCCAACGCGTGATCCAGGATCCGCGTGTCGGCGACCTGGCATCACCCTCGCGAATCTTGCTCTGCTCCGGCAAGATCGCTGTCGACTTGTACAAGGCTCGCGAGGAACGGAAATCCGACGAAGTCGCCATCGTACGCCTGGAGCAACTGTACCCGCTCCATCGCCGCGATATCGTCGAGGCGCTGCAGGCCTACCCGGCGGGGACTCCGATTTATTGGGTCCAAGAGGAGCCCCGCAACATGGGAGCCCGCAATTTCATCCGCCTAAAGTGGGAAGACCTCGAATTGCAAAAGGACTACCCGCTGTCGTTCATCTCTCGGCCGGAATCGGCGAGTCCCTCGACAGGTTCGAAGAAGATGCACGTCATCGAGCAGAACGAGTTGATCGAGTCGGCCTTTGCCACCCCAACCCGCGTCACTCGTTAGGCGGAGAGACCACAGGCTGAGTCATGAAACGACGTTGGCGCATCGCACCGATCTGGCGGGAACGTTTTTTCCTTGTCTTGGCAGGGATCACCGTCGGATTGATGCTCCGCGTTGTATTCCCTCCAGCGGATAAATCGCCGCCGAATCATCGCAAGCTCCCACTCCCGCCTGCGGCCAGTAGCGTGTCGAGCTCGCCAGACCCGCAACCTGGCACTGGGGATTAAGTGCCTCTCGGAGAATCGTCAGGCTCCGTAACCCGAAGCGTAAGCGCGGGCACTTTTTGAGATAGGATCTAAACCACCCGGATCATTCCGGCGCCAGAAACGACCTGGCCGATCGCCACCCCGCTCGGGCACTCGCGCTGGAACTGATCCGCCCGATCGGCAGGAACTGCAATCAGCAATCCCCCCGATGTTTCCGGGGTCATCAACAACGACTTGATGACCGGATCGACATGCGATTCGAAACGGACCCGCGGTTCGAAGTAGTTGGAATTTCGCTTGGTGCCGCCGGGAAACATGCCAGCCGACCCGTAAGCCACCGCACCGGGCAACCAAGGAACCTTGTTGGACGCGATCACGAAATCGACCTGCGATTCGAGGATCATTTCCGAAGCGTGCCCGATAAAACCGAAACCAGTGATGTCCGTCATCGCCCTTGCTGATGCGGCCAGGGCGGCCTGCGCAGCCGCTCGATTGAGGGTCTTCATACTTTGCACCGCAGCCGCCACGTGCTCGGTGTCGGCTTGCTCGCGTTTCAGTGCAGTCGTCACGACCCCCACTCCGAGCCCCTTAGTCAAAAACAAAATGTCGCCCGCTGCGGCCCCCCCTTTGGTTTTCACCAAACTGGGATGAATGAGGCCGATGACCGCCAGGCCGTACTTGGGTTCTTTGTCGCTGACGCTATGGCCTCCCGCGATGACCCCCCCCGCCTCGGCGACCTTTTCAGCTCCTCCGCGCAAGATTTCCGCCAGCAATTCCGGCCCCAAGCTTTCCGGGTAGCCCACCAGATTGATGGCGAATAAGACTTGGCCACCCATCGCGTAAACGTCCGACATCGCGTTGGCGGCTGCGATCGCCCCGAAATCATAGGGATCGTCCACGACGGGGGGGAAAAAATCGGTCGTCGTGATGATGGCTTGCTCCGGGTTCAGCTCGTAAACGGCCGCATCATCTGCGCGGGCTAACCCGACCAACAAATTCGGATAGTCGGCCGGGCGGAACAGGTTTTTGAGCGGTTCGATTGCGCGGGCCAAGTCCCCTGGCCCTAATTTCGACGCTCAGCCAGCACAACTGGCATAGGAAGTCAAACGAATCTGTTTTCCGGTAGTCATGTACCTGTCCTTGAGGCGGTCGACTCAACAAGCTCACGCCGTCCCTCGATGCGCGAATCAATCGTGAAGTACGATTCGTCGAGGTATTCGGCTCTGTCCGATGAATACGATCGCATATTCATCAGCTCGTCCCGATTGTACCGAGAAGTCAACGCCGATCCCATGGCCCGCAGGGCATGCGGCCCTGCCCTGCACCTGCGGATACTCGGTCCATTGCGGGCCCGTCCAGTCCATAAAATAAAAAAGGCCTGGCAAGCGCTGGAAGTGCACGGCCAGGCCACCGCATCGGAACACAGTGGCCCATTTCCAGATAGTGACTAATCCGTTCCTCAGACTCTTCGCCGCGAACTACAACACCATCGCTTCCACTTCTGCCACGAACCGTCGAGCGCGGTCTGTCAGAAGGTCGCTGATGATGTTGAACACTGCGTCGCTGAAACCGCCGATGTTCAGAATGGTCGGTACGCTCGCCAGCCTGAACCGTTTGGTACAGCTGGAGGTTGATGCAAGCCAGCTTCGGCGCTTGGCCCGCTAACGTTTGGGAGGATCCGCGTAACTGCCGCTGCCGAGCCACGAACTCTTTTCGGTCGCCGCCAGTCGGTTTGCACGGCATTACTGCTTACCGTCGTCTGCAACCGCAATCAGGCACAAGGAGACAAGCACGGGCCTCATGACCGCAGCTGAACACTAGACAAACGCCGCACGCTTAGGTTGGTAAAAAGCTCTTTGAGGGGCGCTAGAATTTGAGAAAATCCAGGAAATAGGTGGGGTTGCCCAAGTTAATTTGCTGCGTTCGGCCGCGATTTAAGGCCACGCTTGGATTTGTCCCGATACGTTGGGACGGGAATACACTAAATCTTTCGAGCCGAGCTGGAGCGTTAGTGACTGGACATCTCGGATTCATGTTGGGCAAGTGGACGCTGGAATACCACGATGGCGAGTTTGGTGAGGACCGTCAGAATCATCAATCCCAGCGCCCAGATGCCAGCGCTGATTTTCCATTCAATCAGGCTGGGAGAATATTCAACGATCTCATGCAAAGTGCTGGGAATGAATCCCGGGACGACCAGGCCCATCCCCTTCTCGATCCAGGCTCCGACGAGGGCCATGGTGCAAGCGGCGACACGAACATAGTGATTCGTGATCACGACAGGCAACAAAAACATCGCCGCGGCGACAACATTCAAAACGACGGCAGTCCAGATCCAGGGAACAAGTGCGCGGTGCCCGTGCAGGCCGAAGAAAAGATAACGTGCCGAGGCGGTGTGAGAACCGCCAGTGTAGAACTCAGTGAAGACTTCGGAAACCACCATTAACAAATTGACGAGCACGGTTACGCGAACGATACTCAGGAGCACACGAATCGGCCCATCATCCACCTTCAGGTTGGCCGTTACCCTTAGCACTTCGAACAGGATCAAGATCAGCGCGGGCCCAGCTACAAACGCGCTGGCCAAAAAACGGGGTGCCAATAGCGCCGTATTCCAGAACGGTCGACCTCCCAGGCCGCAATAGAGAAACGCCGTTACAGTGTGAATCGAGATCGCCCAAAAAATCGACACCATGACGAAAGGAACATACCAGCGCGGATTGGGCTTGCATCCCAGAAATCTCATGTACATTAGATAGCCGCAAATGTGCAGATTCAGCAGCAGATAGCCGTTAAGAACAATCACGTCCCAGGTCAACATCGACAGCGGCCAATTGAAGCGCCCGATTCCCGGAATCAAATGCCAGAACCGTTCCGGGCGTCCCAAGTCGACGGTGACGAACAGTAGGCACATGACGATGGCTGCAATTGCGAGAATCTCGCCGAGGATCACGACGTCATGCATTTTCTTATCGTGGTACAGGTAGGCCGGAATCACCATCATCACGCCACCGGCCGCGACGCCGACCATAAATGTGAAATTCGCGATGTATAGCCCCCAACTCACATGGTCGGTCATGTTCGTAACGATCATGCCATCGTGAACCTGGACAGCCCAGGCATTGGCTCCGACCAGCGCAATTCCGGTCAGAACCAGCATCCACAAATAGAACAACAGACTACCGTCGGTAGCTTCGCCGATCCCCCAGAGGATAAATTTTGGGTAGCTGCGCACCGGATGGTCGGGATTGCCGCCGAAAAGGTTCGAATCACCCAGGTTAAAATCTGCAGGTTTCATGTCCGTTCTCGCATCGGTCAAGTGCGGCCAACGTTTCGTGCGATTTCAAAATGTACTGCACGGCACCACTAGGAACTAAGTTGAGATCCTTCGTTCGAAGTTGCTCGCTGCTCGCGTCGCTCGTTCACCTACGGCGTTCAATCAAAAAAGTAGAAAAAGCTTGGCCGGGTTCCCAACTCTTCTTTCAAGACAAAAACGCGTTTGTTTTTAAGAACGTAGTTGATGCTTGATTCGGGATCATTAATATCTCCGAACACTCGGGCTCCGGTCGGACAAGCTTCCAAGCAGGCGGGAAGCCGTCCCTGGCGAGTTCGGTGCAAGCAAAAGTGGCATTTTTCCATGGTCCCTTGGGGGCGAATCCGGTTGGACAAGTAACCTTGTTCGGGATTGATTTCTGCTGCAGGTATTTCGACAGCTTCCCAGTTGAAGCGGCGGGCGTGATACGGACAAGCGGCCTCGCAATACCGACAGCCAATACACCAGTTGTAATCGACCACGACGATCCCATCCTCTTCTTTCCACGTCGCCTCTACTGGGCAGACCGTCACGCAGGGCGGGTTGTCGCATTGTTGGCATTGTACCGGCATGTAGTATTTGTCGGGCTGCGGCGTGGGGTGGTCATACGTCGACGTCCCGTGCTCCATATCAAGTGAGCCCTTGGTCATTTCCAGAACGCGAATGTATGATTGATTCGTGCCGCGGTGATGATTGTTTTCTCGATGGCAGGCCTCCATGCATTTGCCGTTGCCATTGCATTTGCTGAGATTGATAGCGTAGGCAAATTTTACGCCAGGGATCGGCCGATGATCGACAATCGTAACGTCGGCGCCGTACCGTGTTTTGGTTTCCGATGCGAGCCGCTGGAAAATCTCTTGTTTGTCCTCGTCGGTCAACTCCTTGTAATGTCGTTGCAAAAATTCGGCGATCGAAATATTTTCGGGAATCGACCACATCGGCGCGACGGCTCTTCCAAACGCAACGAGACCAAGAGCTGCGCCCGCGATTTTCAGAGCGGTCCGCCGCGAGGATCCGGATTGATTAACGATCGGCAATTGTGTCGACCGCGACCGGCCTTCGGTCGCTTCCGAGCCAACCTGATCGTTTTCTTCAGAACGGCGAGGATTGGTCATGTCAGTGTCCCGGCGAGTGAGGTCGTGAATTGCGAGGCGGCGCCAAGAATCGATCCTGCGGCTTGAATGTCGCTTGCATGGCGGGAAACTTCGGCTGGTGGGGCGCGTGGCAATCGATGCAGTTGTGCTTGTACTGAGGGCCGAATTGCCGATCCCAATGTCCGATCATTCCGCCATGCACCCCATGATCGTAGTCGCGTTTTTGCTGGCTATGGCATTGCGCACACAGCTGCATGACGTCACGATAGGCAAGCTGTTGGCCATCGGCCAAACGAAAGGCGCCATAGTCCTCAGGGTGGTGGCAGGACAAACAGCTGATCGAGCCGTGGTCAACGACTGTCATCTGATGAAATTCGGTTAAATCTGCCGTTGCACGGTTGGAGAGATCCGGCTGCCTTGTCGCATGGCACGTCGCACAAGCGACTCGCACTGCCGTTTCGTCATGTGGGTGGCTTACCAAAATCCCCAGGTCGCCCTGGGGGTGACGAATTTCGATGGGGAACACCGGCCCATGTCGATCACCACTGCGATGGTCATCGCGACGTTCTTGCCGCGGCAACGCTGAGGTCGCGCCTGACTGATGGCTGCTTCCCGATCCCTCAGTCGCGAGGCGTGCGTCCCACATCCAGCTGACATGCCAGGCTGTTACCAAGGCGACAGCGACCAAAGCGGCGGTGGTGAGCGTGGTCAGCGTTGAGATGCCGGAGCGGGTGGCGTGATTAACAGGCGACTTGACGGTCGGCGGGGAGCGGCTGGGCAAGGACACCTCGCGTGCTGCTGAGTTTTGCGGCGTGATTAACTGGACAATCCCGGAAAGGAACACGAGTGCGGAATCCGTTTTGCAGTGACCAAATCATGTAGACTGACATTCCGGAACGCATCCTCGATCGCCTTGGCCGCTTCATCGAGCAAGTGATGCAGCGGGCAAAGCGACTTATGCGATCCCAGCCTCAACGGACAACGTTTGATACGAGGAATCTCGTCCACCGCGTTTACAACATCCAGCACGGTGATTAGTTGAGGAGGCTTGACCAATTCATAGCCGCCTCCTGGCCCCCGTTGCGATTCGACGATACCAGCTTCATCTAAAGTTTTCAGAACCTTGAGGAGGTAATCGGCTGGCACATCCGTCGCATTAGCTATCTCCTGGCGACTGACTTTGCGTCCGTGTCGCCTAGCTAAGAAGACCGTGGCACGCAACGCGTATTCCGCCGTGGCTGAAATCATGCTAAACTATTGTAGACATGGTTGTCTACATCTCGGGGCCATTTTTTGCTAGGTTTTGTTCCCGCTCTATCAGCGGAACACCGTAGCGTCCGGTTGTCGCGAGAACGGCGGGCTAGTGACCCGCGTTTGACGGATTTAGAAACAAAACTCAAAGTTTAACAAATTGCGGGGACCGCGGCAGTCCCTCTCAGGTCACAGTCGCTGCCGACCGTCCGAATTGCAGATACCCGGAGCCGAATCATGGAGCAGGAGAGCTTGCGCCCCGCGATCCGATCGGTGCGTCGCTATCCGGTATTTCGGCGTTGGCTGACCTTGATTCCATTCATGGCAGTGGGAGTGCCTCTCGGGCTAGGTATTTTCACCTTCAATTACGGCGGCGGGCTTTCGTATTTTTCGAATGACCCTAAGTCGTGTGCCAATTGTCACATCATGCAGTCTCATTTCGATTCTTGGCAGAAATCCAGCCATCACTCGGTTGCGACTTGTAACGATTGCCATTTGCCCCACGATTCGTTCCTCGCCAAGTGGTTGACGAAATCCGACAATGGGTTGTTCCATTCCCTGGCCTTCACCACCGGCCAGTTTCAAGAGCCGATTCAAATCAAGCCGCGTAACCGACGAGTCACTCAGCAGGCCTGTCTCTATTGCCACCAGGAATTGGTTCATTCGATGCTGCCAGCGACCGAAGACCAAGGCATGCTGGATTGCATCCATTGTCACTATTCGGTGGGGCACGCCCATCACTGAGTGAATCAAGGAGTTCGGTTTTTACATCAATCCGATCAATCGCACTCAAGATTAGCCGCAAGCCACTAGCCACGATTAGGAAACACCGGGGCTAGCACCTATCGGCGGATTCGATTATTTCCCTATTCAGGAATCGACGCAGCACGAGAATTTCGATCCGCGCCTGCTCGATGATTCGTTATTTTCTAAAAATCACTCTCAATAAAGCAAGATTTATCACAGCCATGATTCAGTCGTTGCAGATTTCGTCGCGTTCTGGCCGTCTCGTGCTGCCTTTGGTGCTCACGCTGTCGGCTGCTATCGCCACCGCCTTGATCGCTTGGGTTCTGTTCACGATGTTCGGGCACAAGCAGGATGCCCTACGAGCCTACGCACGCGTTGTGGAAATTAACGAGGTAAGTACCGATCCTATCCCGTGGGGATTGAATTGGCCCCATCAGTTCGATCAATACAAGCTGACTGCAGGCGATAAATTTTACGGGGGTTCTTCGGCCCTGCCCGATAGCAAACTGGAGCAAAGCCCGTGGCTGAAACGGCTGTACGCGGGCTACGCGTTCAGCATTGATTATCGCGAGGCAAGAGGCCATGCTTACATGCTGTACGATCAGGTGGTAACCGAGCGCGTTAATCAGCGGCCACAGGCCGGGGCCTGTCTCCATTGCCATGCGTCACCCATAGTGCTGTACCGCAAGGTCGGTCTGGAAGCCATGGGAAAACCATTCGATGAAGTCGCTCTGGCCAGTGAGTTTAACATGGAGGCTGTACGAAAAGGGTTCGAGCTGCTCAGCCAAAAACCGTATCATGAGGTCCTCGAAATGCTGACTCAGGTTCCGGACGGAACCACGAAGGGGCAACCAACGACCTTTCCATCCCCACCCGTCGGCGGCTTCCATCCGCAGCAGCCGGTCGATGGGCATTTCCAAATGAGCGAGGCGCACCCCATGAGTTGTATCGATTGTCATGATCCGCGCACGATGGCCCTGCGAATCACGCGACCAGGATTCATGCAAGGGATTGCTGATCTGGCAACGAGCGACGAACCGTTTCCTCACCTGCCCAGTATCGAGAAATGGCGGCGCGGCGATCGCAAGGAACCCTACGATCCAAACAAGCTGGCAACGAGGCACGAAATGAGAAGCTTTACTTGCGCCCAATGCCACGTCGAATACTACTGCGCCCCCAAAGATATCCTCGAATTTCCGTGGTCCAAAGGCCTGAAGGCCGAACAACTCGAACAGCACTGGGAAGAGAAAAAATTTCCTGACGGAACGGACTTCGCCGATTTCGTTCATACGGAAACCGGAACACCACTGTTCAAGGTGCAGCATCCAGAGTTCGAACTGTGGAACCAAGGCACCCACGCTCGGGCTGGTGTCAGCTGCGCCGATTGCCATATGCCTTACGAACGAGTCGGGGCGATGAAAGTCAGCAATCACAACGTCCGCAGCCCCCTCGAGAATATCAATCATGCCTGCCAAAACTGCCACCATGTCGCGGAAAAGGATCTCATCGAACGGGTCGAGACTATTCAGCAACGAACGAAGGATCTGATGGAACGAGCCGCGGTGGCCATGACCGACATGCTCGACGTCATCGTCGCATGCCAAAAAGCCGGCGCGACCGACGAACAGCTTGCACCGATCCGCCTATTGCAACGGAAATCGATGTGGCGGCTCGACTACATCAGCAGCGAAAATTCACGCGGATTTCATGCTCCTCAAGAATCCGCTCGCATCTTGGGCGAATCCATCGACCTCAGTCGCCAGGCCCAGGCTGCAGCTCTGCGATTGATCTTGACCCTGGCTGCGCAGCCGTCGGCAAACCAAGGGAACGCAAATTCGGAAAAATGAGTTCCGCACCACCAGATCAGGCCATCGTTGAGCTTCATGCCGCGATCGCGAGCTCATACCGAATCGACTGCGGCAGCGTCCCGTTCGGCGATGATCGTGACCAACAGCCGTGCGTCTGTGACGGCAGTTAGCGCGTGAGTTCGCTTATCGGGAACGTAGATCAACTTGCCAGCCGTCAGAGTATATGGCTCTTGCCCCACTTCGAATCGAACCTCTCCCTCCAGGCACAGCACGGTGAGATCACCCGGAGCATGATGAGCGGGAATTTGTTTGCCGGCCGGTAGCTGCAGTCGAACCAGTTTGATCGAAGAATCGGCATGCAGCACACTCTTCGAGAATGCTGTGGGACTGGATTCAGCGACGTCTACCAGCACTGTTGATTTGGCCATGTTCATCCCTGACGAATCAGGAAACCAAAAGCTCTTACTGTCTGTCAGTTGTGGATCACGGCGAACCGGCCATGTTTGGGATCTTGTGACAGATTCGCACTAACCGAAATCGTCCGTCGCGCGATTCGAGAGTATCGATCCACCAAGCTCCATCCCAGGCATAACGAATCTGCACTCGCGACAATCGACCTGAGAATAATTCGGTTCGCACGGCTATCAGTTGAGTCGCTGCATCGACCAAGCCTTGGTCTACGCCGGAGGACAATCCGCGGTAATGGACGCTGATCCGGTGAGCAAACTCGCGGAGATCTTCGAACAACTGCACAAGTTGTTCGCCATCGAGTTCTGCCTCTCTCAGGGGCGGCAATTGAGCCAGATCGATCTCGCCGTAGTTGGTCGGTTGTGAAATTGGTTGTCCGGGAGCCATCAGTTGCCGCGGCTGACCGCGATCGGCCGTGTTATCTACTTGTAGGCAGTCGGCTGCGGTTGTGCCGCGTCTCAGGCGAAACCAATCGCGGCGGGAGATTTTAGGTTCAGAGCTGTTTGCTTGACTTAACTCAGGTGATTTGCGGTTCATTGGTCACCGACGATGTTTGGCGGTTCGAGAAATCTGGGTTGCGGGTCGATTTTGACTTGCTCCATCGCGGCCGCAGGTGTGTGGCACTGTAAACAATTTTCGCGGCAGGGGTGGGTGGTTTGTAAACCCCGCCAACTGCTCGGACCGTGGCAACTCGTGCAATCGATCCGCATCCATGTCGTGTGAGGGATTTGAGGCGGCGCTCCGGGATAGGCCCTGGGGCCTTCCAGCGGAGCGGGTAGACCGACGAACGTCGACGCACGAAATTCCGTGGCCGGGAGATGCCGTGGCTGTTGCTCGACATGGCATTGAGTGCAATTCTGCAGCATCTGATGAGACATTTTCGAGACGCGTAACGACGACATTTGAAAACCAGTGCCGTGACACGCCAGGCACGTTTGATCCGATAATTGGTCAATCGGGTGCGGTATTGTGGGGGGAGCACCATTGAAGGCGCGATTTATCGCCCGCATGCTCAAGGCAAAGGTTTTATCGGACATTGTGATTGGAGGTAGATCGGTCTGCGGCGAATCGGGTTGGGGTATCCTCGGGGGCGGGAGCAGCTCCTCGAGTGTCCTCGGCTTCACCGAGGAACGCGCTCGCAACACGTCTGCTAGTTCCCGATAACTCGTGGCCGGCACAATCGCAGCCGTCGCGTCAAGGGAATCGGCTTCCGGAGGTTCGACCGAATGATTCGAATATGAATCGTAGAGCTGGCCGCGGCTCATCGGCGCTTGCAAACCAGTGAAGTAGCCGACCACCGTCGCCGAAATCACCATCACGGCGGCGAGCAAGCCTACTCGATAGTTCTCCCAAACACGACGCATATCATTGTCCTGACGCTTTTTTGATGCGGACGGCACTCTTCTTGTAATCCGGTTCCTTCGAGAAGGGATCGTGTGCATCCAATGTCAGATCGTTGATCAGATGCATCTCATCAAAAAACGGAACGAATACGGTTCCTTGTGGTGGATAGCCGCGGCCACTGATCCAAGCCGGTAGGCGAATCGTGCCGCGGCGCGATTCGACGTCGACCATATCGCCGCTGGAGATGCCGGCCTGGCGGGCATCCTCGGGATGGATCTCCAAATAGGCGCCCGGCATGGCTCGACTCAACTGGGGAATTCGCCGCGTCATCGTGCCCGTGTGCCAATGCTCGAGTACGCGACCTGTGGTCAGGTACAAGGGGAATTCGTCACAAGGCGTTTCCGCCGGCGGCTCCCAGGGATGAAACCAGATCTGAGCGCGATCATCGTTGGTGGACGAATGGTAGAACTGAATTCCTTTGCCGGTGGCAACGTACGGATCAGCACCTTCGACGAAGCGGAATTTCGTTTCGCGCCAATGGCCATCGACCTCGAGTACCGGCCAACGTAGGCCGCGGGCTTTGACGTATTCAGCGTAAGGGGCCAGATCTTTATGCTTGAATCGGGAGAAGGCCCGATATTCGTTGAATAGGAACTCATCCACGTTGACGTTGTAATAATGTTCCCAGTCCCACACGGCAACTACGTTCCCGTCTTGGTCGCGGACGTCGAAAATGAATCGACCATCTCGATCTTTCATACCATCGAGCCCACGATCGAAAAGGCGGCGGGCGACGGCAATGGTCTGCCAACAATCGTCGCGCGCCTCTCCGGCTGGTTCAACCATCTTGAACCATTGTTGAGTGCGCCGCTCGGAGTTACCGAACATTCCATTTTTTTCTACCCACATCGCCGAAGGTAAGATCAGGTCGGCCAGCTGGGTGGTGGCCGTTGGATAGACCTCGCTGACGATCAAAAATTTTTCTTTGAGATCCGCTTTGGGGCGGAACAGTTTGTTGAGATTCGGGAGCGATTGTCCCGGGTTCGTGACTTGCACCCAGATCGTGTCGATATCTCCTCCTTGATCGCTGGGCGTGCAAAACTTCTCCCACATCAGAACTGTGTGATAGCCTGGATTAGGATTGATCCGCCCGGCGGGCAAATTCCAAATCCGTTCTGCCTCGGCGCGGTGCTGCGGGTTGCTCACGACGAGGCCGCCGGGCAAACCATGCGCTAAGGTGCCGACCTCGCGCACGGTGCCGCATGCCGAGGGCTGGCCCGTCAAACTGGTGGGGGCATCTCCCGGGCGACCAAAATGACCACTGAGCAGATGAATCCCATGCACCAAATTATTGATTGCCGTGCCGCGCGTATGCTGGTTCATGCCCATGCACCAGAGCGAAGTAATCCGCAAATTCGGATTACCGAAGAGTTCACCGAGCATCACGATTTGTTCCGCATGGACTCCCGCTACCTGCTGAACGTACTCAGGCGTGTAGGGCTCCAGTAGTTTTTGATACTCTTCGAAGGTGATGGTTCGGCCGTGCAAATTAGGGTTGGCATCGTCTGGGGCCTTGAAATTGCAATACTTTTCGACGAATTGCCGGTTGTACGTTTTGTTCTTGATCAATTGATGGGCGATCCCATTGGCGATCGCTAAATCGCCATGCCCCTTCATCTCCAGGTAATGTTGGCATTTTTCGGTCGTCCGCGTACGCCGCGTACCGATGTCGATCATGAGTACCTGCTCGCCGCGCAGCCGCCGATCGGTGACGCGAGAAAAGAGCACGGGGTGCATTTCGGCCGGATTGTTGCCCCACATGATCAAGACATCGCAATGGTCCAGATCATCGTAGCAGCCGGCTGGCTCGTCGACGCCGTAGGTCGCCAGAAATCCGGTGACGGCCGATGCCATACACAATCGCGCGTTGGGGTCGATATGATTGTTGCCCAAGCCCCCCTTCATAAACTTTTGCGCAGCGTAACCTTCGGGAATCGTCCACTGGCCGGAGCCATAAAAAGCGAATCGTGAGGGTGCCGCCATAATGCGATCGGCAATGACGTCGATGGCTTCGTCCCAGGTGATTTTGCGATAATGATCTCCAACTTTGAGAAGCGGATGGGTCAGGCGATCCTGTCCATACAAGATGCCGCCGACATGATACCCCTTCACGCACAGCAAGCCTTTATTCACCTCGGCATCGCGATCCCCGGCAATGGCCACAACACGACCGTTCTGGACACCTACCTGCACATGACAACCGGTGCCACAGAAGCGACAGGGAGCTTTGTTCCACACCACGTCCAGGGACGTCTCGCTCACCACCGTAGCGGCGGGTAAGATCGGTAACGCCCCGGTTGCCTTCCCGGCAGCCATGGTGGTGGCCATGGCCATCGCGGAGGCCTTGATAAACTGTCGCCGCGCCAACGTGGAATTGTCGGGAATCCTTCTATCCGAACATGCTGTCGTCATAAACGCACCTCATTGCGTCGCATTCTGCGAATCAAAATAAACCATCACCACCTCGACGGCAGCGACTCCGGGCAAACTCGCGATCCAATCATGCAGGCCATTCAGCTCGCCGCGATGCTCTGCCTCGATAACAACAGGTAAAGTGCCAGAAGGAACCTGCGTACCGACATCGATTTGCGGGTGATCCGCCAGCATCTGCAAGACAGACGCTTGATCAGCATGCGGCGAAAATTGCACCAACAAACTTGAGATCATTCCTGCTCTCCCTCCCCGGCCAATGGAACGACCGCACGTTACGCATCCCCATGCGTCAACACGGGCTCACGAGGATGTGATTAACGTGAATTGTCTGGTCTCCATTTCATCAACCAGCGATTTGTGGGTTGCCAAAGTGCTGTGAACCAACGCTGTGGCAAAATTTGCGGATCAGGCAATTTGTAATGAAATCGCAGGATATGTTGATTTTTTGGAGAACTCCTACCGAACCATTCTAAAACAAGACCAAAATGTCTACAATTCGGAAAGCGAAGTTTTTTCGATGAATCCCGCAAACGCGAGGGAGTTGGCCTCCCTGTCAGAGCAACGTCGTCAGCTTAAATGTGGTGGGATTGTCCTCTGTTGGCTGCTGGCAATCGCCCTACCGGTCTGGGACCACATCGCCGTCGCCAGGCAAGAGGCTTTGCCCCCTGTCCAATCAGGCGTGCGACTGCATTTGGCCGACCCCCAGCCGAGTATCAAGGCCAACGGGACTGCCTCTCCCGATCCAAATCGGGTTACTACTCTGCCAGGGGGCTACGACTCTGCCGTCGAAACGAATATGCCAATGCACGTTTTGACAGAATCACAGCAAAGTGCACGTGAAAAAAAAGCCACCGAGCAAACCGCCGAAGTTGCCAAGAAACAGCAAGCCGAACTCGAAAAAAAGATCGCGTCGGCCCACAAACCGCTGTATTTCAACAATGACTTCTCCTATGTCCTCGATCCGAGTTATCAAGGATTTTGGTTGGGGGACCGCCTAAAGCGGCGGGCCCTGCCGCGAGGGGGATGGTTTGATATCGGGGGCGAAACTCGGTACCGCTATCACGCCGAGCGGAATCATCGAGGATTAGGACTTACTGGGATCGACGACGATTTCCTTTTGCAACGAAATCGGCTGTATGGTGATCTGCATCTGTCGGATCGCTTGCGGGTTTTCGGTGAGATGATTGACGCGATTAGCTACTACGAGAATTTCCTACCGCGGGGTATCGAAGAGAATCGATTTGACATGCAAAATCTCTTCGTCGATGTCAATCTACTGGGTGACACGCAGGATGCCTTGATTGTCCGGTCGGGTCGGCAACAACTGCTGTACGGTTCGCAGCGCGTGATTTCGCCCCTTGACTGGGCCAACACACGTCGCACCTTCGAAGGTTTCAGCGTAATGCGAAAGACCGAAGATTTCGCCATCAACGCTTTTTGGACACATCCCGTGCGAGTCGTGCCGAACGCATTCGATAATCCGGATCGGGATCAAGAGTTCATGGGAATTTACACGTCGTATACGGGCGTCAAAGATCGGACGTACGATTTATACTTGCTCCGCTACCTCAACGGTTCAGGAAGTAACGATTTCAAGTTCAACACGTTGGGAGCTCGCTGGCAAGCAAGTCAAGGGGTTCATCTTTGGGAGTTTGAAGGGGCCTACCAATGGGGTGAAAACACAGATGGATCAGACCATGCAGCCGGTGCGGTGACGATTGGACTGGGACGAAAACTC
This sequence comes from uncultured Pirellulaceae bacterium, assembly GCA_937941455.1. GTDB lineage: Bacteria > Planctomycetota > Planctomycetia > Pirellulales > Pirellulaceae > BJ22. Next base: position 2,106 of record CALDHM010000073.1, on the reverse strand, counting down.
AGTGAACAAGGCTGGAAGCCAGTTCTATGGGCTTACTATGATTGGGCCTCGGGAGGGGACGACTTGGGGGCCGGCCAAGGCTATCATCATCAATTTCCATTGGGCCACCGTTTTAACGGATTGATGGACTTGTTCGGCCGTCGCAACCTGGAGGACGTCAACCTGTTGTTGACGATGCAACCGAGCAAGAAGTTGAATTTGCTGGTCTGGTATCACTACCTCTTCCTGGAGACGAAATCCGATACGCCCTACTCGCTGTTGATGACCCCCTTCAATCCCGGGAACACTCCTGGAAGTGCAGAACTCGGGCACGAGTTGGACTTGCTGGCAACCTACAACGTGACGGCTCGTCAACAAGCGCAGTTGGGTTATTCCCACTTTTTCTCCGGCAAGTACTACTCGACGACGCCCGGTGTCCCCTTTGCTGGCAACGCAGCATTTTATTACGTGCAATGGTCGCTGGCATATTAATCAGCTGTGCTCGCATGAGGAGGTCGAGAAAGGCCGTGTAGCCGGTGGTTGCTATCGTGCTGCCCCGGGGGGTGCGCTGCCGCAGTCGCTCGGAGGAGGAAACAGCCAAAAAGATTCACGATCGCAGCGCGGTTCGTCTTCAGCCCACAACCCTGAGCGAAGTAGGCACGATGAAATTGACGCTGCGGAAACGGTAAATTCGCAAAAATCTTGCCAGGAAAGTGCCACCAGGCGCGAACCTTTACGAGACAATTCGGAGTCGCGCGGGAAACCCTCCCCGCAATGTATCGGCGGGGAAAACGCGGCTGTCGGCAATCGATCTACGCTTGCGGGAGTTCGATACCCATTTCCTTGAGGAGCATTTTCATGTCGTCCCATGTTGCTTTTTTTGCCGAAGGAGTTCGCAGCAGATATGCGGGGTGATACGTAACCATCACGCGACTGCCGCGATAGTTGAACCAACGGCCGCGTAATCGACTTATCGCGGCCTCGGTTTTCAGCAACCTCTGGGCTGCGACCTTTCCCAAGCAGCAAATGAATTCCGGCTGTAAAATTTCGAATTGGCGTTCCGCGTATTCCCAGCAATTTTCCATTTCATCAGGATTGGGATTGCGATTCTGCGGTGGGCGACATTTGACGGTGTTCATGATGTAGACGTCCTCCCGCCGCATTTGGCAGGCTTGGATGATCTTGTTCAGCAGTTGGCCAGCTGCTCCGACAAATGGCTCGCCTTGTTGATCTTCCTCCGCTCCGGGAGCTTCGCCAAAAAGGACTAACCGCGGTTGCGGATTGCCGACTCCGAACACAGTTTGGGTACGACATCCTGAGAGGATCGCGCACCGCCGACATCCGGCAACTTGGAGCGCGAGTTGGCCCAATTGGTGCTGCCGCTCGTCGATTCGTAGCGACACGGGGTATGGGCGTACATCGATCGCACTACCTGTGACGCCAATCTGCCAGCCACCTAGCAGTCCTTGGCTGCCAACCCGCGATGTCGGCGGAGTCTGGACGTTGGCCGAAGATGCGGCCGCTGCATAATTGTCCTCAGCCGATGAGATGAAGTCGACGGCGTGGGCTCCCGTTGCAGTTGACGCGGCGACGCCAGTGGACGATGAAGCGGCGATTTCGGTTGCCACAGAACGTGACGGGTTTCCAGCGGCCACCTCGCTGATCGAGTGGTCGCCTGGCCTTGGCTGCGAATAACGAGCCTTGGGTAGATGGGACAGGCCTGCTTGCGACCAGCTCCTTAGTTGTTGTATCAAGACATTGGGGATATCCGAACTCATGAGCATGAATATACCGATTTCGTTCCTACATGCCAGAGTTACATTTCCCTTTCTTTTTAAGTCTTTTTAAGTAAGTCTTTTTAAGGTCTTTTTAAGTGCCACCCACCTTTTTATTGACTTCCCTCCGTAATTTGTTAGGATTGGGAGCATTGGTGGATTGAACAGGAGGACTTTCTATGGGACGACCTTTGCGAGTGGAGCAGTCTGGTGCTGGGGAGGTGTGCATCGTGCACGCCATTCAGAGGTGCGTACGCAGGGCCTTTTTGGCTGGAAAAGACGAGAAAACGGGCCGGGATTACTCCTTTCGCAAGGAATGGATCCGCCGCAGGATGGAGGCCCTAGCGTCGGT
>CALDHM010000072.1 GCA_937941455.1 uncultured Pirellulaceae bacterium | reverse complement strand
CCCCTCGCCATTCCGACAAAAAACTCTTTCATTTCAATTCTCCAAAAAGAAACCATGAATATCCGCAGCGACAACGTGTTGCTGCGGGGAATCGAGAAAAAACAACAGCCGCTGGTGAAAACGACCGGCGGCCGTTGGTTTGACTTGTACTCGTATCGGTAACTCTCCTCCCGGAGGAATCACCGCATGAACAACTTCATCTGGCACAACGCACTTGCACGAACGCTGATAACCCACGATCTTTCGCTCTTCATTCGACACGTTACGCAACCTCAACTCGCAGTCTTGAGGAGCAGACGGAAGCCTACCGATATTGGCGGGGACTGACACAATCGGCTGGCCCAGCAAATGGGTTCTCGCGAAATCGCGTGCCCAGGCGGACTGCGATAAACTGAACCCAACGGTAATCAAAACGATCCCCGCCAGCGTTCCTGCCCATTGTGCCGGAATCCGCATCTCGCTCCACTGCTGCATCACGCGGTTCGTTTCCGGTCGAATCGACATCAACAGGGCCATGGCGACGACGTTCACCGCCAAGAACCACGCGGGATGGATTTCCAATGCCCCCGCACACCCGCAAGTGGTCTTGCCACTAAGGAAATTGTAGAGCGAAACGGCAGCCAGTACCGCAAAGAACCCTGTGACCACCGACCATTTAATTTCACTCGGCACCCGCGTAATGATCACCCCAATCACGACAAGCTCAACAAACAAGGCCAACCAGAGAACGGGAAGCGGGGTGCCGGTCACAATGTCGGCAAACGGGCTGGTCAGGAGCAAGTGGAGCTTGAGCCCAGCGGTCAGGGCCAATAAGCCAGCCAACAGGGCTAACACCATTTTCGGTAGTGGGAACCAACGGGACATCGCACCAAGCGCTCCACGCGGCGGGGAATTCTTCAAGCTCGGACAGTTTAACGCACCTGGGGGGGGACGCTGTCAATAGGGTGAAACTGGTTTTTTTCGATTTTTGGGAAAATTTTCAAGAAATCTGCTTAAAACCGCCCAAAAACGCTGGTACGCGATTGTCTGGATAGGGCTGATCATCCAAAAAAGGCGCCCACTCTATTGGTGCCACCCACCACCCACCCTATTGGTGCCGCCCGCCGATCTGATGTCCGCCGATCTGATGCCCACTCCAGGGCCGAGACGGCCCTGCCACGGTCCTGTCGGTCATGCTGCACGCCGCGTGGGTCTTTTAGGTCACTAAAAACCTCGGTGATCCCTTGCACAAACTTCTTGGCTGTTACGATCGAATCTGCTTCCATGCCTTTTTCTCTCACGCCTCGTCAATCCGACCGTGGCTCCTCCGCAGTCTTCTTCAATTTCGACTTGCCTCAGCTTAGCTGATTTCATACGCTTTTGGCCAGAGATTGGGTGCGCGGACCTGTCACCATAATTAGCGGCGAGAATTAGCGGCGAAACGACAAAGCAACACTTTCGTGAACAACCAACTTGGCTCTAGCAACTCGGCCGTGGAGCGGGGCCAACGACAACCTGGGTCCCGCTCGAATTACTGCTCGTCGTCGTATTCGTCCTCGTCGTAGTCTTCGTATTCGAGATCGTCGTCAGGAATGTAGTCGAACGGTGGTTTCTCGTCGGCTTCTGCTGAGAATTCGAGATCGTGAGTGCCGCGGTGGTTATCGACGTTGTCGGCAAATCGGTCATCCACAGCATCTTCGTCATCGACATCGTCGTCACTGCGCCGGGAGGGCGGGGTGGGGGCCTGAGATTTCTTGGCCGGTGGCGCGGCAGATTGAGAAGCAGCGAGTTTTGTCTTGCGGCGGGCCGAGCTTGTTTCCAGCGGGCGAGGAGCAGGCGTGGGCGAATCTGTGGCGGCCGGACCTTGATTGCCACCACCAGATTTAATTGCTTGCCATTGGCTCATCGTCATGATGACATCGCGAGCATTGGAGCCGTTGTACGCGCCGACGATGCCATCCTCCTCCATGAAGTCAATGAGTCGCGCGGCACGCCCGTACCCGATGCGGAGCGCTCGCTGCAATAGCGAGACAGAGCCACGGCCTTCGCGGATCACGATTTCGATGGCCTCGTCGTACAGTTCGTCCCTATTGGGCAGACTGCGGGCGTCGCCTGAGGCCTGTTCGTCCTCGTCTTTGTTGACCTTGATATGGATCAACTCTTGGACAAAGTGTTGTTCGCCGGTGCTGACGGCGTCAGTAACTGCTTCGATTTCTTCGTCGCTGAGGTAAGTGCCTTGGCCACGGAGAAGATTGCTCGTGCCGGGCCAGAGGAACAGCATGTCACCGTTGCCGAGGAGTTTATCTGCTCCCATGGCATCGAGTACGACGCGGCTGTCGACCTTGCTTGCAACCTGGAAAGCGATGCGAGCGGGCAGGTTCGATTTGATCAATCCGGTGATGACATCGACCGTTGGCTTTTGCGTCGCGAGAATCAGGTGGATCCCCACAGCACGGCTTTTTTGGGCTAAGCGGATGATGTGTTGCTCGACCTCCTTGCCGGCCGTCATCATCAAGTCGGCCATTTCGTCGGCAACAATGACGATAAACGGCAGATGGGTCGGAATACTCTCGCGGGCTTCGTCGTCCTCCGGTTGGAGGCGATTCATGATTTCATCAACCCCCAATTGATTGTAGGTCGTGATGTGGCGAACGCCAGCTTGGGCCAGCAGTTTGTAACGCTCCTCCATTTTGTCGACGGCCCATGCCAGAATGGCTTCGGCCTTGCGCATGTCCGTGACGACTGGGTGCATCAAATGCGGCAACCGGCCATAGCCGGACAACTCGACCATCTTGGGGTCGATCATCAGCATGCGAACCTCGTCAGGCCGCCGCGTCATCAGGATCGACGTGATGATGGCATTGAGGCACACGCTTTTACCGGTACCGGTCCGCCCCGCGATGAGAAGGTGGGGCAGGGATGCAAGATCAACAACCATCGGTGCGCCTACGGCGTCCTTGCCGAGGAACAGTGGGATCTTCATCTTTTTAGTTTTCTCACCGCTTTGCTCGATGACCTCGCGGAGTCGGACAAGTTCGCGGCGTTCGTTGGGCACTTCAACACCGACCGTGTTCTTGCCAGGAATCGGCGCAACGATCCTCACGCTGGGTACGCGGAGTGCGATTGCCAGGTCATCAGCGAGCGCGGTGATTCTCTGCAGACGCAGGCCAGCCTCGAGTTGGATCTCATATTGGGAAATAACAGGCCCAGTTTCGATCTCGACGACGCGCACGTTGTAGCCGAATTCCTTGCAAGTTTTTTCCAGCAATTCAGCTTTTTCGAGCGCCTCGCGCTTCTGATCGTCGAAGGAAACCGATGTGCTGCTGCGGAGCAATTCGATGGAGGGAAGTGCGTAATCGGTGCCGCTGTCGGTATCTGCCGCAGCGTTGAGTTGGAGCATCACTTCCTCGCGCTCCGATGGCGGTTTCGGGGCCTTGTCCGGAGTCGATTTGGAGACCGAAAAATGTGGCTTGATCGGGATACTTACCGGCTGATTGTCATCGACCGCTGTCGTTTCGTTGGCATCGTCGTCGGCTGATTCGATCTCGGATGCTGGTGATGATGCATCGCCGAGCGCGACAGCCGGTTCCGCCTTGCGTTTGGTTGGGTTTTGATCAACTGGCGAATTCGTCGTTGGGCTGCCTCGCAAGCCGTAGGTAATTTCTTCGGTTTCGCCGTCAGCGGTTTTCAAGCGAATCGCCCGCGGCAGATCCGAGCCAGCGGTGAAGTCGGGCATTTTGGGTTGTCCCTTTTCTTTTACCTCGGCAACTTGGCTGTTGATCCACAAGAACAGGCGATGCAACAAGCCGAAGGGGAGCAAACGCGAGGCCGCCACCATTGCCGGGGCGATCATGGCACGACCGACTCGGAAGATGAGATAGTCGGTCCACATCATCAAACCGACAATAGTCACGACGGCTGAGATCAACACGCTACCGAGCATTGCGACGTGGCTGACGAGTAAACGCTGGGCCATCAAGCCGAGTAGACCACCGGGGCCGATGGGGCTGGCGATCAGCGAGGGCGGGATCAGAAGGCTGAATAATGCCGATAGGCCGACAAGGCTCAGGCCCCACCCGATGCCGCGGATCCACGGATGATTGAGTGATTGAAAACGGAACAGGGAGATTTGCAGCGCGATCAAGCCAACAATCAAGTAATACGCTGCGAATCCCAAACTATGGACGAGCAGATCTGCGGTCCACGCACCGAGCGAACCACAAGCGTTTTTAATCTGCGAGTTGCCGGGATATACCAGCAAATCGGGCTGGTACAGTCTGGTGAGCCATTGCGGAAAGTTCGCCGAATTGTCGGCAACGTCAAACGTCGCCAGCGAGACGATCAAGAACACCACCACGGCCAGAAGCAATACCGCGAAGATATCGGTAGGAACTTTGCGGTTGGTGGTCATGGCTGGCTTGGCCCCGAAGCTTATACCTGAGCATAGGGTCGATTGGAGCGATCCTCCGCGGCTCGATCGACCATGGGTCTTCGGCGACTTCCCTGTTACCGATTCCTAGATTGCATCAATATCTGTGATCGACTGCGCAACGTCGCGAATTGAGGGGAGGAAAATTCGTCGTCACATTCGGCAAGTTGAGAACATTCGCAAATCGAACAGATTTCTACGGCCATCGATGTCGGTCACCGCCAAGTCGAATTGCGAGGTACCTTTCGCGAATTCTAATTAGGCTTTGTTTTGAAACCTTCTAAACGCGGGACACTAGCCTGCGGACTCGGCGAAATTCAGATGCTAACGCGTTCTGGCTAATCGTTTTGAAACACAGTCCAGGACTTACTGCGATCATTTCCTCCACTGAATGGCTCTTACGTTGGCCTGACGGTCGTTGACCAGCGCGGAGAATTTCGGCTTGCGTGATGACGGTGGGGTACATCGGTTTGCTTCACCCCAGCGTGAGCGAGGCTTGATTGACCTTTTCGGGCCAGATTGCTAGATTCGCGATGTAGTGCGTGTAACGATGAAATGAACCAGGCAAGCAAAAAGGAAATATCGCAACATGGCCAAGAAACCCCCTGTCAAGCCGAAAAAGATGACCTACTTCTTCGGACCCTCCCGCACCGACGGCGATGGTGACATGAAGGCCCTGCTCGGGGGCAAAGGGGCAAACTTGGCGGCCATGACGAAAATCGGCTTGCCAGTTCCCCCTGGGTTCACGATCACCACGGAAGTGTGCGTGCACTACTATGAAAACCACAAGTCGGTTCCCGAGGGCTACGAAAAAGAACTCGAGAAAGCCGTGGCTTGGATGGAAAAAGAGACCGGCAAGAAATTCGGCGATCCCCAAAATCCGCTATTGGTCTCGGTACGTTCAGGGGCTCGGGATTCGATGCCCGGCATGATGGATACGATTCTTAACCTCGGCCTCAACGACGAGACTACCGAAGGTTTAAAACGGGCCACGGGCAACGGCCGATTCGCCTGGGATTCCTACCGCCGTTTCTTGCAAATGTATGGCGACGTCGTGATGGGGGTCCAAAAGAAACACGAGCACGACCACGAGCCGTTCGAGGATGTCATGGCTCAACTCAAAAAAGAGGTCGGAGTCCAGGAAGACGTCGACCTTACCGAGGAACACCTGCATGAGCTGGTCAACCGCTATAAACAACTCATCAAGAAATGGACCGGCAAAGTCTTCCCGACAGATCCGATGGAGCAACTCGACGGCGCGGTCAAGGCCGTATTCGGCTCCTGGATGAATGAGCGGGCCATCGTCTACCGCCAGAAGTATCGCATCCCCGACAACTGGGGAACAGCCGTGAATGTGCAGGCGATGGTCTTCGGCAACATGGGAGACGACAGCGCGACCGGTGTTGCCTTCACCCGCGACCCAGCGACTGGCGAGAACGTCTTCTACGGCGAATATCTGGTGAACGCACAAGGCGAGGACGTCGTTGCGGGCGTCCGCACGCCGCTCCCGATCGCCAAGATGGAAAACGACAAGGTGTTCGCGGCCAGCTTCAAGCAACTCGAAAAAGTCCGCAAGACGCTCGAGAAAAATTTTGGTGATGTGCAAGACTTCGAGTTCACCATCGAGAAGAAAAAGCTGTACATGCTGCAGACCCGCAATGGAAAACGAACCGCTTTGGCCTATGTCAAAATCGCCCATGACATGGTCAAGGAAAAGCTGATGAGTCCCGAAAGAGCGATCTTGTCTGGGGATCCTGAGGCACTGAACCAATTGCTGCAACCGATCTTCGATTCGAAGGAATACGCTCGTGCCAAGAAAGAGGGCCGCTTGCTGGCGACTGGACTCGGGGCTGGCCCCGGTGCAGCCTCCGGTGCCGTTGTGTTCAGCGCTGCTAAGGCCGAAGAGTACGCCCGCAAGGGCAAAGACGTGATTCTCGCCCGTATCGAAACCAGCCCCGAAGACTTACGCGGGATGATCGCCTCCAACGGTATCCTCACCTCGCGCGGTGGCGTCTCCAGTCATGCCGCACTCGTCGCTCGTCAGATGGGCAAAGTCTGCGTGGCCGGGGCAGGCGATATCGAAATCGATTACCACAAGGGAACGCTGAAGGCGAAAGGGGTGACCCTCAAGGAAGGAGATGCGATCAGCATCAATGGCTCGACCGGCGAGGTCTTCAGCGGGGCGATTGGCACCAGCGACAGCGAACTCAAACAGGTCCTGATCGCCAAAACGATGAAGCCCAAGGACAGCAAGGTCTTCCAGTATTTCAACTTTATTATGGAATTGGCCGACAAGTATCGGACCCTCGGCATCCGTACGAACGCGGACCAGCCCGATCAGGTCGTCAATGCGATCGCGTTCGGTGCCGAGGGGATCGGTCTGTGCCGCACGGAGCATATGTTCTTCGAAGGTGACCGCATCATCGCTGTCCGCGAAATGATTCTCGCCGAGAAAGAGGAAGATCGCCGCAAGGCACTCGCGAAACTCTTGCCGTACCAACGGCAAGATTTTGAGGGAATCTTCCGGGCTCTAGATGGGCGACCGGCGTGCATCCGGTTGCTGGACCCGCCTTTGCACGAATTCCTGCCCCAACACGACAACAAAAAGGGGCAAGAAGAAGTCGCCAAGCAACTTGGCGTTTCGGTGGCCGAGGTCAAACGCATGGTCGAAGACCTGCACGAGTTCAACCCGATGCTCGGGTTCCGCGGTTGCCGCTTGGGGATTGTCCGACCGGAAATCTCGGAGATGCAAGCGCGCGCGATTTTCCAGGCAGCCGTTACCGTCTTAAAAGAGGGGATCAAGGTCAAGCCAGAAATCATGGTGCCGCTCGTAGGCTTCAAACGCGAACTCGACTTGCAAGTCGAAATCATTCACCGCGTGGCCCGCGAAGTCATGAAAGAACACGGCAAAAAGTTCTCCTACTCGGTCGGCACGATGATCGAAGTCCCCCGAGGTTGCATCACGGCCGACGAGATCGCCCAAACTGCGGAATTCTTCTCCTTCGGCACGAATGACCTGACGCAAACCACAATGGGAATGAGCCGCGACGACTCCGGAAAATTCCTGCCGCACTACCAAGAAGTCGAAATCATTCGCAACAACCCTTTCGCCACGGTCGACGTTCGCGGTGTTGGGGCCCTGATGAAAATCGGCGTCGAAAAAGGGCGGCAGAGTCGTCCCGATCTCAAAATCGGCATTTGCGGCGAACATGGCGGCGACCCTGATTCGGTGATCTTCTGCCACCAAATCGAACTCAATTACGTCAGCTGCTCGCCGTTCCGCGTCCCCATCGCTCGGCTCGCCGCGGCCCAAGCTGCACTTCGCGAGAAAAAGAGTTGAGCGACTGCGGTGTCATGATTTCGGAACAGATACGTTTTGTGGAGTACTTTCGATGACCGACCAACGTGTTTTGGCGCTGGAAAACGAAGCCGAAAAATTGCGGGGCGAAAAAAAATATGACGAGGCCATCGCGAAATTACGCGAGGCTCTCGAAATCGACCCCAACTTCGTGCGAGGACATCTCGCCTTGGCCGTACTGTACCACTACACCAAGGACTACGACGCTTCATGTCGCCACGGCGAAAAAGCATGCGAGTTGGAACCTAACGATCCCTTCAATTTCGTCGCTCTCAGCGTGACGTACCAACGCGCTTTCGAGGGAACCCGCGATCCCATTTACATCCAAAAGGCAGAAATGGCCAAGGCCCGCGGATGATCGTCGCTGACCATTCAGATTCAATATTGCGACTGAATAGAAACCTACTCGTCAATAGTGACCTTCTCGCTGCCCCCTTTCCGACCCCAACCCGTCGGCCCTCCCATCGTGCGGCCCGGCGAAACGACGCTAAATGAGAATGGCCATGGGTAAAAAAAGCGAGGGGGAAAAGAAAGAAAAAGACAGGCACAATCTGGTCTATCCAACGCGCTACCTTGGAGGTTCTCTGCGGGGCCGCAAAAAACAGGGGCTTTGGCGAGGAAAATCGCAGGCCTAAATCCTAAATAATGCCTGTTTTTTTCTTTCTTTCCTCTTAGTCCTTTTTCCCCCTTTGTTTCCGATTTCTGCCCCTTTTTTCGCTCATTCCCGTTTTCTCGTTTTCCTCTTTTTATCCTCGCTAAAAGCCCCGGGTCATCGAAATTTGCTTTTTTTTCGGTGAGCGTTCGGTCAACTACACGTGCTTTGCTTTTCGTTCGGCGCGGCGGATTTGGTCGATCGTCCAGCGGTGGGAAGGATTGCCTCGCAGCCAGATGTCGGGCAGCAAGTAGTCTAACTCGGTCGAGGTTACCGGTT
>CALDHM010000071.1 GCA_937941455.1 uncultured Pirellulaceae bacterium | reverse complement strand
TTCTTAGCCGCTTCTGACTTCCAAAACGTGTAACAGTTTGCCACGTCGATGCGACGCAGCGGGCTGCCAATGTCGGCCACGTAGAACTCGACCGGATACTGTCGCAACATTTCGCCCAGCAACGGTCGAGACAGGTAACGTTCGCGTTGGGCGACGATGTCGCCGTCTTCGTCCCAGAGACGATCAAGCGGCAACCGGGTTACGATGAGTTTCGATGCCATCATGCGATTCGGCGAACTTGTTATTCTCCGGATTCACATTGATTAATTCCGGTTAGTGGATGATACGAGATTTGACGACAGAATTCAAGAACTTTTTGGGCTTTCAATTTGGATATTTCGGTATTAACCTCTTGCAGTGAGTGTGGTGATCTGGGCGGTCTGCCAAGTTTTCGGAAAGCGAGGTGTGAGGGGGGATGGCTTGGTCTTTTGTAATCATTCGGTCTATTTCGAAGGGTTAAGTGGTGGAAACGCAACAGAAGGCGATGCCAAAAACGGATTGGGGCGAGTATTGGTGGATGCAGTTTTGCAGTTTTCATAGGCTCGATCCTGCCGCACCTGAACCGTTCACAGTCGAGCAGGTGATTGCTTTTTCACGCAGTTTATTGGAAGCAGGTAAAGTCGCTTGGCAGCGTCACCAAGCGGTGAGGGCGATTGATCGAAAGGCGCGGCGGTTGCTGGGTTTAAAGGCGCCTCGACTGAGTGAAGTGCGCATCAAGTTGTTGGCGTTGAGTAAACGGGAACGAAATGCGGCGGCAGAAACGAACAGCCTGGCCGATGTGGACGAAACGCGTATTGATCCAAGTGAACCGCAGGTGATTCAAGAGATCCGTAAGACTTGTCGGCGTCTCCACTATTCTCGACGAATTTTTCCCGCCAAAACGTGGGTGGCACCTTGATGAGATTGTTGATTGATGATGATGATGATGGTAAATGGTAAGATGATGAAGAAAATGATAAGATAAAATAATGTTATAAAGATTTAATTTTTAGTTCCCTTAGGAATCCAGCACGTTTTGATTACCAATGACACATGTCGAATGTTGATATTTTGTGGAGATTTATCCTTTGAATCCGGACAATGGAGGCGAGATAGTGCTTGGCGCTGATCCGAAATCCGTCAGGCGCCGGGGGAGCACGCGGTATTCGCAAGAACCGGACATTAACTAGCGCCAGGTGCTAGATTTGCGAAAAGTCTCGTCATTTGACTTGGCCTTTTTCCAAATTCCGGCCCTGACTCGCCGACTTTTCTGGGTTAAGCGAATTCGTCAGGGTACGCCAGTGCGGTTTGTGGTTATCGAGTGGTATGTTGGTTGGCTCGGCGGGATTGGGGATGAACATTTCCACCCTCCCGCCGGGAGGGGCGAGGCCGGACGCAGTGAGGGCGAGGCAAGAGGGGAAACTGCCAAAAACAGGAAGAAAAGTGCGGAGCGTCGAGCGTTCAAAAAACGCGTGGGCTGACTCGCTACCTAACGGTAACGGCGGCCGTGATTGTCAGCCATGACGGGCCCCTAGGGCGTTGACTGGGTGCGTCTGGACGTCGAGAAGTGGAATTGTTACAATTCGCGATTACTCTTGGCGTCGCGTCAGATAATTTCGCTCTCCAGAGTGGCTGTAAGCGACGGTGGGAACCATGGTCACCGTCGCAAATTGTTTTATTTGCGGAATTTGGGGGAGGTCGCGGCCAGGGACGCGAAGACGTCGCGGCCAGGGACGCGAAGACATCGTATTGGCCGACACTGGTCGGGGTTTGCCAGCGTAGCTTCAATTGGCAGAGCACCGCATTCGTAATGCGGGGGTTATGGGTTCGACTCCCATCGCTGGCTTCATTTGGAAAGCTTTTTGGGAGTTGATGTTTGATGTCGCAAGGGACCATCGAATTACGTGATATTGTGCTGTCCAACAGCACGTTCGGGCCGAAAGAAATCCAGATTATTTCGCGAAAAATTAGTGATGATTACCAGCAATTTCCCGTCCTGCGGGATCTGACCGCTGAACTGGAGAGTCAGACGTCTCGATCTCCCGCCTCCTCGGTCCGCTTGGGTGTCTGCCAATATCTGTTGGGCCGTTATCGAGCGGCGATTTCGACGCTGGAGACGGCCGATGGCGGAGCGTTGGCGCATTTCTATCAAGGGCGTTCCCATTTCGCGCTGGGGAACTATGCACGAGCGATCGAGTGTTATGAATCGTCGAAGCTGGCTGGGATGGACGCGAGTGTCTGCCAGGTTGCCATCGCTGAAGCGAAGCGGTTGATGGGAGACCTCGAAGGCTCCATGCTGATCCTCGACAATTTGTTTGGTCCGATTGAGCAGACGGCCGAGTATCTCAGCCAAAGGGCCGCCACCATTGCCTTGCTCAAGACCAACCCCGAAGAAGTCGTTCGACTCTACGAACGGGCTGTTGAGATCGACGGCCGTCATGCCGGTGCCTTGTTCGGTTTAGGACTTGAGAATGATCGCCGCGGCAACGACGATCGCGCGATGGAGTTGTATCAGCGGGCCGCTTCGGTTTTCCCGACTCACGTCGGGGCGCTGCTTAACTTGGGTTTACTCTACGAAGACCATGGACAATTCGGGCGAGCAACGCGTTGTTACGATCGAATTTTGGATGCCTTTCCGGGCCACGAGCGAGCTCGGTTGTTCCGTCGCGATGCCGCGGAATCCATGAATGGAGGTGAACGCTGGGACGAAGATCGCGATCGCATGCAACGCAGGTTGCAAACAATCATGCAGGTGCCGATTGCTCAATTCGAATTGTCTGTACGCAGCCGGAATTGTCTGCAAAAAATGGGGATCATCACGCTGGGCGATTTGACGAAGGTCACCGAGGCCGATTTGCTGGCCAGCAAGAATTTTGGCGAAACCTCGTTGATCGAAATTCGGGAAATGATGAAGAGCAAGAATCTCGCGATCGGCCAATTCGCCAACGAAAATACGGTACAGCAAGAGGTCTTCGACACGTCGAATCTGTCACCGGACGAACAAGCCTTGTTCGATCGCCCGATTTCCGACCTCAATCTTTCTGTGCGGGCGAGAAAGTGCATGACTCGGCTGGGTCTCACCACGATTGGCGAATTGATTCGCAAATCCGGTGATGACATGTTGGAGTGCAAGAATTTCGGGGTCACGAGCCTCAACGAAGTTCGCGAAAAATTGGCGGTATTCGGCCTGAAGCTGCGGGGCGACTGATCCGGGCTGACGTGACGACGCAGGGCGCGATGGTGACGCGGCCCCCCCCTTGCTCAAGGCTTGGGTCATCGATCACTGTCGGCTGGATCGCGCGAATTGCGGAATTCATCAAATTGTGCGGTAGGGTTGCTGGAACGGCGTGGTTAGAAACGCGAAAGTGTTCTGAATTCTTTGCGTTGGTTCGGGAGTTGGTAGCCGTTCCGTCGATTTAACTTTCATAACTGGCATTCACCCGCGTTTGATGAGTCGCAGCGATTTTCATTTCGAGTTGTTACACGTCGATCGCCACACGGGGGCTCGGCTGTCGCGTTTGACCACACCGCGTGGTGTGGTCGATCTGCCGACCTTCATGCCGGTGGGAACCTGCGGCTCAGTCAAGGGGCTGACGTACGATCAAGTCGCCAAGGTCGGCGCACAGATCACGCTGGCCAATACGTATCATTTGGCATTGAGGCCAGGCGAAGATGTCGTTGAGGCACTCGGTGGGCTGCATCGCTTCATCGGTTGGGACAAACCGATCCTGACCGACAGTGGCGGATTTCAATTGTTCAGTCTGGCCAAGCTCACGAAGATTCACGAGAGCGGTGCGACCGTTCTATCCCATTTGGATGGACAGAAACTCGAGTTGACTCCCGAACGGAGCGTGGGAATCCAGGAACGCCTGGGATCGGACATCGCGATGGTGCTCGACCATGTGGTTGCTTTGCCTGCGGAGCGGCCGGTGATTGTCGACGCTTGCGAGCGTACGATCCGCTGGGCCAAACGTTGCCAGGCCGCGCACCGTCGCACGGATCAAATTCAGTTTGCGATCGTGCAGGGAGGCTTGGACGCCGAACTCCGCGCTTGGTGCGCCCGCGAATTGACGGCCTTAGATTTTCCAGGGTATGCCGTCGGTGGGCTGAGTGTGGGTGAGGAGCCGGCCGAGATGTATCGCATTATTAGTGCGACCACGCCGCATTTGCCGGCCGACAAGCCGCGGTATTTGATGGGGGTTGGGCGTCCTCAGGATTTACTGGAGGGGATCGGCCGCGGGATTGACATGTTCGATTGCGTGATGCCGACCCGCAACGGCCGGAACGCCTCGGCGTTCACCGACAGTGGCGAATTGAATTTGCGCAACGCTTGCCACCGCTACGACCCCCAGCCGGTGCAGGCGGATGTCGTGACTGATTGGAGCCATCTGAGCCGAGCTTATCTGCGTCACTTGTTCGTGGCAGGGGAAATGCTGGGGCCGATCCTGCTGAGTTTGCATAATGTTGCCTATTTTATGCGACTGATGAGGCAAGCTCGGGAAGCGATCGCCAACGACTCGTTTCTGGACTTCTATCGTGACAGAATGGCCGGCTGGAACGCTCCACCGTCGCTGATTCGCCCTTGTTGATTGGGGCGGCAGGTTTTAAGATGTTGGGTTAATGCTTGCTGCGGCGGAATGGTCGCTTGCAATTCGGCCTGCGACATTTCGCTGGACACCCCGCGCGATGCGGGATTCGGCAGCGACTCAACACGGAAATGACTGATGTTTGATCTGTATTTTGTAATCATGTTTTTGGCCTTCCAGGTCACCGAGCAGCCCAATGCCGGCGGCGGCCAATCGGGCGAGCCGGCCGCAGAGGGGGGCATGAGCATGTTTACCATCATGTTGATGTTCTTGGCCCTGTTCTTTCTGCTGATGATGATCACATCGAAGCCCGGACAAAAGGACCAGCAGCGGGTCAAGGCGTTGATCGACTCCCTCAAGAAAAATGACAAGGTGGTCACTGCGGGAGGTATCGTGGGAACAGTTGTTAATGTCAACAGCGATTCGGATTTCCTGACGATCAGGATCGACGAATCCAACAACACCAAAATGCAAGTCCTCAAGCAATCAATCATCCGGGTGTTGAATGACTCGAGTGCATCGGGTGACGATGCCAAGAAGTCTTGAACGAACTTTGAATTTCAATCGATTGCCCAGTCAGCCGGATTTCCATCGGGCTCGGGTTCTATAGAAAGTGAAGGTATGTTGGACATTTGCCTTACGAGCGGATTTAATATCTTGGCACAAGCCAAGGACGTGCCCTATTGGCAGACGAGTTGGTTCATTTTGCTGCTGGTGGTGGCCGCATTCGTTCTGGCGTTTTGGTTGGGCTATGCCATTACCAAGTCTCTCCGCACTCCCGAATATGCGACGCGGGTCGCAATGATTTTCTTGGCGATCTTCCTGTCGTCCTTGATCATGATGTACGGCAAACTGCGGTACGGCGTCGATTTGCGGGGAGGAGTCACCTATATCGGTCAGGTGGATTTGCCGGAAGACTCGGTATTCAAAATCGAGGATCTGATTCCCAAGCTGATCCAACGGGTCGACCCGTCCGGCACCCGCGAAATCATGATCCGCAGCTTGAGCCGCGACAAAATCGAGGTGACCATGCCCGATGTCGACATGGCCGATGCCGACAACATCTGGAACCGCCTGGTGCGGACCGGCCATCTTGAATTTCGGATCGTCGCCGCGACCGAGCATCATTCCACAATCATCAACCGCGCCCTGGAGAAACTTAATTCCGGCGATTTGGGGCAAAACGTCACCACAGTCGATTCCGGCGGAAACGAGCGGTTGATTGCCAAATGGTACACGCTGGCCCGGCTCGAACCGGAACCCGGTCAGAAATACGACCCTCATGCTCCCTTCAAGTTCGTCCCCTCAGCGAACCACTTGGTCCGCGACAAAGAAACGGGGACGCTGATAGAAATGTCCAAGGTTCCGTTCAGCCGCGTGGCGGATCGTCAAGGAGCCGAGTTCGCGGCCTACTGCAAGCAGCAAGGGTTCCGCAACGTGCAAGTCTTGCTGGTCGAACCCGAAACGGAAGACTACGACGTCCAGGGAACGCATTTGACCGACGCGTCGCCTTCGACGGACGAAATGGGGCGGCGGGCGGTGAGCTTCCGCCTGAATTCTGTGGGTGCCGCACGCATGGGAGCCTTGACCACGAAAAACCGTCGGCAAGGCGATTCCTATCGGCAACTGGCGATCGTGCTGGACGGGCAACTCCATTCGGCGCCGATGATCGATAACCCGATTCATCGCAATGGCCAAATTATCGGCAGCTTTACCGAACAAGAAGTCACCGATCTGTGCGTCAACTTGAACTCCGGCAAAATCGAGGTCGCATTGAACAAGGCTCCGATCAGCAAGGAGTATGTGAAATCGACGCTCGGCGAGGAACTGAAGAATCGCGGCATTTGGGCGGCCGGCATTTCATTGATCGTCGTCATGATCTTCATGATCCTGTACTACGGCGGGTTTGCAGGGTTGATTTCCTGTGCCGCGCTCGGTCTGAACTTGCTGCTGACCGTGGCCTTTGTGATCGCCATTCAACAGCCGCTGACCTTGACCGGTATCGCTGGTTTGGTTTTGACCGTAGGTATGGCGGTCGACGCGAACGTGCTGATTTTTGAACGGATCCGCGAGGAACTTAGCAAGGGGTCCTCCTTGCGGATGGCGATCAATAATGGCTTCGATCGGGCGACGGTGACCATCATCGACTCGAACGTGACCACGCTGATCACGGCGTTCGTTTTGTACGTGATCGGAACGGAGCAGTTGAAAGGCTTCTCGGTCACGTTGATCTTAGGGATTTTGTTCAGTATGTTCACTGCGGTTTACTGCTCCCGCGCGATTTTCGAAATCGCTGAACGACGCCGAATCATCAAGTCGTTGACCTTCCGTAATCCGTTTGCGGGTCTGCAATACGATTTCCTGGGTAAGACTGGCTTGGCTTGGACGTTGTCGGCGATTCTGTTGCTCACCTCTTTGGCGGCGATTTGGGTCCTTGGAAAACGCATTCTGGATATCGACCTCAAAGGGGGCTCCACGGCGCGGATCGTTTTCAATGAACCGATCGAAAAATCGGCGATTCTGTCGGCCCTCGACGGGAAGAATCTCAACGTCCAAAACGAGAAGATCACTTTCGTCGTTTCGGAGATGGATGATCCCGAATTCGCGCGGCGTTCGTTCAAAATCGACAGCAACTTGCCGGCCCCAGAGGACGGCGACAATTGGCCATCGCTCGACCAGGTTCTCGAGGAAACCTTCCGCGGCAAGCTGCGCCTCAACGGCGTGAACTACGATCCGGCTTCGATCAAGGTCGAAGAGGTTGATTTACGCGGTAAGACTGGATCGCGCTCGCCGACGCTGCGAATGATCAGCGAGTGGGCATTCGCAACGAAGGTTGGCATGTTGACCACATCGGCGGCGCTGCATGCGTTGGTCGCCACTGCGTCACCGCAAGAGGGCGAGTTGCAAGAGAACGCGACCAAGGGAGAGAACCAAGATGCCGCTGCGAAGCAATCCGCCGGCCAGGCAGGGGAGGTGCCATCGCAAGGAACGGAGGCTCCGCCTACGCAAGCTGCGGCAGCGGGAAGCCGTGATTTTTTCGCGCAGGACCAGCAACCTGCCGATCAGACCGTGATTCAGAATAAGAAGTACATCAGCTCGGTGAAGCTGACCTTTGACAATCCGATCACTCCGCGAACGCTCAAGTCGTTTTTGACCGAATACGCGACTCAAATCGACATCCCGCTGGACGAGGACCAAATCAAGGTGCTCGACGACGAAAATATGGAGAACGAGGTCCCGGCTAAGGCCTGGACCGTAAAACTCGAGACCCGCAATGAAGGGGATGCGAAACGAGTTCTCGAAAAATTCCGCGAGATGTTCAACCAGCAAGTCTACTTCCCGGCCTCCAGCGGCGTTGGTGGCCAGATCGCAGGCTATGCCCAGTTGCAGGCCATCATCGCCATTTTCGTCAGCTTTCTGGGGATTGTGATCTACGTGTGGATCCGGTTCCAGAATATCGCTTTCGGTCTGGCGGCGGTGTTGGCGCTGGTCCATGACGTCTTGGCCGTGCTGGGCGCGATCGCTTTGAGCAATTTCGTGGCGGGCTATTTAGGCTTTTTGCTGATCGATAACTTCAAGATCAGTTTGACGGTGCTCGCGGCGATCCTGACGGTGATCGGTTATTCGCTGAACGACACGATCGTGATTTTCGACCGGATCCGCGAGGTGCGCGGTAAGCGACGTGAGTTGACGGCCGAAATGGTGAATACCAGTTTGTCGCAAACGCTCAGCCGGACGATCTTGACCTCGTTGACCACTTTCATCGTGGTGGTGATTCTGTATGTTTACGGCGGTGCCTCGATTCACGCCTTCGCGTTCTCGCTAGTGGTGGGAGTTGTCGTGGGCACCTACTCGACCGTGTTCATCGCGTCGCCGGCGCTGGTCTGGCTGATGGATCGCCTGGGCTACCACGCGGAGGAACCAGCGCTTGCCACAAGTGCGACCAAAAACCAGTCGGCAGTCACCGCACGCTGACGGGCCGACGGATTAGGCGAAGTCCTCAACCTTTTGGCGGGAACGCATTAGCGTCCGGTTGTCACAGGACCCGAGGGCTTAGGCGATGTGGCTAGCACGTTTTGGCACAAAGCCAAGGATCTCGCACTTGGGAAAGCCGATATCATGGGGCGAGTCGACAGCGCGACCAAGTGCCATCGGCGTCACGCTCGAAAAGGATCCGGTCATGCAGTCGGCTCTCGCGACCTTGCCAAAATTCGATTCGTTTCGGGCGCAACAGATACCCCCCCCAATTCTCGGGACAGGGAACCTCGCCACCTGCTAGCTTGGCCTCCAGTTCCGCTGCCAATCGCTCCAATTCTTGGCGGCTGGCGATGACCTGGGATTGTTGCGAGATCGACGCGCCGATTTGCGATCCCCGGGGGCGGCTCGCAAAGTATTCTTGAGATACTTGTCGTGAGGTTCGCTCAACGGTTCCCTCCACCCTTACTTGCCGCTCGAGATAAGGCCAGTAAAAAATGAGAGCGGCGGCTGGATTGTCCGCCAATTGCTGCCCCTTCCGCGAATCGTAGCTGGAAAAAAAACGAAATTCCCCATTTTCCAGCGATTTCAGCAAGACGATACGGGCCGACACGCCTCCGTTGTCATCCACCGTCGCCAGGCTCATCGCCGTCGGTTCAAACCACTCTGGCGCCTCATCGATCGCCGTTTTGAGCCATTGCCGGAACGCGACGATCGGATCGGTTGCGATTTCCGACTCATCAAGGCCATGTCGAGAATAGTCTCGACGAAGATCGTAGAATTTGTCCATGTTGTGACTGCCTCGTGTGGTAAAAGCTCGGGGATTCGTCTACTGGTTTTAGGGCAAATCTAGTATGATGCGGGGCGTCAAGCGACTGTAGGGCACAGCCACGCGAAAAAATGCCCGACATTTGCGCTGCCACCGCAAACTCATTGAAAGAACCATGAATCCCGCGACAACGCCTGGTCCCACAACGGCCTCCTCCGAAATGCGTACCGAAGTCGACTCGATGGGCTCGGTCCAAGTTCCCAAATATGCCTACTTCAGCTCGCAGACCCAGCGGGCTGTCGAAAATTTCCCGATCTCCGGAACACCGCTTCCCACCGAATTGATCCGGGCGATGGGGCTCGTCAAGTACGCCTGCGGGGTCGCCAATCGCGATTTGAAGAAGCTGTCGGAGACGGGCAAAGTTCGTTTGAATCCGCAGCAGATCGCGGCCATGCTGCAAGCGGCCGAGGAAGTCGCCGCTGGTCGCTTCGACGACCAATTCCCGATCGACGTCTACCAAACTGGCTCCGGCACCTCCAGCAATATGAACTGCAACGAAGTTATCGCCAACCGGGCCATCGAGATCATGGGCGGGGATCGCTTTGCGGCCGAGAAGTCGATTCACCCGAACGATCACGTCAACATGGGGCAAAGCACGAATGATACCTTTCCAACTGCGATTCATGTCGCGGTTGGGGTCGCGATCCATCAGCGGCTGATCGGCAGCCTCGAATTGCTCCGCGACGACTTGACCGCCAAGGCCCAAGCCTGGGACCGCATCATCAAAATCGGGCGAACGCATTTGATGGACGCCACGCCGCTGACGTTGGGTCAAGAATTCAGTGGATTTGCGCGGCAACTGGAATTGTCCGTCACTCGTGCGCAATCCGCCTTGGCCGCCGTCCTGGAGTTGCCCGTTGGCGGCACTGCTGTCGGCACCGGAATCAATACGCACCCCGAATTCGGCCGCCGCGTCGCCGCGGTGATCGCCGAAAAGACCGGTGTTCCCTTCCGCGAAGCGGCCAATCACTTCGAAGCCAATGCCCAGCGAGATGGGCTGGTCGATTGTCACGGCCATTTGCGCACGATTGCGGCAACCCTATTCAACGTCGCCAACAATATCCGCTGGTTGGGCTCGGGCCCGCGCTGCGCGTTCTTCGAGGTCTTGCTTCCCGATCGCCAACCCGGCAGCTCAATCATGCCGGGCAAGGTCAATCCGGTGATGTGCGAAAGCATGATGCAACTCACTGCCCGTGTTCTCGGCAATGATCAAACGATCACCGTCTGCGGTGCCAGCGGCGGGCAATTCCAACTCAACATCATGATGCCGGTCATGGGGCATACGACGCTGGAGAGCGTGCGATTGCTGGCCAACGGCAGCCGAGCCTTTTACGATTTTTGCCTAGCCGACCTCAAGGCCAACCCCGAGGTGTGCGAATCGTTCGTCGAGAAAAGTCTGTCGATGGTCACGAGCCTCAATCCGCTGATCGGCTACGACAAGGCCGCGAAGCTGGCCAAGGAAGCGTTCCAAACGGGCAAAACCGTTCGGCAACTGTGCGAGGAACAACAAATTCTCCCCAAGGACGTGCTGGATCGAGCCCTCGATCCCATGAGCATGACCAAACCCCTGGGCTAGTCCCCAAGAACCACAAACCACGGAGGGTCAATATGTTACGCAGTCGAATCCCGATGACGCTCGGTCGCGTTTTCCTGGGTGTCGCTTGTTTGCTCCTTGTCCAGTGCGGCACCGCGCTGGGCCAAGATGCCGCGGCGGACGAAAAGCAAATCGTCGAGGCCATCTACGCCAAGACGCAATCCGCCAAAGCCGCCGCCGACTTTACCGCCATCTTGCAGGCCTGCGAAGCGGCTCAAGCGGGCAATCTTTCCGCCAAGAATCGGGATTACCTCAAAACCCTGATGGCTTGGTCCTATTCGCGGCGCGGCGACCTGCGACTGCAGGTGTCGATGGACTTGCAAAAAATCGGGAACCGCAGCCAGGCTGCCGAAAGTCTTCGGCAAGCCGAGGCTGACTTCACGGCAGCCCTTGAGCACAATCGCGAGCGCTGGCAAGCCTTGGTGGGGCTCGCCATGGTCCACGTCCAACGCGACGAGCTGCAACCTGCCGTCGAAATCCTGTCAAAAGTTTGCCAGCTGGCTCCCGACCAGTCGGCTGGATTTTTCAACCGAGCCGAATTGCTCTACCAACTCGGTCAGTACGAACAGGCTCTGGCGGACTACGACAAAGTCGTCACGATGAACCCGGGCGACGTCCAAGGCCTTACCGGCCGCGCCCATTGCCACGTCTATCTCGGCAACCGTCAAGCGGCCATGGCCGACTACAATGTCGTCTGCCGTTTGCTACCCGACAACGGAATGGCCCGCGTCAACCGTGGCGACTTGTACGCGGAACTCGGCGACGAACGGATGGCCATGGCCGATTACGAACGCGCCATCCGCTGCGGCAATGATCTAGCTCGCTTGCGGATGGCCAATCTCAAGGCGACTTCGGTCGATCCAGCGATCCACAACTTGACCGAGGCCGAGCAATTGCTGCAAGGCCTCGACTCGGACGAAATCGACACCTTGGAACTGCTGCAATGCCGACTGTTGATCGCGCGATCCCGCGGTGCAACGGACACGATAACAATGCTGGAAGGACAGATCGAAAAGATCAAGGCAGAACGCGCCGACAGACACGCCCAACGTGCCACCCCCGCCACGCTCAAGTGACTGGCATCGAGCGCACAGACGTCGAGTGATTTTGGGGATCGGCTCTTGGTTGGACAAAATCCTTTCGAGCATTTCGACAATAAACTCAGTAAGCTGCCAGCCACCTAATAGAACTCAGTAAGAACTCAATAAAGGGAGAACTCAATAAGGTGCCAGCCACAAATGGCACTGTCGCGGTGAAACGCGGGTTTTTTGCGTTTTTATAACTCGAAGGTGTTGTCTCCCTGCTTCAACCTCGCACGCAGCTCGTGGCGGGGCTGCATCATCCTCCGATACTTGTCCTTGCGTTTCTTCAGG
>CALDHM010000070.1 GCA_937941455.1 uncultured Pirellulaceae bacterium | reverse complement strand
TCGGCCCGCCGTTCAGGCCGATGCAGGGGATGCCGCAAACGGTGAACTGCACCACCATCACCTCGCCCGCCTTGTTGCCGGGGTTGTCCATCGGCGAGCGGTGGATCGCGCCGACGTGGCTATCGGGAAAGACCGACGCATAGAACCGTGCCGCCGCCTCGGCTTCGTGGTCGTACCAAACGCAGATGGTGTTCTTGGGGATCAGCATAAACGCACCAGTATTGTTGGGTTGATCAGCACGATTAAAGGTTATACCGTTACCATCCACTGGACACCGAAGCGATCCGTGACCATGCCGAAACAGGCAGACCAGAACGTCGCCCCGATCGGCATGTCGATCTGTCCGCCATCCGCTAAGGCGTTGAAGGCCGCACGAGTTTCCGCTTCATTGGGAAACTGCAGAGAAAGTGCGAAGCCGCCAAACTTCCGGCCGGTCATACAGCCTCCATCGGAAATCATCACCCGTGCCTCACCGATGAGGAAACTCGCGTGCATGATCTTGTTTTCAAAGCCGGGGGGCAGCCGACCGTCGGGAATCGGGTCCGGCGACTCTGAAAACCGCAACACCATTTCGATCTTCGCCCCCAACGAGTTCACATAAAACTCCAACGCCTCTTCCGCGCGGCCATCAAAGAACAAATAGGGTTCAATCTTCATCGGGTCTTCCTTCCTTTGGGGATGGGTAAAAGCTCGCTGATGTAACACTTCAAATGCTCGATGGCCTCATGCACCACTTGTGGGTCGTTCAAGGCTTTCGCCAGGACGAAGCTGCCTTGAAGCACCACTTGCGTATGCAGGGCCAGGCTCTCGGCACGCCACTTGGCTTTCGGGGCATACTTGGCCTTGGCGGCTTGGATCGTCGGCAACAAGGTTTGCAGGTGGCCCTCCATGCCACCGCCGCAGGCGGCCTGTAGTGCCGGATGGCTGCCAAACGTCTCCTGCACCAACGTGCCCAGCAGACAGGTAAACTCGGGGAGTTTGCCCTGTACCAGTTCCGTCCGGAAGTCGAGGTACGCCAACAGTCGTGCCCGAGGATCCTCCACTTGCCAGTACGGAGCCTGCTCAAACAGCGCCCCGGTGAACTGATTCCAGTATTCAATGGCCGCGAGAGCGACAGCCTCCTTGCTCTCGAAGTGATGAAAGAACGCTCCCTTGGTGACTCCCGCGACACGGCACAAGTCATCCACTGTCGTGGCAGTGTAGCCCTGCTCGCGGAACACACGCAACGCGGCATCGAGGATCTTCTGCTTGGCCTGCTTATTGCGGTTCGGCCCCATAACCCTTTAAGATACCGACCAGTTGGTATGTTGTCAATCGCAATTTCGCCGCGCTCCGCTACGCCGAGATGGGCTACCGCGTCTTCCCGTGCATCCCGGGCACCAAGCACCCGATCACTCAGCACGGGTTCAAGGACGCCTCAACCGACCCGGCCCAGATCGAACGCTGGTAGGCGCGGCATCCGCGCGAGCCAACGTCGGCATCTCCGCCGAACTCAACGCGCTGGAGTGCGTCACCTACCCGACCCGATCCGAGGATTTCGGCAAAAAGACCACCAAAGGCAAGCACAAACTCCAGCCCGGCTTGCCCAAAGAGTTTACCAAGCTGCGGTCGTCCAGCGGTTCACCACCGCCCCGCACGTCTCGCACCGCGACGGCCCTCGAACAGGCTGGAGACTGGAGTCTTTAGTCTGCAGGCTAAAGACCCCCCCCCACCAGCGACCCTTCTGGCGTACGTCTCCAGACTCAAGTCTCCAGCCTGGGGTAGCCACAGCGACTGGAATCGCGACCTGATCGCCCGGAACCGCGGCCCGGCGAACACCGGCACAGATCGTCACCTGGCCGTACCCCATCGACTTGTGGCCCGGCGAACCGCTGCCCGACGAATACGACCTGCTGTTGTACTCGAAGAATGGAAACCGGCCGGGCCTGCTCGAACACCTGTGCGAGGTCTTACCCCGGCACGTCGTGCTGCACTACGGGCAGTACAAGCGGGAGCCACTGTTCGAGGCCGCCCGCCGCTCGCGGGCCTGCGCCTACCTGGCCGACGACGACCACGGCCCGCTCGCGCTACAGGAGATCCTGCTGGCGGGGTGCCCGACCGTCGGCGTCCGCACCGGGGCATCGTTCATCCGAGACGGCGTCACCGGCGTCTGCGTCGATCGCCTGCCGCCCGGCGCGAAATGCGTGAAGAACGACGCGGACGAGGTGGCACTGGCGACGTTCCTTGATGCGCTGCAATCTCTTCAGAACCGGGAACGCCAAGAGGTCCGAGAGCAGGCCATTGCGGCCTTCCATCCGGTGTCGATCGTCGATGGGCTACTCGAACTACTGGAACGGACCCGTCGTCACTCTGAAGACGGTGTTGTTCGCCCGTGACGAACCGGGACGGTTGGCCACTTTCGAGAGATGCCGACAAGACTATCACCCGAACGCCGGAACATGGGAGAGACACCGAGAGTTCTCCAGACCCATCCGGGGCGGTGGTAGTCGTGATGTCTCCACCCCAGCATGGGGAGAGACAACGTCAGAGCCTCAGGTGTCGTAAAATCTTGCCAAGACTGGCCTAGAACGCGAACGGAAGCCCATGATGGCTCAGACCCGGCGTAAACCGCCGAGTCGAACTGTTCCTGGAAGCAAAAGTCAATACCCTCGGCAGGATTCGAACCCGCGACCGACGGATTAGAAATCCGTTGCTCTATCCAACTGAGCTACGAGGGCAAAAAACCTAGAGTTCGCAACGCGGGTTGGCGCGACGCCGCTGTACGCACCGGGCGTGGCTGCCATTGGAACCTGTCCCAACCCGTCACAGGCCGTGCAGCGAAGCGTTAGCGCCGGCATGTATTGCGATAGATTTTGATTCCATCGCTACCATCCGCTGTCACTCGCTGTTACTTGAGCATTTTAGCTGCGACCTGGTTCGCTGCAACGGCCAAAACGCTCCACGCGCAGATCCGCCACACGGCGATCGTGATCGACAATCCAGCGGACCAACCGCCAATCGAGCCAATACGAATCGGGGTCGCCACGTGTCGGGCCGATGAAACCGAGATGCCCCCCATATCGCGCCGTCAATAAATCGACGCTGGGTGACATGACCCAATGTTGAAAGACCTCGAACGGCACAAGCGGATCGTCCTCGGCCACGATGATCAACGTGGGTAGTTCGATATTGCGCAACACAGGCCCGCTGCTCGCGGCTCGGTAGTACTCGTTTGCCCCCGTGAACCCGGCCACCGGTGCAATGAACTGGTCGTCGAAATCAACCAGGCGCGTGGGCAAAGGTGTCAGGCCGTTATCGATCAAATTGGCAACCAGCCGACGTCGGCGCTGCACGGACCACCGCAAGCGAGCGCAAAAAAAAGCGTCATAACATCGATTGCCCCACTGTCGTAGGTGCCCCGTGCAATACAACAGGTCGATCGGCGGCGCAACGGCAATCGCCGAGTCGACAAAAGTAGGATGGTCGTGTCCCCATCGCCCGATGAGGTTCAACACCAGGTTGCCGCCGAGCGAAAAACCGACCAGCGTCAATGGGCTCAGTGGGCTCATCTCGTGGACCGCGGCGATGACCGCGGTCAAGTCATCAACGGCCGCAGCATGTGCATGACCACGCGACAAACTTTCTGCATCCCCCACGCCCCGCTGATCGATCCGGATCGTACGAAATCCCTCGCGCCGCAATTTTTGCGCAAGGCGCCGTACATACGTCGAACGATGCGATCCCCCAAGACCGTGAACCACGATTGCGATTCGGTCACCAGTGATCCAGTTTTTGGGGATATTGTCGTGGATCACGACGACGTCGTCATCGCGAGTCGTCACAACATAACGTTCGGTGGGATTCTTGCTCGGACCGACGGGTGCCAAGAACGAGGCGATCGTCTGGACATGTCGATTGCCGAGGAATGGAAAGGGACGAAATGGAGGAAAGTCGGCGATGAACATCATGGGGGGTTATTGTCTTGATACCCGAATGTAATACAAGTCGGTTGCGACTTGGAAATCACCGTTGCTGGCCGGCCAAGGGAGCGTTTGCCAGTTGGTGGTGGGGCGAATGGTCTGCCACTCTCCACGTTTACCGACCTTGATCGGCATGTTGAATTCGGGAACATCAACCACCCACCGATAGGCGATGGTCTCCCGATCGGCATCGTGTTTCAAATCCAATTGGGGGATCGCCGCATGCCACAAATATTGCCGAAAAATGGGGGTCAGATCTTGCTCAAAATGGCGATTGAACAACTCGATCAAGTCCTCGGTCATCGCCGTTTCGTATTTGAAGGTTTCATAGGTCTCCCGCACGAGATTCCACCACCGCGCATCGTCGCCGAGTACATTGCGGAGGGTATGCAAAAAGAGGGCCCCCTTAAAATACATGTCGCCCGGTGGTACCTGGTGCGAACCGCGCTCGGTGATAATCGGCGATCGATTGACGACCTTGTTTTTGTAGCCATTGACGTACTTTAGGGCGTCGTCGTAGCCGAAAATTCGTTCGACGTAGAGGCATTCCAGATAGGTCGTCCAGCCCTCGTGGATCCACATGTCCGAAACGTCGGCGGCCGACACAGCATTGCCGAACCATTCGTGGGCTGACTCGTGAATGATAATGAAGTCGAACTTCATGCTTACGCCGACCCCAGTCCAATCGCGGCCGTAATATCCATTTTGAAAACCGTTGCCGTAGGTCACCGCCGATTGATGTTCCATCCCGGTATACGGGACCTGGATCAACTTGTAGCCATCGCGTGCAAAGGGGTACTCGCCGAAGTAGTGGATGAAGGCCTCCATCATGGGCTTGACCTGAAGGAATTGCTCCTGGGCCTTTGGCAAGTCCTCGGGCAGTACATAATAGTCCAGCGTCAAATCGCCCAGAGTCTCCCCGAAGTGCACGTAGTTCCCGACATTGATCGACACATTGTAGGAATTGATAGGATAGCTGACGTGATAGTTCCATTGGGTATAGCCGTCGCCTAAGTCGACTTTGTCGACAAACCGGCCGTTGGAGACGTTTGTCAACTCGTTGGGCACCGCGACACTGATGTCCATGGATTCGACCTCGTCGCGCCATTGATCTTTGCCCGGCCACCAGAAGCTGGAGCCGACATCCTCACAAGACGTCGTGATCCACGGCCTGCCGGCGGGATCCCGATCGAACATAATGCCACCGAATCGCCCCTTCCGCTGGGGGGAGCCGCGGTAGTAGAAGACGATCGTTTGCTCCGTACCGCTCGGCAAGTTCTGGGGAAACTCGACAAAGACCGCATTGCCATCGCGCCGATACTTCAACTCTTCCCGGTTCCAAACGATGCGTTCGATTTCGAAGTGGTCGTACAAGTCGATTTGTATTCGATCGTCATCCGACGTCATACGGAATTTGATAGTGTTGCGCCCATCGATGAACTTTCGCTCCGGGTCGACGCGGATATCGAGGTGGTAGTACAACAAATCGTTATTCGCTCGGAATCGTCCGTATTGGCCGCGTAAAATCTCGGCTTGGGTCGGTGGCTGCTGGGCATTGACTCCGCCGATTGGTAACAACGAAAAAACCGCGGTGGCCCAGATCCAAGAGCAAGCCGCCATGACAGCCAAGCGATTTCGGTGGGGATGACACGAATTCATTGGTGGTCGATTCATGTGATTAAAAGGTAGTGATTGTTAACCGGTCAAGCCTGATTGTTTCCCAACCCAGCGTCGAGCAATTCCTCGACATCATAGGGCAGAGCGATCGCATGATAACCGAATTGGCAGAGAATGGCTGCTCCAGTGATCGAGCGGATGCCGTGGGCGCAATGGACATAAACCACTCGGTCGCTCGGCAAATAACCTGCCAAAGGCTCTGCGCTGGTCAACTGGCTTAGGATGCTGAGCGGCAAACAGAGGGCTCCAGCGACGGGCAATTGCGCGTGCTCATCGAATTCGCGGACATCGACTAATCTCGCGGTTCCCCCATACAGTTGGCTTTTTATCGTTTTTAGATCTGGAGCGGACTCTAATGGCTGATTGACATAGTTCATCGTTGCTACGGGACCTATCCCCTAAAAACTGTGGATTTTTTTTCACTGAGTGAAACGCATTGGCAACCGATCACTTTGGGTATTCGCTGTGACGATGACTCGGCAAAATGACTCGTGGGATCGCCGCCGGGACTTAACAAATTGTCATCGTGGACCTGGTTGATTCTAATCGAGTGCCTGCCGAAGTGTTTTTGATGTGTTCAATAACGGCGAGTTTCCACCGGGAGTCGCTTGACCGCCGCGGGATCGAGATACCGACCGCGGCGAACCGAGTTGGGCTGTAGTTTGTTTTTTGTCGAGGGGGTATTAGAATATCGCCCATCCGGGCGAAGCGCCGCCCCCGA
Source organism: uncultured Pirellulaceae bacterium (assembly GCA_937941455.1). GTDB lineage: Bacteria > Planctomycetota > Planctomycetia > Pirellulales > Pirellulaceae > BJ22. Next base: position 8,336 of record CALDHM010000070.1, on the reverse strand, counting down.
CGCGCGCTGTCCACGCCACGTTGGCAGTTTGCGCGACGCGCGACCGACGTTCATGATCCATAAGTGAGCAATCCATGGGCGATCATACGATTCAATACGGATCATCTTCCAAGGAGCGGGCCGATTTCGCAGCCCGTTTGCTGAACGATTTGCGGGCGATCGAATTGATGCAGGAACGTGGGATCTTCGAATCGGGCGTCCGTAAAATCGGAGCAGAACAAGAGTTTTGCGTGGTCGACAAGGGATATCGCCCCTCGTTGCGTGGGCCGGAGATTCTCTCGCGAATCACCGATCCCCATTTCACGACCGAATTGGCCCGGTACACACTCGAAATCAATCTCGATCCACAGCTTTTGGCCGGTTGTCCGTTCTCGGCGATGCAGCGGCAATTGGACGACTTGCTCAAATTGGCGGGCGAGACGGCTGCCGAATTCGGTGACAAGGTCGTGTTGGCCGGCATCCTCCCCTCGATCGGCATGTCCGAGTTGGATTTGCGATTCATGACTCCCGCCCAACGTTACGAACTACTGGGTGGGCGGATCAAGGAACTTCGGGGGACCGATATCGAGTTGTCGATCCAAGGGGTCGATGACATCATGATGCGGCACAACAACATCATGTTCGAGGCCTGCAACACGAGCTTTCAAGTCCACCTGCAGATCGATCCGGAAAACTTCGTCGACCAATACAATTGGGCCCAAGCCATCAGTGGTCCGGTTCTGGCTGTTTCCACGAATTCGCCGATGTTGTTCGGACGCGAGTTATGGGCGGAGACGCGGCTCGCGCTTTTTCAGCAGAGCGTGGATACTCGGTCGCGCGACCACGGCCTGCGGCAACGTCAGCCCCGAGTCTATTTCGGCAAGCGGTGGCTGCGGAAAAATTTGGGAGAGATTTTTCAGGAAGACATCGCTCGCTATCCATTGTTCGTGGCGACGCAAACCGAGGATAGTTTGGCTCAACTCGAGCGTGGCGAGGTGCCGCGGCTCCGCTCGTTGGCGATGTTCAACGGCACGATTTGGAAATGGAATCGCCTGTGTTTTGGCACCGATGGTCGCCGCGCTCATTTGCGGCTGGAAAATCGCTACATGCCAGCCGGGCCGACCACGGTCGACGAGATCGCCAACGGCGCTTTTTGGGTGGGATTGATGTGTGGCATGCCCGATCACTATCGCAATATCTGGGAAAAAGTCAATTTCTTGGAGGTGCGAGAAAACTTCGTGAAATCCGCGCAGCACGGGCTGGAGGTCGAATTGAGTTGGCAAGGAAAAACCCAGAACGCGCGGCGGATTATCCTGGACAATTTGTTGCCGATGGCCCATGACGGGCTGGCCAAATGCGGCGTGGCGCGAGAAGAAATTACGAAGTACTTGGGGGTAATCGAACACCGGGCAGTTACCCGCATGACCGGATCGCGATGGCAGAAACAGACTTTTCGGGCCGCCGATGCGGGCCTGGAGTTGCTGCAAAAGCAAACGGCCCTCACCGCGCAATTATGGGAGAACCAGCAAACAGGAATTCCGGTCGCCGATTGGCAAGTCACGCCCTTGGTACCGCCCCCGCAACCGTCGATCATGGACGAGCGAGTCGACCTGTTGATGACCACCGATGTCATCACGGTCATGGCTGACGATCTCCTGGCCGTAGTGCAACAGATCGTGCAATGGCGACAGATTCGGCATGTGCCCGTCGAGGACGAACAGGGCAACATTGTGGGGATCATCACCCACAACGATCTGGCGCGGTTTTGTCAGCAGCACCAATGTCAGGATATCCTCGGCTTTCGACGCGAGGATGGCGAGCTGTATTTGGCAGCCGATTTGATGGTTCGCGATCCGGTGTGCGTCGAACCGCACACCACGGCCCGAGAAGCCCGCGAGATCATGTTGCAGCGGCAGATTGGCTGCATGCCGGTGGTGCGGAACCGAAAGCTGATGGGGCTGCTGACGCGGGATGATATCGTCCGGTTGGACGAAAAGGCGCGGCAAGACGCGCTGCGTGCTTAATTTTTCGCCTTGCCAAATGGGCCGAGTTGGTAACAATGAATCCTTCTGGTAATAGCAAACTTGTTCGTGATGAATGCTGTGATTCACTGTCCTCCCTTACAGAGAACCGCCACCGTCGACCGCGTGCTTGGGGAATTCGGTCCGGGCGGTGGACCGGTGGTGGTCGTGATCGCCGGCGTGCACGGAAACGAGCCGGCGGGGATCTATGCGGTACTGGACTTGCTTCGGGATTTGGCCGCTGCTCAGCCGACCTTTCGCGGGAAACTGATCGGACTGGCCGGTAACCTCGCGGCGTTGAGAAAAAACGTCCGCTACATCCATTGCGACCTCAACCGCATGTGGCGCAGCGAGATCTTGGCCGAGGCGTACGGTAACGGCTCGGGGCCTTTGCCGCGAAACTGCGTCGAGTTGGCGGAGGTCCGCGAACTCTACGATCAGATCAAATCGATCATGCAGCACGAAGCAGGTCCATTTTATTTCGTCGATTTGCATACCACGTCCAGCGTCTCCCCACCCTTCATTCCCTTTGACGACACGCTCACCAATCGGGCGTTCGTCGAGCAGTTCCCGTTGCCGGGGATCTTAGGGATCGAAGAGTTCTTGCCGGGAACGCTCCTCAGCTACATCACACGTTACAACGTAGTAGCGATTGGTTACGAAGCGGGGCAACATCACGAGCCGCGCTCGATCGAGTTCCATCATGCGATGCTCGCGCTGTGCCTGGAAAAGGCCGGGTGCGTCTCGCGCGAGCATTACCCGGTACTCGCTCGCCACGAGGAAACACTGCGACAGGGCGCAAACGGTTTGGAGGGATTCTACGAGGTCCGTTTCCGGTACGCGATCGAAGAAGGGGAAGGCTTCCGCATGCTTCCAGGATTTTCCAGTTTTCAGCCGGTCGCCTACAAGCAGAAGTTGGCTGAGAATAATCGCGGTGCCATTGTCGCTCAGGAGAGTGGGCGCATCTTCATGCCGCTGTATCAAGCCCAAGGTAACGACGGCTATTTTCTGATTCGCCGAGTCGCGAGGTTCTGGTTGAACCTGTCGAAGATTCTTCGGCGCTGGCGATTCGAAAGAGTACTGGCTTGGCTCCCCGGCGTTCGATTACTGCCAGATGAGCAAAATACGCTCGAGATCGATACCCGGATCGCCCGGTTTTTAGCGACCGAGATCTTTCACCTGCTGGGCTACCGCCGACAGACAACGCAGGGGACCACGATTCGGTTCACTCGCCGGGAACCGTAATGCGACTCGGCAGCAGCCCGTTGAAGCCCGTTGACGTACAATTCGCTTGCCTCAGGGTCGCTGTCGCCCAGACTTCAGCCGCACCGTCTGGTCCAGTCACCAGACTTCATCCTGCCCCGCGCCATGCGCTCAAGTCTCCTCTTGGTGCACAAATCCGTCGGCCGCATGGCACCCGCGCGCCATTCTCCCAAAAACCGGAGGCTATCGCGTTACGGCGAATGGTTTAGGGACAGAGCCTATTCTTGTAGCCCCAAAGATCGCAGGGCGTCGTTGGCTCCCGTCGTAATCTTGCGGATCTTGCCGGCAATTGCGGCTTTTTCGGTCGCATTGGCTTTCGTGAGTCGGCGGCGGTAATGAGCCATTTTTTCGGCGCGTTTGCGGCGACGACGAAGTTCTCGGGATCTCTCGGACATAGTGCTTCTCAATCACGATTGATATTTGCAAAGCTTGTAGTTTACGCCGCCGCCGCGATTCTCGCAAGGCTCGCAAGTTTTCCGCTAGAATTGTTCTCCAGCAACCCCGCGCTGCGCAAGGCTGCGGCACAGCGGCGATTGCACTCCTGTTAGGGTTTTTGTTCGAGAGATGAGGCAAAGATACATAAATGATCGCAAGACAACGGCATAATTATCTCAGGCATCTTGGGATGATCGCCTTCACCATGATTGGCTTGTGGACCCTTTGCAATACGGCGATTAACGGCCAACAAGCAGAGCAGGGGAGCGACGATCCGCTCGTATGGCTCGAGGACGTAACCGGTGAAGCGCAACTGGCCTGGGTTCGCGAGCGAAATCAAAAAACCACGGCCTGGCTGGAGGCCGATGCAAGCTTCCAACAATTAAAAACCGATCTGCTGTCGATTCTCGATTCCGATGCGCGCATTCCAGCGGTGTCGAAACACGGTGACTGGTACTACAATTTTTGGCGCGATCGCCGGAATCCGCGCGGCATCTGGCGACGCACAACCTGGGAGGAATATCTCCAGCCGGAACCGGCCTGGGAAGTGGTGCTCGACCTGGATGCCCTGAGCAAATCCGAGGGCGAAAACTGGGTTTGGGGCGGAGCCAATTTCTTGCGCCCACAGAACGAGCGAGTGCTCATCAGTTTGTCGCGCGGCGGCGCCGATGCTCGCGTTGTCCGCGAATTCGACATTCCCTCCAAAAGTTTCGTTGCCGGCGGGTTCGAATTGCCGGAGGCCAAGGGAAACGCGGGGTGGATCGATCCCGATCACGTGTTCGTGCAAACCAATTTCGGCAAAGGCACAATGACCGATTCCGGATATCCGCGAATCTGCAAAATTTGGAAACGAGGCACTCCGCTTACCGAGGCACAGACCGTCTACGAAGGTTTATCGACCGACATGTCGGTGCAGGCCATTCACGATGCGACTCGCGGATTTGAGCGCGATTTCGTGATCCGCAATTTGGCTTTTTTCAACAACGAAATGTATTGGCTCGATGGCGGCGAACTGCGTAAGGTCGAGGTTCCCAATTCGGCCAGCAAGCAAGTGGCGTTCGAATACCTCATCATCGAATTGCGCGAGCCTTGGGAAGTTGGTGACAGCAAGTATGCGGGTGGTACTCTGTTGATTACGAAGTTTGCTGATTTCATGGCAGGACAACGGCAGTTCGATGTCCTGTTCGAGCCGACCGACAATTCAGCACTGGCAGGGTTCGGCTTCACGAAGAACTATCTGGTCTTGAACGTGCTCGAGGATGTTAAAAACCGGTTGTACGTCTTTCGACTGCGGCAGCCTCAGTGGACGCGCGAGCCGTTTGTCGGCGCACCGGAACTGGGCAGCGTCTCGGTGGGAGCAATCGATGCCGAAGAGTCCGACGCCTATTTCATGAACTCGACGGACCTCTTAACCCCTCCTACATTGTTCTGGGGAACGATCGGGCAAGAACCAACCGCCATCAAATCCACCCCGTCATTTTTCGATACAACTGGAATGCGCGTGGAACAGCATTTTGCCACCAGCGACGACGGAACAAAGATCCCCTACTTCGTAATGCTACCTGCGAATGTCACCTTCGCCGGCGAAATTCCGACACTGCTGTACGGCTACGGAGGTTTCGAAATTTCGATGCTGCCTCGCTACAATGCGGCCGCCGGGCGAGCTTGGGTCTCCCAAGGCGGCGTGTACGTTCTGGCCAATATCCGCGGGGGCGGAGAGTACGGGCCCCGCTGGCATCAGGCAGCGCTCAAGCAAAATCGCCTCAGAGCCTACGAAGACTTCGCCGCCGTAGCCAAAGACCTCTTCGCACGCCGAATCACCAGTCCGGAGAGGTTGGGCATTCAAGGAGGCTCCAACGGCGGCTTGCTTGTCGGAAATATGGTCACGCTGTATCCCGAATTGATGTCAGCGGCCGTGTGCCAAGTCCCTCTCTTGGACATGAAGCGCTACAATCGCTTGCTGGCCGGCGCCTCGTGGATGGCCGAGTATGGCAATCCGGACATTCCGGAAGAATGGGCCTTCATTCAAAAGTATTCTCCCTACCACAACGTGCGCTCCGATCGCAAATACCCCGCCGTGCTGTTCACAACTTCGACGCGAGACGACCGTGTTCACCCGGGGCACGCCCGGAAAATGATGGCCTTGATGGAACAGCAAGGGCATGAGGTGTGGTATTACGAAAATATCGAAGGGGGGCACGGTGGAGCCGCCAACAACGAGCAGTCGGCCTTCATGCAAGCCCTGGCCTACACCTTCCTCCGCTTGAAGTTATTTCCAATGGACAGGCCAAGTACACCCGGTCATTCGCAGCGCTGATCACGACCCAGCGTTCAAACTTGGCATGCAGGTGGCGATCGCCTTATCGATTCGCTCGAGATCGGCGCTTGTGAGGCGGACGTCTTGTGCAGCCAGTGTTTCGGTGATCTGCCACGGCCGCTTGGCCCCGCACAGCGCCACCGTGATGCCCGGTTGCGCCAAAGTCCACGCAATCACTAGCTGAGCGATCGAAAGCCCCAACTCATGGGCGATCGCGTCCAATTCGTCGAGCAGATCCTGCGCGCGGTCCCACAACGGCGGCTGAAAGATGGGGTACGACAAGCGTTTATCTCGAGGATCGAAAACGAAATCCCGCCGCATTTTGCCAGCCAACAAACCCTTCATTAGCGGCCAGTAGCATACCACGGCAACGCCGTGCTCAATGGCCCAAGGTAGCAGGTCGGCCTCGATTTCGCGCTGCAGCATGTTGTACCGCGGTTGAATCGCGGTCAGGGGACACACGGCGTGGAAGCGACACGTCTCCTCGAGCGTGGCATTGGACAAACCGATCGCGCGGGCTTTGCCACTCTCGCGAATCGCCAATAGGGCTTGAGCCGATTTCTCGATCGGCGTTTTGCGATCGGGGCTGTGCAGATACAGCAGATCCACAAAATCGGTACCCAGCCGCTGTAAACTCGTGTCGAATTCGTATTGCAGACGTGCTGGCGAGGCATCGTTGACCCTCGATAAATTCTCATCCCAGTGAACGCCGCACTTGGTCGCAATCACAACGCGATCGCGACAAGCGGCGACGGCCAGGCCAAGCAGGCGTTCGCTGATCCCATCCGTGCCATAGCAATAGGCGGTATCAAAAAAATTGATCCCGCCCTCGAAAGCCTGTTGGATCGTAAGCAAGCTGTCCTGTTCGGAGACTTCCAGAGTTGTCATGCCAGCGATCGGCCACAGACCTAACCCCACGCGCGACACCTCGATTCCACTTGTTCCGAGCTTTGTCAACATCGACAATAATTATCCAAAACAAAAAAAACGATGAGTCTCTTCAAATTCTTCGGGCACATTCGACCAGATGCCTGACATCGAGCATCTCGTCCAAACTTTGTTCCGAAACCCTTCAGCCACAGAGAAACTAGCCCGCCGCCCGCCATTTTCGTGGGAACCGGACGCTGGCGCATTTCAGCTTATAATTTGGGAACAAAGCCTAGTATTACATATAACCTCAATCCGCAAACCGCGGGAATTGAAGGATATCCTCAGGAAGCCTTCTGCAGCCAGCCGTTCACACGCGTTGCTTTTCCTTGTTAAACCTTGCTCCAGAGCGAATTCGGCGCCATGAGCGCTCCGTTTAAGAAGTGATCCATTAGCCAAATTCGCGGCGGGTAGCGCGGCAGGGCGCAAACGGTGACCTCTCTCGCGTCATCCTGGTAGCTATTCAGGAAACCAAGCCTATTGAGCGGACAGACGGTCCTGTCGACCAGCCAACTATCGCCCAGGAAAAACAAGGCCCAAACGCTCAAAATCAGCCGCAGGGCGTTAGCCCCTGGTTGGCACAGGCAAGATCAGGGCAGACCAACCTTGCACGAACCGCACGATCGTGCGTTACGGCTGATGCACCAAACGATCAATCGCAAAACAATCAGCCGCCAGGCGCTAGCCCCCGGTTGGTACTCGTCCACCTCGAATTCCTGCCCACGCTACCGTTACCGTTGCCTCCCCGGGTTGGCCATCACGTCACTACGCCAGCGTTTGCCCAATTGGTAGAGAATCGCCTCGAACACCACCAAGGCCATCCCGGCAATCGACGTGTAGAACCACCACGGCCGCGGCGGCTTGTACCAATTAGGCTCGGGAAGACCAAAGGCAGATAGGTAAAAATCTTTCGGATTAAACGGAACAGCTGTTTCGGTGACATCAAAAGCTTACTGGTTTGCGACGGTCGCTCGTAGCTAAGCCTTTGACACTGCCAAAACTGCCGTCACTATTTAAATTGTAGGACAATCGCTTTTCGAACCAGTGCTGACTAGCACCAGCGACAACTGGTGGCCCCTTTGGTTGACTCGCATTGAAATATGCCTTGACATAAACCAAAGCGCAATATTTTGCAGGATCGAAAATTGCTTTTCCACAAACAGGAACGGTAATTGATTACCGTTTCAAAACTGGTCTTGGCAGAAAAGGCTGATTTTGGCTTTTGGCGAAATTGTTGGTTATGGAAAGGCCAGCAACAGATTTGAATCGATGCCCACGATGCGAAGACCTTGAGAAGCGGGTGGCAGAGCTTGGGAAACAGGTCGCCTCTTTGATGGCGAAACTGGAGCAAGAGCAACGTCGCAATCGGCGTCAAGCGGCACCGTTTTCGAAAG
>CALDHM010000069.1 GCA_937941455.1 uncultured Pirellulaceae bacterium | reverse complement strand
CCTGAAGAAACGCAAGGACAAGTATCGGAGGATGATGCAGCCCCGCCACGAGCTGCGTGCGAGGTTGAAGCAGGGAGACAACACCTTCGAGTTATAAAAACGCAAAAAACCCGCGTTTCACCGCGACAGTGCCATTTGTGGGTAGCACTAAGACAGACTATGCTAAGACAGACTAAGACAGACCTAAGACAGACAGCTTAAGACACCCTCAAAATACCAACGGGTGCCAAAATACCGAAAACCAAAATAACAAATGAAATGAGAAGGGATGTTTTTGGCGGTTGGCGGGCTAGTGTTTGTTTTCGGCTTCGGCTTTGCGGTCTCGAGGGGTAAACCGGATCGACTCGATCAGTTTCAAGTCGGCGTTGGCCAAGGACGGAAGGAGGCTGTCCTCGACGATAAAGACGAGCGCCGCACACCGGCCTTCTGCATCCGATACATGGTAATACAGCCAGGTGATCGGAATATCCTCCTGCATTCCTGCGACGTTGACGACAAGGGCTTTCAAGTCATTGGCGGTTGTCAAGGAATCGGCTTGGCGAATCTTGGCTTGCGAGTTGCCAATGACGTTTTTGGTGAGCTGCGTTTGGAAGTCAGCCAGAGACAGCGGCTTATCGGCGGGGCGTTTGGGAAGGCTCATGATATTGCATTGAGCCAGCACATTGCCTTGATCGGCGTAGCGTAATAGGACAACATCCGTGTCAGAAAGGATGATTCGCCAGCGGGGATCGTAGACCAATTCGAATTCGCTGTCGGAGTTCCAGAGAAGTTTTGAGTTTTGTTTTTCGTTGATTTTGGCGGAAACTTGTCGGGCGATCTGATCGTTTAATTCTCGGCTGCCTTTAACCGTCGCCACCATGTCGATTTTGGCGGTGCCCTCGAAGCCGGGTGCCAAAGTCGAGGCGGTGCGATTCTCGGCGATGTTAGCGCGGAAGGCCTTGAGGGTTGACGCGGCAGTGTCGACGACGGCCACCGCGGAGATTCTGATGGCTGTCCGACAACCGTCGACCTCGCCCCGTACGTCTCCCGTGATGTAAATTTTGGCAAGGTTTTGTGCGGACATTTCTTTCAGGGTCAATTTCAAGTTGTTTTCGATGATGGAGTCGAGTGAAAACAGGGCTTGCGCTGCGAAATCCTTGGGGTTCCAGGATTCGTTGATATTCGCTCGACCCTTGGCGAGGACTTCGGCGAGTGCCAGCATATCGCAGGGGGCCCATAAAAGCTCCAATTCCGGTTGTGTTAGTGTGCCGCTGAGGGCGAAGTACTGGACGGGTCGTCCAAAGCCTCCCGCAGAACGCCGCACGATGAGTTGTTGATTCGAGGGGCTCAGTTGGGTTTTTGTCTCTCGGTTATCGATGTTGATATTGGCCAGAGCTTCGGAGTATTTGCGGAGTGCATTCTGCCGATCGAAGTTAATTTGATCAAAGACGTGTACGGCAGAGACTCGCAATGCCGCGGAGGGACTAGCCTCGTCGGCCTTGGCGGCTTGACCGATTACGGTTCCCTCGAATTCGAGTTGAGTGCGGCAATTGACGATGGTTCCCGCGGCAGGATTCAGGTTGATCGACGTGTCGCTAGCAGCCGCGGTGAGCGATGCGAGCAGGGAGGCTAAGAGCGAGCAAGTCAGGATGAACCGGTGCATTTTCGAGCCTATCAGAGTCGAGGTCATGGAGCGCGCAAAAGCGGTCGCGAGTGACGTGGCCATGCGGATGAATTAAGGGGATTCATCGAGCCCCTACACCAATCTTCCCCTTGCTAATGCCTCGGTTTTCGACTGGTGTGGGCAGCTTGGCTTAGTTTTCGCTTTGGCTTCTTGATGCGGTTTTTCGTGTTTGGAATCAGATTTACGGCATATGGCTACCGGATTTATCGGAATTTCGATTGTTTCAAATTGATGCAACTTGTCTCAGTCTGATCCGAAATACCCAGGCGGCAGCGGAGGCCAGCGGCCTAGTTGTAACGGAAAATACCAGTTTTTTCGCTAAAAACGGCAAAAAACGTGAACTTGGCGCAACGTTTGCAGACTAATTCAGAGGCGGGGTATGCGGTGTCACGGCGTCAGTTTGCAAAAACGTTCGAACTTTCAGAGCTGACCCGCGTCATCAAACTTAGTCAAGCCAGACAGGGTACGGAGTTAAGCAAACGAAACTGTTAGCCACCAAGGTCTCGCTCGAGCGGGACTGCCGATCCTACGGCGTGTGGAATGCGATTTCGCGCCAGCGGTACCGTTGAGAATGGGAATCGCTTGAGCTGATCGGTTCAGGTTGAACATCGTGGCGGCTGAATCCGTAAAATCATTGTCGGCCGAGCTTGGGAAGAGCAAGCAGGAGAGTTGGAATAGAGTAGAGTTGGAAAGGGATGTCCGACCCCATCAGAGTTGTTTTTTGCTGACTGCCAGTGGATGTAGCGGAACAGCTGAAAACGAATCGAGGCCCGGTAATGCATCGTCGTTATCATTGTGATTTAATTCGAGAATTGCGAGATCAACAAGTTCGGTTCGCTCCGCGCGAAAAGCGGATCGAGCAGGCTGACCGAGCGGAACGCTTGGTGCGGGAGATCGACGAAGCGAAGACGTATAACTTCGAATTCGTCTGCTATCGGGTCACGGGTTATCGCCCGGAGAATTCGCCGATCGTGCAGATTCGTGGTGAGGAGTTGATTCAAGATCTGCATCAATTGATCGAAGACCTGACGGACTCTGCGAATTTGAGCGTGGAGATGGTCGGGCAACCGGTGCACACCGTGGAAGATTTGAGCAAGCGGTTCAATGTTTCGATCAAGACCATTTCGAGGTGGCGACAGCAAGGTCTGGTAAGTCGACGCTTTGTCTTCGAGGGGGGGCGGAAGCGAGTCGGCTTTCTGCACAGCAGTGTCAATACGTTCGTGAGGGAACATCAAGAAAAAATCAAGCGTGGCGAGCGCTTCAGCCAGTTGACCCCAGAAGATAAAGAAGAGATTATCGACCGCGCTCGCCGGTTGGCGAACGCCGGTGGTTGCCCAGCAGAGGTAGCCCGCCGCATTGCCAAGCACATGTCGCGGAGCGTTGAGACCGTCCGCTATACGATCAAGCAATTCGACGAGAAGTATCCCGAGATGGCGATTTTCCCGGATCAGGCCGGCCCGCTGAATCTGGAGATCAAGGAGCGAATTTACGAGGAGTTTCGTCAGGGCCGATCGGCCGAGGTGATAGCCAATCGCTACTGCCGCACGCGAAATACGATCTACCGTGTTGTCAATGAAATGCGGGCGAAGGCGATTCTCGAATTGCCGCTCGATTACATGGACAGCCCGGAATTCCATCGCAAGAACGCCGCGAAAAAGATATTGGAAGGAGAACTGCCCGCTGGCGATGGCTTGGTTCGCAAGACGCGGCCGCCACAAGGCTTACCGCGGTATTTGGCGAGTCTGTACGAGGTTCCGTTGTTGACTCGCGAGCAAGAACAATACTTGTTCCGCAAGTACAACTATCTGAAGTTTCTGGCCTTCAAGCGTCGGGAGCAAATCGATCCCGCCAACGCGCGGACCTCGGATATGGATGAGGTCGATCGGCTGTATCAGGAGGCGATTAAGGTCAAGAATCGCATTGTTCAGGCGAACTTGCGGCTCGTCGTTTCCATTGCCAAAAGGCACGTTAATTCCAGTGACGACTTCTTCCAATTGGTGAGCGATGGGAATATGTCGCTGATCAAGGCGGTAGAAAAATTCGACTACACGCGCGGGACCAAATTCAGCACCTATGCCAGCTGGGCCATCATGAAGAACTTTGCGCGGACGATTCCCGACGAGTTCCGCCAGCGCGATCGGTTTCGGCCGACCAGCGAGGAGGTGTTCCTGTCACGTGCTGACGAGCGACCTGACCACCTGACCCAAGAGGCCGAGCAGCAACTCCGTGAGCAGCAAATCAGCCGCATCATGCAGCGGTTGGATAGCCGCGAGCAACAAATCATCAGCCGCCGCTTTGGCCTGGATCACTCTCACGAGCCGCTGACATTGAAAGAGGTCGGCGAAGAAATGGGCGTCACCAAGGAACGCGTACGGCAAATTGAAGCGCGAGCGTTGGGTAAATTGCGGGCGGCAGCTCGCGAGGAAAACATCGAATTGCCTGAGTGGGTTGACGAGCAAGAGAACTGAGCGTGAGCCAGCGATCGAGCAGGATTGTGTTTAAGTAACACCAAGGCCCGCGACCGCGGAGTTGACGGACTCGGCGGTCGTTTCTTTTTTTTGTGGATTAGGCGAGTTGCCATGATTAATCCCGCAAGGGTTGCCGGGATATTGCTTTGCGGTGGGCGGAGCCGCCGCATGGGGCGCGACAAGTGGGAGTTGGAACTCGGCGGCCGTACTTTTTGGGAGCATTGCGTCGCACGGTTCAGCCGATTAGGGGCCTGGTGCGCCGTGGGCAGAGTTGGCTCGCGGCCGCCGGGGGACCTGGAGGGTGGAGTATGGTTGACCGATATGCAACCCGACCGAGGACCTGTGGAGGGGTTGGCGGTCGGTTTGGCTTGGGCTCAATCCCTGTCGGAGTGGGCTTGGGTTTCCACGATCGACTGTCCCGTTTTTGGGGCGGCGTTCGTGTCGGGATTGTGCGACGTCGCAGAACGTTTTGGTGAGGATGTTGAGGTTGTGATGCCGCGGGTGGAGGAGCAAAGTTTCCCGCTAACCGCAATCTACCGCACGTCGATTGCGGAGCGAGTGCGCCGGTGGGTCGAAACCGGCGGGCGTCGAGCAGGGGAGTTGTCAGACGCCTTTGCGACGCGTTGGGTTCAGGAAGCGGATTTACGTCGCTGGGACCCCCAGTTGATGAGTTTGCGCCCGCTCAATACCCCGCAGGAGTGGGAGCGATATCGAATAGAATGGCAGCAAGGGGAGTCGGCTAGAGGTGGCGAGCGGGAAGGGAAATGATCGTCTGGCGAAGGTGTGAGTTTTTGTCGCGGCGGGGGAATCGGTAAACGAATCGCCGGAAGTTGTCAACTTTGGTGCAGACGTTTCCGAACCAAGAGGTTCCAACGGCGGTCATTTCGTATTGCGATTGTCAGAGGATTGGTTATACTTGCCCGTTCCCGATTTTTCCAAGAAAAACTGGCTTTTCAAGCAGAAAAGAGGCGATGAACGCCGGCGTAGCTCAGTTGGTAGAGCAGCTGTTTTGTAAACAGCTGGTCGGGGGTTCGAGTCCCTCCGTCGGCTTGGTTTATCCCGGTTTTGATTTGAAAATTACAGCTTGGAAATGAACTCGGGGGGATACCGAAGCGGCCAAACGGGACAGACTGTAAATCTGTTGGATTTATCCTTCGCAGGTTCGAATCCTGCTCCCCCCATCAAGGGTCCAAAATTTGTCATCGCTGCCGTCCCGGCTTGAAAGCCGGCAACGGTATTCCTGCGACTTGTGCTCACGGGGGAAAAAGGTTAAAACCTTAGGTTCTCGGAAGTGCGCGGCGTCATGGCGGACGTGGAAGGTGCGGCGGCGAACTAGCGGGTGTAGCTCAATGGCAGAGTCCCAGCCTTCCAAGCTGGTTGTGAGGGTTCGATTCCCTTCACCCGCTCCTGTAATAATCAACCCAGCGTTGGCAGTCTCTGACCAGGTCGTTGCTAATGGTTGGGGGCGGCTGAGCGTTTGGCTGCTGTAGCTCAGTCGGTAGAGCACTTCCTTGGTAAGGAAGAGGTCATGGGTTCAAGTCCCATCAGCAGCTCTGTTGAGATTGGCCTTCACGTGAAGGCCGGTGTTTTTTCTGTGAACTTGGTTAACGCATTTAGAAGAGATAGGTGAAGTAGACATGGCCAAGGAGGAATTTAAGAGAACAAAACCCCACGTGAACGTGGGTACCATTGGACACATCGACCATGGTAAGACCACAACGACAGGTGCCTTGGTTGCTGTCCAGGCCGCAAAGGGGTTGGCGACGCCAATCTCGTACGCTGATATCGCGAAAGGCGGTACGGTGCGTGACGAGACGAAGACGGTGACGATCGCCGTGGCTCACGTGGAATACGAGACAGAAAAGCGCCACTATGCTCACATCGACTGCCCTGGACATGCTGACTTCATCAAAAACATGATTACCGGTGCTGCCCAGATGGACGGTGCCATTCTGGTCGTGTCGGCAGCCGACGGCCCGATGCCGCAAACGAAAGAGCACGTGCTGTTGGCTCGTCAGGTTGATGTTCCAGCTTTGGTCGTGTTCCTCAACAAGGTCGACTTGGTTGACGACCCGGAATTGCTCGAGTTGGTCGAGATGGAAATCCGCGAGTTGCTGAACAAGTACGATTTCGATGGCGATAACGTGCCGATCATTCGCGGTAGCGCGTTGCCGGCCTACCAGCGCCCAAGCGATCCGGAAGCCTCGAAGTGCATTACGGAATTGCTCAACGCGGTCGACACCTACATTCCGGAGCCTGTCCGTGAAGAAGACAAGCCGTTCTTGATGGCCGTTGAAGACGTCTTCTCGATCGAAGGTCGTGGTACGGTGGCAACCGGTCGTATCGAGCGCGGTACGATCAAGACGGGTGAGGAAGTCGAAATCCTCGGATTGTCGGCTCAGCCGATGAAGACGACTTGCACGGGTGTCGAAATGTTCCGCAAGATCCTCGATACCGGTCGTGCAGGCGACAATGTCGGTCTGTTGCTCCGCGGTGTCAAGCGTGACGACATTCAGCGTGGTCAAGTTTTGGCCAAGCCCGGTTCGATCACGCCGCACACGAAATTCGAAGCAGAGATTTACTGCTTGAGCAAGGATGAAGGCGGTCGTCACACGCCGTTCTTCAGCGGTTACCGCCCGCAGTTCTATTTCCGCACGACCGACGTTACCGGAACGGCGAATTTGATTGACGCCGAAATGTGTATGCCGGGTGACAATGTTCGTTTGTCGGTTGAGCTGCACAAGCCGATCGCGATGGACGACGGGGTTCGTTTCGCGATCCGCGAAGGTGGTCGAACGGTTGGTTCGGGAGTTGTGACGAAGATCGTTCAATAACGATGACGACGGGGTTTGGCAGCCGCAGGGGGCCGGACTGCGTCAATTGATGTGGACCAGGAAAGCGCCGCACGCGTCCCCGGTGTGTGGCGCTTTTGCTGCTATTTCAGGGGCTGTGGCCGAAAGCATGCGGTGGGCCTTTGATGGGAATAGGGGTGTAGCTCAATTGGCAGAGCACTGGTTTCCAAAACCAGCGGTTGCGAGTTCGACTCCCGCCGCCCCTGCTCGGTTTTTTTACGAACGAAGGTGATTGCAGCATGAGTACGATAGCCAAGCAGGATGCGAAAGTGCCGTCGAGTTTTTGGTCCTGCCTTTTCCAGGGGGGGCTGTACAAGCCAACGCAGGGGCGTCTGGTTCGGCAGGTGTTTTTTGCGGCTTTGGCGGTAATTTCGGTGCTGTTTTTTCGCGAGGTTGCCTTTTTTTCGTTTTTTCAAACACGATTAGGTCTTGGCGGAAGTTGGGCTTTGTTTGGGTTGTTGGCTCTTGCTTCGCTATGGATCTGCTTTCGTCTGGCGAATTTTCCCAGGGTGGCGGATTTTTTGATCGCGGTTGAGTCGGAGCTTAATTTGGTATCTTGGCCATCGCGGTCAAGTTTATGGAAAGCGACCGGCGTTGTGATCTTTGTGATCCTGGGGCTGGCATTTTTGTTATTCGCCTTCGACTTGGTTTGGACGTGGGTATTCCAGTTGTTGAGGATTCGCGTTTAAGGTGGCGGTTAGGGGGCAGGCTCTTGGTGGCGTGCTCGTTCCGTTGAGGTTCGGCGGTGAGGTCCTTCGTGTCAGACGAATTGAAGCAAAATGAAGAAGTGGTGGAACAGTCGGCGGCGGATGGGTTAGACCTTGGTCAACCTGCGGCGGCGTCCAAGCCTTCGCCTGCGGCGGCCTTCGATCCAGAAGATTTGATCGATGAAATCGTTGCCGAAGACGCTTCCGAGGGGGCCTCACCTATCGAGGAGTTCGTCGAGGAGAGTTTGGACTCTGCCGAAGTACCGCCGATGGAGTGGTACATCCTCAAGGTGCAGGTGAATCGAGAGAATTCGATCTGTGATGCTCTGCTGCGGAATATCAAGCGAGCTGGGATGGAGCGATTTTTCGATCAGGTGCTTGTCCCGACGGAGGATGTGCGTGAATTCACTAAGGCGGGGAAGCCGAAGGTCGTCAAGCGAAAGTTGTATCCCGGCTACATCGTGGTGCGCATGGCGATCAACGACGACACTTGGTTTCTCGTGCGGGATACTCCGGGCATCGGCGACTTCACGGGTGCCGCCGGAAAACCGGTACCGCTGGGGGCCCAGGAGATTGAGCGGATTTTAGCGGCGACGCTGCCGCCGGAAGCTGAGGAAGGGCAGGAAGAGAACATCAAGACGGCGATCAAATTCAAAGCGGGCGATCGCGTGCGGGTGAAGGAAGGTTACTTCCAAAACTACGAGGGTGAGGTTTCCACGATCGACGAAAGAAACGGCCGGGTAACCGTGATGATTAACATCTTCGGGCGGGCCAACCCTGTGCAACTCGATCATTGGCAAGTAGAGAAATTATAGGGCTGCCGAGCAACGTGACGTCACGCGGTGGCTTTGGTCAATCAACAGTGAAAAAGTGATATGGCGAAACAAGTAGTCGGACAAGCAAAGTTTCAAGTGCCGGGTGGCAAGGCGACTCCCGCTCCGCCGGTGGGTACCAGCTTGGGTAAATTCGGGATCAACCTTGGCCAGTTCGTGCAGCAGTTCAACGACCGCACCAAGGAATACAACGGCACGCCGATTCCCGTGGTGGTCACGGTTTACAACGATCGGAGCTTCGAGTTTGTTACCAAGAGTCCCCCAGCTGCGGCGCTGTTGAAGATTGCGGCGGGGATTGCGAAGGGCTCTGGGGTCCCCAATCGGGATAAGGTCGCCAAGGTGACTCGCAAGCAACTTGAAGAGATCTGCGAAAAGAAGAAGGACGACTTGAATGCTCGCGACCTCGAACATGCCCGCCGCATGATCGAAGGTACGGCTCGGAGCATGGGCATCGAGGTTATCGATTAGTGCGGCGAGCATGTTATAGCCGCGGCGGGGTTTTGAGACACACCGGGAATTCAATACGATGAAAAAGCATTCAAAAAGGTATCGCGAGTTGGCGAAGAAAGTGCCGGCCAGTGCAGTCAGCCTCGAGAAGGCCGTCGAAGTGCTGAAAGGGTTCGGTGGAACAAAATTCGACCAGACGGTCGAGGTGCATATGCGTCTAGGTGTAGATGCCAAGCAAGCTGATCAGATTGTACGTGGCTCGCTGGTGCTGCCACATGGGATCGGCAAAACACAGCGAGTCGTGGTCTTCGCCAAAGGGGCAGCGGCCGATGCAGCTCGCGAAGCGGGGGCAGACTTGGTCGGGCAAGAAGATTTGGCCAAAAAAATACAAGGGGGCTGGACGGAGTTCGATGTCTGCATCGCGGCTCCTGACATGATGGGGATGGTTGGTCCGCTGGGACGAGTTCTCGGTCCGCGGGGGTTGATGCCCTCGCCCCGTGCGGGGACGGTCACTCCCGATGTGGCGGCGGCGGTTCGCGAGTACAAGGCCGGTAAGGTCGAGTTTCGCAACGACGCCGGCGGCAATATTCATGCGGTGGTCGGCCGCTTGAGCTTTGACGCCCAGAAATTGAAGGAAAATATCGCGGCTTTGATCGAGTATGTGCAGTCGATCAAGCCCAACGCGGTCAAGGGGACCTACGTACGCGGGGTGTACGTGGCGGCGACAATGAGTCCCAGCGTTCAGGTGGCTGCTTAGTGCCCGGTGCAAGGTGAAACATGAGTAAAACCGTCAAAGAAATTCTGTCGAAAGACATTGCCCGTCGCTTGGCCGGGGTCGAGGATTGCGTGATTGCCAACATGATTGGCTTGGACTCCGAGAAGACTTCGGAACTGCGCAAGAAACTGCGAGCGAAGAAAATCAATGTGCTCGTGATCAAGAACAGCTTGGCTCGACGAGCCACTGAAGGTACACCGCTAGCGCCCGCCTTTTCGGGGCTAACCGGTACCGCGGCTGTACTGTACGGGGGCGATGATTTCATTTCGCTCGTCAAGGAAGTTGTCGAAATCGACAAAGACGCCAACTTCGAGTCGTTCAAGGCGCGTGGCGGCGTGATGGATGGCGAGGCTTTGACGCCGGAGACGGTGCTGGCGATTAGCAAGTGGCCGAGCCGCGCGGAGCAACTGAGCATTTTGTCCGGCCAGATTCTTAGTCCTGGTGCTACCTTGGGTGGCCAACTCAAGGCGATGGGAGGGAAATTGGCGAGCCAGATCAAAAAGCTCAGCGAGGAACAAGACAACTAGGCTTTGTGCCAATATCTGTCGGCCGCAGGGCACTGGCCCGCGGTTCTTGCGAAAACCGGACGCTATTGTCTTCCGGCTAATCGTTTTGGGACAAAGCCTTGCGTTGCCGCCCCGTGGATGGATGGCAGCTTGTAAGAGGATTCACATTTAATTGGTGTTTAACGTTGGCTTGCGAAGAGTCAGCGGTTTCGTTTTAAGAAAGGGTTTGACGTCAATGTCCGAAGCAACATTAGAGTTTTCCGCAGAAACCAAGGCGATGGGCGACCAAATTGCCAATTTGACCTTGAAACAAGCCAAAGAGTTGAGCGATTATCTGAAGACGGTTCATGGAATCGAGCCGGCTGCTGGTGGTGCCGTTGTCGCCGTGGCCCCGGGGGCTGGCGGTGGTGGTGCCGCTGCAGCAGCACCGGAAAAGACCGAGTTCGATGTGATCTTGACTAACCATGGCGACAAGAAATTGGATGTGGTGAAGGTGGTCAGGAACATCACCGGCGCATCGCTAATGGACGCCAAGAAGATGGTCGAAAGCTGCCCGGCGAAGCTCAAGGAAGGAGTTTCCAAGGAAGAGGCAGAGAAAATCAAGGCAGAGATTGCAGCAGTCGGCGGTGTGGTCGAAGTGAAGTAGCTTTTCGGCTGCTGCGACTTCGTTGGACTGCCGTTTGTTCGACACCGCCACGCGTGCTGGGTTTGCGCGTGGCTGGTGACCGCCTGTTTCGCGAACCCAAATTGACATTGATCGCTACGTGCTGAAGACCGGTTATTTTTTCATGGTGCAGGCGGGCTCGGTGCGAAGCTGCGCGCGTGCCCTGCCTAGATGCCCTGTCGCGGCGCGGTCTCAGCGACGTACTTATTCACGATGCTGCCCCAACTCTGCCCACCCGGCCGGAGGAGGGGCATCGAATTTTTCTGCAATGGCCGGAATTCTTCGTCACCCGATCGCGATGTTGGAGATGGGGACTTGGCTTGGGCGACGCTGCGTTTGGCGAGCGGCGGGTCGGTTCGTTGATGTTCGTGCTTTTTAGGGGAGCTTTTCACGTATGGCAACTTCTGCGCAACGTCGCTTGAAAACCAATTCGGTACGTCGATTCGGATCGGGGCGCGAATATCCGCTGCCGCACGATTTAACAAAAATTCAAACCGAGAGCTACGCTGTTTTTCTCCAACACGATGTTGAGCCAGAGAAGCGAAAAGATGTCGGTATTGAAAGCGTCTTGCGCGAAATCTTTCCGATCGAGAGCTACGACAAGCAGCTGCGTTTGGAGTACGTCCGTTATGAACTCGGCAAACCGCGTTACACTCCGGAGGAATGTCGGCAGTTGCGGCTGACCTATGGCAGGCCGTTTCGTGTCTGGTTGCGATTGATCAAGGACCAGCCCGTCGAAGAGGAGGTGTATTTGGGAGACATCCCCATCATGCTCGGTGGCGGGGAATTCATCATCAACGGTGCGGAACGGGTCGTGGTCAATCAGTTGCACCGCAGCCCCGGCATCGATTTCGTGATGGAGCAAGAACCCAATAGCGATCGAGAGATGCCCAGTTGCCGCGTGATCCCGGAACGAGGGAGCTGGATCGAGATCAACATCACAAAGAAGGATACGCTGTCGATCCGGATCGACCAAAGCGGCAAATTCAGCGCACTGACGCTGTTGCGGGCGATGTCACCCAAGTATGGCGAAACGGCCGACATTTTGCGCGCTTTTTATGAAACGACCAAGGTGAAGGTCGTAGACGGCCGCAGTGCTCAGAAGTTCGAGGGAAAAATCGCGGTGGATGACGTGGTGTATCCATCGACCTCGGACCGCGCTGGGGAAATCATCGTCGAAGCCGGCAAAAAGATCACCAAAGAGCATGTCGAGCAAATCCTAGCCGGTGGCGTCAAAGCGCTGGAGGTCATGGTGCCGCCGAAGAACATGATCATCTTCAATTCTTTGGAAGAGGACAACACGGCCAGCCACGAAGAGGCCTTGTTGAGGATTTACCAACGCTTGCGTCCGGGGAACCCGCCAGCTTTGGAGAAAGCAAAGGCTTTGTTCGATGAGAAATTTTACGACACCAATCGCTATCGCCTGGGGCGAGTCGGCCGATTTCGTATCAACCGCAAATTAGGCCTGAACATTTCCGAGAGCGAATTGACCCTCCGTCCCGAAGATATTCTGGAGGCGATCAAGTATTTGCTGGAGTTGCTCAATCCGTCCACGGAGGTCGCCGAAATCGACGACATTGACCATTTGGGAAATCGCCGCTTGCGGACGGTTGACGAGCTCGCCAGCGACGAGTTGCGGAAAGGATTTTTGAAACTGCGGCGGACTGTCCAAGAACGGATGACGCTCAAGGAGGTCGATGATATGACCCCCAGGAGCTTGGTGAACCCGAAAAGTATCTCGGCGGCGATTGAGTATTTCTTCGGGCGTGGCGAGTTGTCTCAGGTGGTCGACCAGACGAATCCGCTCAGTCAATTGACGCACGAGCGGCGGCTGTCCGCACTTGGCCCCGGCGGCTTGAACCGCAAACGTGCCGGGTTCGAGGTGCGTGACGTGCACATTTCTCACTATGGTCGGATTTGCCCGATTGAAACTCCGGAAGGGACCAACATCGGCTTGATTTCCAGCTTGGCAATCTACGCAAGCGTGGACTCTTACGGATTTTTGGTTAGCCCTTATCACGTCGTCAACAGAGGTAAGGTGACCGACACGGTGGTTTGGTTGCGGGCTGACGAGGAAACGAACGCTTACATTTGCCCCGCCGACACACCGGTCGAAAACGGGCTGATCACCGGCAGCAAGAACATGGGTGGCAACGTGTTAGCCCGGTACGAAGAAGATTTCGAGATGGTGACCCCGGACCAGGTGCAATACATTGATGTGGCGCCTTGCCAAATGGTCGGCGTCTCGGCAGGTTTGATTCCGTTCCTCGAGCACGATGACGCGAACCGGGCGTTGATGGGCTCGAACATGCAACGGCAAGCGGTGCCGCTGCTGATTGCGGAGCCGCCGATCGTGGGTACGGGCTTGGAGCGGGCCGTAGCAGAAAACAGCAGCATGGTGGTTCGTGCGCGCCGCGCAGGCAAAGTCAGCTACGTCGACGCGACGCGTATCGAAATTGGTTCCGATGTCTACCACCTCAAAAAGTATGTCGGCCTCAATGAGCGAACTTGCTTGAACCAAAGACCGATCGTGGAGATGGGACAAAAGGTCGATAGGGGGCAGGTGATTGCCGACGGTGCGGCGACGCATCAAGGCGAATTGGCCCTTGGCCGCAACGTGCTCGTCGGCTTCATGTCGTTCGACGGCTACAACTTTGAGGACGCGATCATCATCAGCGAGGACTTGGTCAAGCGCGACGTTTACACATCGATCCACATTGAAGAATTCGATGTGGAGATTCGCGACACCAAATTGGGGCCGGAGGAGTTCACACGGGACATTCCGAATGTCAGTGAGAAAGCGCTGAAGAATCTCGACGAGTCCGGCATCGTCCGGGTCGGTACCTACGTCAAGCCGGGGGATATCCTGGTTGGCAAGGTCTCGCCTAAGTCGAAGACGGAATTGACGCCGGAAGAGAAATTGTTGCACGCGATTTTCGGACGGGCTGGCGAGGACGTGAAAAATGACTCGCTAGAAGTTCCCTCAGGGGTCGAAGGAATCGTCATCGATACGCAACGATTCTCTCGCCGCATGAGCCTGTCGGACGAGGAACGCAAGGTGTTCGAAAAGGACTTGAAAGCGGCCGAGACAGAGGGGAATGATGCGATCGCCAAGGCTTTCGCTGACATGATCGAGGGCATGGAAAAAGTGATCGGCAAGGTGTTGACCGACGAGGATGGTACACCTCTCACACGCGACCAAAACAGTAAGTTCATCGCGGAGAAAGCTCATGCGTTTCGCTTGTCGAACGTAACGGCCTCGCTCCGCAGCGAAGAGCGGATTTCCCAAATTCAGCAACTGTACGCCGAACATTGGCCCATCGTCGAAAACGCCATCGATCAGCGCGATCGTCGCCTGAACAGCATGAAGCGGGGTGACGAGTTGCGGACGGGCGTCATGCAAATGGTGAAGGTCTACGTGGCCACCAAACGCGTGATTTCGGTCGGCGACAAGATGGCCGGTCGTCACGGAAACAAAGGGGTGATTGCCAAAATCTTGCCGGTCGAAGACATGCCGTTCTTGGCCGACGGAACTCCGCTGGAAATCTTGCTCAATCCCCTCGGCGTTCCTAGCCGTATGAACGTCGGGCAAATTTTGGAGATCCATCTCGGTTGGGCGGGTGCGACGCTGGGATTCCAAGCCATTACTCCAGTGTTCGATGGGGCGTCGGAGTCGGACATCAACGATTGCCTGCAGGAGGCTGGATTGCCTCGCCACGGCAAGACTCGGTTGTTCGACGGTCGTACGGGCGAGCCCTTGGGGCAAGAAACCACGGTCGGCTATCTGTACATGCTCAAGTTGCATCACTTGGTCGACGACAAGGTGCATGCTCGCAGCACAGGGCCTTACTCCCTGATCACGCAACAACCGCTGGGTGGCAAGGCCCGCTTTGGCGGACAACGGTTCGGCGAGATGGAGGTGTGGGCTCTCGAGGCCTACGGGGCGGCCTACATTCTTCAGGAATTGCTGACCGTCAAGAGCGACGATGTCGAAGGACGGACCAAGATCTACGAATCGATGGTCAAGGGAGAAAACACGCTCGAGGCGGGAACGCCGGCGAGCTTCGATGTGCTCACCAACGAGATCCGCGGGTTGGGCCTCAACATGCAACTGGAGAAACGGCGGACTTAGATCGCAAGGAAGCGGAACTGCGGCGCGTAACGGTTTGGGTTAGTTGGTTTGTTTTTCGAAGGAGATGGTGCACATGGCGATTGCTGACACCTCTTATGATCGTATTAATGACTACGCGGCGGTAAAGATCAGCCTGGCACGACCACAGGACATCCGCAGTTGGTCAATGGGCGAGGTCAAGAAGCCCGAGACCATCAACTATCGGACCTA
Source organism: uncultured Pirellulaceae bacterium (assembly GCA_937941455.1). Taxonomy (GTDB): domain Bacteria; phylum Planctomycetota; class Planctomycetia; order Pirellulales; family Pirellulaceae; genus BJ22. The sequence goes on along the minus strand of CALDHM010000069.1, from coordinate 17,777 downwards.
CCGACCCGAGAAAGACGGCCTGTTCTGCGAACGGATCTTCGGTCCCGAAAAGGACTGGGAATGTGCCTGCGGCAAATACCGCGGCATGAAATACAAGGGGATGATCTGCGACCGCTGCGGTGTGAAGGTGACTCACTCGCGCGTGCGACGCAAACGGATGGGCCATATCGAATTGGCGGCACCGGTCGTCCATATCTGGTTTTTCAAGGCGATGCCCAGTCGCTTGGGTAACCTGCTGGATATGAAAACAACCAGCCTGGAGAAAATCATCTACTTTCAGGACTACGTCATTACTGACGCCGGGGACATCGAAGGGGAAAAGATCCCCGGCACCGACAAAAAAATCGTCAAACAAGAGTTGTTGACTGAGGATGAGTACCGCGCAGCCAAGGCTCATTTCGGCGACAACCGCTTCAAGGCCGGTATGGGAGCCGAAGCGATTCGCGATCTGCTCGCCAGCCTCGACCTGGTCAAGCTCAGCGGCGAGTTGAGGACCGAATTGGCCACGACCAATTCGAAACAAAAGAAGAAAGACCTGACCAATCGCTTGAAAATCGTCGAGGCGATTCGCGACAGCGAGAATAAACCCGAGTGGATGGTGCTGGATGTGATTCCAGTCATTCCTCCCGATCTGCGGCCGCTGGTGCTGCTGGAATCGGGGAACTTCGCCACGAGCGACTTGAACGATTTATACCGCCGGATCATCAACCGAAACAACCGTTTGCGCAAACTCGTCGATCTCAATGCGCCGGAGGTTATCATTCGCAACGAAAAGCGGATGCTCCAACAATCGGTCGATGCTCTGTTCGACAACAATCGCTGCAAACGGCCGGTGTTGGGAAGCAGCAATCGCCCCCTCAAATCCTTGACCGACATGATCAAGGGGAAACAAGGCCGCTTCCGCGAGAACTTGCTAGGCAAACGGGTCGATTATTCGGCGCGGAGTGTGATCGTCGTGGGCCCGCGTTTGAAACTGCATCAATGCGGCCTGCCGAAGAAAATCGCGCTCGAACTGTACCAGCCCTTCATCATTCGCAAGCTCAAGGAATTGGGCCACGCCGATACAATCAAGAGCGCCAAGAAAATGCTCGAGCGCAAGGACGAGGAAGTCTGGGATATTCTCGAGCAAGTCATTCAAAACCATCCTGTTCTGCTGAACCGTGCTCCCACGTTGCACCGCATGGGAATTCAGGCGTTCGAGCCGGTTCTGGTTGAAGGGAACGCGATCCATTTGCATCCGCTGGTTTGCCGTGGTTTCAATGCGGACTTCGACGGCGACCAGATGGCGGTTCACTTGCCACTCTCGATCGAGGCGCAGGTGGAGGCCCACACGCTGATGATGTCGACCAACAATATCTTCGCCCCGTCCAACGGCAAACCGATCATGAGTCCATCGCAGGACACGGTGATGGGCTGCTATTACATCTCATTGATGTTGCCGGGGCAAAAAGGGGAGGGGATGTGCTTCGCATCCTTCGCCGAGGCGGAACTGGCCTACTCCCAAGGCGTCATCACGCTGCACGCCAAAATCCAGGTTCGCCTGGAGGGGGGGCGTTACGAGCGTCGCAACGACGAAGAGCGTGTGCCTGCCAAAATCATCACCACCAGCTACGGCCGGATTCTGTTCAACTCCATCTTGCCGTCGGGCATGGATTTCTACAACTATCCGCTACGCTCGGGTGACCTTTCGACGGTTATTTCCGATTGCTACCAGATCTCTGGGCGCCGGGCCACGATCAAACTGCTCGACGATATGAACCAGTTGGGATTCCGCGAAAGCTTCCGCAGCGGATTGTCGTTCGCGACCGACGACTTGGTGACCCCCGACTCCAAGGAAAAGATCGTCGCGGATGCCGACAAGGAAGTGCTCAAGTATCGTCGCAATTACGAACGCGGGGTCATTACCGACCAGGAGCGGTACAACAAGGTCTTGGAAATCTGGACACATGCCCGCGAGCAGATCACCAAGAACATGATGCAAGCGATGGAGCACGACGACCGTGGCGGCACGGGCTATGTCAACCCGGTCTTCCTGATGGCCCACTCCGGTGCTCGCGGTGGCGTCGAACAGATTCGCCAGTTGGCCGGGATGCGGGGTTTGATGGCCAAACCGACAGGGGAAATCATCGAGGCGCCGATCAAGGCGAACTTCCGCGAAGGTCTGACCGTTCTCGAATATTTCAGTTCGACGCACGGTGCCCGCAAGGGTTTGGCGGATACGGCGTTAAAAACTGCGGACTCGGGCTACCTGACCCGCAAATTGGCCGACGTAGCTCAAAACGTCGTGATCACCTGCCACGATTGCGGTACGACCCGCTACATCACCAAAGGGGTCATCTATCGCGGTGAAACGGTCGAGGTCCGTCTAGCCACGGCCATCAAAGGGCGCGTGTCTCGCCAAAACATCGTCAATCCGATCACGGACGAAGTGATCGTTCGTGAGAACGAGCTGATCACGTTGGAGATCGCTCGCAAGATCGAAGAGATGGGCTTGGAAAAAATTCAAGTTCGCAGCCCGTTGACCTGCGAGGCAACTCTGGGGGTCTGCCAACTTTGCTACGGCATGGATATGTCGACGGGCGATTTGGTGGAAGAAGGAATGGCGGTCGGGATCATCGCCGCACAAAGTATCGGCGAGCCGGGCACACAGCTCACGATGCGTACGTTCCACTTCGGCGGTGTCGCCGGTACGACGGCTGAAGAAAGTGAAAAACGTTCGAAGAAAGGGGGGATCGTTCGCCTGACGCGGGTCAATTACGTGACCAACGACAAGGGGAATACGGTCGTCCTCAACCGCAACGGCGAGATCACGATCCTCGACCAGCGTGGCCGCGAATTGGAAAACCACAAGGTTCCCGCTGGGGCTATTTTGAATGTGCGCGACGATCAGGTCGTCGAGCCGAACACGATGCTGTGCCAGTGGAACCCGCACGCGATTCCCATCTTGTGCGAGGTCACGGGACGCGTCCGTTACGAAGACATCGTCGAAGGGGAGACGATGAAGGAGGAACGGGACGCCAGCGGTACGATCCGCCGTATGATCATGGATTCGCGCAGCGATTTGCATCCGAATATCGTGATCGAAGACAAGGATGGCAAGACGCTGGACGTCTACTACCTCCCCGAGCGTGCCCACATTTTGGTGGCGGAGGGACAAATGATTTCCGCAGGCTCGACGATTGCCGAAACGCCGCGAGAGGCTTCGGGGGTCACCGACATTACGGGGGGCTTGCCCCGCGTCACCGAAATCTTCGAGGCCCGCAAGCCCAAAGATCCGGCCGTTTTGTCCGAAATCGACGGTGTGGTGTACATCCTCAACGAGAAAAAGCGAAACAAGCGGACCATCATTGTTCGCAATGAAGAGGCGGGCATCGAGAAAGAGCATCTGGTGCCCCCCGGAAAACGCTTCCGCGTACATACCGGCGATGTCGTCAAGGCTGGTGCTCAATTGGTCGAGGGCCCGTTGGTCCCACATGACATTTTGGAAGTGTCGGGCGAGGAAGCCGTGCAACAATACTTGCTCCACGAAATCCAGAGCGTCTATCGCAGCCAGCGCGTGGAGATCAATGACAAACACATCGAGGTCATCATCGCGCGGATGCTGCGGAAGGTGAAAGTCGAATCGGCGGGGGATACGAATCTGCTTCCCGGCATGGTGCTCGACCGCTTCGACCTGAGGAGAATCAATCAAGACCTTGAAAAATGTTTGAAGATCACCGATCCGGGTGACAGCAGCTTCAAGAAGGGCCAGGTTGTTCGCCGCGACTACGTCGAGGAAGAAAATACTCGCATCGAGAACGAAGGTGGAAAACCGGCCAAGGGAACCAAGCCCAAGCCGGCCACCAGCAAGGCTCAGCTGTTGGGCATCACCAAGGCCGCGGTGCAAAGCTCCAGCTTCATTTCGGCGGCGAGCTTCCAGGAAACCACCAAGGTGCTCACCGAGGCCGCATTGGCCGGCAAGGTCGACCATTTGGTTGGGTTGAAGGAAAACGTCATTCTAGGCCACCTGATTCCAGCCGGAACTGGCTTCCGAACCTTCCAGGATGCCGAGGTTCAATACAACCTCGAGGCGATGCGTGAGATCGCTGCGGCACCGACGCAGTCGCTCGAGGCTAGTTTCCCGTTGTTAGAATCCCGCACGGCAGCCGAGCAAGCCCATGCCGACCGCCTGAGCGGAGCGGCCAACTTTGATTCTCGGGCGGCCAGCGATGGCGGCAGCAGCCAGACGTCGCGCGTCGTCGAAACCGCGACCGCTCGCCACGAGGAACCACGTCTCGACCTGCAGGTAGCCTCCGCGATTATCGGGCGGCCGGTTAAGCTGGATGATTTGACCATCGTCGAAGGGATCGGTCCCAAGATCGCCGAAATCATGCGAGCCAAGGGGATCGTTTCGTGGACAGACCTTGCCACCACTGACACGGGGACCTTGCGAGCCATTTTAGATGAAGCTGGTCCGGCGTTCAGCGTCCACGATCCAGGGACTTGGCCAGAACAAGCAGCGCTGCTGGTTACCGGACGTTGGGCCGAGTTCAAGGAATTGATCGACCGTTTGGACGGCGGCGTACTCCGCACGGAAGAATCAGAGTAACCTTTGCCGGCGACAAACGGAGCGGCGGCCTGGCGACGAGCCGCCCCCGCCCGGTCATTGGCCGGGGATTGGTGTCGTCGCCACAAAAACCGTGAATTTCGCGAAAAAACGGCGTTAGGCGTTGACCTCCCGCCGGAAATCGCTAATTTAATTAGTCCGGAAATCAATCCACTTTTGCTGCTAGAAAGCTCAATCGACAGACTCATGCCAACCATTAACCAACTGATTCGTAAAAAACGGCGACCCCAAAAGCGATTCTCAAAATCGCCTGTTTTGGAAAAATGTCCGTTCAAGCAGGGCGTGTGCTTGCAAGTCAAGACGATGACCCCCAAGAAACCCAACTCGGCCCTGCGAAAGATCACCCGCGTGCGTTTGTCGAGCGGCAAAGAAGTTACCGTCTACATCCCGGGGGAAGGCCATAATCTGCAAGAGCACTCAATCGTCCTCGTGCGTGGTGGCCGCGTGCGTGACTTGCCCGGTGTTCGTTACCATGTCGTGCGCGGGACCCAGGATACGCTGGGTGTCGAAAAGCGTCGCCAGGCGCGCAGCAAATACGGTACAAAGAAACCGTAACGGGTATTTTTTAGCGTGGACAGTTAGGGACCCCAAAACAGACACTATTCGGAATCATCGTTCTTATGGGAAAAATTACTGCTAGTCGGACGCAACTTCGGCCGGATGCCAAATACGGATCGTTGTTGGCCAGCAAATTCATCAACTGCCTGATGTGGGACGGCAAGAAAACTGTGGCACAGTCCGTGTTCTACGGGGCGCTCGATGAGATTGCCCGCCGCCAACCGGACTTGTCCCCGATCGAGGTCTTTGAGCAAGCAGTCGAAAATGTCAAGCCGATGATCGAGGTTCGCTCGAAGCGTGTAGGGGGGGCTTCTTACCAGGTTCCCATGCAGGTCAATCGCCAGCGTCAGCAGTCTTTGGCCATCCGCTGGATTCTCAACGCCGTGCGGGACAAGAAGGGGCGGCCGACCTACTTGAAACTCGCCGATGAACTGATTGCCGCTTACAACAAGGAGGGGGCTGCAGTCACCAAGCGGGAAAATACCCATAAAATGGCGGAAGCCAACAAGGCGTTCGCTCACTTTGCGTGGTAGTCACGCTCGCGATCACGGCCGTTTTGTGAATACCCGCAAAACGGTTTTTTTATGCGCCTAACTAGCCCAGGACTTGGTCGAAAACAAAAACGGGAATCCGCTGCCTAGCTATTGAAATTTCCCGATTCTGATTTTCATACAAAAAATTGAACCCCGAAGTGCCAGTGAGGAATTTCGTACCCCGCAGCGTCAGCGAAAGAAATGCATTACTAACGTAACTCGAAGCGTGAGCGCGGGAGACCAACAACTACCGTAACCCGAAGCGTCAGAGACGGACATCCCAACCCAAACCTACAGATGCGAAAATCGTAACCCGAAGCTTGAGCGAGAGAAGCACAAGACTACCGCAACCCGAAGCGTGAGCGAGGGACACACACAACTTCGACTTATTCGGAGCTTAACCTGGCAAACTCTAGGGCACACCAAAAAGTGCAACCTCGAGAGGTGTGGGCGATCCGACCGATTCGCATCGCGGGTTCGTTTCCCAGCGAACAAGCGTCCGCGGGAGTCGATGGTCGCCGATCGGGTTGGTTTTCCCGGACAGCACGCGGTTAACTGAAGTACGAACCATGTCAAAGCGAAACATTCAAAATTTGCGCAATATCGGCATCATCGCCCATATCGATGCGGGGAAAACAACCGTGACCGAGCGGATGCTTTTCCTCAGCGGCGTCAAACATCGCGTGGGGATGGTCGATAAGGGTACGACGACCACCGATGACGATCCGGAGGAGCAAAAGCGAGGCATCACGATCTACGCCGCCTGCGTGACGTTTGACTGGCGCGACGTGCATATCAACTTGCTGGACACTCCTGGGCACGTCGATTTTACCGCGGAGGTTGAACGCAGCCTGCGGGTGCTGGATGGCGCGGTGGTCGTGTTCAGTGCTCGCGAGGGGGTCGAAGCCCAGTCGGAAACGGTGTGGCGGCAAGCCAATCGTTACCAAGTACCTCGAGTTGCGTTCATCAACAAACTCGACCGCGAAGGGGCTGAATTTCGGCGTGTCGTTGAAGAAATGAAAACCCGGCTGCGGGCTGATCCTCTTGTGATTCAAATCCCTGTCGGCGAGGGACCGAGCCATGTGAACAATCCCTTCCGCGGTGTCATCGATCTGATCGAATTGAAGTTCCTGCAGTTTGCTGACGAAGGTAAGACCGTATATGAAGCACCTGTTCCGGAAGAGTTGCGTGACGAGGCCGAATTCGATCGGCAACAAATGTTGGAGCAGCTTTACACGTTTAGCGACGAAATGACTGAATTGGCGCTGAATGAATCGCCGATCCCGATCGAACTCATCCGCCAAGTGATTCGCAAGGCGACGCTGGCGGGGCAAATTCAACCCGTCGTGTGCGGTTCGGCGTTGCACGGCATCGGCGTGCAATCGGTGCTCAATGCCGTACGAGACTACTTACCGTCCCCTTTGGATCGCCCACCAGTCGAGGGGACCAATCCCGCCAAGAAAAATGCGATCGAGATTCGCAAACCTGACCCGAACGAACCGTTTTGCGGATTGGTTTTCAAGATTCTGCCCGCAAAAACCGGGGACCTGTATTGGGTGCGCGTCTATTCGGGAGTGCTCAAGGCCAATAGTCGTGCCAGTTGCCCGTCCACCGATAAGAAGGAAAACATCGCGCAGCTTTGGCAAATTCATGCTACGAAGAAGGAGCGTGACGGCCAAATCGAGGAAGCCGGACCGGGGGAAATTGTGGGAGTGATCGGGCCGCGCTATGCGGTGACCGGCGATACTCTGTGCGATACTCGCGCCTTGATTCAACTCGAACAGATCAAGTTTCCCGAGACCGTCATCCAGATGGCGATCGAGCCAGAAACGACAGCCGATCGAAAAAAATTGAGCGAGGTCCTGGATATGCTCAAACGCCAGGACCCGACCTTCAACGCTCGCGAGAACGAAGAAACGGGTCAGACCTTGATCTCTGGAATGGGAGAACTCCATCTGGAGGTGATCCGCAATCGACTACTGCGTGAATTCAAGTTAAACGTCAAGGTGCACAAGCCGCGAGTAAGTTACCGCGAGACGATCGCCAATCCGGTCGAAGTGGTCGGCGAATGCCAGCGGATCGTGGCCGGACAGCAATTGTTTGCCAAGGTCAAAATTCGAGTCGAGCCTTTCGAATCCGAGGACGGAAAGATTCCGGTGTTGAACCGTCTGCCGCCGGAGAAAATTGGCTTGGAGTTAGTGCCGCCCATGCTCGAGGAGTTGCGAGCACGCACAGCAGGAGGGGGGCCGATCGGCAATTTTCCGTTGTCGAAAATACGCGTCTTGGTCTTGGATATCGAGTTCAATGAATTCAGTAACAACGTGGCTTTTGCCATTGCGGCCGCTGATGCCTTCGAAAAAGCGCTCAACCAGGCGGGCCCAGTATTGCTGGAACCTGTCATGAAATTGACCATCACGACCCCCGATGATTTCTATGGGGAATTCGTCGGGGACCTGGCCCAGCGCCGCGCGCGAATCGCCAGCACCGACAGCCATTCGGGGATGACGGTCATCGAGGCGCACGCGCCTTTGGCGGAGTTGTTCGGCTATTCCAACGCGATGAGAAGCCTCAGTCAGGGGCGGGCCGGGAGCTCGATCGAGCCGTTGGCCTATGAACCTGCGCCCAAACAAGTTGTGGATGCCTTCGCCGTTTGATGATGATTGGTTGCAAGCAGCTCGTAGATTCGTGTAACGATTTGCTGCTTCGAAGATCATATTCAATAGCGAGCAGGGCAGGGCTGTGCCTGCCGCAGGCGTGCGATACCGTTTCTCGGGCCACCGGAGCAAAAACTGTCAACTGCGACAATGCCCGCCAAAACCGCGCATTTTCGCCAATGGTTGACGATCAAGGGCAGGCCGCTACAATCGCTCAAGTTAAACCCATATGACCTAGGAGACCTGCGATGGCGTTAAGCTTCACCGACGAAAATTTCGAAACCGAAGTCTTGAATTCGGACGTTCCTGTTTTGGTTGATTTTTGGGCCCCCTGGTGCGGGCCGTGCAAAGCGATCGGGCCGATCATTGATCAATTGGCGCAAGAATATACAGATGTCAAGATCGGCAAGGTCAACGTCGACATTGAGGCCATGGTCGCTCAGCAGTATGGTATCTCGAGCCTCCCCGCCATTCTCATGTTCAAAAATGGCCAGGTTGTCGATTCGATGATCGGCGCACAGCCAAAAGCGGCCCTGCAAAACATGATCAATCGTCATCGATAGTCGGCGTCTCTGCTGGTGGTGCCTTACTTGGCAAGCAAAGGGTGCGGCGCGAGCGCTGTTTGACTTGCACCAAGCAATCCAAGGAAAAGCGGGAGCCGACTCACTTATTCAAGGGTGCGGCGCGATCGCCGCAGTTGACGATGTCGGCAAGATTTCGGCTGGTTTGGATTTGAACCTGGAACGTAGCATTACCGACCATCAAGAGAGGCGTTAGAATTTCGGTTTGGCGCCGAACGGTTTGGGCGATGAGCCCATGGTCGGCAGGAGCTACTGCACCTCGATCGTTCCAGGGATGAAAGCATTAAGCGAATTCAAAATTTTACCGCAACCGAACGAGTTAACCTGTGGGCCGACCTGTCTGCATGCGGTCTACCATTTTTTTGGGGACGATCGGCCCCTGACGGACGTGATTGAAGAAACGCCGCACTTGGATGATGGTGGTACGCTGGCAGTTTTGTTGGGTCGTCAAGCTCTAAAGCGTGGCTACCGCGTAAAAATCTACACGTACAATCTCAGAATTTTCGATCCTTCCTGGTTCGACTTCCGTCAGGCCGTTGACTCCCGCGCCAGTGATCCGATTTACCTGCCTCAAGATCGGGTCCCGGTCGTGGACCTGGTGGAGAAACTCGAGCAACAGCGCGAAATCAAAATCGGAGTCAAGCTGAGTTTGGCCATGGATGCGTATTTGGCATTCATTCGTGCCGGCGGGGAAATTTGCATGCACGATTTGAATAAACCGTTGATACGCTATTATTTGGAAAGGCAAATTCCGATCCTGACAGGGCTCAGTGCAACTTACCTTTACCAAGCACCCCGCGAACGGCAGCGCGACATGCGGCCCGACGACATTCGGGGCACCCCTACCGGGCACTTTGTCGTGATTTGCGGAGAGGACCGCCGCACAAAACGGGCGCGCGTGGCTGATCCTTACATTCCCAATCCGTTTGCCAGGGACCATTACTACGAAGTCAATTTTGATCGCCTGATTTGCGCGATATTGCTAGGCGTCTTGACCTATGATGCGAACTTGATGATTGTGCAACCGAGTCACTTGCCCCTATGTCAGTCTTGATCGTTACGGATAACCCGGACGACTGGCCCGCAGAGATATCCGGAGCGGAAGTCGTCGATGCCATGGTGTATTTGACCGACGCCGCGTTTTCGGAACGCCGGGGTGTCAAAGTGTTCAACCTGTGCCGATCCTATCGCTATCAGAGCGAAGGCTATTACGTGTCGTTGTTGGCCGAGGCCCGCGGGCACAAACCCATCCCCAACGTGGCGACAGTACGCGACTTCAAAACTCAAGCGGTCGTTCGGATGGTCTCCGACGAAATCGACGATTTGATTCAAAAGAGTTTGGCGTCGGTTAAATCGAATCAATTCGAGTTGAGCATCTACTTCGGCCAAAACCTCGCGATGCGTTACCACAAACTGGCCCTGAGCCTGTTCAACCAGTTTCCTAGCCCCATGCTGCGTGCCGAGTTTACGCGGAGCACTCAAGGCCGTTGGCATTTGCGAAAAATCGATTCGATCGCTGGCAACGAAGTCCCACCCACCCATTGGCCGTTTGTAATTCAGGCCGCAAAAGAACATTTTGCGGGTCGTCGTTCGACTCGGACCAAGAAAAATGGGCCGCGGTTTGACCTTGCCATTCTGGTTCGACCCGACGATACCCACCCGCCATCGAATGAAAAAGCGATCAAAAAGTTTATCCGCGCGGCGGAATCGCTGAATATGTCGGCCGAGTTGATCACCAAGGACGATTACGGGCGGATTGCTGAGTTTGATGCCTTGTTCATCCGGGATACGACTTGCCTCACGAACTACACCTATCGTTTCTCGCGCAAGGCCCAAGGGGAGGGGTTGGTGGTCATCGACGATCCCCAGTCGATCTTGCGTTGCACGAACAAGGTTTATTTAGCCGAGTTGCTGACGCGGCATAAAATTCCCATCCCTCGTACACTGGTGGCTCACGAGCGGAATGTAGCCCAGATCGGGGAGTTGTTGGGGTTTCCAGTAGTTCTTAAAAAACCCGATAGCGCATTCTCGCAGGGGGTTGTGAAGGCGAACGATCAAGCCGAACTCGATGCGAAAATCGAGACATTTCTGGAAGATTCCGACCTGGTCATCGCTCAGGAATTCCTGCCGACGACGTTTGATTGGCGAATCGGCGTTCTCGATCAGCAACCGATCTACGCTTGCAAATACTTCATGGCTCGGGGGCACTGGCAAATCATCAACCATGGGGACAAAGGGGACGATCGCTACGGCCGCTTCGAGACGATGCCGATCGATTGGGCTCCGCCTAAAGCCGTCAAAATGGCGGTCAAGGCGGCGAACTTGATCGGCGATGGTTTATATGGTGTCGATATCAAGGAATCCGATGGCAAATTTTACGTGATCGAGGTCAACGACAATCCAAATATTGACGCGGGGGTCGAGGATCAAGTGCTAAAGGATGAACTCTATCTCCGCATCATGGGGACCTTCCTGCGTCGCATCGAACAGCGGAAGTCGCGATTTTTCTAGAAGGGACGCATGGGATGGAACGCTTGGGGTTATTCCAAGGATACGGTGTCGAACTCGAATACATGCTGGTCGATACGACCACGCTCGATGTCAGGCCGATCGCCGACAAAATTTTGGAGCGCGCCGCCGGGGCGATCGTATCCGACTTCGAAAACGGACCGATTGCGTGGTCGAACGAATTGGCTCTGCATGTGATCGAGATCAAAACCAATGGTCCAGCAACGTCGTGGCACGGATTGGCCGAACAATTTCAAGCGAACGTGCAGACCATCAATGAAATCGCCGCGGGATTCGGAGCACGGTTGATGCCGACCGCCATGCACCCCTGGATGGATCCGCTCCGGGAACTCCAGCTCTGGCCGCATGAATACAATCCCGTGTATGAAGCCTACAATCGCATTTTCGATTGCCGCGGTCATGGTTGGGCGAATCTGCAAAGTGCGCACCTCAATCTGCCGTTTGCATCCGATGAAGAGTTCGGCCGTTTGCATGCCGCCATTCGCTTGGTGTTGCCACTGTTGCCGGCAATCGCGGCCAGTTCGCCGTTTGCCGACGGGCGACGGCAAGAATCGCTTGATTATCGCATGGAGGTCTACCGCCACAACTCGCGGCGTGTCCCGTCCCTGACCGGGCGTGTGGTCCCCGAGGCGATCTTTACGGAAGCCGATTACCATCGCGAGATTTTTGAGCGACTGTACGCCGATATCGCGCCGCATGACCCGGAAGGTATCTTGCAACAGCCTTTTTTGAACTCGCGCGGAGCGATCGCTCGCTTCGATCGCGGAGCTATCGAGATTCGCGTCCTCGACGTTCAGGAATGTGTGGTTGCCGATGTGGCCATCTGCGAGATGATCGGGGCGGTTTTAAAGCTCTGGACGTCGGAGAGACTTGCGAGCTACCACCGGCAGCAAAGGGTCGGAGTCACGCCGCTGGCGGATTTGCTGGTCGAGGCCATCGTCAAGGCCGATGAGGCGGTTGTTTCATCTCCTGAACTAGCCGATCTATATGGGGTTCGACGCGGTGCAACGTTGCGCGAGGTTTGGCAGAGTTGGCGGAATATGGTGCATCAGGAGTTGGGGCCGAAGGCTTTGACGCCTGAGACCGAGGCGGCCTGGGATGTGATTCTCGATCGTGGCCCGCTCTCCCGCCGGATTCTTGCAAAACACGACCACGGTGCTCGTTCGGTACCTGACGTGTATCGAGAGCTCTGCGAATGCCTGAAAATGAATCAGATGCTCTCGTAACTTCGCGCGTTGATTGAGATATTAGGCTTTGTCCCAAAACCATTCGCCGGAACGCGTGAGCGTCCGGTTCTCGCGAGAAACACGGGCGAGCCCCCCGCGGCTGACGGGGTTTTAGCACAAAGCCTGATGATGCGATACACCTTGGGAGCCGATCATCTTGGTTGCTTGTCAACTTCCCCCTTGAGTCTTCGCCGGTAGTCGAATGCGATCGACCATTGAAAAAATTATTTCGGCGTCATTAGTTTTGTCATGCGAACATGCGACGCACGAGGTACCAGCCGCGTATCGGCGTTTGTTTCGCGGCCATCAGGATGTGCTGGAGTCGCATCGTGGTTGGGATCCGGGGACAGCCGCGTTAGGGAAGGCTCTGAAATGCCGTTTTCGGGCGCCGCTGTTTCAAACCTCGATCTCTCGGTTGTTGATCGAGGTGAATCGGTCGCTCTGGCACCCGCGACTTTTCTCGGAATTTTCTCGAAACTTGAGCGAATCAGAAAAGCAGCACTTGATCGAGACTTACTATCTCAATCATCGAAATCGAGTCGAGGAGGAGATTCGGCGGTTGATCGCAGTGCGACGGCCGGTGCTGCATCTGTCCTTGCATTCGTTTACGCCGCAACTCGGCGAGGAGATTCGAAATGCCGATATAGGATTGCTGTATGATCCACGGCGCAAGCTGGAGAAACGATTTTGCGAAAGTTGGTCTGCCGAATTGAAGCAAAACCCCTACGGCTGGCGCGTACGGCGGAATTATCCGTACTTGGGTATTGCCGATGGTTTCACGACTTATTTGAGAAAACAGTTTCCAGCGATGGACTATTTGGGTATCGAGTTGGAAATCAATCAACGGCATATGCAGGCGTCGAATCCTGAATTCAAGCGAATGGTTAAACTGGTTTGTGACACCTTGAGTCGTTTGCTTGGGGCGGCTGGTTGAGATTCTTGGGTTGGCGCGTTCGACAGTTCCTTGCTGTTGCTGTTGCCGACCTTGGTGAGTCGCCTCGGCTGGGACGGGTTGAAGCTTGTTGCGACAGCGCTGTGGGCGTATGGCAAGTCGAAATTCAGGAGACTGGCCGGATTTTGGAGGATTCGAGAATCAGGGCAGGTTCCTGAATCAGCCCGCGATAATTATGATGAAAGGAAACTCGAGAATGGTTCTCGACACCCTCACTCACGTCAGAAAAACTGCCATTCCGCTCGATACTCGGGCAAGGGATCGGTTTGGCTTATCTTAATCAACACACTCCCATGATATGTGTCAGCATAGGACGTGGACGGCACCGAATGATGCTTGCGGAGTACGACTACCTTGTGGAGCAAGGTATTCAGTTAGTGGAGTTGCGGCTCGACTACATCCGGCGTCCCGTAGACATGACTCGTCTGTTCGCGAATCGCAAGGCCGCGATCATTGTCACTTGCCGTCGCCCCGAGGAGGGGGGGCGGTGGATGCGTAGCGAAGAAGATCGACTGGTGCTGCTGCGGACGGCGATTGCCAACGGGGCGGAATACGTTGATTTAGAAGAAGACATCGCGAGCAAGATTCCCCGCTACGGGTCGACCAAGCGGATCATCAGCTACCACAATTTCCAAGAGACTCCCAAAGATCTGGAAAAGATTCACAGGCGACTGGCCACCCTCAATGCGGATGTGGTGAAGATAGCGACCTTGGCCAACAACCCGATGGATAATTTGCGCGTATTGCGACTGGTGCGCGATGCCACAATCCCGACGGTTGCCTTCTGCATGGGAGAGATGGGCTTGATGTCGCGAGTACTCTGCGGCAAATTCGGCGCACCGTGGACTTACGCTTCCTTTCAAGACGATCGCCAAGTCGCTCCCGGGCAAATCAGCTACACGGTTCTGCGCGATGAATACAACTACGATGGGATCAATCGCGATACGGCTGTGCTCGGGGTCATTGCTGACCCCGTCGCGCATAGCTATAGTCCGCGCGTCCATAATGCGATGCTGCGAAAATACAATTTGGATATGACTTACTTGCCCTTCCGCGTTCCGGCGGAGCATCTGTCGGAGTTCATTCGCCATTGTCCGGAGTTGGGGATTCGGGGCCTGAGCGTCACGATGCCCCACAAGGAGAAGATCTTGAAATGCTTGAACGTGCTCGATGATATTTCGGCCAGCCTCCGCTCGGTGAACACGGCGATCTTCCGCGGCGAAAACGGATTCGGCTACAACACCGATATCGAGGCGGCCTTGAGCGTCATCGGGGAACTGTACGAGGTCGACTGGCGCTCCCCATCGGCCTTTTCCGACAAATCGGTCTTGATTCTCGGGGCAGGGGGGATAGCGCGCACCATTGCGATCGGCTTGTTGCAACGTGGGGCCAAAGTGACCGTGACGACTCGGGAATATACCAAGGCTGAAGCACTGGCGGCCGAAATCAAATGCAAAGCGATCGATTGGGTCGCGCGGCAGAATCACGATTTCAATCTGCTGGTCAATTGCACCCCGGTGGGAATGTATCCCGATATGGACGAGTCGCCCTTCGACGAAAGTTGGTTGGATTCGCGGGTCGCCGTATTCGATACGATTTACAATCCGGAACAAACGCTGCTGATTAAGTACGCTCGGCGGGCCGGTTGTCGAACGAAAACCGGTGTCGATATGTTCGTGCGGCAAGCGGCGCAGCAGTTTGAATTGTTCACGGGATTGCAGGCCGATCGCCAGTTGATGCGGGATGAACTGAAACGTGCCACGAGTGCCGCTCGCTATTAGAATGCGGGGCGAAAGTTATTCGTCACCCTAAGCTGCTCTGAGGGAAGCGAAGTTGCCGGGAACTGGTTCGCGAAATTTGTATTTGTTGGGCATGCGGGGGAGCGGCAAGTCCAGCGTGGGTCCAGTGGTGGCCCAACGCTTGGATTGGCCGTTTGTCGATCTCGATCGACTGATCGAGCAGCGAGAGGGGCTGTCGATCGCTCAGATTTTCGCTACACATGGCGAGCCTTATTTTCGTGACCAAGAACAGGCGGCCTTGAACGAAGTGGCAGCGGGAAACGAGCAGGTTGTCGCGTTGGGAGGCGGGGCCATACTGCGGCAGGAGAATCGCGAGTTGATTCGTCGCACAGGTCACGGTGTCTGGCTTCAGGCGTGTTCTGAAGAGTTGCAGGCCAGAATCCAGGCGGATTCGGCGTCGGATTCACTTCGTCCCCGTTTGACGCCGTTATCCCTCGCAGACGAATTGCAGGTCGTCGCCCAAGAACGCGCGATGTTCTATGCCGAATGCGCGGATTTTGCGGTCAAAACCGATCGTCGATCGATTCCGGAGATTGCCGAAGAGATCGTGCAGTGGTGGCTCGCGGTCGATAAAGACGATGCCGGACCCCTTTGACCACGCCTAGGAGAATCTTGATTGTGCAAGCCGCCGTCTTCCTGTTCGTGTTCGGTGCGATCGTCGGCATGGTGGTGAATTGGGCCATCTACCAGTTGTGTTATTTCAATGTCAGGCCGATTTCGCCATTTACCGCACCTCCGGCCGAGGTGGGGCCTCGTCGCTGGTCTGATTTTTTGCCGATCGTGGGGTGGATCGGGCGCCGTCGGGAGTCCAGTGTTTTCGGCCGAGGCTTTTGGATTCGGCCGCTGTTGATCGAGTTGGGGTTGGCGATGTTTGCCGTTTGGTTCTACCGCTGGCACCTTGGTGGTGGCTTGCTGGATGAACCGCGACTGAGTTTGGCAGCGGGCGAGGCCGAGTGGTGGTATGCGGCACAGTTCTTGTTGGTCACCCTGCTGGTGGCGGCGACGTTTATCGATTTCGACGAGCAAACGATTCCTGATGCAATTACCATTCCGGGTACGTTGGCAGCGCTTGGGTTTGCTGCTGTGGCCCCGCAAACACGGTTGCCGATCGTTGTCCATGGACCGAGTTATGAACGGCTCCACTTTTTGTCGCCCGAGTCGATCGAGCAGGCGACTTGGTTGTCGGATTGGCGCGGCTTTGCGATCGGTCTGCTGATTTGTTGGCTGTGGGTGTGGGCGTTGTTGCCCAAGCGTTGCACGCTCCGGCACGGCGTGGCCGCAGGATTGCGGCTCATGTGGTTTTCCATTTTTCGGCCCCGTCGCCGCACGGTCTGTAAGCTGCGGATGCGGGAGCGGACAACGGAATCGGTGGTCTGGGCGTGGCTGGGCGTGGGTCTAGGTTTGTCGGTGCTGTACGCTTGGATTTGGTTTCGCGGCGGAGTCACCTTGCAGAGCGTATTCGGTGCGTTGCTGGGGATGGCCTTTGGTGGCGGACTTATTTGGGCGGTCAGGATCATCGCCCGCTGGGCGATGGGCCAGGAAGCGATGGGGTTTGGCGATGTGACGCTCATGATCATGATCGGAGCGTTTTTGGGATGGCAAGCGATTCTGCCGACCTTTTTTTGTGCGGCATGCACGGCGGTAATCGTCGCCTTGTTCAATTTTTTTCTGACGGGGCAAAATGCCTTTGCCTTCGGGCCGTTCTTGTCGCTTGGTGCCCTCGCCACGATTGTACGGTGGCAACCGTTTTGGCGTTATTTGGCTCCGTTGCATCGGATGAACGAGTTTTTACTGGGGATTTTAGTCGTATCGTTGCTGCTGCTGGGACTCGTCATGTGGGGGGTTCAACTCAGTAAGGGAGCCCAGCAGCCTGAGGAGGGGTAGGGGGCCATGTCGCGAACATGGTTTGGCGAGTTGCGTTCTTGGGCCGAACTTTTTTCATGGTCCGGCCGCGAGCGCTATGGTTTTGTCGAAACCAGTGGTGGCGATTTGTTGCGGATTCAGTTCAGGCCTTGGCCAAAGTTGATTTCAGCCTCAGAGGCCCTGTGGTTTGGAGGCTGGCGTCATGAAACGAGGCGAGACGACCGCTGTCGGGTTTATTTCAATCAACCGATCAGGCATGGCAACTATCTGAATTTGGCTTACGTGGAATCTAGCGCCGCCTCGAGTTTCCGAAATTTGTATCTCGCCATGCAGATTTTGGATGTAATTGCCTGGAGTAAGCGGAGCGATGCCATCCTGTGCGAGATCACGAATTCGCGGATCAGCGACCGTTTGATGCGACGTTGGGGCTGGGAGCGGCACTTGTTGAACTCCGGCCGCCGGCATTGGATCAAACG
>CALDHM010000068.1 GCA_937941455.1 uncultured Pirellulaceae bacterium | reverse complement strand
GGTGGACTGGACGAGCCGGTTGTACCGGACGGGCAAGGCCCGGGTGTCGCAGGAAGTGGCGGGGATCCTGGAGCGGCTGGGGACGAGCGCGGAGTACTGGGGCGAGCGCGTGAAAAAGCTGCTGGGCAAGTCGCGTCTGCTAGGCAGCTACATGGCGACGCGTGCCGCACGGCTGAAGGAGATCGCCCACCGGCGCGGTGTCCACCACGTCGACAATGCGCTGGGCGGACTGGCTTCTCCGTAGCTGCCGCCACATCTTAGCGACGGCATCTCCGTAGCCCGTGTCGGCGAAACAGGCCTCGAAAGCTTGGCAATCTCTGGCCGATTATTTCCGACAACAGCAGGAGCACGGTCAGAAGCTGAGCATGAGCAAAAGCAAGAACTCGACGGGACCGCGTTTGTCCCGCCTTCCCCAAAAAGCGTGCGATTTCGCTAACTTAGCAACGCTGGGAGGGACCGAGTTTGAGCCCGCCTTCCGAAAGCCCCGTACCAAGCCTGAAGTCCGAAGGCCCGCCGTCCCAGAATCCGCAGCCAGGAGCACCAGCCAGCAAGAGAATTCCGCCACCTTCAAAGGCTTTCGGCATCGCTGGAGCGGGTCGCCGTATTGCCTTTCGGAGACTTCAACGGCTTTCGCATTTTGATCAACTTCTTCCCTCTCTCTAGGCCGGTGCCTTTTGCATCACACCATCTCCAGCGTCCCAGCGTAAGCGGCCCAAAGCCGCAACCTTCCCGACCTGGTGCCAACCAGCCCGGGCTCTAACCCGCCCATCAGCTCGTCCGAAAAATGCCTGTCTCTTTATTTCTTGTCTCTTTATTTCTATATTTCTATTATTTCTCTCAGTTCCTTTTTATTCCCTAAGATGTTTCGTTGCCGCTGCGAGTTGCCGGGAGATTGATGCGGCGATTCCGAATGGAGAGTGATTTCACTCGAAAGGGGAGATCAAGCTTGCGGTGTACAACGCAATCGCGCGAGCCGGGGTCGACATTGCTCAATTGACCTTGAGCAAACGCAAATTACCCCACGATACGTGATCGGACAGGTCAAACAGCTCCCCCGGTTCGACGATCAAATCGATTCGCGACATTCCTGAAATATCTACCGCGAACGCTTCCGCGGGTCGACCTCCGATGAGTTGGCGATCGAGCAGCAAGATGCCATCACCGACGATCAAAATTCGGCAATTGCCGCGCCCCTCGGTCTCGGCATCAATCCCTACCCAACCGGCCAACCGGTTAAAGTTTCCTGTATTAGCCAGAGTAATTTTCGCATAAGCCGCCACGCCCAGCCCGCGGCTAAAGGTTTGCACCGATCCGTCTACCATTGTCAACCGCAGAGGATTTCCCTCCACGCTGCGGTTCCGCCGGTAACCGCGCTGTGGTGCGAAAATCGGCTTTTGCTCGAACTCCAAAGTCTCCAGGTCCGCGACATATCGTAGGCGATCGGTGCGAATCTCCAACCGTGACAGCTGAGCCGGATCGGCGGCAATCGGTACGCCGCGTACGTTCAAGACCAATTTCTGAGCCGTCAACACTTCTAAGGCCCCCACGATCCGCGACCCATCGGCAAAGTGGGCCTCGACCTGCAATCCAGCCGCAGGGGGACGACTGAGATCGGCGAACACGACGCCCAAGACCTTGTCAGCCTGAATGCTCCGCGATTGGCCTTCGTATTCGATTTTGAGCCGCTCGCCGTCCCAGCTTTCGATAACCCCATCGATCGTCACGGGCTGAGCTTCTCCCGTGACGACGACCCGATCCGAATCGGAGCGCGGATTGTCGCGAGCCACCGTAACTGCCGGATCGGCCTTCCAGATGATCGCTCGCACGATTTCTGGGGGCAATTCTGCTCGCACGGCCGCGGCGGTGATCGGCAAGCGTTCGCCAGTAAAAGTCGCAGCAGTGCCGTTCAAGAGGCCGCCATCGACGAGGTAGACCTGCACGCCTCGCACCGTCTTCGCAATCGGAGCTGGGCTCATGGCGACGCTCAACAGATCGGCTAGTGGCCACGTGCGGCCATCCTCGAGCGCGACGCGCCCAGAACTGTCGATACTGCTCAAAATTCCCGATACAGTATCCCCGTTGATGGTTTCCACATCGACCTTGCTGACCTTAGTTTGTTGGCCGACGAGGACGCGTGCGCCCAACATGATCGCCAAGGCAACGAGCCCTGGCAAGAAAACCTTTGCGATTTGGCGGCCTAGATTCATGGCAGGGCAGGGGGCTCGTTCAGCGGAGTTTCGGTAATTGGATCGTATTGCAAATATTGCGTGAGCCATTTTACACCGAGGTAGAAGGGGATCGTATCGAGCAGAGCCACCGCGGCCTTAAAGGCGTACCCTGTCCCAATCAACACCGCCAGTTCCAACCAGTCGGGCACACTCGGCTGACTCGTCAACTTCACGGCAAAAAAATGGGTAATCAAAATCACGGCGCCCGTATCGACCAGTTGCGAGGCCAGCGTCGAGCCGTTGTTACGGAGCCACAACCAGCGGCCGCGCGTTAGCTTTTTCCAAAAATGAAACACGTAGACATCGCAGAATTGAGCAGCTAGGTAGGCGGCCATCGAGGCCCACACCGCACCGAAGGCCAACCTCCGTATTTGCAAAAACGGCGTTTCCCCGCGCGCGGCCAATTCCGGATCTTCGAAAGTGCCGGGCAGAATACCACCGATCCACAGAATGAAGACGACCCAAAAATTCAAAAGCAGGCCGACGGTCACGACCCAACTGGCGCGGCGCTTCCCGTAAAACTCACTGATGAAATCGGTGCACAAAAACGTGATCGGATACGGCAGAACTCCTATCGCCACGGCGAATGTGATACTCCAGACATTCCCATCGGCAAGTCGATAAGGATATTCATAAAGTTTGATAAAGCGGCTGATGCCCAGGATATTCAACATGGTCATCGAGCCCAGGAAGATCCCGGCCAAAACGAGAAAGACTCGTTCGCGGCGAGCCTGCAACGGAGATACCTCCAGGGGATGCAAGGTTTCGTTGTCGTCGTGGACAGCACTTCGCCAGGCCATGTCGGGTCTCGCTAGGAACAGGGGAAAACATCGATTCGCATGGTCTTCGACCTGCCATTGGCCAGCCCGTCAGGGAACTGCCCCAGGCTAACGTTTTGCCTGCAGGAAAGTTACCGCCCATAACCGTCCCGCAAAAATATCACAGCGTCGAAGTCGGCGAACCCGCAACCCGGCGGTCTGCTAAAAACCCCCGGAATGATGCACGATCACTCGGACGCTTCTTCGCCAGCATCGTCTCCATTGTCTTCGCCGGGCGGCACCTTGACGGCTGCCACCAGAGTATCCCCTTCGTCGAGAGACATGATGCGAACTCCTTGCGTATTGCGGCCAATCACGCTGATATCCCCGCATTTGATCCGCTGGATTTTGCCTTTGGAGGTCATCAGCAGAATTTGATCGTCGTCTTTGACGGGCAGGACGCTGACCACCTTGCCGTTGCGTTCGGTCGTCTTGATGTCCCGCACCCCTCTGCCGCCGCGCCGTTGCACACGGTAGCGGGCCGAACTCGAGGTTTCGTCTTCTTCGCCATTGTCAGCAGTCGTTTGCGGTCCGAACGGAGTCCGTTTTCCATAACCATTTTCACAAACGGTCAACAACGTCGCCTCAGGATCGGCCACCACCATGCCGACGAGTTGATCTCCCTCGCCCAGCGTAATGCCGCGGACGCCGCTGGTGTTGCGTCCCATCGGGCGGGCATCGCTTTCGTCGAAGCGAATCGCCATCCCTTGGGCGGTCGAAAGGACGATCCCTTCGCCTTGGCTGACGACCGCCACGTCGATTAGTTCATCACCCTCGCGGAGCTTAATTGCAATAATTCCGCCGTTGCGGGGTCGCCCGTAAGCCTTGATCGGGGTCTTTTTGACCAAGCCCTCGCGAGTGGCCATCACCAGGTATTGATTTTCTGCCGAAAAGTCGCGGATGGCCAAGCATTCGGCGATCCTTTCGTCCTCCTCCAATTGGATCAAGTTGATGATCGCCCGCCCGCGCGATTCGCGGGACAATTCGGGCAAGGTGTGCACCTTCCGCCAAAACACGCGGCCCTTGCTGGTGAAGAAGAGCAAGAAGTCATGGGTGCTGGCGACAAAGACGTGCTCGATCGGATCCTCTTCCTCGATCTTGGCCCCTTTGATCCCCTTGCCGCCGCGGCGCTGCGCCCGGTAGGTACTGACCGAGGTCCGTTTGATGTAGCCTCGATGACTGATCGAGACCACCATGTTGTCTTCTTCGATCAGGTCCTCGTCAACGACCTCGCTCACCTCTTCGCCGCTGATTTCCGTACGACGCTCGTCGGCATGTTTGTCGCGGATGTCGATCAATTCCTGGCGAATGATGGCCCGGATGTTGGCATCATCGCCGAGAACGCGAACGTACTCCTTGATTTCACCGAGCAGGCCATTGAATTGCTCGACCAATCGCTCCTGCTCTAGGTTGACCAATTGACCCAGAGTCATTTTCAAGATCGCATCGGCCTGCACCGGCGTGAGGTAGTAGATGGGTTTTTCACCCCGCTCTTCCTGAAAGACTTTGAAGCCGTCTTCGCCCAAGGCTCGCTCCAGCATGGAGGCCGGGCACTCGATGCTCAACAGACTTTGCTTGGCCTCTGCTTGGGTCTTCGCCTGGCGAATCACCTTGATGATTTGGTCGATATCGGCCAGGGCCAGGATCAGACCCTCGACCTTGTGTTTCTGTTCCCGAGCGCGGGCCAACAAGAATTGCGTACGGCGGCGGATGACCGACATGCGATGCCGTAGGAACTCTTCCAGCAATTGTTTGATGTTCAGCTCGCGCGGTTTGCCATCGACCAGCGCCAGAAAGGTCATCGAGATGGATGTCTGCAGCGGCGAGAACTGGTAGAGCTGGTTGAGCACGACGTTGGGATCGGCGTCGCTGCGAATTTCGATAAGGAGCTTGACCGGCTCCTTGAGATCGCTGACATCTTTGATTCCCGAGATCCCTTTGATCTTGTCGGTTTTCACGAGCGCGGCGATCTTTTCGACCACTGCATCGCGGGTTTGCTGGAAGGGTATCTCCGAGACGACGATGCGGCTGCGGTTCTTTTTGACCTCCTCGATTTCACACCGGGCGCGAACGACAATCGTACTGCGACCGTTCTGGTAGGCGCGCCGAATATGCGAACGGCCGCAGATGATGCCGCCGGTCGGGAAGTCGGGGCCGGGCAACACCTCCATGATTTCGTCAATCGAGATTTCCGGGTTGTCGATCACGGTCACCAGCGCGTTGCACACTTCGCCCAAATTATGCGGCGGAATCGACGTGGCCATACCGACGGCGATCCCGCTGGCGCCGTTTACCAATAGGTTAGGGAACTTGCTGGGCAACACCACCGGCTCGGTGCGCCGCTCGTCGTAGGTCGGGATGAAGTCGACGGTGTCGAGTTTCAGATCGTCCAGCATCATCGCCGCAAACGGGCTCAACCGGGCCTCGGTATAACGCATGGCAGCGGGGGGTAATCCCGCGATTGAGCCGAAATTTCCTTGCTTGTCGATGAGCACGCACCGCATGTTCCATTCTTGAGCCATGCGGACCAGCGTGGGATAGACGATGCTCTCGCCGTGCGGGTGATAATTACCGCTGGTATCGCCGGAGATTTTCGCACACTTGACTCGCGCCGCACCGGGCGACAAATTAAGGTCGTTCATGGCGACGAGAATCCGCCGTTGAGATGGCTTGAGCCCATCGCGAACATCGGGGAGCGCTCGCGAGACGATGACGCTCATCGCGTAGGTCAGATAACTGTCTTTGAGCTCTTCCTCGATCGGCAGTTCGGTGAAAACTTCGTTACGATTCGTGCCGTCCCCTGGATCGGCAGGCAGATTACCGGAGTTAGGATCGGTAGACAAAGTGGGTTCCCTTCACGGCCCGCACTCCAACATCGGGCGGGCCTAGCCAACAAAAAAAAGGCCAAGTTTCGACTCCGCAGCGGTGTCGGAATCAAGCAAAAACTGGCCAGCGAAAACGGCTGAAAAATACTCGCTTATTTTATCAAAAAAACCCCCGTCTCACAACCGCCGTACTGGGGGAACAACCTGCCAAAAAGCCCGGTTTTTCCACCTTTTTTGGCGGTCCCGAACCGTTTCTCCGCACACATCCAGGAGAGCCGTGCCATCGACGTGCGGCGATACCTGCGGAGCGTCACTAAGGTGTCGGATGCGCAGCCCCGAGGAGGCCGCATGGGCAACCTCTTATTGGTCCGATTTTTTCCGGCGGCCAATATTCTTTTTCAGTTCGGCCAATTCTTCGGGTGTCAATTTCTCGATACGCCCCATCAAGTGGCCGCCGATCTCCCCATGCCGCCAAGTTCCCGCGTATTGGCCATCATGAACCAAAACGCGGGCATCGAAGGTGCCATAACCTGGGATCGTCATCTGATCGACCGTGATGACCGGGGTTTTGTCGGCCCATTTGACGTCCATTGTCATGGGGACTGTCAAATCAGTATTGCCGTATTTGATCCGCGCGGTGATGACCCAGGCATCTCCCTCAGGCAACTTTTTGGCCGAAAGGATGAAATACTCCTCCTTAGCCAGCGCCATGTTATCGCGACCATGTACAGTGAAATTCCCGACGAACTTGACCTCCGTCAGGGACTCCGCAAACGACTGAATCTGGGCAGCAGTCGGTCCAGTCCCTGATTGGGATTCTTGCGTTGCAGATTGAGCGGAAGCCGAATCGAAGCAAACAGCGGCCCACAAGACACAAGCCCCTAACCACGCAGCGATTCTCATCGTTTTCTCTCGTTAGTCGTGATGATTCTCGGTACCCATACCACACAAAATTCCTCGACCGCGATATCGGTTTTTTTGGGAGGGATTGTGATCGTTTCGATCGTCAATTGATTCACGTCGGTCTTGGCAGCAATTTCTGCCATTTGCCGATTGAACTCGCGCTCGAGATCTTCCAGCTCGCGTTTGGCGTCTTCCAAACGAGTTTCGGCGATGGCCGCGCTGGTTTTTTCCTTCGAGGCGCTCCCCAACCCGCGGACGGTGGTGGACATGGCGCGGCCGCTGCGGCGTCCGAGCAAGGCCCCCATGATGGAGGTGCCGATGTCGAGCACCGTTTCCAACCGGCGACTGCTGACGTTTTTCTGTTTCTGCTGCACCGTCGCTTCGGCCCGTTCGATTTTAAGCTGAACAGCATCGAAGCGGCTTTGAAAACGCTCACGCAGTTTTTCTGTCTCGCGGTCGCGGGTCTCACTGACGAGCGTCTCCAAACGAAACTTGAAATCGCCGAGCGCTTCCCCCGGTTGCGAGTACGTCTTGGTTTCCTTGCAGAAGTAGAGCTCGTATCGCTCGTGCCGGTACAAATACTCCTTCAAGTCTTTGGCCAAGGCCTCGAATTTCTTTTCGGACATCAGCTGGGACACGGGCTCGACATAGCGAGCATCCTCCTCGGGGTGATCGGTCCAGGTCGGCTCCATTTCCAGCACTTGGGCTTGATCCCACATGTCGACCGTCGTCCGTTCGGGGATTCCGGTAAGCAATCGATGCGTTTCCACCCATTGGTCGACACGGTAGGCCGCCGTCGACCTCGTGTAGCGAACCTGGCACCGCGCGTAGACGCCGGGCTCGTAGACCAGCGATTCCCCGCGAGCCAATCGACAATTGAACTCCCAGTGATGCTGCGGAATCGAGGCGGGGACCATTTCCCGGGGATTGACGCCGGCGGTATTCGTGTCGGCAGCCGCAACGACGTTTTCGCGCGGGGGGGGAAACACGGGAGCGGGACTTTCTGAGACCTTAGTAGTCCCCTCGCCGCTACCTTGCGTCAACTGTTGAATATGCTGTCGCGTGAGCGGACCGCGAAGATACGACATGCACCAGCGAGTTTGAAAGACAACAGGGTGACTTTCATGAGCGTTGTTCATCAGGAACCGCCGCGCACTGAGGCCCGATAGCAATTTGTCGAGCTCAGCTCGTTTGAACGAATTTCCCGACGCGGCTGCCGCCCCCTCGAGACCGTCCAGCACGCGGGCTTTGTCTCGTTCGGCCTGCAAGCGGCCCAGGAACCAGGTCCCGATATTCGCGAGTCCCTTGTAGTCGAGGTCAGCAGGGTTCTGTGTGGCCAAGACGACTCCCAAACCGAACGCGCGAGCTTGCTTCAGCAAGGTCAGCATGGGCAACTTCGACGGCGGGTTCTGTACCGGCGGAAAGAAGCCGAAGACCTCATCCATGTACAACATCGCACGGAGGCTGGACGTACCGGCTTGCGTGCGGACCCACGCCAATACTTCGTTGAGCAGGATTGTGACGAAGAACATTCGCTCGGCATCGCTCAGGTGTGCAATCGACAAAATCGAGATAGCCGGTTTCCCTTGATCGTCATGCAGTAGTTTATTGATGTCGAGCGAATCCCCCTGCATCCAAGCCGCAAACGAAGGACTGGCCAGCAGGTTGTTGAGTGTCATGGCGAGAGCCGTTCGTTCCTTGCCAGGGAAAAACGAGTCCAGATCCATGACTCCCACCGACTTGAACGGCGGATTTTGGATTTCCTTGATCAAGCCGCCCAGATCGAGGTTGCGTCCTTGGCTCCACGCCCATTGCAAAATCTGGGAGATGAAAATATGTTCGCGGGAACGGATCGGGTCGGCGTCGACGCCCAGCAAAGCCAACAGGCCGGAGGTCGTCGCCGAAATCCGCTCGCGGAACGCGTCACTGTCGTCGCGGACACTTTGGGGGGGGGCCGAAAAACATTTGAGGATCGTCAGTGGCCGCCCTGCCGTGCTGCCGGGGGTGTAGACGCGAAAATCGACCGTCTCCCGCAGCTTGCGGATGCGCTCAACCCCTTGCCCGGATCGCGCCAAGCCCTGCCGCCATTTTTCAGCCTCTTTGGCGGCGAACTCAGGAATCGTCAGCCCTGCACGCGTGGCTTGGCCAGGATCGACCCACGGCTCGAACTCTTCCGGCGAAAGATTAGGGAAAGTCAGCAACAAGTTGGCGATATCCCCTTTGGGATCGATTACGATCGCAGGAATCCGGTCGATACCGGCCTCCTCCAAGAGGCCGATGCAGAGCCCCGTTTTGCCGCTGCCCGTCATCCCCAATACCACCGCATGGGTCGTCAAGTCCTTAGAATCGTACAACAGCAACTGCCCCGGAGCGTCCGGCTGATCGAGGTCCACCGTTTGCCCCAGGTAAAAGACCCCCAATTTTTCAAAGTCAGCAGAGTTGATTTCCATAACGCTACACGAAATGCAAGGTTGATCAGGAAAGGGAAGGGCGGTGCCCCGTGACTAGGCCAACAGCTTTTCGACGGCCGTCGGCGACTTGGCGAATCGTTCCATGAACTGCGTGACGGGGAGGCGATCGAGATGATCGCCGTCGCAAAACAGGGACACGATGTCTTCCGCGACATCACGCGCGAAGAAGTGGTCGACGCTCTTGATGAACTTTTCCTTCATCAGTGGCAAACCTTCGTCGCGGCGTCGGCGATGGCCGACGGGGAAGTAGACCTCGACCGCCTCGGTATGCGAACCATCGCGGAAGAAGACTTGGATTTGGTTGGGAATCGCGCGTTGGTCGGGATCGTAATAGGCCCGCGTGTATTCCTCATTCTCGCGCACCACCATTTTGTCTCGCAAGGCGTCAATACGCGGATCGGCGGCGACGCGGTCTTCGTAATGATCGGCGTTCAGTTCGCCAAAAATCAATCCGATCGCCGCCATGTATTGCAGGCAGTGATCGCGGTCGGCGTAATTGTGCAGCGGTCCTTTCTTGTCGATGATGCGCACTCCCGGTTCTTGCGTCACGATCTCGACTCGTTCGATTTCGTCCAGCCGCGAAGCGACTTGCGGATGAAGCTTGATGGCAGCCTCGACCGCGGTCTGGGCATGAAATTCGGCAGGGAAGGAAATTTTGAACAAGACGTTTTCCATGACATAGGCATCCAGCGGACGCGACAGAACGACGTCCTGCCCCTTGAAGAGTACGTCCTGGAATCCCCATTTGGGCGCGGTCAAACAAGTCTGATAACCCATCTCGCCGGATTTGGCGATCAGCGCCAAGCGCACCGCGCGACTGGTTGCATCGCCAGCGGCCCAACTTTTTCGCGAGCCCGTGTTGGGTGCGTGGCGATAGGTGCGTAAGGCGCCGCCATCGATCCAAGCATTCGACAAGGCGTTCTGCGTTTGTTCGATCGAGTTCCCCAGCAACTGACTGGCAACGGCCGTACTGGCCACGCGGACCAGCAAGACGTGATCCAAGCCGACACGGTTGAACGAATTCTCTAGCGCCAAGACCCCTTGAATCTCGTGGGCCTTGATCATTGCCGTCAACACATCGCGCATCGTCAACGGCTGCTTCTGGACACGAGCCTGATAATCGGCCACAGCCATAATCGCTCCCAAATTATCCGAGGGGTGTCCCCATTCGGCGGCGAGCCAAGTGTCGTTGTAATCGAGCCAGCGGACCATCGTCCCGATATCGAAGGCCGCTTTCACCGGATCGAGTTCCACCGTCGTGCCGGGGACGCGGCAGCCTCCCGTCATCTGTGCCCCGGGAACGACCGGGCCCAGCATCCGTTTGCACTTCGGGTAGTTCAACGCGAGGAACGCACAACCCAAACTATCCATTAAGCACCAGCGGGCGGTGCGATAAGCGGTCTCGCTGTTAATGCGATGATGGTGCACGTATTCGGCGATATCGACAATCAATTTATCCATGGGCAAGCCGTGGCCTTTCACGGTAAGAGGCGACTGGAAAAAATCGGACGAAAAACCTGCCCGCAGTCCGCTAACGTTGTGCATGACGGATAGTTCGTTTGCGGAAAGGTTCTAAAAGTGGCCCTATTTTAGCGTTTTCACCCAGTTCCGGCTATTGCGCCAGTTGCCGGCGAATTTCTGCCACATTGGTCAGGCTAACCGCGAAATTGGCTGTAGAGCAGCATCAATTCTTCGGCGGCGTCGAACAGGTGGACCAACAGTGCCGCGCGAATCCACATCCCGTTCCGCGCCTGGCGAAAATACATCGCGCGGGGATCGGAATCGATCGCGGTGGGGATTTCGCCGATAACCGAATCCCGCGGGAAGGGGTGCATGATGGGAGCGTAGGTCTTGAGCACGGCCGCGCGGGCCGGAGTCAGCTTGAAGGGGGACAAGTCAATCCGTTCCAACTCGGCCTCCACGGCCGGCGAATTATGCTCGCGTTGGATGCGGGTCATGTACAGGCAATCGGTTTGGGCAAGGATCGGATGACCCTCGAAGTTCGCGTCGAGCGAATGAAACTCGTGTACCTCGACGCCCCGCTGGCGGAGTTTGTCGATCATCGCCCGCTCCATGACCAATTCCGGATGCTCCGGGGTCACGAAAAACATCCGCACGTGTTCGTACTGCGACAGGACGGTGGCCAGCGACCGCGCTGTTCGCCCGCGACCCATGTCACCGCAAAAGGTGTAGGTTTTGCGCGCGGGGCCAGGTATCAATTCCGGATAACTGGCCTGCAATTCGATGAACCGCGACCGCTTCGATTCCCGGCTGTAGTCGTGGGAGAATGTCCGCAGGATCGTGTAGATATCCAGCAAGGCTTGCGTGGGGTGCTCGTCAGCTCCCGCACCGGCATTGATGATCGGCACCGAACGCATTTCCTGCAGTTCGAGTTGATTCATCAAATAAGCGCAACATTCGGAGAATTCCGCGATCACCGTCCGCATGATGATCACATCAAAATAGCTGCTGAACATGCGGATCGAGTCGATCTTCGACTCGCGTTTGGATTCCGACGACGTGGCGGTGTCGCGCACTTCGTTGCAGGTGATCCCTAGTATTTGACAAGCCGCCATGAACGACAAAAACGTGCGGGTCGACGGTTGCGTGAAGTACAACATCGCGCGGCGGTGGGCCAGCAAACCCTTGAGCTGCAAATTCCCCTCGCGGGTCCGCGACATGTGCCGAATCATGTCGGCCATCCGCCGCAGTTTTTCGAGCAGCACCGGCGTCAATTGAGCCGCAAAAATCAGATGCTTCAGCCGATCATTGCGTTGGAACTCCGCCAGCTTCACGTCGAGAGGTCGATCCAGTTGATACTTGAACGACTCGAACTCACCCATGCGGATCACCTCTTCTTCTGGTCTCGACCGTTTGCTCCTTCACGCGAGATCAACAAGTCCACCCCCCGCGACGGTCTCACCAAAATGCTCCCGCCAAAGTTTAACTGGATTTTGATTTTTCCATAGGGCCCAGAACAAAAAACTCTAGTGCCGCTTGTCTGCGCTCGAGTTCGACGACTTGGCCGCGGCGAATCCGCACTAAACTCGCCGCGAGATTCGAGGCATAAATTTGTCGCAGTCCGACATAGGAGCACGTCAAGCGCGGATTGACGTCCACCACGGCATCGTCGGCCGAGTCATCGGCAAGAACCAAATCCAAACCGACATACCCCTGAGTCGGCCCGAGAGCATCCAGGACCGTTGCCGCCAATCGCTCGGCGCGCAGCGCAAGCTCTTCGGGCAACGGAAACGCTCCGCCGACATACTCACCGGTCGCGGGATCGAATCGCTGCTTCATGGGCACCGTCCAACAGATGCCTCGCGGTCCACACCAGGCGACGATGCTGACAGCCACACCAGGGATCCAAGGCTCGATTCGCCATTGGCCTGCACCGGGCCTCACAAGGTCATCCCACGTCGCGACGAGCAAACGCTCCCCCCCCGCTCCGTCGTCGGGTTTGATGATGACGGGCGGTTTCAGCCGCGGCGGCCAGGGGTCTACTCCTGCGTCGAATATCATGCCCTGCAAACGCTGCACTCCCGCTCTGAGCAGACGGTCGCAAGTCGCATGCTTGCTGGAGGCCGTTTTCAAGAACTCGCCGACGGGCGAAAGGGATTTCACGGCCAGGCCCGACAAGCTCGCGTGGCACTGCAGCAGGCGATCGCCACACTCGGGAGCGATCACAAGATACCAATCGGCCCGTTCGGCTTCCTCCCGCAGTGCTCGCCAAAATTCAGCCGCGCTGGCGATCGAGCGTTGCCTAGCTTGACAGCTAAACGCCGAATAGCGATTGCGTGCGTCGATCAATAAGGTCACCTCGAAACCGGCCGCCACGAGATCCTCGACAAAGGCCTGGGCCATGGCCGAACCCTGACGCAAGTAGAGGTCTGCGTCCGACCAATCTCCGCCATCAATCCAGGCGCCGCCGCCACTGGCCCACTCGACCACAAACACCGAATCTTTTCGCTTGCGGGGCGACAGCATAAGGGATTACCGAAATGACCGTTGCAGTTCCTGGACCGTTTGCGAGGCCCGTTCGGCGACCGTTTCGCTGAAGCCATTGGCAGCCGCCACACAAACCGTTCCCGCCTT
The DNA here is from genome assembly GCA_937941455.1 of uncultured Pirellulaceae bacterium. Lineage (GTDB taxonomy): Bacteria > Planctomycetota > Planctomycetia > Pirellulales > Pirellulaceae > BJ22. The sequence goes on along the minus strand of CALDHM010000068.1, from coordinate 20,858 downwards.
GCGATCGATCAGAATCGTAGCGAACCAAAAATTGTTCGAACCGGCATGCCCCAATTGTTCCGCGTCGCCACCGTCGCTCTTGACGATCCAACCGCTGGCGTAGCCGTTAGGGGAGGCCGGCGTGATGATGCGCTGCAGCGACTCCGCGGACACATTTCCTGGTTGAGTTGTGTCGATCCGTTGACCTCCGTCGCGATTCTTGCCCCCTGCGTAGAGCCTTGCGAAGCGCAGCCAATCGGACAAGGCAAGGTGCATGGTCCCGGCCGGCCCGAGCGCCTCGGCGTTGTCGATTTGGAGTGGGAGCCAACCTGGAGCGAGCTTGTTGAGAGCGTGTCCCCACGGTTGCGTGATTGCCCTGCGCTCCCCGGGAGGACCAAAGCCCGCGGTGGACAGCCCCAGCGGCTCGAAAACCTCGCGCCGCATCAGTTCTTCCCAAGTCTTCCCCGTCGCCTGCTCCGCGAACCGCGCCGCGACGAGATAGCTCAGATTCGAGTACCGAAAACCATCGGCGGGGGGCTCGGGGGGGGGCTCGCGGAGATTGTCCTGGACGATTCGCGAACGCCGCTCCAGTAAGGCCAGCCTCCCGTGGGCGTGCCAGTTCTTGGCGTCGGCGGGCAGGCTGGCGCGATGTTGTACGAGTTGCTGGAGTGTCGCGCCGTGAAAGGCCTCGTGAATCGAGTCCCGTTCCTGGGGCAACCCTTCGGCAATCGTCTGCTCCCACCGCAAATGGCCTTGCTCGACAAGAATCGCCAGTAAATGGACAGTGAACGCTTTGGTGCACGAACCGATATGAATCAAGTCGTCAGGCGTCGCACGCTGGTCCGCCCCAAATTTCCGCACCCCGCTGACGACGATCTCCTCGCTCCCATCGGGATAGGCAACCGCCAGCCACGTAGCGGGCACGGTGGTCTCCTGCTGCAAGCGGTCACATCGCTGCTGCAGGTCGGCCCTACGCTGCTGAGTGTCCTGACCGGCTGCGAATCGCTGGACGCACAAGGCTGACGCGGCAGCGAGTGCCAACACGAGGACACCCCTGACGGGATTCCAAAAATTTCTTGGTCGCGTTGCCATACTGACGATGCCGTTGTCGCTCACTTCGGCCTGCGGCACCGCGTGTCAATCACGCTGCTCACCAACCCCCAGACCGTAAACACCGCCGCGATCCGCCAAGGCCACTCTCCAACCGACTGCAGGTAGAGGGAATACCGCTTGGGCTGCGCGGTTAACTCGACCAACAACTCCCCTTCGGCGCGTCGCGGCCCGATTTGACGCAAGCGACCGCGATGATCGATTTCCGCCGAGAAACCGGTATTGGCTGCCACCAACACGGGCTTGCGGATCTCCACCGCCCGAAACACCGTGCAGGCCAGATGCAAGTCTAGGCAACTGGTGCCAAAAAACCAGCCGTCGTCGGTGAAGTTCGCCAACCAGTCGACATGTTGACCAGCGGGCCCTTGCTCCACGGCGACAATCTGGCGGCGAATTAATTGCGGTACCATCGACTCGAAACAGATACTGGGCAACAAGGTCACGGTGCGAGCCGATTTCTCCGCCGCACCTGCTCCGTCCCCATTTTCGATTCCTGGCAAGCGGAATAGCCGCGGTCCCTGGCCACGGCTGAGACCGACACCGAAGGGAGAGAACCGCGCGAGGGAGGGGAACCATTCGAGAATCGGAATGAACTCGCCGAACGGTACGCGGACGTTCTTGTCGTAGCGGTCGAAGGTGGTCGACTGCCACACGGAGCCGAATTGTCGCTGCTGCGCGGTGTCGATGGCACCCACGCCGCTAATCAGCTCGATGGGTAAGAGGGGGGGGCAAGACGGATCCGCCTCAGTCGCTCGGCTTTGTGTGGCATAAAACAAGTACTCTTCGATTTCGGTGCGGTTGCCCGGGGGTGCACGGCGCGTCCAATCTTCACTACGGTCGTAGCTCAGGGGCAATAAAAAGCCACTTTCGGGCCAAAATACTACATCCGCTTCAGGGTGTTTTTCACGCGCGGCGATCGTCAAGCGATGCATATTCAGGAACCGACGCCGCTGCTCAGTCTCCAATTCGGCTTGGGTCTTGGGGAATACCGTGTCGATCGAGCTTTGAATGACAAGCGCGCGGCGAATCACCTCCCCACGCGGTTCGGCCTCCGCGAGCTTGTACCCACCGTAGGCAATGGCGAGTAGAGGAGGAGCCGCGGCGATTAACAGAGGCAAGACGAGCCGCCACAGGGTGAATGGAATCGCCGCGCGGGCGTGTGGAGACGCTGCATGGCCAAGGTCGACGGCGTGCTGCCGGCTGGCCTCCGCAACGCGTTGGTCGTCGGCACCGCGCTCCGACCCGCCGTGCCAAGCCTGCCAGGCGAGGGCTAGTCCCGTGGCCGTAACCATCATTGCCAACGACAATCCGTAGGCGCCCGCCAAATCGGCGATCTGAATCAGGATCGGCCAGCGGAACTGGGTATGACTCAAACTGAGCATCCCGAATCCGTATTCGGTTTGCGTGCGGAGCCATTCGAGCCCCGTCCACACGGCGGGGACCACGAGGTAGGGCGTGCACCGCCGCTCGATGACCAGATGACGGCTGATCAGAAAGAATGCCAGATAAATCGTGGCTTCGTAGGCCGCCAACAACGGCCAACCGATCCACAGTAGGGGATGGGGAATTGGAATGAAATAGAGCGAGACGAGCCAGTACATCCACATCGCCGTCCACAGTTGCCGTTTGAGACGTCGCGTCTTCAACTGGGGCTGGGCGATCAGCAGTATCCACGGCACAGGAGCAAGCCAAGCCAATAGCGCGAGGCCCACCGGCGGCTGCGCGAGCCACAACAGAATCCCGCCGAGCGCCGCCAGGCCGAACGCGCTGCGTATCAGCCGAGTCCAGACCGTGCTGGTCGAGGCTTCGGATGATCCTGCAGATTCGCTTCGTTGGGTAGCAGTTTGCACGGATGATTGCGGGAAAGTTGGTTTTGCCACGTTGCTTCGCTGCTGTCCAATCATGTTTCCCAAACGGCGGCGGTCGGTGGCAGCGCGGGATCGGAAGCGGACGACAGCGGTCGATGCCGCAGACTTGTCGGACCTGGTTTCACCACCGGTTCGCTCACGAGTTGGACTCCAGTGACGCAACCGAGAAAGCGGCCCAGTTGTGCCAGATCGAATGGCTTGGAGGCCACCGAAACGACTTGCGGCTCCCCTTGCAATTCAAGCACATCTTCCTTTCTGGGAAAATTCAGCAAGATCAACAGCGGGACGGCGGCATGTTGCTCGCGGAGATGAGCCAGGCGCTGCTGTAAACTTGCAGAGCAGGAGTCCGCGTCGACGATGATCGCGCGGAGCGGTGCAACCGTTTGGGCTTGCCATTCCCGTTCCTCGAGCCAGACACCATCGGCACCCCAAAACCGCAAAGCATCGATGAGGGAGTCGGCCTGGGCGTGACTGAGCGCGCTGACGCCGACCGCGGTTTGGCCCAGCAGCCGAGTCGGAGGTTGCCGCACAGGATCTTGTTGCTTCGCGAGGCTGATGAGCTGTGCCACTCCGCCAGTCCATTGATGCCAGTATAGGGGCAAGACCTTCGTAAGGGGCTGGCCCGAGCGGAAATGCCCTTCGCACCAACTGCCGAGCAGGTTGATGATCGGCACGTCCGGCCCCACCAAGTTGCGGATGCGATCGACCAAAGCCTGCGAGATCGTTTGTCGTCCAGCTTGAGCGATCAGCACCAAACTGACCTGTTGATCGAGCGACTCCATCCGTTCAATCCGCTGGCAGGTCAGAAACACCGCAGTGCTGCCGATGCCGTGGACGAGATCGGCAAAGTCGCGTTCCCAAAATTGCCCTGTGACGAGTATTCGATCGGCTGCCATGGTCTCCCTACCTTTCTCTTGAGGGTTAAACAACAAGCTCTTCAGCGGCCAGTAGTATGTCGAGGATCGCGCCGGCGTTCGGAGCGGCTCGCAGACTACCAATCACTTCCGGCTGACTGAGAATTCGGGTCACTCGCGCCAGGAGTTGCAAATGGAAAGCTTCCGAGTCGGACGCGATCAAAAAAAACAAATCGGTCAAAATCCCGCGCGGTCCGTCGAAGGGAATCCCCGATGGCGTACGGGCCAACGCCAAAAAGGGCTCGTTCAAATTGTCGGCTTGGGGACGCCGCGGATGGAGCAGGGCGACTCCGCTTTCCAATGCGGTGGAATGGAGCTGTTCCCGGGCTTGAATGGCCGCAACCATTTTCTCCGCATCCCAAATGTGGCCCAAGTCCGCCACCCGCTGGCAGAATTCGCGAATCAACGACGGCTTGGATCGACATGGGCAGTCCAACCAGATCACGTCGGGGGTCATCAAGCTTTTGATCGACAAGGCATCACCGGTTGCCGCTGTGTGCTGAGCTTGTAAAACCTCCTCGAACCGCTTGACCTCAGGCTCATCGGCCAAGCCGATACGCTGCTCGAACCAATGGAAAATTTCGGTCTTGGGAAAGCGCCATTCGCCAGCAACCCGTTGACCCGGCAACTGCTCCCGCTCCGCCATCTTGCGAATACGCTCGGGGGTCAAATGCAAATACTTCGCCAAGGATTCGATATCGAAATAACCGTCTGCCAATTTCGCTTCGCTCCTACAGGAAATCGCTGAGAAAGTTTGCTATCCCACGCCGCTGATGGATCAGATCTCGCCGGGTTACCTGACTCGGGCCGCAACGCCGCGTTGCCAGCGCCGGGGCAAATGGCTGTAACCCACTGAAGCCCCACTGGACATACGGCGATCGAATTCGATCATTCGTTCGCCGCACATGTGGACTATCCAATTTCCGAGCCGCATTTTATACGATACAAAACAAATTGCTTTAGACCAATTTTTTCTGGATTCGCTGGATTTTCAGAATTGCTGGCAGGAAAAGCTACCGGGCGTGCCCGGCGGTCGTCGGCTGAGTTGCTTGCGCGAGAACGAATGCTAAGGCGATTCGGTGCAGCTCTTGCTTGCGTCCCGAATGCGGCTCGCGGTTTCGTCTTGACAGTTCGAGGGCGAAGGCGACAATCATGCCGCAACGATGAACATCGGTAGCCATGGAAGGTACCGAGCAAACATCATTCGCTGGATCGGGACAACGACCGCGACTCCCACCCCAGCGACAGTCAGGCAAGGAGGCCTCATGAATTCCGTTCCATCGCCCGCCCTCCGCGGGTTGTCCCTGATATCGATCCTGCCCGATGCTGTACCCTACAAGTCGGAGGATCTGCTGATCTGTTCCTGTGCCGGTGACGTCGCGCATTGCCAAGCCGGCGACCTGTTCGTGGCCATTGTGTCGGCCGACGACGATGGCCACGACCACGCCCTGGATGCTGTCGAAAAAGGGGCCATCGGGATCGTCACCGAACGACTGCTGGCCGTTGATATTCCTCAATTCATCGTCGATGACAGCCGCCGCGCCTTGGCCGAAATCTGCCAAGCCCTCGCCGGTCACCCGGCCGGGCTCCTGACGACGATCGGCGTCGCCGGCTCCGATGGCAAGACCGTCACCTGCGAACTCATTTCGCGAGTGATCGAAGTTGCGGGAGGCCACGTCGCCAAGTCGACATCGCTCGACCATACCGCCGAAGCAGCCGCTCGCCCAGCACAGTCGCCTCATCAAGAATCGGCACCGCGCATCGCCAGATGGCTCGTCGATGCCGTGCTCGATCACTCCAGCCACTGCGTGCTGGAGATCGGAACACAGATGCTGGCCGAGCGACAACTGCACGCTATGGCCTTCGACATTCTGGTCCTGACCAATATCCGCCGCGATGAATCGAACTTCGAGCGCAACGACGAAACCTATCGGCAAATACAAGCTCGCTCCTTGGATTATCTCAAGCCGCACGGGATGGCCATCCTGAACGCTGACGATCCCCTATCGCAAAGGTTACTGGATACCCTCCAAGTACCCGCGCTCACCTTTGGCATCAACCAGGCGGCTGAAGTCACCGCGAAATTGATCGAGCGGACTCCCTGCGAGCAAACCTTTTTAATTACCGCCGGTCATGAAACTATCGTCGTAACCACCCCCATGATCGGCCTGCAACATGTCTACAACTGCCTCGCAGCCACGACCGTCGGGTTGGCCTTGGGGTGCGAACTTACGGAAATCGCCAAGGGGCTCGAATCCGTCGGGCAAATTGTCGGTCGCCTCGAACCGATTCCCACGCACGGCGACGCGCGCGTCATCATCGATGCCGCGCGGCGGTCGACTCCGGTCGCAACGGCCATTCACGCCGTACGGCAACACGCGCGGGGACCACTGTGGGTTCTCGCCTCCGTCCCTCCCGACATGAATACGACAGAGGCTCGGCGAATCGGAGAAGTCCTGAGCAAGACGGCCGATAGGATCCTCCTGGCCCCCCCCGACGGGACTTGTCCACCCAACTACGAGCCGTTCCATCGCGTCATCGACGGCATCGCCGATCCCACCAAAGTGCAGACGATCCTCAATCGCTTCCGGGCGATCGAGTGGCTGCTCGATCAAGCACCGGCTGGCGGCAGCGTCCTGATCCTTGGGAACGGCGAACGCCGCTACCCATCGGCCTCGGCAACGCGAGAATTGGTCGATGATCGCACCGTCTGCGAGACCTGGTTGCGCGAACGTCGCAGTTTCGGGGCTGCACTCCCCGCTCCACAAAAATCAATCTTTCGCTTGACTGATTACCGCGGCGAAAGCTGATGAAAGACTCGCTGCGGACGCTGCCTTCATTCGTTGCGAGCGAATTCAGTTGCTCGCGTCAAAGGTTGCCGCGCTAGCAGGACACCGCGCGATTCGCTTGCTGAAGTCGAGCGTCGATTCAACCCTTGCTCCGCCGCGACTGGCCCGCGTAACGCGTGACCACGATCAAGACTGCGGCCGCCAGCACGGCGACAACCACAAGGCCGATCGCCGAGGGATCAGGGATTTGTTCGCCGACAGCTTGATAAGGCCACAGACGGACGACCGAGCCAAGCATCAAGCCAAACATCAGGCATAACGTCGGCGCGGGTCGCGTGGCGAACAGCCAACGGAGCAGCTTCGAAAACGCCAGGAGCCCGACCACACAGCCCAGCAAAAAAACGAGGCAGACCAGCAGGCTGTGGCCGAGTTCCTCCCGATGGATCACCTTGTGTCCGATCCCCAACAAGTACTGGTACACACCCAAGACCATCAACATCATGGCACCGCTGATTCCCGGCAAGATCATTGCACAAATGGCGATCGTTGCGGCCAAGAAAATGAACCACAGCGGCGGTTCCTCAACGAGCCGCGCGGTCAGCAGGGAAACCTCTGCCGCCGCGGCCGCACCAACAGCCACCAGCAGCCAATCGCCGACATGCAATCGTTTGATGCGGCGAATCGATTCCAGCACGAAATGGCTGCTGCCCAGGATCAGTCCGATAAATGCCGCCAGTACATACGGACTGGTCACCGGCCATTTCAGGAGGCGATGGATCGTCAACATCGATACCAGGAAACCGCAGGCCAGTCCGATCCCGAGCGTCAACAAAAAGCCAAAGTCAACATGCCGTGTCGCCCCGCGCCAATCTCGAGATTTTAAGAGGCGGAACAGTTCCCAATCGAATCGGCTGATGGCTGTGACCAAGCGCTGGTAAATGCCGGTCAGCAAGGCCACCGTTCCTCCCGAAAATCCAGGAACGATATCGGCGGCACCCATGCCAAAGCCCTTCATCCAGGTTAGGATGGGCGATGAAGGTCGATTGTGTTCGTCCATGCTGTTATTCTCCTCGGCCAAACGCGGTCGCGCTGGGAGACGATCGATGGGTTGTTGACTTGATTAGTTGCCGGAGCCCGGGCAAGATTCTGATGACTATAGCAAAAACCCGGACCGTTGAATCACCCGGAAAAATCAACTTGTTTCTCGAAGTCCTGCGGCGACGTGAGGATGGTTACCACGAACTGGTCACGGTAATGTCCCGTGTCTCGCTGGCCGACCATTTGTCCTTCACAGTACTCGACAGCCGTCTCGAACTGAACCAGACCATCGAGTCGGCAAGCGACGCCCAGGCGATGCCGGCAGCGGAGCATAACCTGATCTACCGCGCGCTCGCCCACCTACGGCACCGTACCGGCTGCCCCCTAGGCATGCGCGTCGACCTTATCAAACGGATCCCCATCCAGGCAGGTTTGGGGGGGGCCTCGAGCAATGCGGCGACCGCGCTGAGCGTGGCCAACGAACTCTGGGAACTCGGACTGACTCCCAATGAACTGGTGGATATCGCCACCAGTCTGGGAAGCGATATCGCTTTTTTCTTGTCCCCTGGTACCTCGGTCTGCCGCGGCCGCGGGGAAATCGTGGAGCCGATCTCCATCGCGACCAGCATGCCGTTGCTGCTGGTGATGCCGCCGTTCGGGCTCAGTACAGCCGCGATGTTCGCCGCGTTGCAATTGCCCGAGCAGCCGCGATCCCCCGAACGTCTGCTGGAAGCACTAAAATTCGCGCAACCTCCTTTTTCGAACATCCACTTGTTCAACCGCTTCGAGGAAATCGCTCGCCAGCAGTCCCCATGGTTCGCCGAAATCCAGCGCGGGTTACTGGACACCGGAGCCGTCGCGGCGCAGATGACTGGCTCGGGTTCGTGCTATTTCGGAATATTCGCCAGCCAGTCGCACGCTCAAGTCGCATCCAACCGGCTTGCGGCCGAGTTTCCCGACTGCCGTTTCAGCGTTTGCCAAACCGTGGATTGAGGAGCATGCCGCGAACTGGACGTTGAAACCGTGGGAACGTTTCACAATTTGGGAATTCCTTGTTTTGGCAGGTTATTGATTCGCGAACTGGAAATCGAATCCGCGGGGGCGTTTTGCGGCGAACCGCTTGAGGGCCTATCCCGAAGCGCGCCCTCGCTTACGCTTCGGGTTGCGGCGTTCGCGAGGTTGGGAGCGAGTCTACGCGTCACCCACTGGGGTCGCCATCAAGGGTGGCACCGGGCAGTCGAGGGATTCGGCCAGCGCGCGAAACAATTCGGCCTCCTCCACGGTGACGCGGCGATCATAAGAAATGGCAATGACGACGGCCGAGAGAAAATCTTTTTTGAGTTGCGGACTGGCATGCGACAGGATCGTGATCGCGCGCGCGAGTTGCCCGATGTTGAGCCCTTCGGCTAGATATTCGGGGGCTGGACTGAGCTTGAGGCCACTGATTCCCGCGTGGAAGGCGGCCCGCGATTCGGCGTCAGCTTCATGGCCGATTTTCGCCAACACGGAAAGGACATAACCGATTTCCCCCGCGACTTGATCGGGAGTTTCGTATTTGATTTCTTTTGCCGTCGCATGTCCGAAATGCCGATCGAGGTGAATCACCAGATGGTGCCGCAAAAAGAATTCGAACAAATTGATCAATTGATCAGCGGCGATCAACTCCGACAGCGTCTTGCGAAACTGGCGGTATTGATTGTCGGAGAGGCCGACGAGTGTGCCTTGAAGAATTTCGAAAATCGGCAGGCGGTACCGCACTTCGGATTCGGTCAAATAGGGAAGGAGTGCCGCGGTCTCCCGCACGGTTTCCTCCCCTTCGTTGCGGTGAATCATTTCCATTTGCCCACGGCGAATCCCGGGGTCGCGATCGAGCAAGCTGGCAAAGACAACGCAGCGTGCGGAAAAGGTCTCATGGCAGGCACGCAGCAGTCGATCAGGAACGTTACCGATCACGACGCGAGAGTACTCGATATCGTCTTCGGTCGGAGAGCCGATCGCCGCAATGATCAACATCGGGTTCAGAAAGCCGCCATGCAGCGATTTAGGCCCCACCCCAGGAAATTTTCCGATTTCGGGGGTAAACCGATCGAAGGGGGAGCGTTCGGGGGCCGGTGGAGATTTTTCACGTTCGTCATCGTAGCCGATCGTCGCCTTGGCACGAGTCCGCAGATACTCTGTCAAGTCGCCATTGAAGCGTGGCTCGACCCGTTCGATGCGCTTGCGTAGGGGGGGGTGGGTCGCAAACAGCCCTGCGGCCATCTTTCCCAGCCGATCCGCAAAAAACATATGGCTGAGCGCCTCCGCGTTTTCCGACCTCACGCGCGAGTGGTCGGCATGGGCTGCAATCATTTTCAGGGCGCCGCCGATGCCCTGGGGATTCCGTGTGAATTGCACACTGGAGGCATCGGCGAGAAATTCGCGCTGCCGCGAAATCGAGGCTTTGATCAACCGAGCACAGAACAGCCCGATGGACCCGATGGCCAACAGGGCCATTCCCGCGACCAGCAGAAGGATGCGCGGGTCACCTTTGTTATCTTTATCGCTGGATAATCGATACGACGTATTGCCGACCGCGCGAATCAGCATGTAACCAATCAAGGCGATCGCCTGGATCCCGTGCAGCAATCCGATGATCCGCAGGCTCATCCGCATATCCCCGTTGAGGATATGGCTGAATTCATGGCCGATGACCCCTTGGAGTTCGTCGCGGTTCAGGATCTCCAAGGTCCCCCGGTTGACGCCGATGATGGCATCGTTCACCGTGTGGCCCGCCGCAAACGCATTGATACCCGGCTCGCGGTCGAGTACATAGACCGGAGGCACCGGCATGCCCGCGGCAAGAGCCATTTCTTCCACGATGTTGAGCAGCCTTTTCTCGGTCGGTTGGACTGTGTTGGGGAGCAAGCGTCGCCCCCCGACCAGCTCCGCGATCGCCTTGCCCCCCTGACTAAGTTCAATAAACTTCAGCATCATCCCGCTGCCGACCACGGTCGAAACTCCCAGAGTCGACCAGAGGAGGGCTTGGCCGATGATGAACGGATCGCTCAGGACATCGCGATCGGGATTGAAAGCGGCGAATCCCAACAAAACCAGACAGAAAACCGAACCAATGATGACGATCACGGACAAGATCAGCAAAATGATCAGCCGCATGGTGTTGCGACGAGCAAGTTCCTGACTAGCAAAAAAGTCCATCTGATTCGACCCCCCGGTTCGCGGCTAAGAAGAGCCCAGCGGACGGAACACACTGAGAGTTGATCCCAAAACGAGCCCTCACTGACAGGTCGGCTTACGCCCGCTGACGGTTTTGGGAAAGGCTCTTAAAATTGTACCTTCGGAGCTTCGCGTTCTTTTTGGTTTTCGATTTCAAGCAATTGCGCGGGGCCGAAACCGAACATGCCGGCAAAAATCACCGCAGGAAAAACTTCGCGAGCGTTATTGTATTCCGTGACGGCGTCGTTGTACCCTTGGCGGGCGAACGAAATTTTGTTTTCGGTCGAAGTCAGCTCCTCCTGCAAGGCCATCATGTTTTGATTCGCCTTGAGTTCGGGATACGCCTCGGCCACCATCAACAAACGGCTAAGGGCTCCCCCCAATTGGCTTTCGGCGCTGGCCAATTGCCGCATCGAGTTGGGATCACCAGGATTGGCGGCAGCCTTTTGCCCGGCGGCAATGGCGATGTTGCGGGCTTCGATCACTCGTTGCAGCGTTTCTTGTTCATGCTTCATGTACCCCTTAACCATTTCCACCAGGTTGGGAATCAGGTCATAACGCCGCTTGAGTTGCACGTCGATTTGGGAATATGCGTTTTGGTAACGATTGCGCAGTTTGACCAGGCTGTTGTAGATCCCGACGAGAAACACCAGCACGACAAACAAGATCGCAAGCACAGTGATGGCGACGGCGACTAGGGACATGGAACAACTCCGAGGAACGAGGTGGAAAACATGCTGGATTCGCAAGAAACTGTTCGATATTGGAACATAATTTATTTTTTTGCGAAACCACCCTTTAGCCAAACAGGCGTGGCGCCCCGCGGACCTGATCGCATCGTACCTGATCGCATTGTGCCAAAACGAGCTTACCCCTGCCGATGCCAGCGTGTAATCAGAGGTGGCGTCGATGGTTCGCGAACGTGTAGGGGGTAGTCTCTAGCCTCCAGTTCGCCACGGAATTCAACGTTTGCTGCGATCGATCCCTTACGAATTCTTGGTGGCGGTCAATCTCCTGGCGCTGAGGCGATTCCCCAACTTTCAAACTTGCTGCGATCGACCGCTTCCTAAGCCTTGGCCACTGCCGTCTGCGAAACTTTGACGAATGTGCTGTACGCATCGAATTTAGCGAGGAAGAGGCTTGTTTTTACGGTGATGGTCCGGACGGCCGACCGCCTGATAAAGTTTTCAGTCTGAATCAGTTGTCCCAGCAGCAGCTTGAAAATTTGGGTTCCAATTCTGATTACGGTATGGTTTGGTTGGCTTTTCGGGACGATTTCAACGGCAGCTATTGTGCGGATCGCATCTGATATTGGGTTGGGCATGATCCTACGTCGCGTTGCGTTCCTGACTGATCTGCGAATTTCGCGCAATGAGCGACCTAGCGCGGTTGCAGACGTGAAAATACCTTTAGGAGTTAACCAATGAAATGCTTTTGGCGTATCAGCATGGCCTGGCTAGGGCTGACCTTGGCGTCGTCCGTCGCTACGGCTCAAACCAACTGGGATCGCCCCGGCATGATTGACGGCCGGTCGGTGATGCAGGGGATGCCGACCGTCAGTGGCAACAACGATTTCTCGCCACCGAATCAGTCATGGGCTTACCAAACATCCGCAAGCTACTCTCAAGTTCCTCAAGCACCAAACGTGCCAAGTCAGCCGTATCCTCAGTTTCAAGGAGCACCCCAAAACTGCCTGCCCGGCCAAACTTGGGGCCCCGCCTACGGCTCAGCGTCTGTTCAATCGGCACCCGGCTATGAGCCAGGGTCGGCAAATGCCGTCAATGGCCAAGCGGGTACCAACAACGGTTATTTCAATCCCAGTTACCAAAACGGCCAGTCCGCATTGCCGGGGTCTGTCCAGGGAGCTCCTCAGGGGGGGGCGAATTATTACCAAGGGCCTTATTATCCTGGAACGGAACAAGTCTGGAATGGCCCCGTCACTCGCCCAGGCCACGGCACCTACTTCGCCGACTCGACTTACGGCCCTCCCCATGCTCGGGTGGCCACGATCGGCGGAGTCGGTCGCAATGCCCGCAATATCGTGCTCGGTGCGAATGGTTTGGTTTTCTTCCGCGATTACGAGGACGATATCGCACTTAGCGGCAACAGCCTAGGGCAATCGATGTTCTCGACCAACGCCACGCACTCAGCCCTGGGCGGGGTCGAGCTGTTCGCCCAGACTCGCAACGCGTGTGGTCGCGGATTCGAGGCTCGCTATTGGGGTCTGTTTTCCGGTTGCGGCGGCGCTTTCATTAGCGATACACCGTTCACCGTACTGGACGGCTTGTCTCTGATCGAACACGACCCCGCGGGAACCAGTGTCCAAGGCGTTTTCAATGTCGCGGGTGCCCATGAGTTGTGCCGCTCGAACCGCATGCACAATTTGGAAATCAATCGTTTGCTCAACGTTGGCAATTTCAATGGCTTGTTCTTCCGCAACGCCTCGTATGAATTGCTGCACGGTGCTCGCTGGTTCGAGTTCGATGAAGTCTTCGAATATTCAGCAATTTCGACGGCGGCTCCGACGCGTTTGGATTACCGGATTACAAGCCGGAACACGTTGATGGGCTATCAATTCGGCGGTCGCGGCAGCCATTTCGTCACCGATCGGTTGCAACTGATCTCCGGTGTTCGATTCGGGCTTTTCAACAATCACATTCGGCACCGTCAACGCATTTCCGACGAGACAGGGTTCGTCTCCTATATCAACGCGGGACCGAATTCTGGCATGCCCTATGATTTTTCATCGTCGAAGAATGATTTGGCGACGCTAGGCGAGTTGGACCTTGGCCTTGGCTACCTGCTCAGCAATCGTTGCCGAGCGGTCGTCGGGTACCGCTTGATCGGGGTTACCGGCTTGGCATTGGCTCCGAATCAAATCCCGGTCAACTTCACCGATGTCAACCAGATCGAACGGATCAATTCCAACAGTGGCTTGTTGCTCCACGGGTTTTTCGGGGGCTTGAATTTCTGCTTCTAGATTCGCACCCATAGCGTGGAATAAAGTCGGTAGCGTATGGCCCTGTTGAACGTGTTTCAGGGACCAACTCTGAGCAAAACGTCGGCAACGTAAAACGTCGGCAACGTAAGAAAAACCGTCATGTGCTCGCATGACGGTTTTTTCGCTTGTTTTGCCCGGGCTTTTAATCGGGCATCGCCTCGATCGATTCAACCAACCGCTGGAGATTGAGAGGATTCGACTGCGAGAACGAGTACCGCGAGGGTCAGTACGGGTGTGAACTCCGTGAGGAAAAGTGACGAACAACGCGACGAAACTGGGCGGGACATACGGCTGCGTCTGTAATGGAACTCAATTCCGGCGCGAATCAGCGATCACCGTCGTTGTTGTTTTCTTTGTCGGCCTTGCGGATCAATGGCTCACCGGGCGTGAGACTCTCGCAAGAGTTGACCTGGATCGGTTGATGCGAGAGCAATGCCAACGTGGCCTAGATCACCTTTGTTTTCCCACAGCAGACGCAGCGGGTGGGTCGAATCCAAAAAATCAATCCTAACGTCATGACCGTCAAAAAGCCCAACAAAAAGGGCGTGATCGGAATTGGACGATGAACCTCGGGCCGCCAACAGGAACGGCAGTATTTGACGTCACTGGCCGAGAACGTCTCACGAGTTTCGTCGATCAAATCCACGTTGGCCACAGTTGGATACCCAATCTTTTTACGAAGTCAACTATCGAATCGCGATTCAATTGAGGTTGTCGGGTTGTTTCACAAGGATGTTCCCGGACAATGGCCGGGGAAATGATCACCGCATCCCGGGGAGGATTCCCGATTGTCAAACCAAGGACAATCACGAAAGTTCACCCGGGGAATTATTGCTTGCCCCGGCGAAAGTCAACGGAAAATAAGCCGCCGACACCGCCTACATCGGCAAAATTTCCTCAGGTCAAACAATTGTACCGGTGAATGTGGCAGGAACGATTCGGTCGTCAAAAACGGTCCGCTGTTGCCCTTTTGGAGCGAGGACTGGCCCCCCACTTCCACGACGAAAACCGGCTTCCGGCCGCTGGCAACCTTCGTAATCCCTGTAATCAGAATTTCCTAAACTGCTATAATCGATAACTTTCCGATAAAGGGAACAGGCCTGGCTTGCCCAAAAACGCCGCAATCGACGTTGTGCCCCTGGGTTGATCGTCGACCGAAATTTTCCACTGATGTGATGGATACGACTTCAAGGGGAAGGTCCCAAGGGAGACCAAAAAACTGTGAAAATCGCTGAGTTAATGGCCCCGTTCTCCCCACCGGAAACGGTGTTTGTAGAACGGATGATGTATTGGACCTCGGCTAAACCAGAAGATATTGCGTTTCGCTTTCTCCGGGACGCTGAGGTCGATCTTGAACTGACGTACTCCCAACTCGACGAGCGGGCACGAGCAATTGCCGCTTACTTGGTCGGGGAGGGGATGCGTGGGCATCGCGCCTTATTGCTCTACCCGCCTAGCCTGGCGTTCGTGGAAGCCTTGATGGGCTGTTTCTACGCGGGCGTCACTGCGGTCCCCGCCTACCCACCCCGACGCAATCGGAATATGGGGCGGATCAACGCCATTTCCGAAGATGCCGATGCCAGCGTGGCCTTGACCGTTACCGACGTCCGCGATCGCCGCGAGGGGATGCTCGACGATTCCCCCAACCTGCAACGAATACCTTGGATCGCCACCGAGCAGATTCCGACCGAACTGGCCGGTGATTGGGTCAAACCGAAAATCAATCCGAATGATGTCGCCATCCTGCAGTACACCTCGGGATCCACAGGTGCCCCCAAGGGGGTCATGCTGACCCACAGCAACCTGATGGCCAATTGCCGCATGATCACCGAAGCCTTTGGCCTGACCCACGATGCCGTCGGCTGCAGTTGGCTGCCGGCCTACCATGACATGGGATTGATCGGCGGAATCTTGAACCCGATCTTCGCCGGGGCCGCTCAGAATTTGATGTCCCCGGTTTCTTTCTTAACGCGGCCAATCCGCTGGTTGAGCGCCATCAACAAATATCGCTGCACCTGCTCGGGCGGACCGAATTTTGCCTACGCGATTTGCGCCGACAAGATCACGGACCAGCAATGCGAGGGCCTCGATCTTTCCTGCTGGACGATCGCGTTTAACGGAGCCGAACCGGTGCGCGCGAACGTCCTCAAGGCCTTCACGCGGCGGTTCGCCCCCTACGGCTTTCGGTATCAAGCCCATTATCCGTGCTATGGTATGGCCGAAGCTTCGTTGATCGTTACCGGCGGCGATGCCCAGGCCGAGCCGATCATCCGCGCCTTCGATCGCTCGGCACTTGTCGAGCAGCGAGTCGCACCGCTCTCGACCCATGACCCGCAAGCTCAAGAGTTGGTCGGTTGCGGCCAAGTCATCGACGGCGAACAAGTCTTGATCGTCCATCCCGAAACCCGCAAGCTCATGCCGGAAAACGAAATCGGTGAGATCTGGGTCAGCAGCCCCAGCGTAGGATTAGGCTACTGGAACAAGCCAGATGAGTCGGAACGCACATTCCGCGCCGCGTTGAACCCCGATGACGGCCGCCGTTTTCTGCGGACTGGCGATTTGGGCTTCATGGACCGCGGCGAACTATTCGTCACCGGACGTCTCAAGGACATGATCATCATCCGCGGTGTCAATCGCTATCCCCAAGACATCGAGGCCACCGTCGAATCGTGCGACCGACGCTTGCGGACCACCGGCGCCGCCGCCTTCGCCGTACAGCGATGGGATCGCGAACACCTGGTTGTCGTTTGCGAGGTGGAACGCAGCCCCCATTCCAGCCTTGACGGCTTGATCGAACGGATTCGCAAGAGCGTGATCGCCGAACACGATCTCCCCCCGGATGCAGTCGTCCTCGTACGCGCCAATTCCATACCGAAAACATCGAGCGGCAAGGTACAACGCCATGCCTGCCGCGAACAATATCTCGAGAACAAGCTACTCGTTCTGGAACGGTGGAGTATCCTCGATGACGAAGGAACCACCACGGCTGCGGCCGAATCACCCGTGCAGCAAAATGGCGCGCCAGTCGACGGCAACGTGCTGAGTATGGTCATCCAAGCGGTCAAACAGGTCGGCGCCGAACGGGCTCGAAACATCAACGCCGATTCCAATATCGTGGTCGATCTGGGCCTGGACTCGTTGGAGCGGCTCGAGATCGCCCGTATGCTGGAAACCGCCTTCGGCGGGAGACTGCCCGATGAAGTACTCCAAGAAATCGAAACCGTTCGCGAGGTAGCTGCCGCCGTACAAGAATACTTGGGCACAACCGTCGTGAACGAATCGTCGCCGATCAATGGCCATCCCAAGGTCACCAGCGCGGGCCAGCCGGTTCCCGAAACCTACTACATCCTAGAAAAAACCCCCGAATACATCCGCTTGCAACGTAACAAGGAGCAAATCCTCAAGACGGGACTCCGCAACCCCTACTTCACGGTCCACGAAGGAATCATCGCCGACACGACCCGCATTGGCGGCCGAGAGTTGATTTCCTACGCCAGCTACAACTACTTGGGACTTTCTGGTCACCCGGAGGTCTCGGGCTCGGCCAAGGCGGCCATCGATCGCTTTGGCACCAGTGTTTCTGCCAGCCGGTTAGTCTCCGGCGAGAAGACGATCCACCGCGACCTCGAGCTCGGACTGGCCGAATTTTTAGGCGTGGAGGACGTGATCACCTTCCCCGGAGGACACGCGACCAACGAATCAGTGATCGGTCATTTGGTCGGGGCTGGGGACCTGATACTCCACGATGCCTTGGCCCATAACAGCATCATACAAGGTGCCGAACTGTCCGGGGCCCGCCGCCGACCATTCAATCACAACGACTGGCAGCACCTCGACGAAATCCTTCGCGAAAACCGGGCCGAATATCGCCGGGTGTTGATCTGCATTGAGGGGCTGTACAGCATGGACGGCGACTACCCCAACATTCCGGAATTCGTCCGCGTCAAACAGAAACATCATTGCTGGATGTTCATCGATGAAGCCCACTCGATCGGGACCCTAGGAAAAACGGGACGAGGTGTTGGCGAACTGTTCAACATTCCGCGCGACCAAGTGGAATGTTGGATGGGCACGCTGAGCAAGGCATTTGGAAGTTGTGGCGGCTTCGTCGGGGGAAGTCGCAACCTGATTGAGTATCTCCGCTACACCACCCCAGGCTATGTATTCGCCGCCGGAATTCCACCGGCTAATGTCGGCGCCGCCCTGGGCGCTCTGGCGGTGCTCCGCCGAGAGCCGCAGCGCGTCCAACGGCTACGCGAAAACTCTCAATTGTTCCTCGAACTCGCCAAGCAAGCGGGGATCGATACCGGTCCCAGCCTTGATTCGCCGATCATCCCGGCGATGACCAACAGTTCCATCCGCGCCTTGCAGTTGTCCCAAGGATTATTCGATCGGGGCATCAACGCGCAGCCGATCCTCTATCCGGCGGTGCCGGAGGATCAGGCGCGAGTCCGCTTCTTCATCACGGCGGCCCACTCCGAACGCCAAATCCGCGACACCGTCGCGGCTGTCGGTGAAATCTGGGCACAGATCCGCCATCAAGCCGACGAACCCGTCGGCGTCATCTAAGACGCGACCAGCCGTCCGCACGCGTTTGCTTCTTTGTTTTTTTCCTTTCATTACCGTTTGGGCCGACATGCAAGAAGCCATCAACAAAGCCGACACCCTCATCGAAGCACTTGGATGGATTCGGCAGTTTCGCGACAAAACCACCGTCATCAAACTCGGCGGCAGCGTCCTGGATAATATCGATCAGTTGCGGCACATCCTGCTTGACATCCTGTTCATGGAAACCGTAGGTTTGCGACCGGTGGTCATCCACGGTGGAGGTGCTCGGATCAACGCCGCCATGCAAGAGGCAGGCATCGAACCAAAGTTCGTTCGAGGCCGCCGCTACACCAATGCCGCGACCCTAGAAATCGTCGAACGCGTGTTAGCTGTCGAGACGAATCACTACCTTGCCGAGGAATTTGAAAAGATCGGCGGGCGAGCCATGACCCTTAATTTTCTCTCAACCCCCGTCCTCTTCGGCGAAAAGCTGACCCTCCACGACGACCAAGGCCAACCGTTCGATTTGGGTTTCGTCGGCGACGTCACTCGCATCGATCGCCTGGTCATCGAAAATCTCTGCTACGCTGGCCAGGTTCCGTTCATTCCCTCAATGTGCCTGACCGACAACGGACAGAAATTGAACGTCAATGCCGATACGGCAGCGACCCGCTTGGCCGTTGAACTGAACGCCGAAAAACTCGTCTTTCTCAGTGACGTGCCCGGCGTTCTCCGCGACCCCAAGGATCCCTCGTCCTTGATTTCGAGCCTCAACCGCCGCACCGCCGAGGAACTCCAAGCTAGCGGTCAAATCTCCGGGGGCATGATCCCCAAGGTGCAATCGTGTCTGGACACCCTGCGGCAAGGCGTCAAGAAAATCCATATCATCGATGGCCGTATCCGGCACTCGCTCCTGCTCGAGGTCTACACCTCCTCCGGCATCGGCACCGTCATCACAGAATAACTAACACACCTTTTGGCAACCTCAGGAAACCCACACCATGCGGCATTTGGTGTCCATCGGCGATCTGTCACGCGACGAAATCGAACAAATCCTCGCGCTGGGCTTGCGTCTCAAACAAGAAGTCAAATCCGGACAACGCCGCCCGATTTTCCAAAACTTGGTCATCGGTCTGCTATTTGAAAAACCGTCGCTGCGAACTCGCGTCAGCTTCGAGTCCCTGATGAATCAACACGGCGGCTCCAGCCTCTATCTGGGAGCCGACGTAGGCTGGCCGTCGCGAGAGCCCATCTGCGATTTCATGCCGATCCTTACCAGCTACCTCGACGCCCTTGTGATCCGAGCAAAGAACCACCAAAATGTGATCGAAGCCACCAAATACAGTCGTTGCCCGATCATCAATGGACTGACCGACGCCTCTCATCCCTGCCAAGCGCTGGCCGACATCATGACGATCCGCGAACATGCGGCAGGACGACAACAGATCAAATTGGCATATGTGGGGGACGCCAATAACGTAGCCGTCAGCCTTGCCGAGATTTGCAGTAAGTTGCAAATCGAGTTTTCGATCGCCGCACCCGCGGGGTTCCAGTTTTCCCACGAATTTCTGCAAGGTTTGGGCTTTTCTCCCAGTATCCAATCCACCGATCCACGAGAGGCTGTCCGCGGCGCCGATTTCGTCTACACCGACGTCTGGACCAGCATGGGCCAAGAGGCCGAAATGGAACGGCGAAGACTGGCCTTTGCCAACTTCCAAGTCACACCCGCAGTTATGGCAGCCGCAAGCCCCGACGCCAAGTTCTTGCACTGCCTCCCGGCCCGCCGCGGAGAAGAAGTCGCCGCCGCCGTCATCAGTGGCCCGCACAGTATCGTGATCGAACAAGCCGAGAATCGTCTCCACGCCCAAAAAGGCCTGATGGCCTGGTTGCTGGAAACGAGTATCGGCTAATACATACTGCGAAACACCCGACCAACATCGCCACGACAACGGCACCAACCTCCACCGGCCATGCTAGGTTTCGTTCCGAAACGAGTAGCCGGAACGGGTTAACTCTCGGTGTCCGCGCGAGGTGAACACGGTGTCTAGCAAAGCTACCCTAGCTTCGGAATATCGATTGGCAACAACGTCTACCTGATCGATGATTTTGGTAAGTTCTAGAAAGATGTTGGTCAGCAAGGATGTTGTCGTGCGGGCTGCGATTACCCAGATGCTAACGCTCAGAATCACCGCGCTCGAACGAAAAAGCATTTATCAGGACAGACCGGCTTGAGGGTTTCGGCCCATCCGCTTATTCGGTGAGCGTTCGGTCAACTACACGTTCTTTGCTTTTCGTTCGGCGCGGCGGATTTGGTCGATCGTCCAGCGGTGGGAAGGATTGCCTCGCAGCCAGATGTCGGGCAGCAAGTAGTCTAACTCGGTCGAGGTTACCGGTTCGC
>CALDHM010000067.1 GCA_937941455.1 uncultured Pirellulaceae bacterium | reverse complement strand
CTACGGTCTCGATGATCAAACGTCGCCAAGGCAATCATCTCCTAGGAAAAACCTACTGGTCACAAACACGTGAACTGCGACTCATGGTTCTCACGCACAACATCATGATCCTTTGGTGCGGTATACTTTTCTACAGAGCCGGACGCGAATGCATTTCGGCTAATGGTTGAGTGACAACGGCCTAGCAGAGGCGTTTGCTGTTATCTCGTCTGCCGATCTGTTGCGTGCCCGTGCCGTCAGCTTTCTCGTAAGCTCCTGCCGGACACAACGCCTGCGATCCACTTTATTGGGCGAATCTGGCCAATAATCGGCTCACCAAACTTGGAAAAAATCGATCGGCCCACACGAGGAGCTTACCGCCGATCGACAAAATGACCTCGCGGCGTCCCCCTCGGATCGCAGCTATCGTTTTTTTTGCAACGCGCTCTGGAGACATGGCTCGCGTCCCCTTCCAATTTTTCGCGGTCTGATCTTCCAGAGCGGAATCGAAAAATTCACTGTCTGTCGTACTGGGACTAACGAGCAAGACATCAATGCCCGCGGCGAGAAGTTCTGCTCGCAAGGCATCCGAAAAACCGTGCAATGCGAATTTGCTTGCGCAATACTCGCTCTTCAGAGGCACCGCACAATGGCCAAGCACGCTGCCGATATTGACGATGATCGGTAGCCGTCCGCGGCAGAGCAGGGGTAGGCAGACCCGCGTCAGTTCCACGGCGGCGAAAAAATTCACTTCAAAAATCTGCCGCAACCGATCTGGCGTCGCTTGATCGAATCTCCCCATCGCCCCCACTCCCGCGCAATTGACGAGGCCATCCAGCTCTTGCCAGCGGCTGCCGACCCACTCGACCAGCGACTGTCGAGTTTTTTTCGCAGCGATATCGCCCGGCAATACGTCGCATTGCCCGCCTGACGCCGCGATTTCAGAACGAAGACTTTCGAGACGCTCGACTCGTCGTCCACTGGCGAGCACCGCGGCTCCGGCCCGAGCCAACTCGATAGCCAAGGCACGGCCAATGCCCGACGTCGCTCCCGTAACGATCCAGCGACTCCCCGTGAGATCCGATCGTTTCATCAACGGCAGCCTTGGCTAAGCGACGTCCTCGAGACTTTCCCCGTTCTGTCCGTTATGAACAGGGACGTCCCGCACAGTGGCAGTCGTCGGGTCGATCGCTCCGACGTATTTTTGGGGCAAGCGGCAGCGTACCGTAACGGTGCTTTCGGTGAATTGTTTCGATAACACGTCGCCATGTGCGGCGAGAAAGGCCAACAGCTTGCCGTTGCTGACACTGGTTTCCACCACGATTTCGCGAAAATTCCGCGTCAGCGTCGCGCTGACGATCCGGTGCAGGTCCTGAAAGCCTTGTTTGGTTTTCGCACTGATTTTCACGGCGTTGGGGTATCTGGCTAACAGGGCCTCCAAACCGTTGGGTGACTCGATGGCGTCGATTTTGTTGAGCACCAACAAGGTGTCTTTCTCATCGATACCTAAATCGTGCAGTACCCGGTAAACGCTGGAGATTTGTTGAAACACCGCTGGACTGCTCGCATCAGCCACGTGCAACAGCAGGTCCGCTTGGTTCGCTTCCTCCAAGGTCGCTTTGAAGCTGGCAATCAAGTGGTGCGGCAAGTCGCGGATAAAGCCGACCGTGTCGCTGAGCAGGACTGGCCCCCAATTCGGCAACTCCCAACGACGAGTACGCGTATCGAGCGTCGCGAACAACTTGTCCTCTGCCAGCACTCCGGCTCCCGTCAGTGCGTTCATCAAGGTACTTTTGCCGGCATTCGTGTAACCAACGAGGGAGACGGTCATTCGTCCCGCTCGCGATCGGACCAGCCGCTCTTTGCGGACCTCGACCTCGCGCAGGTCGGTCCTCAGTTCGTGAATCCGTTTCTCGACCAATCGGCGGTCCACCTCCAATTGCTTTTCGCCGGGACCACGCATGCCGACCCCCATTTTGATTCGGGACAGGTGGGTCCACATGCGTTTCAAGCGGGGGAGTGAATACTCGAGCTGAGCGAGTTCGACCGCCAGCCTCGCCTCGACCGTCTGGGCATGGGTGGCAAAAATATCCAGGATTAATTCGGTGCGGTCGATGACCTTGACCCCCAAGGCTTTTTCGAGATTTCGCGTTTGGCTGGGCGCCAAATCGTTGTCGAAAATCACAACGTCTGCCGCGTGAAATTCGACGAGCCCCTTCAGTTCTTCCACCTTCCCCGAGCCAACATAATAGGCGATGTCTGGTTTTTGCCGCCGCTGAATCAAGCTGCCGAAGGGGAGGGCACCAGCCGTCGTGGACAGTCCGTGCAATTCCTCTACGGGGTCTTCTGAAATTTCCTCGCCATCCAAAATGACGCGAACTAAAATAGCGATTTCTTGCCGCGTGCTGCGGGCTCTTTCACGATCATGCACGGTGTTTGGGGTTCCTCGACCATCTTCCTTAATTTCGTCGACTCGTTTATTGGTACTGGCCGACACTTAATTTTCTCAATTATAGATGCAATTCGTCCGGCGGAGAGACCCATATAAGCGAAAACATGTTGCTTAAGTTGACAGATGCCGACTCGCTTTGGATCACAACGGGCCAACACACAGACCAACCGAAAAGCCGATTGAAGCCAAGACGCTGTCGGCCTCTCCCGCGGCAGGGCCTTTTGGGACGTCCGTGTTTTTGGCATCATGAAGGTTTGTTGGAATACTTGGTACAGTTTCGCCACCTGGGAACGCCCCCTTGAACTTTCGAGCCATCGAGATCGAAATCACAGACCCGATCAGCCCACGGGAGGCGTTGCGGCGATTGCAAGGTTTTCCGTACCCGCTGCTTCTGGAAAGCTCCGTCCGGCACGACACCTTGGGGCGGTATTCGTTCGTGGCTATAGACCCTGTCGAGACCTTGTCGGTCCCCGTCGGCAGTGCGCAGCCACTTGAGCCGATCCGCCGCAGTCTGCATGCCTTGGCCACCCCCTCCATCGGCGGCCGCCCACCGTTTCAAGGAGGTTGGGCGGGGTGTTTGAGTTACGAATTGGGGATGAGCTTCGAAAGAATTCCCCGGCCCAGCAACCGGGCGATTGCGGTTCCAGCAATTTGCCTCGGTCTCTACGACGTGGTGATTGCCTGGGATCATGTTGAGCAACGAACTTGGCTGTTCAGTCAAGGAATCCCCGAAATCCAGGAATCCCGTCGAACACGTCGAGCACAAGCAAGAGCCAAACAAATCTTGGCAAGCCTCCGCATCGAACCAAATCGATCCTCCGTGAGCGACACGTCGCCGACTAGATTGGCCAACATCTGCGATCCGCCTGCTGGTTTTCGGAAAATCAGCGAGCAGTTGCTCAGCAATTTTTCCGCAGAAGAATACTTGTCGGCTGTGCGCCGCTGTGTCGACTATATTCGAGCGGGGGATGTTTTCCAGGTCAATCTCTCGCAACAATTGTTGGTGCCTGCCCACGTTTCATCGCTCGATTTGTATGAGCGACTGGCTGAGGGAAATCCCAGTACGTTTGCGGGCTACTTCAATCCCGGTCCATTCCAAATCATCAGTTCCTCTCCCGAGCGACTGCTGCAAATCAAGGATCGCCGCGTCGAGTCGCGTCCCATCAAGGGGACTCGGCGTCGGACCAAGGACGCGGTTACCGATGCGGACACCGTCGACGAGTTCCGTCGCGACGAGAAAGAACGGGCGGAAAACACGATGATTGTCGACCTGATCCGCAACGATTTCTCGAGAATTTGCCGCGAGGATTCTGTTTTGGTATCGCAGTGGTGTGACGTCGAACCCTACGAGACGGTCTTCCATTTGGTGTCGGCGGTCGAGGGGCACCTTTGCCCGGAAGCGGACGCCATCGATGCGATTACCGCCGTATTCCCTGGCGGATCAGTGACCGGAGCACCTAAAATCCGCGCCATGGAGATCATCAGCGAACTCGAAAAATTTTCCCGCGGTGCCTATTGCGGATCCCTTGGTTACTTCTCGCTGGGTGGAGACGCCGATTTCAACATTCTGATCCGAACAGTGACACAACAAAATGGTTGGTGGCAAATCCCGGTCGGAGGCGGCGTGGTGGCCCCGTCGATTCCCCAGCGGGAGTATCAAGAGACGTGGACTAAGGCCGCAGCGCTACTAGCAGCCTGTGGCGTGCGAGAGATTCCAACCTTAGATCTTCACCCGCAAGGTGACAACAACCATCCTGAAGTGGCAGATGATTCGTCCACGGCGACGATTACCCCAAGGTGCCGGGAGTGTCAGCGGATTCCATGATCGCCGTCATCGACAATTACGATAGCTTCGTCCACAATCTCGCCCGCTATGTCCGCTTGCTGGGGCACAAGACAGAGGTGTTTCGTAATGACCAGATTGGTGTCGCCGAGCTCTTGGATTTATGCCCGGCAGCAGTCATCTTGTCCCCGGGTCCCTGCGGCCCGCGCGAGGCCGGCATTTGCCTCAATCTCGTCCGCCAGTTGGATCCGCGGACAGGTTTGCTCGGGATTTGCCTGGGTCATCAAGTTCTCGTTGAAGCGTTAGACGGTCGCATCGAAGTCAGCGATCGGCCGATGCACGGCCAAGCCAGCATGCTCTCCCATCAGCAGGCCTATTTATTTCGTCGGCTTCCTTCGCCGTTTCGCGTCGGCCGTTATCATAGTCTGCGTGCGCCCCTCGCAGGCCTGCCAGAAGAGCTGGAGTCATTCGGTGAGCTCGACGACGGCACGGTCATGGCCGTAGCTCACCGTACGCGGCCTTGGTTTGGATTGCAGTTTCATCCGGAATCGATTCTTACGGAATACGGAGCGGAAATGCTTTCCGAATTCTTTTGCCTCGCGGGCGTCCATCCCGACCAGCCGCCGCGGACGATCGAATTGTTCTCCGGGAGCGCGACGCGATGATCATCGAAACGCTTGTGACCACGATCAATATCGACCGCAGCGCGAATCTCTCGCCGATGGGAGCCGTATTTGGCGAGCGCTTAGATATCTTTGAGTTGAGACCCTATGCCGGTTCGCGCACCTTGGAAAACTTGCGGCAGCGCCGCGAGGGAGTCATGCATGTCGTCGACGATGCTTTGTTGCTGGTCCGGGCCTTGCTCGATCAATGGCCGGAACGTCCACCACTCAACCTGGCGACAGTTGTCGCCGCAACGATGCTCAAAGAATATTTGCGTGCCTACGAGTTTCGAGCCAAGTACATCGATGAAACCAGCCATCGCGCCAGCATTACCTGCGAGATCGTCGAACAGCATATCGGCAAGCCTCCCCGCGGAATTTGCCGGGGACTAAATGCCGTCGTCGAAGCATCGATCTTGATCAGCCGCAGCCAATTCCTGCCCGCCGAGGAAATCAATCGGCATTTACCTGAACTGGAGCAGATTGTCGCAAAAACTGGAAACGCCAGCGATCGCGAAGCCATGGCATTGCTGCTGGCTCATTACCATTCGACGTCTGCGAGGCGGACCATCGGACAGCCATGAAACGAGAATTATCGGTCCAAATCACGGCCCCCGCCCGCATTCATTGCGGATTGATTTCCGTGGGGAATTCCTTGCCGATCAATTTCGGCGGCTGCGGCCTAATGGTTCATCACCCCCCAACGATTGTTTCGCTGGCTTGGGGTGCGGGACGATTCGCGGGCGAGTCGCATTTGCATGATTTAGTTGCCGCCCTCATCCGGCGCTGCCAACCGCTTACGGAAATCGGCTGCGCGGAAGTCGATGTGAATATCGTTACCTCTCCCCCGCGGCACTCGGGATTCGGCAGTGGCACCCAATTATCCTTTGCGATCGCTCGGGCGCTTTTGGAACTCGCCGAGGTCGAGCCACTTGCTCCCCGCGAGATGTCCGGCATGCTCCAGCGTGGCGAACGATCCACGATCGGGACCTACGGATTTTTCCGAGGTGGATTTTTGGTCGATCGCGGTAAAGCTGTGGGCGAAGACTTCAGCCCCTTGGATTTTCGCACCGATTTTCCAGACTGGCCGATCGTCATCATCGAGTTTCCCGGCCTACGCGGCTTGCATGGCCTCGCTGAGATTCAAGCCTTCGAGCGGATCGTGCAAACTACTGCCCAGCAGCGATCGACCATGGAGCACCTGCTGCGCGAGCGGATTTTACCGGCCATCACCCGCGCGGATTTCGACGCCTTTTCCGAATCGATTTACGAATATGGGATGCGCAGTGGAGAATACTACCGCGACTTCCAAGGGGGCAGCTTCCATAGCGAGGGTGTGGCCCGCGTAGTAGCCTGGCTGCGTGCATCCGGCCTGCGGGGAGTCGTACAAAGTTCTTGGGGGCCCACTTTGGTTGCCTTCGCTCGTTGCCGCGAAGCCGCAATGGAACTCCAGCAACGATTGGAACAAACGTTCGGTGATTCCATCCAGCCGATCATCACTACCGCCAATAACCAAGGCGCCCGTGTTCAACTGCAGGAGCGAATAATTCATGCCTAAATTAGGAGTCAATATCGATCATGTCGCCACGATTCGCCAAGCCCGACGGACAGTCGAGCCGGATCCCGTGTGGGCCGCGGTCCTGGCAGAACTCGGCGGCGCTGACCAGATCACGGTCCACCTCCGCGAGGATCGCCGCCATATTCAAGATCGCGACCTCGAGGTGCTCCGGCGCACCATACACGTGCCGATGAATTTGGAATGTGCCGTCGTCGATGAGATGTTGGCCATCGCAGAGAAGACGAAGCCCGAACAAGTCTGCCTCGTCCCCGAACGACGCGAAGAAATCACAACCGAGGGCGGTTTGGACGTGATTCGCCACTTCAGCCGCGTCAGCGACGCCGTGCAGCGACTCACCGCCGCGGATATCACCGTAAGCCTGTTCATCGACCCCGACCTCCGACAGATCGACCACGCGGCGAAATCCGGCGCACCGGTCATCGAAATTCACACCGGCGCCTATGCCCATGCCTTTGGGACTCCGGAATCCGATCAACGTTTTCGAGCCATCATCGCCGCGGCGAACCACGGCAGTCAGCTGGGCTTGAGAGTCGACGCCGGCCATGGCCTAACGTACCAAAACGTCGTTCCGATCGCACGTATCGAGCAGATTCGCGAGCTGAACATCGGCCATAGTATCATTTCACGGGCGGTGCTCGTCGGCATCGAGCGTGCCGTACGCGAAATGAAACAGCTGATTCACTAATTGATAATTCGAGGAGCGATACGTGAAGCGAGACGCGTTGCGAGAACAGCAAGCCCAATGCAAGGCCGTTTACGCTGCCAACCCTGCCGCAGCCTTACAGACATTGACGGCGGAGATCCATGTTGACTTTGAGAACCTAGCTTGCCAGGTTGTGACGCCGACATTTCTTACACCAGCTGGTTTGCATCCCGCAGGTGGGGGCGACGGCTCATTTGCCTGTCCCGTAGAAATCATGCTCGCTGGTTTGGCGACCTGCGCCGGCACGACTCTATCGGCAGTAGCGACCTCGATGAAATTGGACATCCAAACGGCACGTATCCGGGCCGAGGGAGATTTGGACTTCCGCGGCACGCTCGCGGTCGATCGCGCGAGTCCCGTCGGCCTGACGGCACTACGCCTCGCCTTCGATTTGCAAACCGAAGAGCCCGAGGAAAAAATTCAGAAGCTACTGGAACTCACGCATCGCTATTGCGTCGTTCATCGCACGTTCGATGCTCCACCGCCGGTCGCCTGCAGCGTGTCGGTTAGTAAGCCGAAGCGATGATTCGGCAGACCCCATATCCTTCGCGTCGCTCCGGGTCTGAAGCTCTGGGCAGCCAGCTGAATCGCCATGAGAAATCAAAGCGAACTTTTTTGAGAAGGTGTCCAGCATGTCATCGGGTAATCTCGCCACACGGTAGTCGGCTTTTCCCGCTTCAGTCTCAACTGCTCGGCCGCGGCGATCGTCATTGAATCGGCGACGACTATATTCCGCCGAAAGCGACTTTGATCCAATCCTAAGTCCGCCAACACCGTTAGTCCGCAGCGTAAGCAAGGGCTGGTTCTGGGTGAGGCTCGTCGGTTCGGATGATCAAGTTCTTCGTTCGATTTGGGTTACCAACGACGACTCGACCAAACCCTTACCTAGTCCGCTAGGACCACAAAAAAACCTCGGCGGGACAGCGCCGAGGCGATTGATGAATCGAATCACGCCTATCGTTGGCAAAAGTCTAATCGATCTGCGGCGGCGTCAGACCGTCGTTTCGGCTGATCAATTGCCGCCAAACGTCGCCGATCACGATGGGTTCGCCAAAGTTTCCGTTGACGTCCGAAGTAATTTGCTCGGCAATGAACCGCACTGCACCGTCCCCGAAGGCGACGTTGACTCCGCCGGGATGCCGCGATGAGACACCTTCATATTTTTTGCGGAAGGCCCCCGCGGTCGGAGCATTGAAGTTGACCTCACCAAAGCCGGTAAACATCACGTCGCGAACGCCCCACGTTTCTTCGGGATGAGCGTCCCCTGCTGCGGTGGCATTTCCCATGCCCCGGGCCCCAAAGAGAATGGCCGCACCAGCAGGACTTTGATCGTTATTCTGGTTTTTCCTCACCGTGTCGTAAGTCCGCTCGCTGAGGAAAACCGTATTCGATTGTCCATCGGTGAAATCGCGGAATTTGAGCCCTTGCAGCGAATTGAAGGCCCCGTCCAAAATCCCTGCGTTAGACGGTTCGAGGAAGCCGATGCAGGCGCGGCTGGTGTTCGCGGCCACGTAGTTAGTCGTCGAAATCGTCTGCATGTTTGTGCCCGCTGGTTGGCTTTGCATGAACTGAGTTCCGCCGCCGCGATGAGCGTTTCTCGGTTCGCTCGAATCACTGGCACACACGAAGGCAGGATAGGAAAGGGTCAAAATCGTCAAATCGAACCCGCCGGCTTGCCAACGAGCTCCCAGCGACACCGATGGCGACGGGACCAATTGGTCATAAACGTTGTTCTGATCCATGTAAGGGAGCACAAATACGGACCAGCTCCAAATACCAAATCGTTCGCTAGGCGACGAAATCGGGTTCGACACCAACCCGCGAGGCAACCGCTGCAGGGCGCTCTCATAATTGTGCATGGCAATGATAATGTTGTGCAGATTGTTCGAGCATTGCGTACGCCGCGCCGCTTCGCGAACCGACTGCACAGCCGGCAGCAACAATCCCACCAAAATGCCAATAATAGCGATCACCACCAACAGTTCGATCAAGGTGAACGCGGAACGAGAAACTCTATGTGACATGACAGACTCCAATAAAGATAGTCGCCAACCTGCTCCCAGGTTGGAAGGAAAACACGGGAGTCGAGTGATTGCCGGCATCAATCGTTGGTCACCCTCTCGAAATAATTCACTTCACAAAATCTTAATACACCATCCGGCAAGCGAAAGGTGAAGATTTCTTTACTTTTTGATTTTACACTTCACGCGCCGTTAAGAAAGTAAAAAACGTCCGTTTTTGCGATTTTTCTTGGCTTTTTTATCGTCAACGGGTTTACCGACCGAGTGTCGTCGTGATTTTGGGCAGGGAAATTTTGGGATCAGGCAGGACGGTCCCGAGAATTTCGACCAACGGCCACGACAGGGCATTCGATATTAACGGGACGAAGAGTCCCGGTTCGACGGCCTTGTTTCAGCGTTCTCTCACGTTCAAACAAGGCTAATTTTCCGATTCCACCGATGAGAAGTCGGGGAGACAGTACGCTTTGTCTAAAAGGACCGCGAACGAAATCCGATTGTTATTTACCCGCTCGACTTCAGTCTATAACCAGCAAGAGGCAGTCATTTACACCGCCGAATCCCGCTCAATGTTCACTCGAGCGATACAAACGCTCGCCCGCGCATGTCCCGACGCAGTCGCTTGTCGATCGGCTTTTGGTTTTTTGCTACTTGATTCTGAAAATTCATCAGGCTCATAATTCAAGACTTGCATCTTGTCCCACATCGAAAAGTCTTTTTCCGCCATGGATGCTGCCGACAAAATAACTGTTGCCTGTCCTAATTGCCGTACGCGGTACTTGATCGGGCTGCAGCATGCCGGCAAGGTGGTACGCTGCCGATGCGCTGCCATGATCCAGGTTCCCGAATTGGCTAAGCGTGCTGGCACATTGTCGCGAGTGGCGAAGCTCCCCCCCGTCGAGCAACCCCAGCCGGACAACGCGCCGTTTCCGTCGGAATCTCCTGGAACAGAACGGCAATGCCCCAAATGTCATCGGCGACTACCTGTCGTTCGCATGGCTGAACCGCTGGCGTGCCGCTGTCCCTGTGGCCAAGTCGTCGATCCTTCGTCGCCACCGAAATCAACCAAGCCGCCCAAGCGCGATCTCCTGGAGGCGGATTTCGCATTCGATTTCGATTCGCCTAATCCCGAACGGACTTAGCTGACGCGTCGTCGATCGACTTGCTAAGGCAAAACTTCAAACGCGCCGCAATGCTTCGATCGGATCGAGTCGCGCCGCCTGCAGCGCGGGATAGATACCGGACACGAGTCCTACGGCCATCGAGATAATTGCCGCGATGAAAGGGGCCTACACGGAAATTTTCGTTTCCATGCCTGACAACCAAGAGACCCAGGCCGACGTGAAAATTCCGAAAATCAAGCGGATCGCAGCATCCATCATCGATAGCGTTGCGGTTCGACGAGAAGCTGCCCCGTTTCTCGAGTGAAAATGATATCGCCGTGACGGCTACGGTCCGTCGTCAAGGGAATGTAGACGTCTTTGTTGTTGTCTTGTGCGGCCAGACTGGAGCGAAGATGCCGCTCGTTCCACGTTGGAACAACAGAACCTTGCGTAGCTCTCTGCTCAGGGGTGATCCTCGAACCTCGCTATTCAGGGGAAATCGCCTTTTGCTCGAGAGTCGCATCCAATTCGGTAGCTTTGAAATCACGCAACCCGCGTTGATAGGCATCGAGATAAATCGTTTCGCCGGGGTCCAGGACCGACAAGATTTCCACCAGAGCGTGAGTGATTCGGCCCGTCTTTACGCGGCGGCGTTCCGGCATTCAACCCGACTTGACGTAGAAGTAGGTTGGTCCCAAGCGCTCGGTGACGCCGCTGTGGGGAACCGCAAAGACATCGGGAAAATTTTCGATTCGGATGTAACGGTGGTGCGAATTAATGAGACATTGGCAGCTAGCCGTCGACTTGCAAAATCTCACGGCCGTGAAGCCTGCAAATGCAGCTCGACCAGGGAGTGGGTGGACTGCCCGCGATCGTCAGGGCAGGGCAGGGTAGTTCGACGCGAGGGTCTGCCCGAAATGAGGTCCGTTACTGGGTCACTCGACGGTGACGCTTTTCGCCAAGTTTCGCGGCTTGTCGACGTCGCAACCCCGCATCACGGCGATGTGGTAGGCGAGCAGTTGCAACGGGATGATCGACACGATCGGTTGCAAGAATTCGCTAACATGCGGAATGAAGATCACATCCTCGGTCATCTTTTCGATGCGGCGGTCCCCTTCGGCAGCGATCGCAATCACAGGTCCGCCGCGAGCTTTGATTTCTTCCAGGTTCGACATCACCTTGTCGTAGATGAATCCCTTGGGCATCACGAAGACGCTCGGCGTGTTGCGATCGACCAAGGCGATCGGTCCGTGCTTCATTTCCGCCGCGGGATAGCCTTCCGCATGAATGTAGCTGATTTCCTTCAGCTTGAGCGCTCCCTCCAGGGCCGTCGGGAAATTGTAATGCCGACCGAGATACAAGAAGTTTTGGCAGTCCTTGAACTTGGCCGCGATCCGTTTCACCGTATCATTGGAACTCAGCGCCTGCTGCACCGCGTCGGGTACGGCTCGAATCTGTTCGATCATAGCGCGGCCGTCGGCATAGCTGAGATGGCGCAGCCGCCCGAAGTGGAGGGCCAGCATGGCCAACGCGAGGCATTGTGACGTGTAGGCCTTGGTCGAGGCAACACCGATCTCCGGTCCCGCATGCAAATAGATCCCCCCCTCCGCTTCTTGCGCGATCGAACTGCCGATCACGTTGCAGATCGCCAGCGTCCGATGCCCCTTGCGTTTCATCTCGCGGAGCGCGGCCAGCGTGTCGGCCGTTTCGCCGCTTTGCGTGATCGCGAACACCAGCGTGTTGTCCCACATCGGAGAATTGCGATATCGCAATTCGCTGGCATACTCGACCTCGACAGGAATCTGCGCGATTTCCTCCAGCATGTATTCGCCGACGAGCGACGAGTGCCAACTGGTGCCGCAGGCAGTGAAGACGATTCGTTTGATCGAGCGCAACTGGCTGGGCGTCATGTTGAGGCCCCCCAGGACAGCAGTCGCATCATCATCGTTGAGGCGGCCGCGAAGTGTATTTCGCAGAGCCGAGGGTTGCTCGAAAATTTCCTTGAGCATGTAGTGTTCGAACCCGTTGAGATCGACACTGTTGGCGTCCAGTTGCAACTCGTGAATATCGTGATCTACAAGGCCATGATCGCGATGACTGACCTCCAGGGAGTCTGCCGTGATCATGGCGACTTGGTGATCTGCCAAATAGACGATCCGGTCGGTGTAGCCCACCAACGGGGAAGCGTCCGACGCCACGAAGTGTTCCCCCTCACCCACGCCGACAACCAGGGGACTACCCAGCCGCGCCGCGAAAATCGCATCGGGCCACTCGCGAAACATCACCACCAGCCCGTAGGTTCCCCGCAGTTGGCCAATGGCATCCTTGATCGCTTCGAGGCCCACGGCTCGCTCGCTATCGTGTGGGAAGCAGCGTTTGCGCTGCTTCAGGCATTCCTCGATCAAGTTCGCGATCACTTCCGTATCCGTTTCGGATGCGAACTGGTAGCCAAGCTTCAGTAGCCGATTCTTGATTTCGTCATAGTTTTCAATCACGCCGTTGTGTGCGAGGATCAATTCACCGTTGGCACTGCGGTGGGGGTGCGCGTTCTGGACAGTAGGGGCTCCGTGGGTCGCCCAGCGGGTATGGCCGATCCCGATTCCCGAACGGCTAGGATGTTCATGCACCAATTGAGCGAGCCGCTTGATGCGGCCAACCTCGCGAAAGACTTCGAAATCGCAACCTGGGCCGATCGTGGCTACGCCCGCACTGTC
Organism: uncultured Pirellulaceae bacterium; assembly: GCA_937941455.1. Lineage (GTDB taxonomy): Bacteria > Planctomycetota > Planctomycetia > Pirellulales > Pirellulaceae > BJ22. Next base: position 18,673 of record CALDHM010000067.1, on the reverse strand, counting down.
GTAGCCGCGGTATTCCAGTCGACTCAGCCCCTCCAGCAAGAACTCTTGAGCGACTCGCGGACCGATGTAACCTACAATTCCGCACATATAAAAATTTCTCTCGAATTATGTCAGGAAGATGCGATGAAACCAGGACCGAATACCTACCGAGTGATTCCCCGAATCCGCTCTTGATTTGGCGACCGAACCCGTGCGCGAGCGCGCCGTGTTGCCCGCATGGTGGCCGCCCATAACGTGACGAGGCGTCGACTGGATTCCCTCCTGAGTTCAGCGAATTTTGCAGGAGGGAATGCTACGAAAAGCCCAGGCTTGCGGACAAAAGGTCCAAGCCACAAGGCATTGCCGGGCGATCACAGCCGCGTAGCGAACGAAACCTAGCTCAGGCCGTCGCCGTTGCCGACCTAAACCCGCCTTGTAACCGGGGCGAAGGGGATCGGGGTGTGTCGAATCTACCATTTAGTCTGATTGATTGCAGTTGGCTGTCAATCGGATATCTTTATGGGGGTGATCTCGGGAGGGCTTAATCTGCGGCGATTCGCTGCAGTCGACAGAAACTGGCAATCATTCCATGACTTTTCGGCCGTAGCCGGGCAGGCGCGACGTGAAGTTTTGAAGAAGATTTCCAATCTTCGAACGCCGCCGACAACCAGCCAGCCGGCACGTCGGCCAGCCGCCCGGCCGACGTCTGCCCACAGTGAAATTGAATCGAAATCGTTGTATGCCGAAGGGAAAGGTCTATGCCCCGATTTGAGCCGCCCAAACCTCGCGTATTCCCACCTATTCACGACAAGGAGGTGATCCTGGTCGCCAGCGGCGATCTGCGTCTAGCCGCCAATCAAACTTGCTGGCCTGCCCAAGCGGAGATGGAACGCGAACTCGAGGCGGCGGTCACCGCGGCAGGTTACCGGGTGAAGCGGGCACACCCTGTCGACAAGAAAAAGCAGCATGGCTTCATCGACTCGCAACATTACGGCATGCAAGTTTTCGCAGGCATCAACCCTCAAGCCAAATTGATTGTGGCCGAGGCTGTTTGGCAATACAGCCATCACGTCCTGGCAGGACTGATCGCGCACCGAGGCCCCATCTTGACCGTAGCCAACTGGTCCGGGCAGTGGCCGGGCCTGGTCGGGATGCTCAACCTCAACGGGTCACTCACAAAAGCTGGCGTCCACTACAGCACGTTGTGGAGCGAGGATTTCCGGGGCGAAGATTTTCGCAAAAAATTGACGCAATGGCTCACCAAAGGGAAGCTGACTCATCCGCAGCGGCACGTGACCCCCATCGAAAAAGTTGATATCCCGGCGTCTCTCACCAAACTTGGCGAGGGTTTGGCGACGCACCTGCAGCGTGAGCGGGCGATTATGGGGGTTTTCGATGAAGGTTGCATGGGAATGTTCAATGCGATCATTCCCGACGATCTGCTGCACGCCACCGGCGTGTTTAAGGAACGCCTCAGCCAATCGGCTCTTTATTACGAGTCGACCCAGGTTTCGGCGGCTGAGGCCAAACAAGTCTACGAATGGCTCGTTGCCAAAGGTTTAAAGTTTCATCTCGGCAAAAAGCCCGAATCCGAATTGACACTCGATCAGGTCCTGAAGCAATGCAAGATGTATATCGCCGCGCTGCAAATCGCTGACGATTTTGGTTGTCACACCATCGGGATCCAATACCAACAAGGCCTGAAGGACTTGATGCCCGCCAGCGACCTGGTCGAGGGCCTGCTGAACAACTCGGATCGCCCACCGGTCAAGTCGCGTGACGGGCAGCGAATCCTTTACCGCGGCCAGCCGCTGCCGCATTTCAACGAAGTGGACGAATGCGCAGGACTCGATGCCTTGATCACCTACCGAGTTCATTCGATTTTGCGACAACCTCCCGAGACTACGTTGCACGACATTCGGTGGGGAGACGCCGATGCCAGTGGCACCGTCGATGATTACGTTTGGGTGTTTTTGATCAGTGGCGGGGCACCGCCGGCACATTTCATCGGCGGCTACAAAGGCACGTCCAGCATGCGGCAACCGGCCATGTATTTCCCGTCGGGGGGGGGAACCTGCCGCGGTATCTCCAAGCCGGGCGAGATCGTCTGGTCAAGGATTTTCGTGGAAAAGAATCAATTGCATATGGACATCGGGCGCGGGCGGGTTGTCGAACTGCCAGAGGCCGAAACGATGCGGCGATGGCGCGCGACGACCTTCGAATGGCCCATCATGCACGCTGTGACCTACGGAGTGTCCCGCGATCAAATGATGGCCCGCCACAAAAGCAACCACATCCAAGTCGCTTACGGCTTGGACGAAAGGGGGGCCGATGAAGCCCTGTACACCAAAGCGTCGATGGCCCGCGCCCTTGGTATCAAAGTTTCCCTGTGCGGTACCAAAGCCGATGGCCAATCGTGGTAACATCCTCAACATGCAGAGAATCGCTATGAAAGCCACGCTGATTCTGTTGATCTTGGGCGTCCTCGGCCTGCTGATTTTCGGTTGCTTGCCGAAGGCGCCTCGTCAAGACTTTCCACAAGAACCCGCCGCCGTGATCGAGGCGCTGAAGTCGCCCGACCAAGAGCGGCGGCTCGAAGCTCTCGTCGCGATTCGCCGCCAAGCGGTACTCCTGGAAAACGATACGATCTTCCCATTGGTCCTCAGCAAGTTAGCCATCACCGACGATACCGAACGCGGCGCCGCGGAATTGATCGTCGAGTCGTGCCGCGAGGTCATGCTGCCTCGCTTGGAACCCTACCTAAAATCCAGTAAATTCGAGGATTACCTGCGAGCTGCCGCGGCCATCCGCATCATTGGACAGCCGGCGGCCATCTACGCCGACATTGTGGGCGACAACCTGAAGAACTCCCTCGCGAAAAATCTTGGCCCGGCGAATAAAGAACCTCCGACTGACGAAGCGGTCGTGGCCCTCAGCCGTGAGCAGCAACAAGAGTTCAAACGGCGGCTTGCGTCTCTCTGGGCCATCGAAGCCATGGGGCCGAACGTCTGCCGAGTATATGCGGCCACCGCCATGAGTGTCATTCAACGAGAATTCGAACCTGGCGCCGATTTCAATTTGAAGGTCGCAGCCCTGCGCATCCTCGGTGTTTTGGGTAGCGAGGCGCAATCGTATTTGCCGGAATTGATCGATTTGCTGGATCGCGGCGGTGATAACTTGTCGGTGCGGTCGCAACTGCTGATGACGCTCGGTTCGATCGGCTCATCCCCCGAGATCGATGTGGTCGAAAAACTCAGTGAGCATCTGACGGCAGGACAATACAAGGAACGCTTGTCGGCACTCGAGGGCCTGGCCCGCTTAGGCCCAGCCGCTAAATCGACCGCAGGTCGGCTCAAGGAGCTGATGAACGACAAAAATCTCGGAGTCTACGGGCAGGCCGCCTACACCTATTTCCGCGTGACCGGTGAACTCGATCCCGCAATCCCCGTGCTCAAGGCCGCTCTCGAGAATCCGTCCAAAGAGCACGAAATCTTAGAGATCATCGGACGTCTGGGACGCGCCGGCGAGCCGCTCACTGACACGCTGGTACGCAAGTTGTCGTCTCCCGACACGTTCACCCGCGAATATGCGGTGATCGCTTTGAAAAATATCGGAGTCGATAGTTCTGATGTCATTTCCGAGCTGCGTAGGATTGCCAGCAGTGATCCTGATCTGTTCGTGCGGGAACATGCCAACGTTGCCCTGCAACAGTTGCAGCAGAAGTGACACCCACATCGGGCAGCCACGCCCACATCGGGCAGCCACGGCGATCACGGCCGATTCAACCCGGACCTTCGGTCAGTCGAACTCGAGGCCGTGCGCACGGAGAAAATGGTTTGCGATCCTCCGGCCAGTCGCGCTGAGGGGTAACTTCGGAAGCTCCGCCAGGCTCACCCAGCGAAATGCCGTGCGGGTCGCTAGTCGCCCGCCCACGACTTCTCCCCGAAAACAGCGCAGCTCGATGCGAAAGCGAGTCACGGCGTGACGCAGCGAGAACGAGTCGGGTGTCAAAGCGACACGCAATCCGCTGAGCTGCTCTAGCGATGACGCCAGTTGTCGCTCAGGCTCGTGATCCAGCCAAGGGAATCGCGGAAAGTCCCAAAGCCCCGTCCAGCGTTCGCCGGGCTGGCACTGCCGCATCAGGACCTTGCCGCCGCGCGTGGCGATAATCGCCGCCTCGCAGACTTTTTCGTAAACAACCTTGTAGGATGACACGGGAATGCGAGTTTGGTTGCCACTGGAGAAAGCGCGACAAGCTGGCCATGCGGGGCACGCGGTACACTGCGGCTGGCGATCGCGGCAAACTAAGCTCCCAAGTTCCATGACCGCTTGATTGAATTTGCTAGGTTCGGGGCCATCGACCAGCTCCTCAGAAAACGACCAGAGGATTCGCTGCCCCCGTGTGGACCGCACATCGGCCTCCAGCCCCAACAGCCGAGCGAACAAGCGGATGGTGTTTCCTTCGAGAATCGGAGCGGGGCGATTCAAGGCAATCGACGTGATAGCCCCCGCCGTGTAACGTCCGACGCCGGGAAGGTTTTGCCAGCCGCTGACCTCTTGCGGAAAGGCCCCTCCGAATTCGTTGACGATGACTTTGGCCGCCGCGTGGAGTTGCCGAGCCCGTCGGTAGTAGCCCAACCCTTCCCAGAGCCGCAAGACATCATCCAAGTCAGCATTGGCCAAGGTCCGCACATTCGGAAAACGTGACATGAAGCGATGAAAATAATCGATCACCGTCGTCACTTGGGTTTGCTGCAACATGATTTCGCTGATCCACACCCGATAGGGGTCCGGAGTCGTCCGCCAGGGAAGATCTCGCCGGTTCGACCGATACCAACGCAGCAAACGCCGCCGAAAAATCGCCTTGTATCCATCCCCCAGCCAATCCTGGACGATTCGTTGATCGGAATCCGCTGTACGATTCGGCATCTGCTTGTTTATCTTGGTATAGGGCGCGAGCCATCCGAATGGCGTCGTCAATTCGCCAACTCAGCTTGCGGGTCGGCAAGTGGCGGTCCGTCATCGTGCTGCGTCACTACGATGGTCCGCTCCCCGTTGCATTCATCCTTTTTTTGTACCCTACAAAAATCGAATCGAGAAGCCGCCTTTTTTTGCCTTGCAACTTCGCCACTGGCCGGTTTAGACATGACCATACTTGACATCGCGAACGACCGATGCGAAGAAGTGCACGGCGCGGCACTCTGAATTACCGAAGAACTACGAATGTTATTCACCTTCCGATGAACTCAGCCGACATGCACATTGAGCATCTGGTAATGCCGTCGGCAGCCGCTTGGACCGCCCAACCGGACGTTGTCGCACGCTGGCAGGAAATTCGCCGCGAAAACCCACTGCTGCGTAGCCCTTATTTCAGTCCTCGCTTCGCCGAACTCGTTTCCAACGCGGGAGCCACCGTCGAATTGGGAGTGGTTCGCGACGCGGGGCGAATCATGGCGATCTTGCCGTTTGAGCGAAAGGGAACGATCGGTCTTCCCGTCGGTCGCGGCCTGAACGATGCTCACGGTCCCATCGCTCCTGCGGGCTTCGAAATTCCATGGCTGCGCGTATTGAAGGCCTGTCGTCTTCGTCGTTTCGACTTCCATGCGGCCCCGCTAGGACTAATCGATGAATTCGCCCAGGGTTCGACTCCCGCCTTCCTGGCTGATCTGGGAGCACATCCCGAGGGATACATCCAGCATCTGAGTGCCACGAAATACACCCTGCAGCGTCAACCGCAGAAGGCGAGAAAACTCGCGCGGCTCCACGGTTCTTTGAAGTTGGAACTCGACAGTCGTGATCCGCAACTGTTACAGCGAGTACTGGCCTGGAAGAGCAATCAATATCGGCGCAGTCATATTCTGGATATCTTCGCGCTCTCGGAGGTAGTGACCTTGATGAACAAATTGCATCAGGCCGACGGCGAGCCGCGGGGCCAGTTGAGCATCCTCTTCGCCGGCACCACTCCGGTCGCGGGCCACTTCGGACTACGTGAGCGAGATCTGCTCCATTACTGGTATCCGGCGTATGACCCTCAATTCGCCGCGATGTCTCCCGGCACGCAACTGTTCATCGTGATTTGCGAGCAAGCCAACAGTGCAGGAATCCGGCAGATCGATTTCGGCTATGGCCACGAACCCTATAAAGAAGTCCTGTGCAACGTTCAGACCTGCGTTCAAGAAGGAACCATCGCCAGTTCCATATGGAATCGACTCCGATATCAATTCACCAGGAAACTCCGCCGAGCCCTCAATGGGCTTTGGTTCAAGCGGCACCTCAAAGCTCTCGTACGCGCTATCGCGCCGCGGTTCGACCAGCGTCGGTTCACACGGTAGGCGTTGTCCACATCCCTCCCGGAATGCGCCAGCCGCCAGTTTTTTTTGCAACGCTTAGGCGGAACGCCCTAGCATCCGGTTTTCTCAGCAACGATTGTCCACAACGCCCCAGCGTCTGGTTTTCGTGAAAAACGCGGGCTCATCCCCGTTGGCTGACGGGTTTTGACCCAATGCCTAATCGATTTGATCGACTTGTTGATCCACTTGCCGCTTGCGGCGGATTCTGGCACTGACCCGTTCCAAAACGGCCCGCTCTTCCGCCGACAGAGAATCGATACCAGACCGATGCAATTTCTCAAGAATCTGATCTGCCCGCCGCGCGTCCTCTTGCTCGGTCGGTAAGTCTTCAAATTTTGCGGATTGATCACGCGAACGCTGCTTTTCGATCAGCCACTGCGAATAGCTATTCTCGTCGACCAGAAAATCGAAGCCGCTCGAATTTTCCAGCAAACCGTCTAGCAGAGGAGGAGAGTTCAACGACGGATCGACGTTTTCTAAGCTTCCGTACAGCTCGCGTACTTTGCAACGAAAGTCATACCGCGCTGCAAAAAAGATGACGATCCCGCCACCAACAAACAAGCCCCACAGCGGCTCGATCGGCGTTCCCAGGTGATGGCGCTGCAAGATGCCGATCCCGATCAACACGGCCCCGCACAATTGACCGATCGCTTTTACGGTCGACTCGATTTTCAAGTCGAGCGTTTCGTTATGGACCCGCGAAAAAATCAACCGCATGATCTGCGCGAAATCGAAGGGATAGCTCGGAATCAGATTGAACATGGCGATTTGAAAATTGCTCCAAACAAAAATCACGGCCGAGCTCAACAGCGCATCGAACGAATTCAAAATCGGTGGCCGAAGGGTGTAGGTAAGATCGTTGAGATCAACGCGACCAGTTTGCAGCAGGATCACCGAACCAATCAGAAATACCGACAAGTTCGCGAAAATGCCGGCGCCATTGATGACCAAACGATCGCGGAAATTATTTGGTTCGATCGCCTCGGAAAAACCACCCCAGGGAGTCAGCGAGACCGAGTTCACCGATCCTCCGAGGCTGAGGTTACTCCACAGCTTGGCCAAGGTGTGAATCAAAACGCCCGATAACAAGGCGATTGCGTAAACGATGCTCGTGCCCGCCATGCTCGGTGTACGGCCCGAATACACCCATTCCAGACAACCTATCAACAACACGAACAACAAAAAGAACAGATGGATGCGAACGGAAACCCCGAACCACCTGCCGACCCCTAAGCTCCAATCATGTCGAGGTTCCATTCAACCTGATCTCCCATCCGCCCGCAAATTCACTTGGCCCCGCAGCACGCTCAATTCTGTTGCCGCCTGTCTAAAATTCTAAACTGCCCGCCATGGCGTGACAACGGCTGTTTTTCTCACCTTAACCAAGTCGTCCTTACCTTAGTTGTCTAAACAACTGTCGGGCCAACTCGAGACCTCCATCCCAAATACATCGATCGTCATCGATACTCCACAATCTCGGCTACAGTCGATCAAGATCTCGATCAAGCCATGGCCGATGCCATGTCAAACTTCGGCCTTCACAGATTCAAAATAGCAAGGCCAACGGATGATGGTCCTGCCTCATCGCCAGCCGCCGATCAACTGAGAGGCTATCCCAAATCGGTCAGCGCCCGTTACCCGAAGCGTCAACGAGGGCACGTTTTGGGATAGGTTCTAAGCCTTCATCATGCCGAGGCGGATCATCACATGCTTGCTGAATTCCCCAATTTCCCTTTTTTCTTCCTGGCTGAAAAATCGGTTGCTCAGGACAATCCAGATCGATAGCAATAGAAAGGCCGCCGCAGCCTGTAGCCCTGGCAATAGCAACAGTGCGGGAACGGCGATCACCGTCCAACTACCCCAATCAGGTGCACAGCCAAATCGGGCATTGCACCATTGCAACAAGACGATCGCCACCAAATTGCCGATCGCAGTCGCCACCACGGCGCCCCACAACCCGTACAGCGGAATCAGCCAGAGATTGAACGCGACATTAGCGATCAGTCCCAACAGCAAGGTTCCCACAGCATATTTGCCTTTTTCGGCGACCCACAAAAAATCCTGGGCGACCGTCAAGGTACTGAACCATGTACAGTAAACCATTGTCAGGGGAAGCACCTCCAAGCCGTCGTTGTACCGCCCTTGTAAGACCATCTCGAACAGCAGCGGCGAAATCAAGAGCAGCCCAATATTGATCGCCATCATTCCTAGCGTCGACAATTTAACGGTCCAATTCAACAGACGCCGCGTCTTCGTGTAATCGCCAGCCCCCCAAGTTTTGGCCAAATAGGGCAGGATCAAGCCGCTGAGCATTGCGGCAACACCAACCATCAACAACGGAATCACGCGTCCGCTGTGATATTGTCCCACCAAGCCTTGAGCTAACTTGCTGTCGAGGTTCGAAAAATGAATCAACAAATATCGATCGGCCAATTCGTACATGTTGTAGACCATGTTCGACGCCCACCACCAAGCGGCATACGGAATCAGCCGCCACCACATGGCGTGACTTTCGAGAATCGGGCCATCCTCGACCAAATCGGCTTGGAATCGCCGCAAATACCAAACCGCCGGAATCGAGCCGGCGATGCTGCTCAGTAAAAACGCCCAGACCGCCGCGACACTTCCCGCCGGCCAAACTAGCAGCAACACGATGCCGGCGATCGTAAACGTCACTCCCGAGACGAAGCGCATGATGGTCGCCAAACGAATTTGCCTCAATGACTCGATCAGCGATGTCAGATAATTGAAGGCCGTCAGAGCCGCAAACGAAATTGCCGACAAACGGATCAGGCCGATCTGTCCCGACTCGCCGAGGATTTGCTGACTGAAATACTCCGGAAACAGGAACATGGCCGCAGTCATCAGCAGAGTGGTGACGACGCAGACCCGGAAGATACGTCGCAGGAATGTCTTCAGTTGCCCTTGTTGGAAGTAATACTCGACAAATTTGCCGAAGGAGCCCGGCAATCCCAACACGGCCAGAGGAGCCAGAATCAACAAGAAGCTGTTGATCATCGACCATTGCCCCAACTCTTGGTCGGTCATCAACTGGCAAAACACAATGCCCCGCACGCCGCCGAGCAAGCGCTGAACCACCGTCAACGTCAACGCAAACACGATCCCCATCGCCAACGAGTCCGACGCCAAATCGCGGCTGGCCGACAATGGCTTGGATTCCGTTATAGTGGCGGTGGTGGTCGACATGCGCGCAACGAACAAAACGGTGAGAAACGCTCTGATCACTAAATTTGGGTTGTAGTCTACTGTTTGGAGAGGGGATTTTTAGAATTTTTTTTGGTCGCCCGCCCCTCGCGACGCGTACGCATAGGCGCCGTGCGGGCTCAAAACCGGCAAAGGCGGATCAAACGCAACGCGTTCAATCGCGACACTGCCACCCGATGAACATGCGCGTCCGCAATATCGTCACGATCGTCAAATCCTTGACAATCCACCACCTCATCGCCTAGATTGCCCACTGGAGGATTGTCGGAATTCGCGCGAGTTCCCCAGTCAGCACAGCGATGGCGATACGTCGCCCTGCCAGCACGACTGCTGATTCTTCGCACCCCCTAGTTCGCTTGATGAACAACGTATGATTGACGAAACTGCAATCGTTGCACGCGACTTGAAACTCTCCACGGATTCCGTCAGCGCAGCGGTACGATTGCTTGACGAGGGAAATGCGATTCCGTTCATCGCGCGATTCCGCAAGGATCAAACCAAAGGGCTGGATGCCGATCAACTGTCGGCCATCAAGCAACGCGTGGCCGAACTACGCGCGCTGGCCGAACGCAAGGCATTCGTTCGCAAGTCAATCGAGTCGCAAGGCAAACTCACCGAGGCTCTGGCGAAAGAAATCGAAGCGGCATCCAACAACCGCCGCTTGGAAGATCTCTATCTGCCGTACAAACCAAAAAAGCAATCGCTGGCCACCACGGCGCGGCAGCAAGGTCTCGAGCCGATCGCCGAAGAAATTTTTGACGGATCCCGTCCTGATGTCGATCTTCCCTCACGAGCCACCGATTTCATCCGCGTCGACAAAGGGTTGCATTCGGTTGACGATGTGATCGCCGGCGTCCGCTACCTGATTGCCGAACGGATGAGCGAGCGCAGCGACCTTCGCCGCGAACTGCGTAAAATCATTTGGCAAAACAGTGAACTCACCTGCAAGCTCATCCAACCAGAACAATCCGGTGAGGCGGCTGAGACCACCGAGCAACCACCTGTCGAAAAGCAGTCCACTTCCACCGCTGGCCCGGCCGAAACCACCACCGAATCCAACCCGCAACTGCCAACCCTGGCGAACACCCCCGCGCCCCCAAGCGAAGTTTTCGCGGAGGCGGTCGTCGACCCCGAGCAGCAAGCGGCGCCGACGTCCAGCGATACCGCAGTGGGCGAAACGCTCTCGACGGCGACGCGACAAGGCCCACTACCAGCGGCCCAACCAGCTCTGGGGCTCGAGCATGAGCCCGTTTTACAGGTCGTCACCGACTCGCCACTGGTGCTCGCCTCCGATCCCGCGAAACCCCCTGCCGCATCCAATCTCGCGACTCCCAAATCGCTGGACGACCCGAAGACCGCCAATCAGCGCCGCAAAACCAAAAAGAAAAAGGCGGCCCCGCATCCATTCAAGGACTACGACAACTTCTCGGAATCAATCAAAAAAATCCCCAATCATCGCGTCCTCGCGATCAATCGAGGCGAGCGCAGCGGCCAACTCAAGGTCAAAGTGCGGACCGATCAGGCGACGCTCGAAAAACGGGCGATCGAGATGCTGGTCCCCGCCAATCACCCGTTCCAACCCTTTATGGAGGAATGTGCACTCGACGCCCTCCATCGACTGGTCCTTCCCAGCCTCGAACGCGAGGTGCGCCGCGAACTGACCGACACTGCAGAGAGGCATGCTGTGCAAGTCTTCGCCCACAACCTCAAGGCCCTCTTGCTACGCCCTCCCGTACGCGGCAAACGGATCCTGGCCATCGATCCCGGTTACAAAAATGGCTGCTCGATCGCGATTCTCGATCCACAGGGGAACCCGCTGCACACCGATCGCATCTTCATCGTCGGCAATGAGCAGCGCCGCAAAGATAGCCGCGGCAAACTTTCGACGCTCGTCAAAAATTACCAGGTTGATCTGGTGGTGATCGGTAACGGCACGGCTTGCCGAGAAGCCGAAATCATGGTGTCGGACGCCATCCGTGAGGACCTGGGAAACCTCGACATCAAATACGTCATCGCCAACGAGGCCGGCGCCAGCACCTATTCCACCGGCGAAATCGGCAAGGAAGAATTGCCCGAGCTTCTCCCCCATGCTCGCAGTGCCGTTTCCATCGGCCGCCGGATCCAAGATCCATTGTCGGAGCTCGTGAAAATCAGCCCCGGGCATCTGGGAGTGGGGCTCTACCAGCACGACATCAAGGCCAAACACTTGGCCGAATCCCTCGACGACGTCGTCGAATCGTGCGTCAACTTCGTCGGCGTCAACACGAACACGGCCAGCACCGCGCTCCTGAAATACGTCGCCGGCTTGAACCAATTGACGGCCAAACGCCTGGTCGAGTATCGAACGGCCAAACCAATCACCAACCGCCAACAACTCCGCGAGATTCCAGGAATCGGCGACGCGACCTTCGTTCAATCAGCTGGCTTTTTGCGAGTCTATGATGGCGATAATCCGCTCGACGAAACAGCGATCCACCCCGAAAGCTACGGGATCGCCGAACAAATCCTGCAAAAAATCGGACTGTCCGTAGACGATTGGATTCGAGGCCAAAAAAATGGCGAGGCGGCTGATGAAGAACTGCAGCGCCGGGTCGCCGAAGCCCTGGGCAAGCTCAATCAAATCAATCCGGTAACGTTAGCCACAGACCTCCAAGTCGGTGAGCTCATGCTCCGCGACATCCTCAAGTCCTTGGAACGTCCGCGCCACGATCCGCGGCAACAATTCAGCGGCCCGGTGTTCCGCAGCGGCATTATCAAACTAGAAGACCTGAAACCCGAAATGGAACTCCAGTCCCAAGTAGTGAATGTCGTCGATTTCGGCGTGTTCGTTGACGTCGGTTTGGGCTCCAGTTGCTTGGTCCACGTCAGCGAGTTGTCTCCGGGTTACATCCGCGATCTGCATCAACAATTCGCCGTGGGAGATGCGCTGGTAACTTGGGTCAAAGAAATCGATGTGGCTCGGCGGCGAGTTAAACTGACCGCTATCAAACCGGGCACCCCCAAAACTCCACGTCCGCCGCGCGTTCGCGGCAACCGTCGCCGCAAGCCTGGCTCGGCAACGGATTCCACAGTCAACGCAGCCCCGACTACCGACCAGGCGGCCCCACCCAACACAGACCAAACCAAGTCCAAACGTAACCAGCGCGGCAAGCCAGAACGAAAGCCGGGCCGATTCGAGCGTCCGAGTTTCGTTAAGGGGAATCAAGCGAAACAAAGCAATCGGCGGAACCGTGACGAGGGCCGTACGTATGCGGCCAAGCCCAGCAAGCCGAAACCGGTTGTTCCCTTGGCTGACGACGTGCTCCAAGGTCGCAAACCCATGCGCTCGTTCTCCGACCTCGCTCAATTCTTTACACAGCAAAAGCCCCCGCCCGAGTCGGAAAATCCGTGATCCTCAACGGTTAACCAACGACAATCAATCCCCCACGGATCATCAGCCGCAGAGGCTGTACGCCCCCACAAGCACTGCGTGGCTGCCTTCACGCAACGTCCGCTCGCTGCGACGAACCGCAGTCGGGAATACGTGACAATTTTTTCGCAACGTCGCATCAAACACCGACAATGCAGCAACGATCCGTCGAAATCGCGGCAGGGTTCGTCCGCTTGGCGAACGACGATTTCTCACAACCAAAACGGCGCCGGCAACAGGAACACCGAATTCTCAATCGTGCTCCACGCGCCGTTCCAACTCAGATAGCGTGAGAAGAACAACGCGAACGCGTAGGCGAACGAAATAAACATCAACAAAACGAGCCATGGCCAACTCCACCAAAACGGTTTCGTCCGCGCCACCCGCGACGACCGCGCGTAGGCCCACCCTAACGCCAGACGCTCGATCCAACTAGCGGTCACGAAGAATAGACTCAAGACCCACAACAATTCCGACGGGATCTCCTCGATCTTTGCCAAAAATAGCGGCATCGCCATTAAGACCGAAATCAAAGCCGCCAGAAAAAAGGCAAACGGGGCCTTGGCGACTCGCCGATAGGCCTCGATCAACTTGAAAAACGCAGCAAAATCCCCGGTAGCCGCGTACTGAGTCTGTGTGACGAACAACATCGTGAACACGATGGTTGACGCCAGCAAGCCAAGCACTGCCAGCAGAGCATTCGCCGGAGATTCCCGCACGGTTGCCACGAGCAACAAAGCGGTCGGGAACGTTAACCAGAGAGCCGTTCCGAAAAAACCGAGGACCCCAAGCCTAGCCAACGACCACAACCGCCACGAGGCAAGATAATCCCAAAATCGATCGCGGGCCGAAACCCACAAGGTACCGCGCCGAAGATGATCCCACAGCACCGCGGGCAGAAACCAATGCTCGAGCCTTCGCACATTCACGAGATCGTGCACCAAATGGGGCGAGATCCAATTGAAGAGCATCGATAGGATTGGGCGAACCCTACTCGAACCGAGCCCGCGGCGAACCAGCCAAAGTCCGAACGATATTGGAGCAATCAGTGGCCAGATGAAATGCCGCAAGCGACCACCACAAAACCAAGCCGCCAAGATATGTGGCACGACCAATCCCGCCAAAACGTACTGGGCAACACGCAACACCCGCGTCTGCCAACTGTCGGGATCAATCAGAAAGGCGGCGTACCAGAAGTTGGCCACGACGAAAAAAGGTACCAAGCAAATCGCCGTTCCCAGTGCGCCGCGGCCAATCGTGGACGCTTGAGCTAGCCCCGGAAAGCCCACACGTAGTTTCCCATGTCTTGCAACTCTTCCCGACACCTCCAGCAAATAGCCGAAACTAAGGACTTGGACGATCGGTAAATTAGCGGCAACGGCCAACAGAATTGTCATGCTGAACACGCCAAAGCCGCGATCAAGGAAATGTACAACTCGCTGGACAACCCGAAAAACCCAACTGCGGTATTGAATGTCGAACCCATGGCGACTGATTTCTAATTCTTTAGGCAGGACGATCTCCCGATTCGTCTCGGCAACGATCGACAAAGATTTACGATCTTGGCGGGATCGGTCTGGCAACATTCTCGATTGTCTCAAATCCATCGTCGCAATGCTCCCCCCGATAATCAGCAGTTGCTACAAAACAAACCTCGGTTCCGATCACTGTCAAGCCATCGAACAATGGCTCTCACTGCCAGGCTTTGTTTCAAATCCATCAGCCGAAACGCGCTAGCGTCCGGTTTTCGCGCGACGATTCGTCCGGTTTCCACGGGTCTTGTGCGCTACCGCCCTGTGGCTAACAGGTTTTGGCACAACGCCTACTCCATCCGCCGCCATTCAAACCCTGTCGCTATGAGAGTTCTACGGGTACCAATTCCGGCGCAGCCGGGAAAACCAGACAGGATCGTCACTTAACCGATTCGTCAGTTCTCCCATAATTTTTGGGATATTCTTGCTTTGCCTCAAAAATTTTTTTTCAATTTCTTCGCCGCGCTGGCGAATCGTATTCAATAAGCCAGGCGTAGTACCACCCCCGAAAAGTGCTGGTAAGGCCCCAAAACGCAGATGCAGCGTACCGTCCTCCTTGCTCCGACGCGCTAGTCACAGGGCTTGGATTGCAGACCTAACGTTCGCCGATAAAGTTTTTTTTCAACGAAAATTGATGTGTAGAATCGATTCCGCAACACCAAACGGAATCCAATCAATATTGAAGCGACGGATTCAACCAGTTGCCGGGATTTCGGAAGCTTGAATCGAGGTAGAGGATGCGATGCTGAGCCGTAGCCTTAGAAACGCCATCGCGCATCTTGGTGTCACCGCTCCGTATCGATATTGTTGAATGGGAAGACTTTTGTGGATAGCCGGATCACCGAGCCATGACGATACGCTCGACGACAAAGAAGAATTGGCTGTTGTTATTGACGTTGGTTGGGTTCACCTCGCTGCTGGCCACGCGGTACTTTGCCAAAGACCGCATACCTGAGCCAAAAATCTTGGAGCGGCATCAGGCCAATCAAGCCAGCTTCGCAAGCGTCGCCCGACGTGTTGACGCCGTGTTTGAAGCGCGCTGGCAGAAGGCTGGCATTTCGCCGACTCGTCCCGCGGATACGCACACGGTAGTGCGCCGGCTAAGCCTCGGACTGATGGGAACGGTGCCGTCGCTGGAGGAGTTGCGGCGCTTGGAAAAGCTTCCGCCCGAGCTACAGTTGCCGTGGTGGATCGCCCGGTTGCTTGAGGATCGACGCACAAGCGATTACCTGGCCGAGCGGTTCGCGCGGGGATTCGTCGGGGTGGGCAGCGGCCCGTTCGTCGTTTATCGCCGCCACCGCTTCACCGAGTGGCTGTCCGATCAATTTCAGCAGAACCGCCCCTACGATCAAATCGTCCGCGAGATGTTGACCGCAGAGGGCCTGTGGACGGACACGCCGCAAACGAATTACGTCTCCGCTCATGCCTTGCTGGACGGACAAAATGAAACGAATGCCGTAGCTCTAGCCGGCAAAACGAGTCGTGCGTTATTGGCCATGCGACTCGATTGTCTGGAATGCCATGATGATTTTTTGGGCAACATCAAACTGGGGAGCGTATCCGACCCCAAAGGTGGCGAACAGATCGATTTTCATCGGCTGGCCGCCTTTTTCGGCCAAACAAAAATCACGCTGGCGGGAGTTCAAGATCGCCCCGACGCAGCCCCCTACCGCTACAAGCTACTCGAGGACGACGACGCTCGCGTCGTTGAGCCAGATGTCCCCTACGATCGCCATCGACTTCCCACCGTGGGCGCCCCAAGGACTCGGCTGGCGCAATGGGTCACGCATCGCGACAATCGCCCCTTTGCTCGCGCCGCGCTGAATCGGTTGTGGGCCACCATGTTCGGTCGCCCATTGATCGAGCCGATCGATGACATACCACTGCTCGGCCCGCATCCCGAGGAACTGGAAATTCTCGTCAATGATTTCATCGCCCACGATTACGACCTGCAGCGGGCCATTCGGATCATCGCGGCAACCCGTGTCTTTCAATTGTCCAGCGCTGCTGAGGACTCGATCACAGACGAGCATGAACGGCTGCTGGCCGTATTCCCTCTCACCCGGCTGCGGCCGGAACAAGTCGCTCGCTCGTTGATTCAGGCGACCTCCTTGGAGACGATCGACGCGCGGGCCAACATCCTGCGTCGGCTCGAACTTTTCGGCAGCGAGAATGACTTCATCGAGCGCTATGGCGACTTCGGCGAGGACGAATTCGTGACCCGCGGCGAAACCGTAACGCAACGTCTCCTGATGATGAACGGTGACCTCGTGCGACGGCGAATCGACGAAAATCTATTCGCTCCCAACCGCATCGCGATGGTCTCGCCGAGCGCCGAAAAAACTGCGGAGGCGCTCTATCTCGTTTGCTTCACGCGCTACCCCACCGTCGAAGAACAGCAGCATGTCGCGGAGCGACTAAATCGCTCGAAGAATGAACGACGGACCACGATCCAAGATTACTTCTGGGCCTTGCTCAACAGCGCCGAATTCGGCTGGAGTCATTGACATGTCGATCTACATCCCGAACACGCCCGAATGTCATCACCCCGTCCACCTCGATCGTCGTACGATGCTGCGACTCGCCGGGCTCAGCGGCTTGAGTTGGCTGACGCCGTTGGCGACTGGATTGGCTCGCGCGGCAGAGCGGCAACGGCAGCGGCAGGCAAAATCGCTGATTTTGCTTTGGCTCGAAGGGGCTCCCAGCCAGTTGGAGACTTTCGACCCGCACCCGGGCAGCGAAATCGCCTACGGTTCCAAAGCCCGCACAACGAGCGTCCCCGGCGTTTTGATCGGCGAGGGCTTCGAACAACTTGCCGAACAAATGCACCACATCGCCTTGCTGCGCGCCATCACCAGCGAGGAGGGGGACCATGCACGAGCGACCTACTACATCAAGACCGGTTTTCGCCCGCAGCCCACCATTGTGCACCCTGCCATCGGCGCGGTTATTTGCCATCAATTTCAGGCAGCCGATTCCAATTCTGTGGACATCCCGCGACATGTGTCGATTCTGCCTGGCGAGCATCCTGGTCGCGGCGGTTATTTGGGAGACAACTTCGACGCATTTAAGATCGGTGACCCCGTCGCCCGTGTCCCCGATTTGCTGCCGACAGTCCCCACCACCCGCCAACAGCAACGCCTGCAAGACCTCGCCTTTGTCAACGGCGAGTTTCTTCGAAAACGTCAACGACCTTCTCAGGCCGCAAATCCAGTCGGCACCGCCACGCTCGATGCGGCGCTGCGGATGATGACGTCGGCCCAAATCGATGCCTTCGATGTGTCGAAGGTTCCAGCCAGCGATCGCCTCAAATACGGGGATACACCGTTCGGACGCGGCTGCCTCGCCGCGTTCCGACTGATCCAAGCGGGAGTCCGCTGCGTAGAAATCACCCTCGGCGGTTGGGACACCCACGTGGACAATCATAACTTGCAGGCGCAACGCATTCAGATCCTCGATCCTGCCTTCAGCTCGCTCATTGCAGACCTGCGAGCCCATGACTTGCTCGACTCCACGATCGTCCTTTGCGGCGGCGAATTCGGCCGCACTCCCTGGCTTAATCCCCTAGGGGGCCGAGATCACTGGCCTTACGGGTTTTCTTTGGCGCTGGCAGGAGGAGGAATTGTGGGCGGCCGCGTGATTGGCGAAACCAATCCTGCGCCGAAAAAAGATAATAAAGATCGACTGGCCGACTTGAAAAACCCTCATCCGCTCCCCGACATCCACGCCACAATCTTTCATTTATTGGGAATCGACTTCACCGAGGAACTTATCACGCCGATCGGTCGGCCGATGCCGATCGCCGAAGGAAAGCCCATTCGAGCGTTATTTGAATAGTCGAAGTAAGCGGTCACAAATGCCGCGTTTGGTCGTGCAACCGTGAGCCAGAGCGAATTTGGCCCGAGAGACGTCGCGTCGCGCAAGTGCTGAATTCGCCCAAGTCGCGGAAGCAAGGGTCGGTGCCCATATTAATGCCACCCACGAATGGCACTGTCGTGGGAAAACGCGAGGTTTTTAATTTTCGAAGGCATTGTCTCCTGTCTTCAGCCGCTCGCGGAGTTCGTGGCGGGGTTGCGTCATCAGCCGATACTTATCCTTCCGTTTCTTCACGACGCGCGGTTCCATCCGCCCCGGACGATCGCCAATCAAGCATTGCGAAATCTCTTTCAGTAACCGCC
>CALDHM010000066.1 GCA_937941455.1 uncultured Pirellulaceae bacterium | reverse complement strand
CGACTCGGTCACCGCTGCTGACGCCGACCGACTGTTCGACGCTGCGGACCGTCGATTTCAAGCGCCGGACTGGGAAGACGAAGTCGTGCGCCGCACAAACCTTCAACGCATCTTTCTGACGAACGAGTTCGACGACGACCTAAGCGGATTCGACACGGGGCGGTACGTGCCCTGCCTTCGTACTGATACGCTCGTGTTTTACGGCGATCGCCCCGAAGTGCGCGAACGATTAGCAAGGCTCACCGGGGTGGAGGTCAGCGACGGGCGTTCGTGGCGTCAAGCTTTAGGCCGACTCTTCGAGTATTTTGTCGCGCACGGGGCCAAAGCGTGCGCGATTTCGTTGCCGCCTGATTTCTCGCCGATGAGACCCGAGAGCCAGCCCGTCTTTTGGATGTTGGCTGAACTCTGTCGCGATTTCCGTTTGCCGTTCGACTTGATGATCGGCGTGAATCGGCGCGTCTACGAAAATGGTGTGCCTCAAGGTCAGGATCTATTCGACCATCGCTGCTCGCTGCTGGCCTACCGACGGCTGTTCAACACCTTCCCGCAGGTGACGTTTTGCGTGTCCGTACTCTCGAACGGTTTAAATCAGGAACTCGTCAGTCACGCTTGGATCTTTCCCAATGTCGTCACGATGGGGCATTGGTGGTATTCCAACGTTCCGGCGTACATCGAGCCGGACTTACGCGCTCGCCTGGAGGCGGTCCCGCGATCCAAACAAATTGGTTATTACAGCGACGCCTATAAACTGGAATTCGTTTTGCCCAAATACCGGATGTACCGCCGTTGTCTGGCCCGAGTTCTTGCGCGGGAGTTCGTCGAAGCACGCCGACTCAGTGAGAATCGAGCAATCGATCTGGGTCGTGCCCTGTTGCGAGAAAACGTAGAGAGGATTTTCCAAGTTTGAAGCCGAGGCGATAAAAAAAAGGGGCCGCGAGGAGGTCTCTCGTCACGGCCCGGAGTTCGCCCTAAAGACGCGGAGGTCTTAATCCTTAGGCAGATCGGCCCCAAAGATGCCGGCAATGCCCCGGGTGACCGTGTACGTAGGCTTGGAACCGCCGGTACGATACGACCACATGCCGTGCATCAATTCAAAGCCCATGAAACTGACAATCAACAAGATGAAAAGGCAGGGGAACAGAACCAAAGCCGGCAGCGGTCCCCATTGGGCCGCGGGTGGCGGACCCGCTTGGACCCAATCTTCTTCCTCTTCCTCCTCGACCTCGGCCAAAGCCTCTTCGGCAGAGACTTCGTCGCCGGCTTCGAGCAGATCCTCGTCGAGCTGAACCACCTCGCTGGCACTCTCGTCTTCGACAACAGCACTGTCATCCAAATCAAAATCCGAGCTCTCCAACGCGGTGTCGCTGGAGTCCAGGACCAACGCCTCGGAGCCGGATTCTTCCAGAGCCGGAATGTCGAAGTCCGTGGCGAAGATGTCCTTGTCACCCTGGTCGGCGCTTGATTCCAGGTTCAGTTTGCCCACTTCGCCGCTGGAGTCTTCGAGGGAGAGTTCAAACTCGCTCTCCGAATCGGCTTTGATTTTCTTCTTGCTGGATTTTGGGCCACCTTGCAGTTTCTGAGCCGACGCGCTGTCCAAATTCAACTCGAAGTCACTCTCTTCTTCCTCGCCCTTCTTTTCCAGCGATATGCCGCTGTCGGCCGGTTTGTTCAGCCGCACGCCGCTCTTGCCGGCCTTGCCGGTGGCTTCCCTGGCTCGACCGAGGGGCACTTCGTCACTATCGTCAGCGAGGCTCAGCTCGAACTCACTACCGCTATCCGGATCGAGCGTGAGTTCAAATTCACTCCCGGTATCCGGCTTTTTCACCGATTTGATCTTGCTGCTGGGGGGCTTGCTCCCCGCTTTTAGCTTGCCGCTATCGTCAGCGATTTTGAAGACGTCGCCTTTGCCCTGTTCCTTCGCTTCGGCATCAAGGTCGATCTCCTCGGTCGGTGTCCCTGGAGTCGCTTGCCCCTTGCTGCCCAACCGAGTGCTGCTGTCGCGAGCGAGTCGAGCATCGCTATCCTTCTTGGACCCTTGGCCCGAATCATCGACCAACGGCACGAACTCATCGCTACTTTCGATCTCAAGCGCCGGTTCGGGAGCTGGTTTCGGCAAGCGCTTGCTCGAGGGACTCTGCAAACGTGTCGACGATCCTCGCGGCTCGCGACCAATCTCGATTTGCTCTTCTTCCGCAGCCAAGGGAACTTCCGACTCCGAGCTTCCTTGACCAAGTCGCAGAATGGGGTCGCTGCCCAGGCCCAATTTCCGCGCCAGTTCTTCGATGTCCTGTTCCCGAAAATGCACGGTCGAGCCGCCCATCAGAGGCCGAATCGACCGAAACTCTTTGTGGGTCTGCATGTTCAATTTGAACTGCTCGACCGTCATGCCTAAAAGCTGAGCGGCTTCTTCCAGCGTCAGAGTTTTCGCCATGGTCAGCCTCGCCAAGAAACTCGGCACCACCCCAAATTGTTCATTCCCGCCGCCACGCAACGAATGCGTCAGTGGTTCATTCCAACTCTCACCTGATTATAACTCGGCCAGGAGCCAACACAAGGGGCCGCCCCCGGGCAGAATGGGTAACTAACGAAACTTGAAAGCAATTTTCCACCTTGGCCGCAAATGAGGAATCGTCAAATTGTCCACACTATTCTCCGAACAACGGTCTTCAGCAGCGTATCAAAAACAACACTTCTACCTCTCACCCGGGGTTTGCCGCCAATTCGTTGGAATTGGCCCCATACATTGACCGTATCGTTGAGAGCTCGTCGCTGTCATGGCCGGCTCCGCACCCTAGTACCCGCGAGTCGATGTGTCATGCCCTTGCCGATCCCACTTGAATCTCGCCCTGATGCCGTCGATCCCGTCTGTGGCATGCGCGTCGCGCCCGATCAAGCCGCCGGCTCGATCGAACACCACGGCACGACCTACTGGTTTTGCTCCCTCTCGTGCCTCCATCGCTTCCAAGCTGACCCGGAACGATTCCTTTCCCGAGGGCCGGAACTGAGCAGTTGCTGCGATCCTCCGCACTCGCTGTCTCCAACTCGGGGAAACGAGTTCACCTGTCCAATGCATCCTGACGTCCTGACGGATCACCCCTCGAGTTGCCCCTATTGTGGGATGGCCTTGGAGCCACGCCTGCCGATCGGGGACGATGCTCCTGATCCAGAATTGATCGACATGAATCGCCGATTCGGGTGGGGAGTGGCCGTGGGTTGGCCGGTTTTCGTCATCAGCATGGCCGACATGCTCCCGGGAGTGAGCCTGCATCGCTGGTCTGTGCTCTTGAATTGGTTGCAATTAGCGCTGTCGTTGCCGGTCGTCTTCTGGTCAGGCCGACCGATCTTCCAA
>CALDHM010000065.1 GCA_937941455.1 uncultured Pirellulaceae bacterium | reverse complement strand
TCCTGAAGAAACGCAAGGACAAGTATCGGAGGATGATGCAGCCCCGCCACGAGCTGCGTGCGAGGTTGAAGCAGGGAGACAACACCTTCGAGTTATAAAAACGCAAAAAACCCGCGTTTCACCGCGACAGTGCCATTTGTGCCAGCCACCTTTCTGCCTTTTTTTCCGGGAGTGTTTTTGCCCGCATCGTTCGCCTTTTCTTTTCTAGGCAGCGACATTAAATGACCGTTTTCTGCCTGGATGGAATCCAGTAAATCCCAAGATATGTGGCGAAAACTCGATTTTTAGAGCCGCGTGACCTACCCAGCAGGGTAGAAACTGGGCGAATGACGGGTCTGCGGAGGAGGCTTGCCCCGAAAAATTTTGAAAAAATCTGACAAAATTCGCATTTTAGACGGTCAACGTCGGGAAAATCTTGTGATAAACTCTACGGTATGAGCGAGAACACCATTTTGGTCGTCGACGACGACGAAATTTTGCGGTCCCGCCTGGAGCGGGCTTTTGCGAAACGCGGACTGAAAGTCTTTTCGGCAGCGTGCCAAAAAGACGCATTGGAGGTCGCAGCGCGCGAGCATCCCAACTACGCGGTGCTCGACATCAAAATGCCCGACAACGATGGGCTCGGCATGCTCAAGGAGCTGCGCAAACTCTCTCCCGAGACGAAGGCGGTGATCCTGACGGGTTACGGCAGCATCGCCAACGCTGTCCAGGCCGTGAAAATCGGTGCCGTGAACTACGTGACGAAGCCGGCTGATGCCGATCAGATTCTGCATGCCTTGGGATTGAGTACAGGGAGCCTTGCGAAAGCAGAAGAGCCCGAGGGGAGCCCCGATCTGCACCCGCCATCGTTGGCCGAAGCCCAGTGGGAGCATATCCATCGAGTTCTGGCCGATTGCGGCGGCAACATTTCGGAGGCAGCGCGGCGGCTCGACATTCCCCGCCGGACCTTGCAACGCAAGCTCAAGAAAATGGCCCCGTAGCCGGAATCGGTCTGTCCCGTACAACGGGCACCAACCAAAAATCCGGATAGGGTAGCAACTGGACGCCCGGAATGGTGAATGTTCAATTTCGAAAACCAGGTTCTCGAGTCCAGCGACCTTTTTTGCTCCGTAAGCAAGGGAATCAGCCGACAACAACCTCGTCCGTTGCCCGGCCCGGCCCAGGTTGGTCGTGTTGCGGCCTGGACGATGCGAGCCTTGTCGGCTACAATCTCAACTCGCTTAAGTTCAAAAAAAGCCGTAATCCGCGGTCATTTTTCGGTTCTAAAACTCGGTTTCTCCACATGTTTGCAATCATCGCTGACGGCGGTCGTCAATACAAAGTAGAAGAAGGTCAAACTCTCGACATCGATTTGCGGGACGCAGAGGTGGGGAGCGAAATCACTTTCGATCGCGTTTTGGCCGTGTCGCAAGACGGCAAATTCCGTTTTGGCCAACCGACCGTTGCTGGGGCGAAAGTCACCGCCAGCGTGGTGGGACCGGTGAAGGGCGAAAAAATTTATCCCACGCGATTCCATCGCCGCAAAAACGTCCGACGCCGCACCGGACATCGCCAGAAATATCTGCGAGTCACGATCAGCAAAATCGCTGGCTGACGCCGCTGGAGCCGGGAGCGTACGACGAATCCTAGCCGGGGAGGTGGTCTCAAGGATTCGGATGGCTTCGGCCTGGCCGAGTTTGCTAAGGATTGCTGTTGGAACAGGGCATGCGTCGCCCGTCTACGCTGTTGACCCGGCGAAGTTGCTAGAATAGCGCGAGTCAAGTTGCCGGTCGAGGCTTGCCCAAAAGATCGTCCGGGCATCCTAGTAACGATCAGTCGAAGTTCGGTCCCACACGGCTCTCGTTATCGAAACCAACGCGATCGCGATCCGGCTGGAGCTTCCCGACAGGCTTGACCGTTTCAATGGCGGCCGACGCGCGGAGGATCGCAGCGGTTGGACCTGCCCTGCAACCGTTGCGGATTAGCTCGTCAATCGTCCATGAATCACCCCTTCGATTATCGATTTCGTCCCGCCGACTTCGGCTTGATCGGTGATAGTCCGGTCATGCGTGACGTGTACCGTCTGACGCTGAAGGCTGCCAATAGCAATGCGTCGGTACTGTTGCTGGGGGAAACGGGGACGGGCAAGGAACTGATCGCTGCCGCCTTGCATCGGTTGTCTCCGCGCAGCACCGGGCCGTTTGTTCGCGTCAATTGCGGAGCGTTGCCGGAATCACTGCTCGACAGCGAATTGTTTGGCCACGTCAAAGGGAGTTTCACCGACGCGCTGCGGGATCGCACCGGTCGTTTCGAAGCGGCCACAGGGGGCACGATTTTTCTCGACGAGATCAACTCCACCAGCAAGACGCTGCAGGTCAAACTGCTCCGCGTCTTGCAAGAACGAGAGTTCGAAAGGGTAGGGGAGTCGAAGACGATTGAGGTCGACGTGCGGGTGATCGCCGCCAGCAATGTCGATTTGACGACCGAGGTTGCCCAAGGACGGTTTCGCGAGGATTTATTTTGGCGGCTGAACGTGTTGCCGATCCAGTTGCCGCCGTTGCGTCGCCGCCGCGAGGACATCGAGCCGCTCGTGCGGCACTTTTTGCGAGTGTGCGGTGAAATGAATCGCCGCACGATCGAGCGGATCCAGCCCGAGGCGCTCGGTTTGCTGTGCGAATATCATTGGCCGGGTAATGTCCGTGAGTTGCAGAATTATATCGAGCGTGCCGTGGTGCTGGCCGATGGTAACGAATTGACGACAGCTTTGTTGCCTCAATGCATCACTGGGGACGCCCAGGATGCACAAGCTGCCGTATTTCGCCCGACTGATGACCAATCGTTGATTCGCGAATTTGTATTCAATGTGATTGCCAAGGCCGATCGCGAAGCCACCGACTTGTACGAGCGAATCGTTGCCGCCGTGGAAAAAGAGTTATTGACCCAAATATTGACCGCCACCAACGGGACGCAAACCAAGGCCGCCACGCGTCTCGGCATCAACCGCAATACGCTCTACAAAAAAATCAAAGAATACGGCCTCGATACCAGTGCTGAGGAGTAGTCGGTCACCGTTGTTGGCGGCTGGCGGTGACGGCGAGGTAGTCGCAGCGTTCGTTTTCTGGATGACCGCTATGGCCAGCAACGCGGGTGTATTTGATGCGATGGATCGTGGCTAGTTCATCGAGCAGTCGCCACAGGTCGTCGTTTTTGACGGGGACCCAGACGTCGTGCTCGCGGCGGTGCCAATCGTTCTTCTTCCAATTGCGGATCCATTGTGACAGACCCTTGCCGACGTAGACGCTGTCGGTGAACAGTTCAACGCTGCAGGGGCGTGTCAGTCGCCGCAATCCCTCGACCACAGCCCGCAGTTCCATGCGGTTGTTGGTGGTTTCGGCCTCGCCCCCTGAGCCCTCGCGTTCCTTGCCGCTGGCCACGTGTCGGAGGATGAAGCCCCAGCCTCCAGGTCCGGGGTTGCCGCTGCAGGCTCCGTCGGTGAACAGATGGATGTCGATGATGCGTTTCATAGTTTGGGGGGCTAAGGGTGACGGTCTGCTGGCGGAGTAGAGGGGGAGGTAAGCGGTGAGATTTCCTCGACGCTGGCTGGGGAGTGATGGTTCAAGCGGGAGAAGTCGATTCGCGTGGACTTGGTGATTTCCGCAAAAGCTTTGGAAACCTCCGTGGCGGGCTTGCGGGCCGTCGACACATTCCAGGGGAGTCGCACCGTGAAGGTGCTTCCCTTGCCGACTTCGCTGGAGACTTGCACGGTTCCCCCCAGCAGCATGCACAATTCGCGTACGATCGATAGCCCTAGGCCGGTACCGGCGACCTCACGGGTCAGCGTGTTGCCGCCGACGGCCGCGGGGCCCTGGCGGAATTTTTCGAAAATGATTTGCAGGTCGGATTCGGGAATGCCGATTCCGGTATCCTCGACCTCGATAACGAGTTGCTCCTCGTCGCGGTGGGCGGCCACGCGGATGCGGCCCCCTTCGGGAGTGAATTTGATGGCGTTGGACAGAAGGTTCATAAGGATTTGGCGAACCTTCGTGGCGTCTTGGTAGACCTCCGGCAAGCCCGGGGAAATCTCGGTCTGCAGGTTGATGTTTTTGTCCTCGGCCAGTTTGCGGACGAGATCGCACAGTTCGGAGATGGTGGTCTGCAGCGAGAAGTGGGTCGGGTTGACCTCCATTTTGCCAGCCTCGAGTTTAGCCAGGTCCAACAGATCGTTGATCAGGTCCAGGAGTAAGCGTCCGGAGCGATGAATGTTTTCGGCGTAGCGTTTTTCGCGTCCCTCGAGTGACTTCGAACTGCCCAGAATCTCGGAGAAGCCGATGATGCTGTTGAGGGGAGTTCGCAGTTCGTGGCTCATATTGGCCAAGAATTCGCTTTTGAGCTGGTTCATCTCGTGCAATTTGAGATTGAGTTGAGCTTGCTCGTCGACTTTGTTGTCCAGATCGCGGTTGGTTTCTTGCAGTTCTCTTTGCGTGTCGAGCAAATGCCGGAGCATTTTATTGAAGGAGCGGCTCAGGTCCTCGAATTCGTCCCCCGTCAGTAGTTCGCTGCGGACGTCCATGCGGCCATGGCTGACCTCGTCGGCGACATCGCGGAGATGCTTCAGTGGCTTGACGATCACATAGCGGACGATCAGGTAGAGCGCGAGCATCGACAGGAAAGCGGTGACGATCGCCACAGCCATCAGGATTGCGCGGGAGCGATTGATCGCTTGCTTGGCGAGGCTGTAGGGGAGTTTTACGCGCAGGAAAACGACGGGTTCGCGCTGGATAGCCTCCACGGCATCGGCCGGCAGCTCGGTGATTTCACCCTTCACCAACCGCTCGATACCGCGCAGCACCGATGGGCTGGTCAAATAATGGCAATCCAGGCAGTTTTGCGTAAAGACGACGGGTTCGTAGTACGCGTACCAATTGTCCTCGAGAAACTGATCGGGAAAGATCGGATTTTGCGGATCGATTTTGATGGGTTCCGGCAAATTGACCTGCTGGTTGGTCGCGCGGGCGATTTCTTGAGCCGTTTGCTGTTGACGAAATAATTCTTGCAGGCCGCTGAGGAGTTCTCGTTCGCGGGGGTCTTCGACGAGTTGGGCGTTGCCGAGTTGCAGGCGCGTGAAAGGTTGGTCGAGGATCAAGACCGCGGCGTCGATCGAGCGAGTCTTCGATAATTCCTTGAGAGCATTCTCCACGACCGCCTTGTCGACGAAAGCATCATCGCGAAACTCGATGTTGTAGAAGTGGACCCGCAACAGATGGGCCTCAATGTCGGAGCTTGCCTTGGCCCGGGTCGTATCGATGATTTGGCGCTCGGTGATACGGTTGACCGAAATGAACGCTCCCGCGATCAGCGCCAACAAACTGATCCCGAACAGCACTCGGATTTTTCGTTCGAGGCTGGTTTCGCCGAGGACTCGTTTGATGGTGGTGTAGGCCATGAATTTGCGGGGGTACTGACCACGCGGTCTCAGAAAGTTGGGATTTTGATGCCGCCGCAAGGAACTGCGAAGGCGTCCCCGCGGCAAGACCTGCTCGCGAACGGTTTGCTGGGGGCGCTACCGTCCGGCGTTTGCCAGCCGGGAACCGTCCCGTTTGGTTGCGTCTCGGCGAACGGCAAAGTCTATTGTAGCAGTCTGGTGTGTGGTGCAGCGCGACTATCGCCGATCAGCCCTTGTGATAAAATCGCAGCAAGGGAATGAGGGCCATGTGATGGCGCGGACTTCCCTGCCAGCGTTCGATTTTGTTCGAGAATTCCGAGTTTCGTACCGCGTGCCGCCTTCAGCCATGAAACCATCTGAAACGTCTAACTCCAAGCGTCGGGCGTCCAAAGTCCTCACAACCAAGCGAGAGATTCCGATCTTTTGGAGCTTGCTGATCGTGGCGGTGTTTTCTGGGGGGCTGATCTGGTTGCTCAGCTCGCGTAGGCCGGCTCAGCCGCAGGCGGCAAGGACTGTTAAAGATCAGGCGAACATTGAGAAGCCATTGAATTACCTGCCGCGCGAGCAGATTGACGAAACGGGTTACGCGTCGATCTTTGAAGACGTCGTGGCGTTGCCGCCGACAGCGACCTCTAAGGAAATCGCCAAGTTGATCGGGGGCACCGCCAAACGTCGCATAGCCGAGTTCGAGAAAGCGTTGGAGCAGCCGGATTTGAATCCGGCCGAAAAATTCACCCAGATGTTTTCGCGAGCAAGATATGCCAACTTCGATGGTGATCCTGCCAAGGCGTACGAATCGCTCGGTATTTGCCGGCAGATTTTGGAAAAATATCCCCGCATGGCCGAGGAAGCCTTGTATACGATCATCTATTACCAAGGCTTGACAAGTCTCCGCAAGGGGGAGAACGACAATTGCATCATGTGCCGCGACGAGAGTTCCTGCATCTTGCCGTTTTCGGAAAAGGCCCAGCACAAGAATCGCACCGGCTCGGAGAACGCGGTTAAACACTTCGAGGAGTATTTGGAAAAATTTCCGGATGACTTGGCTGTTAAGTGGCTGTACAACATCGCCCACATGACGTTGGGGCAATATCCCGATCAGGTTCCGGCTCGACATCGAATTTCATTGGCGCATTTCGAAAACCCCGAGACATGGGGTTTGTTGCCCGTGTTCCGAGACATCGGCATTGACGTCGGGCTCAACCGGCTAAATCAGTCGGGTGGAGGCATTATGGATGATTTCGACAATGATGGATTTTTGGACGTGGTGATCAGCTCCTTCGACCCCACACAAGTGATGGGCTTCTTTAAAAATCTCGGCAATGGAAAATTCGAGGAGCGGACCAAGGAAGCGGGGTTGAGCGAGCAGTTTGGGGGGCTGAACTGCATGCAAACCGATTACAACAACGATGGATGGCTGGATGTGTTGGTGGTACGGGGGGCTTGGCTACAGAACAAGCACGCGATGCGTCCGTCGTTGCTGCGGAACAACGGCGAAGGAACCTTTACGGATGTGACCGACTCGGCGGGCTTGGCCTTTGCCGTGAATTCGATCGCAGCAGGTTGGGCTGATTACGACAATGATGGCTGGCTCGATCTGTTTCTTTGTTGCGAGCAACAGCTCAATCGGCTTTACCGCAACAACGGCGACGGTACGTTTACGGAGGTGTCAGCTCAAGCGGGTGTCGCCGGCAGCGGACAATTCTATTGCAAGGGGATTGCGTGGATCGATTACAACAATGACGGCTGGCCCGATCTGTATTTGAACCATCTGTCGCCCGAGGGGGGGCAGCTCTTCCGCAACAATCGCAACGGCACCTTTACCAAGGTTACCAGCCGTATGGGAATCTCCGGACCGATATTGGGGTTCTCGTGTTGGGCTTGGGATTTCGACAACGATGGCTGGCTCGATATTTTCGCTACCTGCTACGACCGCACGCTCGAGTCCCTCGTGAAAAGCCTGACGGGTAACCCGCATGGCAAGGAGTACGGGCGGCTGTACCGCAACAAACAAGGGGAGGGATTCGAAGATGTGACCCGCCAGTTCGGGCTCGATGGCTGCTACGCCACGATGGGAAGCAATTTCGGCGACCTCAATAACGATGGTTTCCTCGACATTTACTTGGGGACCGGCGAGCCGAATTTCTCCGCCTTGATTCCGAATTTGACGTTCCTCAACCAAGGTGGTCAGAAATTCGTCAACGTGACCGCTCCCACCCGGATGGGCAACATTCAAAAGGGGCACGGGGTCTCGATCGGCGACTGGAATAACGACGGTCACAATGATGTCTTCATTCAAATGGGGGGGGCCGTCGACGGTGACAAGTACCACAACATTTTGTTCCATAACCCCGGGAACGACAAAGCGTGGATCACACTGAAACTTGTCGGCGAAAAAACCAACAAGGCAGCGATCGGCGCACGCATCAAAATTGTGACGCGGGGACCGAATCCTCAAACGATCCATCGGCTGGTTTCCACCGGGAGCAGTTTCGGCGCGAACTCGCTGCGGCAAACGATTGGGCTCGGAGACGCAGAGGAAATCGAGTTGCTGGAGATTACCTGGCCGACCAGCGGCACCACACAGACCTTCACGAATGTGCCAATCAAAAAGTCGCTCCGCATCAAGGAGTTCGCAGAATCGTTCGAGGAGGTTCCCTACGTGACGATTGCTCACGAAAAGCCGCGATCGTGAGTGTGTCGGTGGCTCTGGCAAGCGGGGGCGGGTTCACAGCCAGGGCAGGGCGCAAGAGAGCAACATCAACGCGGCAAAAAAAATCATCAAGGCGACGACCATCCCCTTGAACATCATTTCGGTGCCTCCTTGCATTAAGCCGATGGCGGCACCGAAGATAACTGTCGCCACAAGCACAATGGTAAGGATTTCGCCGATGCCCAAGCGGCCTTGTTGGAAATAGCGGGCGACGATGCGGAACAGCAAACCGGCGAGGATCACCCCGGCCAACAGCCGGGCGATCGAGGTCTGTCCGCGCTGGAGCGGAACCTTGGGAGAATCGTCGGGGATCGCAGGTAGAGGCATGGCCGTCGTCTAGAGCATGTCTTGAGGATCGATGTCAACGGCCCATTGTAGGCCATCGGGTGTGTCGAGTTTGGCGGTGGCAGCCGCGATGACCGGTTGCATAGCCACGTCTCGCGGGCTGACCAGCAAGAGGTGAAACCGAAAATTGCCCTTGAGTTTTTCGACCGGTGCGGGAGCTGGCCCGAGTAGGGTGAGCGAGACGCCTTGGACGCGCATTTGCTCGGTGATCTGCCGAGCGAGTTGCTCGCAGAACGCACGGGCGATTTCGGCCGCCGCTCCTCGCACGATGATGCGGGCCAGGTTGCCGAACGGTGGAAAATTTGCGCTGGCGCGGCTCGGCAACTCGCCGTTGGCGAAGCGCGTGTAATCATGGCGCGTGGCGGCTATGATCGCCGGATGTTCGGGTGAAAACGTTTGCACGAGCACTCGCCCCCCCTTGGGTCCGCGGCCCGAGCGCCCGGCGACCTGAGTCACCAGTGCGAAGGTCCGTTCGGCGGCACGAAAGTCGGGAAAATGTAATGCCGAATCGGCGTTGACCACCCCCACCAGCGTCACGTTGGGGAAGTCCAGCCCCTTGGCGATCATCTGCGTGCCCAGCAAGATGTGGATTTCACCCTTGCGAAAGCGGTTCAGCGTCGCCTCGTGGCTCCCCGGACGTCGCATCGTGTCGGTATCCATTCGTTCGCAAATCAAATCGGGGAACACCGAGTGGATGTATTCCTCAAGCCGCTGCGTTCCCAAGCCAGAGAATCGGATCGCCTGAAAAAGGCACTGCGGGCAACGATCGGGAGCCTCTTGTTGGAAGTCGCAGTAATGGCAGGCCAGCCGCATGCCATCCCGATGAAACGTCATGGGGATGGAACAATCGGGGCAATAGATCACCTCGCCGCACTTGGGGCATTGCACGCGGGTCGAGTAGCCGCGGCGATTGAGCAAGAGAATGACCTGGCCTCCGTTCTTGGTCGCGTGGCGGATTTCCTGGCGGAGTTTTTGGCTGAGTGGACTGATTCCTTTTCCTCGGCCGTAGTCGATCCGCATGTCGATGGTGGCCACATCGGGAAGGGGTAAATCAAGGACTCGATTCGGCAATTCGAGCAAGCGGTATTGGCCGTCGTGCGTCCGCTGATAACTTTCGAGCGAGGGTGTGGCTGAGCCGAGGATGACGGGCACATGTTCGTGTGCGGCCCGCCAGGCCGCCACTTCGCGAGCGTGGTACCGCGGCGCCTTGTCTTGTTTGAACGACCCGTCATGCTCTTCGTCGATCACGATCAAACCCAACCTCGGCACCGGCGCAAAGACCGCGCTGCGAGCGCCAATCACCACATCGACCTGACCCTTGGCGATCTGCCGCCAATGCCAGCTCCGTTCGGCGGGGGTCAGATGACTGTGCAGCACGGCCACACGTTGGAACCGAGCGCGGAAGCGTTGACGGGTTTGCGGCGTCAGGCTGATTTCGGGGACCAGCACGATCGCTTGTCGGCCGTGCGCTACGGCTTTTTGAATCGCCCTGATGTAGACCTCGGTCTTGCCGCTGCCAGTGATGCCGAACATCAAAAACGTCTGGTGCCGATGCTCGTCGATCGCGTCGTGGATTTCGTCGAGAGCCTGTTGCTGATCGGCATTCAGCGGCAGATCGGCTTGCCGTTGCTCGGGAGGAATTTCATGAGTTCGTTGCTGCACGCGTTCGTTGAAGGCCGTGATCAGACCCTTGCGACGGAGGGTCGCGATCGGAGCCATGGTGCAGCCTGCAGTCTCAGCCAGCTCCTTCGGCGTCAGGGCCGCAGAACCGGAGGCGAGGACTTCCATGATCGTTCGTTGCAGTTCGGTCAGCTTGTGTTCCTCCGCGAGCGTCCGCCAGTTGGGGGCCGCAATTAAAAAGGTCAGTTCGCGCGTGCCCGCTTGCTGCCGCACCCCCACCGGCACGATGGCTTCGATCACCGGGCCCAAAGGGCACAAGTAATATTGGGCGATCCAGTGAGCCAGCGGTAGCATCGCGGGTCCAATCACTGGCTCGGCATCAATCACCCGCTGGAAGGGGCGCAACCGCGAGACATCGACCTCATGAGCCGCCGAATGTTGCGGACCGATGATGTCAATACAATAACCCGTCATCAGGCGTCCGCCGCGACCGAGCGGACAGTAGACACGCTTGCCGATCGCGATCGCCGATTCTTGATCGGCAGGAATCGAATAGTCGTACGGTCCGAACGGTGGCTCGGCGAAGACGACGCGCGCGGCTAACCAGTCCCCTTGGTCATCCAATTCCCAAGGCTCGGGCGCAGTGTCGAATAGGGTGGGTTGATCGTCGTTCGTCACCGGAGATCGCGACCTGTTCGGCTCTAGGTCCGATTGCTATAGTTGGACTGTTTTCAAAAATTTGGCCACCAGGAACACGCAGCCCATGCGCATCGGATTATTCGGAGGATCATTCGATCCCGTACACTTGGGGCACCTTATTTTAGCCGAACAGTGCCGCGAGCAAGCGCGGCTGGATGAGGTATGGTGGATTCCCACAGCCGTTTCGCCCCTGAAACAGCAGGGGCCGGTGGCCAGCGACCGCCAGCGGCTTGAAATGCTCGAGTTGGCCGTCGCAGGGCACTCAGCCTTTCGCGTCGTGGACGTCGAACTCAAGCGGGGAGGAACCAGCTACACGGTGGAGACGCTCGAGACGTTCCGGCAAGAATACCCGGATCGGGAATTTTTTTTGCTACTCGGGAGCGACTCACTCGCGAGCTTCGCTCGCTGGCGCGATCCGTCGCGAATTTGCGATTTGGCGACGCCACTGGTGTACGCTCGCCCGGACGCGAGTATCGCGTGGAACTCATTGAGTCCCTTTGTCGCTCCGGAACAGTTGCGAGAATTCGCAGAGTTGGCGATCGAGTCGCGGCTGATCGACATCAGTAGCAGCGACCTGCGCGAGCGAATTCGTCAGGGGAAGTCGATTCGTTATCTGGTGCCTCGAGCGGTCGAACAATACATCACCCATCACAAATTGTATGTGGAGTGACGTGAGAGGCAATGATCGCGGCCTTGATCGGTATCGTCGATTACACGTGCGACGTTGGCCCGACAGCGATCATTTATGGCCTGCGAGCCTTTGGGGGATTAGCATGTTGCATTTTATCGATTTCGTACCGCGGCAGACGCGTGCACCGGGATTGTTCGACATGGGCGAGTATGAAAGCTTCGATGCTGCAGTAGCCGCCTGCAACGAGTGGCTGTCCAGTCATCGAGTTCGCTTAATCAATCTGGAGACGCTGGTGCTGCCCAATATCTGGAGCCGTTACGAGGAGGGTACTCGTGACGCCGCCTTGCACACCAGCGGTGAGATGGCAAGTTCCTGGCACCAAGTTCTCCGCTGCTGGTACATGGATGTTGAATGAAGGGGGAGTTCCCGAATTGATGACGGCGTCGAAATCGGGATGCAAAGAAGGAATTATCTAAGGAGCATATCTTTTAGGGGGTGTCGTCAGGGAAAATGATTGACGCTGGCAGAGAATCAATTATCGTAAAAGAGGCGTGAGGTGCATGGGTTTTTTCGGACAGTCGAGTATCTTATTTGGACGGTCCAGGAGAAGCAATACCATGTCCAAAATTGCCAAGAACAAGGATTCGAAACGACCTGTTTCGCAGCGTCGTCGATTCACGGAAGA
The DNA here is from genome assembly GCA_937941455.1 of uncultured Pirellulaceae bacterium. Taxonomy (GTDB): domain Bacteria; phylum Planctomycetota; class Planctomycetia; order Pirellulales; family Pirellulaceae; genus BJ22. The sequence continues at coordinate 7 of CALDHM010000065.1, read as the reverse complement.
ATTCAAG
>CALDHM010000064.1 GCA_937941455.1 uncultured Pirellulaceae bacterium | reverse complement strand
TGGCGTGCACGATGCACACCTCCCCAGCACCAAACTGCTCCACTCGCAACGGTCGTCCCATAGAAAGTCCTCCTGTTCAATCCACCAATGCTCCCAATCCTAACAAATTACGGAGGGAAGTCAATAAAAAATGGATGGCACTTTTTTTCTTTTTTCGCTTGTTTTCGTTTTTCTCGTTTTTTTTCTCTTATAAAAATGGGGAAGGCAGTACGGCAAAAACGCGGTGGGAACCGTTGTTGAGGGTAGGCGATCGGATTGGTATATTTAAGGGCTTAGTAGCGGGTCCCAGTGTCACGGGGATGCATCGGCAGGCTGAGGCGGCCGAGGTGACGACCGCGTTGAATTGCTTTTGATTTTGGATACTGAATGCGTTTTGCTCAGATAGACCGGATACTTTCTTTGGAGCAGGGAAAGTCGATTACGGCCGTCAAAGGGCTGGCGCTTTCGGAGGAGTACCTCAAGGACCATTTTCCGCGCTTTCCGGTCATGCCCGGCGTGTTGATGCTTGAGGCGATTTTTCAGGCATCGATGTTCTTGGTCCGAGTGACCGACGATTTCCAACATTCCATGGTGGTCCTAAAAGAATCTCGAAATTTTCGTTTCAATGGCTTCGTTCAACCTGGGCATCAGCTCCTCGTGACCGCAACCATCCAATCCGACGACCGGCGGATTACTAAACTGAAAACCGAAGGTACCATCGAAGGCAAACCATCGGTGGGTGGGGTTTTGATTTTAGAGCGATTCAATTTGGCTGATCGTGGCCTAGCGTCGGCAGCGACCGACTGCCACATGCGTCAACAATTTCGCATGCATTACGAACGATTATTGGATCAACTTGGCACGGCCCGATCCGTGGCAGCGTCACCGGCACCGACCCGCGACGCTGCAGATGTCTAAATTTGGTCGGGAATCAGTTTTTACGGAACGAAATTGGCTTCAGGAGAAACTTAAACATGGCCTCAAAAGAAGAAGTTTTCGAAAAAATCAAGGGAGCTTTGATCGATGCGTTAGGGGTCGACGACGACGAAGTCGTGCCTGAAGCCACCTTGGTAGGTGATCTTGCCGCTGAGTCGATCGACTTTCTCGACATTGTTTTTCGACTTGAGAAGGCCTTCAACATTTCCATTCCCCGCGAAGAACTCTTCCCTGAAGACATTTTGACGAGCTCGACCTATGTCCAAGGCGGCAAGTTGACTGCCGAGGGTTTGGCTGAACTCAAAAAGCGGATGCCTTTTGCCGACCTTTCTAAATTCGAAGCGGATCCTCGTGTGCAGGATTTCGGCAATTTGCTGACCGTGCAGGATCTTACGAATTACGTCTGTGCAAAAATTGGCGCCTAGAGCGAATCGCACCAAAAACACTTGGGGCAAGTCTGCATGAGTCGCCGAGCGAAAGGGCTTACCCTGGTGTCGTCTTCGGCGATTCATAGTTCGGGCCGTTGGGCTGGCCTCAAAAGGGGGCTTTACCCAAGCAACGGAAGAGCAACCTGTTTCGTACTAGGCTGCAGCCAATTGATCGGATCGGTTAATGCTGAATCGAATCCTTGATTGGCGAAAGCCCAAAATAGAATCATATCGTTATGCGTTGGTTTTGGATCGATCGATTTACTGAGTTCGTTAGTGGCAAGTATGCGCGGGCGATGAAGGGGGTCAGCCTGTCTGAAGAGGTTGTGGACGAATATGCTCCGGGCCTAACCTACTTTCCCGCCAGTTTGCTGATCGAGGGACTCGCCCAATGCGGCGGGCTGTTAGTCGCCCAGTTGAGCGATTTCAAGAATCGCACGGTCCTTGCCAAAGTCGCCCACGCTAAATTCCATCGCCAGGTTTACTGCGGCCACGTGTTGGAGTACGAAACGTTCATCACCAGTGTGCAAGCGATGGGAGCGTTTGTCGACGGTAAGATCTGGCAGCAAGGAGAAATGGTCGCCGAGGTTGATTTGATGTTTGCCTTCCTGAACGACGAACGATTCGATGGGGTCACGCTGTTTGAACCGGTTGATCTCTGCCGCATGTGCCGCTTGATGCGGCTCTTCGACGTGGGGCGTTACGAAGATGGTCGCCCCATCGAAGTCCCCGAGCACTTCCTGGTCGCCGAGCGAAACGCCATGGTTGGCGAATTGGCATGATCGCCGTCGAGTGCCGTGCGGTGTCCGCGAGGGTTAACTGCGATTCTATCTTGGGGGCAATTCCGATAAACTGGCCGGACGGCAGCCAGGGTTACCGCAAGATTGACCTGGTTCGTTGCGAGAGCTGCCGGTTATACTAAACGATCGCCATTGAGGTTCGCCGCGTGTTCGCATCGAGGAGCAGATCGAGATTGAGTGGCGAAGATCGGCTGGATTCCCGTCAGACCGACAGTTATGCGTCAGCGCTCGACGATTTCACGCGGCAATACTTCTTTCGCATTGGTTTGACACATCGACGGGTGCCCGAGCTGAAAATGCTGTCGGCCAAGCTGTCCCAACACGCAATCAAATTCAGCACATTTAGATCGATAGGACTGTTTTTTCTATGACTCGCCGCGTTGTGGTAACTGGAGTTGGAATGATCAACCCACTTGGGCATCATGTGGAAGTGGTGTGGGACGCTCTCAAACAGGGGAAATCCGGCGTAGGCTACACCACGATTTTCGATGCCAGTCGTTTCCCTACGAAAATTTCTGCCGAAATCAAGGAATGGGACGTCACCGAAGCGGGACTTGATCCGGCGGTTTGGAATAAACGAGGGCGCCACACCCGTTTTGCGGCGGGTGCCGCTGTGCAGGCGGTCCACAGTTCGGGAGTCCTCGATTCGATCAATGACCCACGCCGTTTCGGCGTTTACTTGGGGAGCGGGGAGGGCAGCCAAGATTTTATGAACTTTGCCAAGATGATGGCGGCGTCGATCGACGAAGCGGGCAACCTGGATCTGGCCAAGTTCACCAAAATCGGCATGGAAATCCTCGAACCCGCGGTCGAAATCGAACAGGAACCGAACATGCCAGTCGGCCATTTAGCCAGCATGTTCAACGCTCAGGGGCCGAATGCCAATTGCCTGACGGCCTGTGCGGCGAGCAGCCAGGCGATTGGTGAGGCGACCGAGATCATTCGCCGCGGCGAGGCTGACGTAATGCTGTCCGGGGGAACCCACAGCATGATCCATCCCTTCGGCGTTACCGGTTTCAATCTGCTGACCGCTTTGTGCGAGGACAGCAATGACGCACCTGAGAAGGCGTCGCGACCGTTCGACAAGAACCGCAGCGGCTTCGTGCTGGGTGAAGGGGCTGCGATGTTGATCCTCGAGGAATTGGAACACGCCAAAAAACGTGGCGCGGAAATTTGGGGCGAAGTCGTCGGCTACGGATCCACCGCTGACGCTTATCGGATCACCGACATCCACCCCGACGGACGAGGAGCCATTGGCTGCATGAACATGGCGATTGCCGACGCGAGGCTGAACCCCGAACAGATTGGGTACGTCAACGCCCATGGAACGAGCACGCAGGTCAACGATCGGGTCGAAACGAGGGCCTGTCGCCAAGTCTTTGGGCCTGCGGCCATGCAAGTCCCCGTCAGTAGCACCAAAAGCATGATGGGGCACTTAATCGCCGCGGCCGGCGCCACGGAATTGATCGTTTGCCTCCTGGCGATCCGCGATCAAATCCTGCCGCCGACGATCAACTACGAAACCCCCGATCCGGATTGCGATCTCGACTATGTTCCCAATCAAGCTCGCGAGGCGAGACTCGATTATGCCCTGAACAACAGCTTCGGGTTTGGCGGGCAAAACATTAGTGTCGTCGTCGGTCGTTACCGATGATTCTCACGCCCAGTAGTGCAAGACGCTGGCAACCGTCAGATCGTCAAAATGCGATCGCGGGCAGCGATGACCCAGCGATCGACGATTCGGCCGTTCGCGGCCACATGTAACGCTTGGTGCACGTGAACCGTGGGGCAAACATGACGGGGGAAGGCGAGCAACACATCGCCGACCGAATAGTTCGTCGCGCACGGCGACTCGACCACCAAATGCTCCTCGGAATGTTGCACCTCGCGTGCGTTGGCCAAGCTAGGAAAATACAATCGCTTACCGGCCGGTTGGTCTGCAGCGCACGCCTTGTGGCCGACGTCCAAAGTCATCCTACTGCCACCGCTGTGGCTGATCACACGACTGACGATCGCCAAGGCCGGCTGCAAATTCAGATCCGGAAATCGCTCCAGGTAGTCGACATCGTACAGCGTCGTCGTCCCGGGGCTTAACTCAAGGTTTGGCTCTCCCGTTTCGGCGAGGATCGAGAACGAACCGGAGCCGCTTGCCACCACGCGGGGAACATCGAAGCCGTTCAGCAACAATCGGTCGCGAAACCCAAGGAATTGCCGCCAGCCTTGTAGGACCGCCAAACGCCGCTGACCGGGATCAGGGTCCCGATGTTGCCCGTCGTACCAGTGCAAACCGGCCACGCGCAAGCCCGGCGTGGTCGCCAACAATTCGTAAAGCTCAAGGGCTTGTTGATTCAACGAAATTCCGGTCCGATCCATGCCTGAATTCAAGTCGAGCAGCACATCGATCGTTTTCCCACGTCGCGCCATGTGCTGCCCCAGCTCGAGCGCCGGCGACGGATGATCGATCAGGCTAGAAAATCGCGTACCGGGAAATTTATCCATCAATCGGGCCATCCGTTCGATATTCGGCCCCACCAATTGATAAGCGAAAAGGACGTCGGGGGCGTGTTCCTCGGCGAGCATTTCTGCCTCGGCGATCGTCGCGCATTTGTGTTTGGTAATTCCTAGCGACAGTTGTGTGCGCACGATTTCTCGCGTCTTGTGGGTTTTGACATGTGGTCGCCATCGATCGGCCCCTCCACAAAGGCGGATGGTCTGGGCGAGATTCGCCTCCATGATTTCCCGAAAGAGTACTAGGGATGGAGAGAGCAACTGCTCGAGGCCATCGATTTGATAGTTTTCCAGATCGATCATGGACAAGTTCCTTGGGCCTGGGCGGAGATCCTGCGGGTGCGATTTACCCCGATTCATCCAAAAAATGACGTGCCATGAAGCGATAAGTTTCACACGATCGGTATCCGCTCTCTGGCGGGGTGGGACAGTATAACGCCGCGGCCGGTCTACGTCGAATCGCCGATTCCGTTTACAATTTTGCGAACTTCCGTTAGCACCAAACCGTCTTGTCTGTGGATTTATTCGACCCCCTCAGCAATCTGGCAGAACATGCCCGCAAGAAAAATCCTCGTCACTGCCGCCTTGCCTTATGCCAATGGTCCGATCCATATCGGCCATCTGGTGGAGTATATCCAAACCGATATTTGGGTCCGCTTCCAGCGACTCCGGGGCGAACGCTGCATTTACATCTGCGCCGATGACACTCACGGTACAGCCATCACGATTCGAGCCCGCAAGGAATGTCGCAGTGAAGAGGAGTTGATAGCCCAGGTCAAGGCAGAGCACGAACGAGACTTTGCGGGATTCCGGATCAGCTTTGACAACTACGGCAGCACCAACAGCTCCGAGAATCGCGAACTCTGCGGAGAGATCTGGGATGCGATTTGCCGCGCGGGTCTGGTCAAAACCGAAAACGTCGATCAACTTTATGACACCGTGGCGAATACCTTTTTGGCGGATCGGTTCGTCCGCGGTACTTGTCCACATTGCCGCGCGGCGAACCAACCGGGAGACAACTGCAGTGCGTGCGGAGCGACCTACAGCCCCACGGAGCTGATCGATCCGGTCAGTACGCTTTCGGACAGCAAGCCCGAAATTCGCTCGGCCCCTCATCTGTTCATCGAGCTGAACCAACTTCGTGATTTCTTGGTCGAATACACGCAGCAGGGGGATCACTTGCAGAAGGAAATCGCCAACTATCTCCGCGGGCATTTTCTGGGAGATGCCGATTCGCCGGAGGGCTTGAAGGAACTAAAAAGCTGGGATGTATCCCGACCGGCCCCTTACTTTGGATTCGAAATTCCTGGTCATCTTGGCCATTACTGGTACGTCTGGTTCGACGCCCCGATCGGCTACATCGCCTCCACCAAACAATGGTGCGATCGCCATGGGGAGCGCTTGGAGGATTGGTGGAAAAGCGACGACGTTGAAATCCATCATTTTTTGGGGAAGGATATCACGTACTTCCACACGCTGTTTTGGCCTGGCATGCTGAAGACGGCCGGATTCTCGCTCCCCCGCAAGATTCACATCCACGGATTTTTGACCGTCAACGGCGCGAAGATGTCAAAAAGCACCGGGACCTTTGTCAAGGCGGAGACCTATCTGAAATATCTCGACCCTTCAGCCCTGCGTTACTTCTACGCCTCGAAGCTGACGCCGCGCGTGGATGATTTGGATTTATCGGTCGATGAATTCGTCAACAAATTCAACGCCGATATTGTTGGAAAGGTCGTGAATCTCGCCTCGCGAACCGCCAAATTCGTCGAACAGGTCGGCCTATCGAAAACCTATCCCGAAGACGGCGGACTCTTCGCCCGGGCAGCGGCGGTCGGCCACGAAATCGCCGATGCATACCAGGAGTGCGATTTCGCCCGCGCCACGCGGCTCATTTGCGAAATTGCGGATCAAGTCAACCCCTTCGTGGACACGGAACAGCCGTGGGTTTTGCGCAAGGATCCAAGCCAGGCCCAGCGACTTCAGGATGTCTGCACAATCGCCCTGAACTTGTTCCGGCAATTGGCGATTTATTTGGCTCCGATCCTGCCGGATTTAGCGGAGCGAGCGGGACAGTTGCTGCATGACCCCATCGTCTCGTGGGATCAATCGCAGACGCCTTTGTTGGGAACTCCAGTCGCAAAATTCGAGCATATGTTGAAACGTATCGAGGTCAAGGACTTTGAAAAAATGATCGAAGAAACTGCTAAGGAAACTGCCAAGGAAATCGCAACGACGCCAGCCGCGGGGGAGGGAACGGTAGCAGCCTCCCTGCCGCAAGATTCCGACGAAGCACTCCGCAACGAACCACTGGCGGCGGAATGCACCATCGAGGATTTTGCGAAAGTCGATTTGCGCGTCGCGCGGATCGTCCGAGCCGAGCATGTCCCGGAGGCAAAGAAATTGCTCAAGCTTACGGTCAGTCTCGGGGGAGAGCACACACGCACGGTGTTTGCCGGAATCAAGGCGGCCTACGAGCCAGAATCCCTCGTCGGTCGGCTGGTCATCATCGTCGCCAATCTGAAACCGCGGGCGATGAAGTTCGGTCTGAGCGAAGGGATGGTTTGCGCAGCGGGGGGAGGGGGAACCGAAGTCTACTTACTCAGCCCCGACAGCGGTGCCGTGCCCGGACAGCGCGTCCACTAACTCCGAGATGCTGTTCCATTGGCTTGCCAACCGGTTGATCCTCAAGCCGTCGCGGCATCCCATCGCCGTGCCTGACAAGGAACGGCGAACTATTCGCTGCCGCGCTGGCGAACTCGAATTCTGGGTACAGCGGACCGAGAACTTCGATAGCGGCTGCTCCCGCGTGTTGCTGCTCAAGTTTCCCGGAATGTCGGGCCGCGCGGAGTACGCGTCGCTGAGCCCCCTCGATCACTGGTCTGATTTAGCCGGAGAGGTGTGGACATTGAATTACCCCGGCTACGGTGGCAGTACGGGTCCGGCAGACGTCGCCGCGTTGGCTCCGGCTGCGCTGGCGTTGGTGGAGCACGCCAATCAAACGGTCGGCGACATGCCGACGATCATTGCGGGGACCAGTTTGGGGACTTGCCCCGCACTGTTGGCCGCCGCCCGCTATCCGTGTGACGGTTTGATCTTGCGAAATCCCGTTCCCATTCGCGATTTGATCCAGGAGCGTGCCAAATACAACTGGTGGAACGGCGGAGCGGCACGATGGGTCGCCAAATACTTCCCGGACGAACTCGACCCTATTCGCAACGCCGGTCAGGTAGCCGCGCCAATTCTATTCATCCAATCCGCACACGATCGCCTGGTTCCTGTCAAATTTCAGGAGCGGGTGATCAGCGCACATCGCGGACCACAGCACGTTTTTCGCTTTCCTGGCCAGCACCATGAGTTACCCACAGAGGAGCAAGATCAGGCCCGTTATCGCGAAGCAATCGAGTGGCTGCGCCGCCTGGTGTTCGCCGATCCGTCGTCCTGAACCAAAGGGTCTGGCAGCCAGAGGGCTTCCCGACCGATTGGGTCGCCAACGCGGATGCCGATCAGTCGCCTTGAGTCCATGCACGGTTTGCCAGCGTCAGCAGCTCGCGCCCCAAGCTTTCGGGAAAACAGGCCAGGCTATAATCGCGAGCCCCCCACAAGCGATTGCTGGCCGTTTTCTCGTCGATTTGCTTGAGCTCGCTCACGATCCACTCACGTTGCGGTGCGAGTTGCTCACGCAGCATCTCGTCGATCCTCGTCACGGCTTGCCGAAAAGCCTTTTGATCGGCGAATGTCGATTTGGCTTGGATCAAAGCCCGCTTGTTTGCCACTAACTCGCCTGCGATCGGATCCCCGTCGTCACTGAAGCGATCTGGTTGTTGCTCGATTTGCCGTAACCGAGTCTGCAAGTCGGTCCGTTGCCGTTCCAGATCAGGGAGATAGGGGGTGTTGGGCAAGCGGAAGGTCGCGGAGGCAACTCCAAAGGCTGGAGCAGGGACTTGCCAAAAACGTTCGATGATTTGATCCGTCACCTCATCGTACTTCGCGCCACCCAGGCCATGGATGAAGTAGTCTCCCAAGCATAAACGGGCAAACATCGTCGTCGTGAGCGCCCGCGGCCGGATGGCGATGCCTCGGGTCGGCAGGGCCGACAGTTCCCCCCGCAAGTCTTTTGTATTGAGGCTGAGGTCAATCTGTTGTCGGTCCGATAACCGAATTCGTCTCGACTCAGAATTACAGAACAAACGACGACGCTGCGGCGAATGGTGGTCCCAAATCCAAAAAGGAGTCTCGCACCACGATTCCTCTCGCACCAGGTCGGGGACCGGATGCGTGCGGCTGCGCAGGCGATACACGTGGCGGTACTGCTGCAGCAACTGGTTGTGGACGGCCAAAAATTCATCGGCACGCTCGAGTACCCCTGCCAGGAATTCGACATAGGCCGCCAAGCCGCAAATTAGGCTCAAGGGAAGCTCCAACGTTTCCACCCCGAGTTTCAATTCGCAGCGGTGCCGCCGCGCCGACAAATTGGCTCCCAATAGCGGCAAGTGGACCTTCTCTCGCCACAGAGCCTGCGCGAGCGGTCGGTCAATGTAGTCGAGAACCCTCGTCAGCCGCTGGGGAAATTGCTCGAAGAATTCTCGGTTAGCGATCGCACGATTTTCGAACGGGATATCGTCGAGTCCCTCGTCGAGCGGCACCGGCTGCAACATTGCCCCCCCCTTGTTGTCGCTGCGGGGAACGTGCACCGCGGCGCGGCCCACCAAGTCGTTGTCGATCAGCAGATGTATCGCGACCCCGGCCAATCGCTTGGTCAGTGCGTCCAACCAAAAATGTTTGAACCAAACCCCGGGATGGTACAGGGTTGGTTGATGCCCTCCGATCAAAATCGGAATCGTCGCCGCTGAGTTTTCGGCGATGTTTCGACAGCGGTTGCGGAGGGCAGCGGGAGGATCCGTGTATTGGCCGACGTAATGGAGGGCCAAAGCCAGAAATTGAGCACGAGCCGCGTGACGACATTTGAGGATGGGTGAGGAAGTCGCTGCCGACGAGGCAGCCAAGGATCGCTGGTTGTCGGCGACGCCGCGCAGCATAACGTTCGGGCTGGGGTGGAGCAGGGAAGTGCCATGTGCTGCCGGAGGTGCGAGCCGCGCTGCACGCAGCCGCGACGGAGGTTGCTGCGAATCCTCGCCCTGAGATGCAGCCGTCATCGACAACAACCAGGAGTGGAACACTGGATGATCGGGGCGGCCAGGCTTCTTTCAATCACGTCGAGGTAATACCTCATCCGTGTGTTGCCATCGTCCAATTGTCCACCAAAGGACCGCTTTTCATCGAGGTAGATCAGCGGCACGGGAAACTCGACGATTTTCATCCCCAACCGCGCGGCTTGCACCCACAACTCCAGCGGCATCGCGTAGCCGGATTCGATCAGGTCAAAACGACCCAATTCTGAGACGCGGTAGGCCTTGAAGCCGCAAAAAGCGTCCGTCAGCCGCAGCCCGAGCCGAGCGTTCAAAAACTGCGTGATTTCCCTATTGATGCGACGGCGTTCGATCGGCACATGTCCCTGCTGGCCTGCCGAATCCAAGTAGCGGCTCCCCGAGGCGATATCGGCCTGAGTTTCGATGAGCCGTTCGACGATCGGCAAAATGCAGCTGGGCTCGTGTTGACCATCGCAGTCCATCGTGACGAGGTAGTCATAGCCGGATGAAACGGCCGCTTCGAAAGCCGTGATTAGCGCCGCGCCGTAGCCCAAGTTTCTCGCATGCTTGATGACTTGAATGTCCGAACGCCGTGCCAAGAGATCGCCCGTAGCGTCGGTCGATCCGTCGTTGACGACCAAGACGTCGGTACCGACGGCAACCACCGCGTCGAGTACGGCGTTCAGGGTGCGGGCTTCGTTGTAAACCGGAATGGCGGTCAGCGTCTTGACCATGGAGTTTTCCTTGTTGAACCGTGCAATTATACCCCACCCTGCGGGCCTTTGCGAATCTTTGTCCCAAAGGATTACGCGAGCCGATGAAAAATTGGCGTTATCGGATGACTTTTGAGCCATCCCATCAGGGCAACTTTGAGGAACCGTAAACTCTGGAAGCGGAAAACGGGGGGACTACGAGACAGACGGGTCGATTTCGCGATTCGATGGAAAAGCTATCGCAAAACCGCCATTTTGTGGCACGGGCGTTCCAACCTCCCAAATCTTGGGGTAGTTTTAAGATCGTCCCGCGTCGGTTTAGAGCCAGTGTCGGGGAAAGCTTTCGCGGCGGCTAGCCCAAACACTGCAATCGGCAAAGTTTTGCTGGATTAGTTCCGCCAAATGCTCGACCGCGAATCGCTCACTCGTGAAGTGTCCGATCTGCAGCAACGCCATGCCACCGGCCGAAGCTTCCAGAACCGTGTGGAAACTGGCCTCGCCCGTCACGAAGCAATCGCAGCCCAGCCGCCTTGCCTCGGCCAACAGTGAGCCGCCGCTGCCGCAGGCAATAGCGATCGATTGCACAGGGTGATCTGCACCGAAATTCGCCTCGCAGGTTGCGCCATTCAATTTTCGCCGCAGCCTTGCGACTAATTGAGCGAGCGTGATCGGATGGTGCAGGTGGCCCATCCTACCCGCGCCGACGTCCCCGCCCAGCGAACCGCTGCGGATGGGTACGACTTCGACAAGTTCCATGATTTCTGCCAGCTGAGCATTGATGCCACGATGCGTTGAGTCGAAGGCCGTATGCGGGCTGTAGACCGAAATCTTCGCCCCGGCCAATTCCCAAACCAAACGTGCCGGCGTTTCCAACGTCGTAATGCGCTGCAGCGGGCGAAAGGGGAGTGGATGATGCGTCACGATCAACTGGGCCTGTTCCTCGATGGCCTCGGCGGCCGATTCGGGAGTGATCGTCAGGCAGGTCATCACCTTGCAGACCTTCTGCTCGGGGTCGCCGATGATCAAACCGACATTGTCCCACGATTCTGCTAAAGCCGACGGCGCGAAATTCTCTAGAAACGTGCACAAGTCGCTGACTTTGGTCATGGCACGGGTCACGCGTTGATGGAATGGTGTTCGCCCTGCAGATCGAGCGCGACTCTGAGATTTTCAACGACTTCGGCCGACGACAGTTCTCGTTTCCCGAATCCGGGCAGCGCGCCTCGGGCTACCGCCGCGGCCTGCGCATCGGGTAGGTTCGAGACCAGCATGACCTTGGTCTGTGGTTTGGCGGATTTGATTTCGCTGATCAAGTCGACACCGCTGGTGCGCGTTTCTTCGAAGATCCGATTGAGCAAGACCAGGTGGATATCATGGTTTTCCACAGCCGACAAGGTCGCCTCGCGCGAGTCGGCCGTTAGCGACTGAACCGGACCGACACGGGCGAGGAGGTTTTTGATGTTGCCGGTGTCATAGCTGCAGTGGCCGGCAATTAGCACAGTAGGCATCGTTCACTTTCCTCGATTAGGTACAAGACGCGGAGGGGGACTCGACGGATCGCCGATTGGCAGAGTCGTACCGTGACGTTTATCGCCGGCGTCGATCGGCAGCGTTGTACCGTGCGGTAATGTCGTCCCATGGGGCAGGGTCGTTCCGTGGGGAAGGGTGGTCCCATGCGGCAACGTCGTGGCTTGGCCCGGGGGCGCCGGTCGTGGCCGCGGATTGGCGGGTTTGTAACGTTGCTCGCACCCTAAACTGGCGGCCAAAATCAGCCACACCATGCATCTGACGAGCGAAAACTTCACAACCTTAACCTCAAATTTCGTGGGATCATCTTCACCAATTGGCTGCCAAACCAGGCGGTCGCGATTGACAGCTGGCCGTCACAGTTTAACCGTTCGACCCCTTCATTATAGTCGTGACAATTGGTTTGTTGGGCAATAGCGGAACTTATTTCGCCGCGATGAAAAGTTGCTAGTGCAGCTCCGATTAACAAGTTAGCTGTTTTGGTTAGGGCCAAAACACGGCCTAAAAAAACAGATCGGAGTCGATCCTACTGAACCCAGCGGAAGGGTTCACGGCCCCGGTACTCATCGAAGAGAAATCCATCGCGTGTGCACGCTGTTGAGCCCATTGACAATGAAGTTTGGTGGCCAAGAGCGATCTCAAACGTGACTCGGCCACCTTCGACTTCCAGGCGAAGTCCGTGGCACGGCCGAAAACATTGACTCCGTTCAAGGGTTCACACAGTAGAGCGGCGATTTCTCAAACTTACTAGGAGACGTGTCTCGATGAAAACAAAGATGTTTGCGATGATGCTCCTGCTCGGCTTCGCATGTAGCGATGTCAATGGACAGGGCTTGCTGACTCGGATGACGGGCGGCGGTGATTGTTGTGGTGCCTCGACTTGCTGTGACACCGGTTCCAGCTGCTGTGGTGGCGACGTGAGTGTACGCCGTTGCCTGCGGCTGCCCAGCCTGCGTCGCGGCGGCTGTGGCGGCGGTTGCGACACCGGCTGCACGAGCGCTGTTTCAGCTTGCGACTCCGCTTGCGATCCATGCAGTGGTGGTCTCCGTGGTCGCTTTGGCGGTCTGCGTGGCCGTCTGTTCAGCGGATGCGGATGTGCATCGGGTTGCGACAGCGGTTGCAGCGGCGGCGTTGTTGGCAACGGCTGCGGATGCAACGGCGGTAACGGCGGCGTTGTTGGCAACGGCTGCGGATGCAACGGCGGTAACGGCGGCGTTGTTGGCAACGGCTGCGGATGCAACGGCGGTAACGGCGGCG
>CALDHM010000063.1 GCA_937941455.1 uncultured Pirellulaceae bacterium | reverse complement strand
CGAACCGGTAACCTCGACCGAGTTAGACTACTTGCTGCCCGACATCTGGCTGCGAGGCAATCCTTCCCACCGCTGGACGATCGACCAAATCCGCCGCGCCGAACGAAAAGCAAAGCACGTGTAGTTGACCGAACGCTCACTGTAATCCACACGATGGTCTTCACACCAAGCCATGATCGACTCGCGACAAAAACCGCTGTCGCCGCGAATGATCATCTGAATCTCGGGCCACTGCCTGCGAATTCGTTTGACGATCCGATTCAGTTGCTTGACCGAACCGGCTGAAGCATCAATATCCGAGGGGCGAAGTTTGGCATAACGCAAGTGACTGCCGCAGAATATGTACAACGGCAGATAAAAATCATTGATGTAGTAGCCATGAAAGAAACGACTGGCTTGATAACCATATAAAGGATCGTCAGTGGTATCCAGATCCAATTCGATGGATTCAGGAGTCTGGGGATGCTGCTCAAGAAACGCCTCGACAAAAAGGTCTTCGATCTTGCTATGACGGGCAACTATCTTTTTCTAGCGACTACGCTGACTGGCACCCACTGGCGTCAACTCCAAGCGGTTGAGCCCGCTCTTGCCTGCCAAGGCCGGGCCACTGATGAGCACCGGATCGGAATTGCCGGCCAACACCGCCATCAACGGATCGTGACGCAGGTTTTCGTGATCGTTGAAGTCTTCGTAGCCCAAAGCAATCCCCATGATCCGCTGCAACAGCAGTTCTGTCACCTTGTATTTCGCAAAGCGAGGACTACGGTAAACGTCAAAGCATTGAGCAAACTGCCGCACAAACCCGAACCGCTCCTCAATCTCTAATCTCTCGAAGCAGTAGGCCACCTCCATCGGAGGAGATCGCCGGCGCATCAAAAATTCCCACAATTTTTCGACGACCCAGGGACTGATATTCAAACGACAATTGTTTGCTCTCTGTCATAACCAAACCTTTTGAATTCGTTTCATCGGATGCGTGATTTCACCAATGAAACCGTGTCAAAACGGTTTGGTTTCTCTTTTTTATTTCCGACAACGTGAGAAATGCGGGGTAGAAAAAATCTCATTCCCCATCGCCGAGTCGACCCCCACCGCCGCATCCTGTTCCAGGATATGATGGAGTACAACCTGAGAATGGATCGCCAGCGATTAGCGGCCTTTAAGAAACTGGCAGAACAAGCTGAAGAACTCGACATGGGGTATTAGGCTTGAGTCGTTTCACCGTTGTGTACGACGCGTGAGTTCTCTATCCGGCACTACTGCACTACCTACTAATGTATTTAGCGTTTCTGGATTTGTACCAGGTCAAATGGAGTTCCATGATCCATGACGAGTGGCAGCAACGTGCTGAAGACTCGGTCAAACCTCAACCCTAAGCAACTCCAGCGGACTCGCGAGCTGATGGATGCTCACGTCAGCGATTGCTTGGTCACTGGTTTTGAGGACTTGATGCCAGCCATCAAGCTGCTTGATGAGAAGGATCGACATGTTTTGGCAGCAGCCAATTGCGACGGTGCTGATATGATCGTGACGTCAATCAAAAACTCCTTGAGAAGGATCGACATGTTTTGGCAGCAGCCAATTGCGACGGTGCTGATATGATCATGACCTCAATCAAAAACTGCTTACGCCAGAGTTTGTTGCTGAAGACTCGGGAGCTGATTCGAACTCCGTGGTTGTTGCAGCGACAGGGAAAATCGCAGGCGATTAAATCGATGCACCGAGTTACGGCGAAAAGACGGGGACGAGGTTGAGTGGGATCTGCAAAATGATGCAGGCCATCGCGGCACCGAATTCCGGTCCAGCCTCGCTATTGGGCCAACTGCCATCGCCTGCTTGATTTTTGTTGAGCTCCTCGCGAATGCGCGGATACCAATCATTCCAGTATTCGCCACCGGCATGCCACATGGCTTGCACCGCGTAGTAGTGGGAGTAAAAGTAGTGCCCTCCCATGCCGGCGAAACCTGAGTTTTTCAGTTGCTTGAGGGCATTTTCCACTTGCTCGCCTTCGTAAATCCCTGCGCTGTAGAGGGAGGTCACTCCCGCTGCGGTCATGGCGAACGTCGTGTGTCCCCCTTGGAGCGTGTAGCGGAAACTGCCGTCGGGGTTCTGACTTTTCTTGACGTAATCGATACACTTCTCTCGCACTTTGTCAGGAACATCGATTCCCGAATCGCGCGACCCGCGTAGACCCATGATCTGGCAAACGGTAATCGACAAATCGGCGTCGGATTTCACCGGTTGATAGCGCCAGCCTCCTTGGTCGTTTTGAGTCTTGCAGGTCAACTCGACGGCCTTGCGGAGTTTTTCACCGATTTCCGCCTTGCGTGTCATGCCGTAAGCCTGAGACAGGAACAGCATCGCGAAGCCGTGTCCATACATGTTCTCATGGACCAGATTATCCTGACGCGAAATATAACCGCTGTCGGCGACGTTGTTCAGGAGAAACTCGACGCAGAGATCGACATTTTTTCCGTAGCGGCCTTGGCCTGGCGTATGACCTCCGCACATGAAGGCCAAGCCGGCCAGTCCACACGTTGCGACGCCCGCCGCATAGCCCGTGGTGCCGAAAGCGCCACGGTTTCGCCCGGCCGCCTTGATCTGACGACTGTCCAGATAGGCGAGTCCTTTGTCGATGACCCGGCGCGTTTCCGGAGTGATCAGCTCGGCGGGGCTTTTCTCATTCCGCGACGTCTTACGTCCTTTGGGTTGCGGGTCTTGCGAGAGTTCGCCCACTAGATTGGCCCAACCGTGCCGTGGGCCAAGCGTGGCGGCCAGGGCACCGCCCATCAAGAGTTTCGAAAATTCGCGGCGGGTGGTCATCGTCAGTTCATTCCAAAAATAGTGAAGAGACTGTCATTCTATTGTTTACGATTTCGTCGTCGGCAAGAAGCCGATTTCCGCAAAAATTTCCGAGCTCGGCAAAACTGATTTCAGTTTTACATGAAATCTGCTGAAATCGGCGAGACTGAGTCATTCTGTCGGTTAGCGCGAAAAATCGGTCGGTAAACCCTTGGCGATCGAGGAAATCCCCGATAACTTGGGGGTTCCGTTGGGGCTCCGTCAACGAGAGTTCCCCGCCATGTCAGACTTCTACGGAATGAAACGGATGACTCAATCCAGTGTTGCCATTGCCGACCTCGCCATCAATACAATCCGCACCCTGTCGATGGACGCGGTGCAAGCCGCTAACAGCGGCCACCCGGGCACCCCGATGGCGTTGGCCCCCGTGGTCTATGAATTGTGGGCCAATCATCTGCGATATGATCCAGCCCATCCGCATTGGCCGGTACGGGATCGCTTCGTGCTGTCGTGCGGCCATGCGTCGATGCTGCTGTATTCGATCTTGTATCTGGCCGAGGTGAAAAAAGGGGATGGACTTGTCGAGCCCGCCGTGTCCCTGGCCGACATTAAAAACTTCCGCCAACTCCACAGCCCCTGCGCCGGACATCCGGAATTCGGCGAGGTGACCGGCGCGGAAACCACGACGGGACCGTTGGGGCAGGGAATCGCCAACAGCGTGGGCATGGCGATCGCGGCTCGCTGGGTCGACGCCCGTTATGGTGGGAGTCAGCCGGGCCTGTTCGACTACAACGTGTACGCCTTGTGCAGTGACGGCGACCTGATGGAAGGTGTCGGTAACGAAGCTGCATCGCTGGCGGGGCATTTGGGGTTGTCCAATCTTTGTTGGATCTACGACGACAACCGAATCACGATCGAAGGCTCCACTGATTTGGCTTACTCGGATAACGTGGCGGCAAAGTTTGCCGCGATGGGCTGGCAAACGGTCACCGTCAACGACGCCAATGATCTCGTGGCGTTCCGCGCCGCCTTGAGGGTCTTTCAGAACACCTACGATCGTCCAACGTTGATTGTGGTCCGAAGCATCATCGGCTACGGTGCGCCGAACAAACAAAACACGGCCAGCGCCCACGGAGCTCCGCTCGGGGAAAGTGAGATTGCGGCGGCCAAGGCAGCTTACGGATGGCCGCCGCAGGAAAAATTTCGAGTTCCCGCGGAAGTGGTCGCGCATTTTCGCGACACCATCGGTCGCCGCGGTCGCGACCTGTTTGCGCAATGGCAACGAGATTGGCAAGGATTCACCTCGGCCAATCCTCGCCTCGCCGAAGATCTGCAAAGGGTCTGGCGACGGGAGTTACCGATTGGATGGCAAGAGTCGCTCGCGGGTTTCGCGACGGGAGGTAAAGCGGCGGCGACGCGGGCTTGGTCGGGCAAGGTTTTGAATCTTGTCGCCGAGAAAATTCCCTGGCTCGTCGGTGGCTCCGCCGACCTAGCCGAATCGAACAAATCGTTGATCGAGGACCCCACGGCTGGAAGTTTTTTACTTGGAAATCCGGGGGGCCGAAATTTCCACTTCGGTGTCCGCGAGTTGGCGATGGCTGCGATCTGCAACGGGATGTCCCTCTCCGGACTCCGGGTCTATTGCGCGACGTTCTTTGTGTTTACCGACTATTTACGGCCGGCGCTGCGGTTGAGTGCCCTGATGCGACAACCGGTCTTGTACATCCTAACCCACGACTCGATCGGTCTCGGCGAGGACGGGCCGACGCATCAGCCCGTGGAGCATCTAGCGGCTTGTCGGGCGATTCCCAACCTGCTCGTGATTCGCCCCGCCGATGGCGAGGAAACCGCAGCGGCCTATCGCGTGGCACTTGAGCAGACGCAACGTCCGACGGCCCTCGTGCTTTCGCGCCAAAACGTACCCGATCTCGATCACGCGTCGCACTCGGTCAGCGACGGGGTCTATCGCGGTGCCTACGTGATCCGCGACAGTGCGTCCCCCTGCGAGGTAATCTTGATCGGCACAGGATCGGAACTGGCCTTGTGTTTGCAGGCTGCGCAGCAATTGGAAAAACAAGGTTGGGCGGTTCGGGTCGTCTCGTTCCCATGTTGGGAGCTCTTCGACGAACAAACCGAGGAGTATCGCGAATCGGTTCTCCCCGCTCGCTGCCGAGCCCGCGTCGCGGTGGAAGCCGGGCTGGAGATGGGCTGGCAGAAGTACTTGGGGAGTGCCGGAAAATTCGTGGGGATGAGCGGTTTCGGTGCCAGTGCACCGGCGGAAAAGTTGTATGAGTATTTCGGTATCACCGTGGACCGCGTGGTCGCGGCGGTCTTGGCGACGTTAGCACAGCGAGCGTGAGTTACGATGAGTCAGCACCTGAAAACCCCGGCTCAGTTGGCCGATGAAGTTCGCAACTTGGGACCTTGGCACCAAGCGATTCAAATCACTCCGGATTTCAATACGAGCGATCCCTACTCGGCGACTGGGGAGTTGAACCGCAAGCAGAACCAGAACATCAGCTTGTTGACAACGTTGTACGAGGGGTTCTTGGATACCGTGCGGCCTCTTTATCCCGAGGGCCTAGCAGGTAAGAAGTTTTTAGACTGTGCCTGCAATGCGGGAGTTTATTGTTTCGCCGCTCGCGAGCTGGAAGCGGAATTCTCGTTCGGCTTCGACATTCGAGAACATTGGATCAAGCAGGCTCGCTGGGTTCAGGCGCACCGCACGGTGAGCCCCACCGATCGAATCGAGTTCGATATTTGCGACGTCTATGATCTACCGCGCCGCGGTTTGCCGATGTTTGATCTGACGATGTTCAAGGGGATTTTCTACCATCTTCCCGACCCGATCACGGCACTCAAGCACGCCAGCGATCTGACACGCGAAGTGTTGATCTTCAACACGCAGGCGACCTGGGGCAAACCCGATGGCTATCTGAAACCTGGCTCGGAGGACATTCGCAGCCTGATGTCGGGTGCCTATGGCCTGAACTGGCGGCCGACGGGACCGCGGACCATGATCCCGGTGTTCTCTTGGTTAGGCTTCAAAGAAGCTCGCTTGATCTTTTATCGGCAAAACCCGACGCATCCTGACTTGGGGCGTCTCGAAGTCGTGGCTTCGAAAGTCGAAGGGCTTCTCGATGGACTCGCCCAGTATCCCAGTCTTTACGATCTGCCGGAGTGAAGACGATAGTACGCGCTCTTGCAAAGCAGATCTTCGATCGACCTTGAATCCTAAAGGCAAGCGATTGTCTCTGCAGAGCTGAAGCGTCGGCGTTTTGCCTGAGCATTCAAAACGAGAAGTTGATTGGATGTTGGACTGGTAATTTTTCCATGATCCCGCCGAACCTTGATCATCGATTGCAGTCTGTGCAGGAACTCGTGGCGAAATATCGCCTCGCAAACCTTGCCGAGCCGCTAGAGGTTTGCCACGCCATGATTCGCGATGAGATCCTCGACGTCGCGGTGCTTGGTCAGTTCAAATCCGGCAAGTCATCGTTTCTTAACACGCTGATTGGCGACTCTCTTTTTCCGGTGGGAGCAATCCCGGTCACCGCTGTAATCACGCGGGCTTCATTCGCGCCGGAGCCGGCCGCGTTGGTCACCCGACTCGACGGGCAAACCGCCCCCATCGCTCCAGGCAGCTTGCGCGAGTATGTGGACGAATCGACGAATTCGGCCAACGAGAAACATGTCGCGTATGTCGATGTCTGGACACCAGCCCTCGAGTCTTGGCCCGGATTGCGACTTGTCGACACGCCAGGCCTGGGCAGTGCCCATCGGCATAATACGGCGGCGACGGAACGATGGTTACCACGGGTTGCCGTCGCCATTGTGACGGTCAGTTGCGAGCGACCTTTGTCGGAGGAGGATCTAGAGCTAATCGTCAAGGTGCAAGAGTTTAGCCATCGTGTCGTGGTCTTGGTAACTAAGGTCGATTTGTTGAACGATGAAGCCCTGGATCAAGTCCTGCGATTCGTAGAATCTGAGTTAAGCAAACGTTTTGCCTGTGAATTTCAAGTGCTTCCGTTTTCGAATGTCACCAACGCAAATCACTATCGCGACCTGTTCTCCCAAAAGGTCTTGGCTCCTTTGATGGCTACGGTCCCTGAGGAGCGTTACGCTGCTATCGATGTGAAACTCGTCAACATCGCCAAACGCTGCCGCGATTATTTGCGGCTGGAGCAAGCGGCTGCCGACCGGGATGCAGCCTTGAGTCGCAGCTTGCACGATCGAGTTTTTGCGGAACAAATCAAGGCCGATGTGATCCATGACGAGCTCAGAATGACACAGCGACATCTGGCCGCAACGATCCGACCTCAATTGATGAAACGTGTGCAGAATGAAATGCTCCCTTTGATCGTTCGCCTACAAGACGAATTACGAGTCGCGTTACGGAGCTGGTCAGGAAATTTAGGTGTGCAGAAGGAGCGATATGAAAAATGGTTAGCGGGCAAGCTGAAAGACCACCTGGAAAATCTATCTGCCGACATGCAGACCATCGCGGTTGAATTTATTGCGAGCGCGAATGATCGGTTTCGCCGGATTTTAGATGCTATGCAGGCCCGGTTGGTAAAAAGCGTTCACGAAACCTATGGCGTGGATATCACGCCGTTAACGTGGGAGGCCAATTTGCCGGAAGTGCCGGGGATCAGGTTAGCGGCGAATCGGACCTTCATGACTCATTGGGAACTCTTGTCTTGGATTATTCCTATGAAACTTTTTGGCGGGATCTTTCGTCGTCATATTCTTCATCGCATTGAGAGTGAGGTGGAGACGAACCTGACTCGCCTAGTCAGCGACTGGACGGTTACGGTCGAAGAAATGCTCGCGCATGTCCGCGCACAAGCCAGTGGTTGGGTCGATCGCGAACTGGCCACTCTCTCGGTCGTTCTCAGTAGAGGCAATCCATCCGGCAAGCAACTCGCGGCCGATTTAGCTCGACTCGACGAGTTGATCCCCAGATAGTCAAGCGTGAAACGCATCGGAATAATAGTTTTGTCGCTGGCTAGAGTATTCATGATCGAATCGCCATTGCATTACAAGTACGTTTTCAATCCAAGCGACCAAACGAGTAGGGCCAACTTGTATGCCGCTAGAAACAAGCGAAAAACGCACGCCGTCGCGTTGGTTGACGACAACGGTGCTGGGAATCATTTTGGCGACGTTTTTCTCGGATGTAAGTCACGAGATGTGCACCGCGGTGTTGCCGATGTATTTGACCACGGTGGGACTCGGCCCGGCCGCACTCGGGGTCATCGAGGGCCTCGCGGATTTCTTGGTGAGCATCTCCAAATTGCTGGGAGGCTATGTCGGACATCGCGTCCGGAGGAAACGGCCGTGGGCCACTTTGGGGTATTTGATGACCACCTTCGGGACTTGGGGCATCGCCTTTGCCGGATCCCTGGCAGCCATCGTGACCTTGAGAGGCACGGCCTGGGTGGGGCGCGGGTTTCGCTCGCCACTCCGCGATTACTTGTTGGCAGACTCCGTGGAACCAGCCTACTATGGTCGAGCTTATGGGTTAGAGCGAACTGGCGACATGCTGGGGGCTGTCCTTGGCCCGCTGATCGCGATGCTTCTGATTTGGGGTGGCTGGAGTTTTCAATCGATTATTTTTTGGACGGTTTTGCCAGGTTTGATTGCAGCGGGGGCATTTTTCTTTTTGATCCGCGAGCGCGTGAAAGCGACCGGAACGCATGACGCCGGTCAAACTCAGAACGTAAACGCGCCCTTTCCTCGCGTGTTTTGGTTGTTTTTGATTGGCGTGTTTCTCTTTGGGATGGGAGATTTCTCGCGCACGTTTCTGGTCTGGTTGGCGGCTCGCAGCCTGGGCCAAGACGGCAGCATCGTCACGGGAACCTTGTCGCTCGCAGTCTTGCTCTATCTGGCTCACAATTTGGTCAGCGCCATCGCGGCTTACCCGGTCGGTCAAGCGGGGGATCGTGGTTCGAAGATGGCGATATTGATTTTCGGCTACAGCCTTGGGATTGTTACGAATCTGCTGCTCGCTTGGCATCACGCCAGTTTTGGTTGGTTGATCGTGGCGATTATCCTGTCCGGCGTCTACATCGCTGTGGAGGAGACTCTCGAAAAAGCGGTGGCGGCACAGATGCTGCCACGATCCAAGCGAAGTCTCGGCTTTGGAATTCTCGCCTGCGGTAACGCCGTTGGTGATATGTTGTCGAGTCTCTATGTCGGCCTGCTGCTGGAAATGAACCTCGCGTTTTGGGCGTTTGCGTGCGCAGCGGCCTTCGGGGCCTTGGGCGTTCTCTGGTTGCTATTGGCGCCACGATTGTTCCTTTCTTCAAAATCAAACCAAGCGGCCAGGGAACATTGGCGATCCTAATACGCCGACCGTGCGCATGGTTCGGCCAAAGCGCGAGAAAAATCTCCGCGTTGGCCGAAAAAAAGGACGTCGGAAGCTCGATTTTGGCGATTCCAAATTAAAATACAGGTTTTCTCCGATCTTCCGGACGGATGATCGTCGCGTGGTCTCAGTGCAACTTTTGAAACTGCCAGGCTGCCGGCTGAATCGATGCGAGCACTAAGCGACTACGGATCGCCCATGGTCCTTGCCCGCTCAATACTTCCGGTTGTTGGGGAAATAACGGAGACAATTTATTCGCAAGAATAACAACCGATTCAATTGTTATTGACGCGATCTGGTATCACGGCAGGCGTCTAATCGAACGGCCAGTGGAGAATCGAACGCACGATGCCAACCGCGGATTGCGGCGGTCACGACCGGTGCCGCAGTTCAACGGCTAGTTTTGTGATCCGGTCAACGTTTGGTATCAAGCGATCGATGTTACGGCGGCCCGATCGCTACGATCAAGCATGGAACACATAGTAGCCCGAATTGACATCGAACTTATTCCCGACCCAAATCGTTGCGCCCCCTTTGATTGGTAAAACTGCCGCAATAGTTAAAATTTGGCCATCTAATTTACTTCACATCGCATGAAACTGTTTTATAAGTTCGCTTGCGCTTCGATCGTCTGGTTGCTCGCCTTGATTACATTCGGCTGGGCACGGCACGATGGTGCCTCCGCAAACTGCTTGACCGCTTCACGCGACCAAATTTGGTTGATCAGCACCCGCGGTGTGGGCCCTTGCCTGGGGAGCGAAGCCTTCGAAATTAATTTTTACGATGGTAGCCAATTCCGCTCGGCCACACTCAGTCATCTAAGCCATGAACT
Organism: uncultured Pirellulaceae bacterium; assembly: GCA_937941455.1. GTDB lineage: Bacteria > Planctomycetota > Planctomycetia > Pirellulales > Pirellulaceae > BJ22. The sequence continues at coordinate 19,872 of CALDHM010000063.1, read as the reverse complement.
GCGCGAAGGAGAACCAATGGCGACGGTGATTTATGCACACGGCTATCGGACAGACGCTTGTTATGCTCAAAAACGCGGGCTAGAGGTCTACCGCAATGCCATCGCTGCCGTCCCCAGGCCCCTCCCCATTCGCTTCGTCATTTGGTCGTGGCAAACTGAAAAGGAAAGCCGGATACCCAAGGATTTCAGAGAGAAATCGGACCATTCAGTTTTCGAAGGTCAACGTTTGGCGCGGTTCTTGGAAGAAATGGGACTGGGCCAAGGCATCTTGATCGGCTACAGCATGGGCGCCCAGGTGATCGTCAGTGCCCTGAGTCATCTATCGGATGCCCTGGCTATGCCGACTGCGTGGAACGTCGTCTTGGTCGCTCCCGTACTGGCGCCGGCGTCGTGCTGCGAGGTGTCCTGCACCGATCTCGATCGGCTGGTCCAAACCTTTTCGCTGCTCACCAATCGCAGCGACCGCGCCCTCAAGGGAGCCCGCCGACTCAATCGGCTCAGCCATCGCTCGGCTCTGGATCAAAACTCGTTGCCATCCGCGCTGCGCCTGGCCCCTGGCAAGCTGTCTGTGATCGACACCAGCCACGAGGTCGGAGCTCAACACAACATCGGCCGGTACAGTCAGAGCTGGGCCTTTCGCTGGTCGATTGACCATGCGATCCGAAACTACTCGGCGATTCGCCCCAACCCGGTGCTCGACGCTACCGTACCGATCGACAAACTTCCGCACGACTGAGCAAATGCCAGTCGTGGCGGGAATCGCGATGAGATGATTTGGGACGATATGGCTACCGCGCCGGCGGTTTGTCGCTCCCTTTACCGGGTTCGCAATCGAGCAGCTCGGCGCAAATCGAAGCGGTCGAGATTCATCACCTTGTGCCAAGCTTTGACGAAATCACGCACGAACGCTTTGTCGGCATCGTCGCACGCGTAATACTCGGCAATCGCTCGCAGTTGGGAATTCGAGCCGAAAACCAAGTCGACCGGAGAGGCACGCCATTTGACGGCACCCGTCTTGCGGTCGTGGCCTTCGTAGAAATGATCGCATTGGGGAGACTTTTTCCATTCCAATCCCATGTCGAGCAGATTGACGAAAAAGTCATTCGTCAGAGTCTCCGGCCGATCGGTGAACACGCCCATCTTCGATTGGTTGTAATTGGCTCCCAACATCCGCAATCCGCCAACGAGCACCGTCATTTCAGGAGCGGTCAACGTCAACAGTTGAGCGCGGTCGAGTAAGGCTTCGGGAGCTGGCAACTCGTGATCCATGCGGATGTAATTGCGAAATCCATCGGCCCGCGGCTCCAGCACGGCGAACGATTCCACGTCGGTCATTTCCTGCGTCGCATCGGTTCGGCCCGGATCGAATGGAACCTTGACGAGATGCCCGGCTCGTTTGGCCGCCTCTTCGATGGCCGCGCAACCTCCTAGTACAATCACATCAGCCAGCGAAATTCGCTTGTTGCCCGTCTGCGCCTTGTTGAAATCTGTCTGGACTTTTTCAAGCACCGCGAGTACCTTCGCCAACTCATCGGGTTGATTGACCTCCCAATGTTTCTGCGGAGCCAAGCGAATCCGCGCGCCATTGGCACCGCCGCGTTTATCGGAGCCGCGGAACGTCGAGGCCGAGTCCCAAGCCGTCTTGACTAGTTGAGAAACGCTGAGGCCTGAGGCGAGCAACTGCCCTTTAAGCGTGGCAATGTCTTGTTCGTCAACCAAATCATGATCGACCTCCGGCACGGGATCCTGCCACAATTGCGGTGGCGGTACCTCAGGCCCCAGCAGTCGCGATACTGGTCCCATGTCACGATGGGTCAGCTTGTACCATGCCTTGGCGAACGCCTCGGCGAATTGATCGGGGTTTTGATGGAACCGCCGCGCGATCGGTTCATAAATGGGATCGAAGCGTAACGAGAGGTCGGTCGTCAGCATCATCGGCGGATTCCGCTTGCCCTGAACATGGGCATCGGGCACCAGCGATTGAGCGGCCGCTTCTTTGGGAGTCCATTGCCAGCAACCGCCGGGGCCCTTGATAAGTTCCCACTCGTAGTTGAACAAGTTGTCGAAATAACCGTTCGACCACTGCGTGGGTGTTGCAGTCCAAGCCCCCTCCAAACCCGAGGTGATCGTGTCGGCACCCTTGCCACTGCCAAAACTATTATTCCAGCCCAAGCCTTGCTCTTCGAGAGACGCCCCCTCTGGTTCCTGTCCGACGAATTGCGACGCCAACGCTGCACCGTGGGCCTTGCCGAACGTGTGACCACCGGCGATCAGGGCAACAGTTTCCTCGTCGTTCATCGCCATCCTGGCGAAGGTCTCGCGGATGTCGCGAGCGGCAGCAATGGGATCGGGTTTTCCATTCGGGCCTTCGGGATTGACATAGATCAACCCCATCTGAACCGCGCCCAGCGGATTTTCCAGTTCCCGATCCCCCTTGTAGCGGCGATCACCAAGCCATTCGCTTTCGGGTCCCCAGTAAATATCTCCTTCGGGTTCCCAAACATCCTCGCGGCCTCCGGCGAATCCGAACGTCTCGAATCCCATCGACTCTAGGGCGACGTTCCCAGCGAGGATCATCAAGTCTGCCCACGATAGTTTCCGTCCATATTTTTGCTTGATGGGCCACAACAAACGGCGAGCCTTATCCAAACTGGCGTTGTCAGGCCAACTGTTCAGCGGTGCGAAGCGTTGCGATCCCGAACCGCCCCCCCCACGTCCGTCAGCGATGCGATAGGTGCCCGCACTGTGCCAAGCCATGCGAATGAAGAGAGGGCCATAATGCCCCCAGTCGGCTGGCCACCAGTCTTGGGAATCGGTCATGAGTTTGGTCAGATCGTCCTTGACCTCTTGCAAATTGAGCGATTCGAACTCGGCAGCGTAATCAAAGCCCTCCTCCAGTGGACTGCACGCCGGAGGGTTCTGGTGCAAAATTTGAAGGTTCAGTTGGTTGGGCCACCAATCTCGATTGGACCAAGCCCCCGCTTGCGTGTGCCGCTTCGCAACTTGCCCCACGACAGGGCATTTTCCCATACCGTTTCCGTTTTCCATCGCTTACTCCGAACAACCTAGTCACTATGTGGTGGGAACTTTATTCCGGGTACGCAGAACGCTGCTCAAAGCCCCTGCAATCCCCGAATTTTAACATTTAACCAACATCTTGCGGCATAGCCTAAACCCTCGCAACGTGCCGCGGCAACATACCGGCTATGCGTGGGAATCATGGTTTTTTGCGGAAGTTTTCGCGAACGAATCGGCAAAGCGAGCGTCGTCGTTCGCAGCCGATGATGACGTCGCCTCCAACTGTAGGATTTTCCGAAAAACGGTTGGGGAAAAAACTTGACATTTGCGAAAAACTCTTCATATTTGGGGCTGTCAACGGTGTCGCCATGCGATGCCGACACACGAAAGGAAACCAGTAGAAAGCCTCGGAAAGTGTTCGTTTCGCAAACCGCGAAGGGGCCTTATTGATCGGTGCAGGGAACTAGCGGCGCAAGCACGCGCGGTTGTCGGAGGGATGTCTTATCCATGAGCGATAGCTGGTGATTGTCTTCAGGAGTACCGCGGCTAACTTTTTGGGTCTTGATGAAGGAATCTGACGTGAAAGAGTCTTCTGTGTTTGACGCGATCCGCAACGGACAATGGGATTACGAGCCCGAACCCGTTCCCGAGACTGAATTCGAAAGAACTCAGGCGCTGCCGGGAACGGTGGAGAAAGTAAATGTGCTCGCCGAGCGAGCCTCGGCAGGGTTGCCCCTGTGGCATTCGGCCGACCGGGTGTCCTACGACGACTCGGAAAAGGCGTGGTTGTAACAGCAACCGGTTACCGAACTTTCGAAAAGAAATGGGGAATTTCTCGATGGGGAAAGAACCCCATTTTTTTGCGCTTCGCGGATCGTCGAGCCTTCCTCCGGGTCTCGTTCGCCCCACCCTCCGGCCGGATTGGGAGGAGGATGAAGGGACTTCTGGAGCGAGTAGGCAGGCGAACTTTTGCGACACAAGTGCGCTGCTACCGCGCGATGGGTCCTTACGAGAGCACTGAACATCGGTGACAATAGGAGGCTGCGAACGAATGTCGTGACGAGCCATGCGACTTGGCGAAAGTTAACGTCGATTCTTAATAACAATCGAAGATGACGATGGACTACGAGGGATTACGAGCACTCCACCAATTGCTGCGGCAGCGCGCGGATTTGGAAGAACAACTCGCCCGCTGCCCGCGGACGCTCCATGCGGCCCGGCTGAAAAGCGAGCAGCTCGAAAAAGCGGTTGAAGAGGCCAAGACCGCTTGGCAGAAATGCCAAAAGGACGTCGACAGCAAACAACTGACCTTGCGGCAACGCGAAACTCGTATCAAACAAATGCAGGAACGGCGTAACTCCTGCGACTCAAACAAAGAGTTTCAGCTTCTGTCAGAACAGATCGAGGCGGACCTCAAGGCGAATTCCGTGCTCGAAGATGAAATCTTGGAAATGATCGAACGGGCGGAACAGCTGCACGAGGACGTCAAGCATGCTCGCGATGCGGCCGCAGAAGGGAAGCAGCGATTCCAAATGATTCAAAAAGAAGTCGAGGCCAAGGCCGCGGAAATGAAGGCAAAAATCGCCAGCCTGACCGAGCGGATTCGCGCGGGCGAAAAACTCTTCGTCGGCGAACAATTGCAGTCCTACTTGCGGCGGATCGAAGCCAACTCTGCCGATGCGCTGGCCGAAACCGACGGCCAGTCTTGCGGCAATTGCCACACCTTGATCACCACCCAGATCCTCAGCGAGCTGCGCCAACGAAAACCCGTCTCCTGCAAAAGTTGCGGTGCAATCCTCTATATGCCGGCAGCCTCTACGGCAACGGCGGGGGACGCGTGACAGCAATCTCGTTACCATCACCATGAGGGCACAACCGCGTATAGATTTTCGCAGGCTGATTCGCTACAATGAATGCCTACCCCAAAACGGCACCTCGCTTCTGCTATTTGAAGTTGCGCTGCTAGTTAACCCGCAGCGTTAGCAAGGGATATTTTCGAAAAAGTCACCGTCCGATGTCTGCTTACTTGCATTCGCGGGCTACCCCTCGCTGAAGCTTCGGGTTACGATCGACTGGATGGCGCGATTTCAAAGCTCATGCCGCGGTTGGAAGCCGTGGAAAGTTTTGGGATAGTTTCTGAATTTACGTCAATGTTAAACCCGCGAGACGGGTTAATTTCGGTAACGCGAGATGACCTGCACGGCCGAGCCCCGGTGCAGGTCGTTGTCATTTTAGCTCGGATCATTTCAAAGAATTCAATCACTTGGAGAAAACCGCCGTGACTAATCGAGTTCCAATGTCGCAAGAAGGTTACAACAAATTGCGAGCCGACCTCGAGCACATGGAAAATGTCGAAATGCCGTTGATCGTTGAAAAAATCGCGCAAGCTCGCGCTGAAGGAGACCTCAAGGAAAACGCTGAATACCATGGGCAGCGCGAGGCCCAAGGCATGCTGCAGGCCCGCATCAATCAGTTGAGGTCGAAACTGCAGCGGGCGATCATCGTCGATCCCAGCCAACTGCCGAAGGACGAAGTCGCCTTCGGTGCCACCGTCCGTGTGCTGGACGTCGATATCGACGAAGAGGAAACGATCACGCTCGTGGGTGAAGGGGACGAAGATTACGACAACGGGCGTTATCTCATCACCAGTCCAGTGGGCCAGGGTTTGCTCGGTAAAAAGGTAGGCGACACGGTCAGCATCCCTGTGCCGAAGGGAAAATTAGTTTTCAAGATTCTCGACATCACCTACGAGAATTAGGATGCCGAGTACGGGACCGAGATCAGGTATAGTATCGAACAAAATTAACTACCTCGAGGCAGCGCCCCGGTAAGGTCCTTGACCGCCTCGACAGAAAACTGCGAATTACCCGAATCCGATCGAAAACGTGACGTTTAAGAATCGCGCCGTCTTCAAATGAGAGGGCCGAGCGGAACAGGGATCGCATTCAAAGGGACGAGACGACAACGCCTCGGCCGTACTAACGGCCGAGGCGTTTTTTTGTGATTCAACCGCGCTAGACGCAGGTGGGTTGCTGCAGGGGACTAGCCCATACCGCCGCCGCCACCACCGTCGCCGGGTCCACCACTACCGGGCCCTTTGCGTTTGTTTTTATCGTCGGCTTCTTTCGCCGGCGGCTTGCCGTATTCAGCCGTTTCGTCCGGTAAAAACAGCATCGAGCGGAATTTTCGATAGTCTGTGGTGGTATTCCGGATTTTGAATTTACCTTCGGCATCCATCACCAAAACCTCTCCTGGATCGGTGAACTTGGTTTGCAGAGTTTCAAAGCCCTCGGGGGTGTTCGGATTCTCCGTATACGTTTTCACCTCCCGGATTTCGTTCAGGGGAACCTCGCTACCGCCCTGCAGGTCGACCACTAGCATGTTGGACTTCACATTGACTTGACGCAGTTCGACGACATTCAAAGTGGCCGGATCAAGAACGCGGGTCGACTTCACCACGAAGTTCAGCAGGTCACCCCCGCGAACTTGCTTCGTGGCAGGCACCGCCGTACCTAGGTCGCGCGCCGTAACGGACGCAAGGACAACGGCTGTCGGTTCGTCCTTGGGAACGCGAGTATTGCCGATCGGTACGGTACTCGCCTCTCGTACGGTTCCGACGTAGACGTCGGCAGGAGATTGTTCGCTCACGTCAACAAATTCGGTCTCTGTGCTCCAGGCAGTGGGAACCGCCTTCACCAAGTAATCTGCCGGCAGATCGACATAGTCTTCAATTTTGCGTCGCAGTCGTTCGGCAACGGTCGCATCAATCATTTGTGCCGTGACCGGTTCCTTGCGATAGCTCGCCTTGGTAGCCTGGCGATTGCCTTCGCTACCACCTTCGGCACCCAGACCGACGTTCGGCTTTTCGCGATCGGAATTCTTCGCCAGGTATTCCAGGTTGTCGGGAGGGTCATTGGGGTCGAGCAGCCAAAGCCGAACTTTGTAGCGCACCCGTTTGTCCTTCGGCGGGTCGTAGTCCACAAACCGAACCAACCGGAATGGCGCCTGCGGTGTCAAACTAGCGACGGCTTCGTCATACGCCAGCCGACTGCTTCCCTTGAGTCGCTCCAACTCATCTTTCTTCGGATCGAACTTTTCGTCGGTCTCCGATTGCGTCGTCTTATCCTTGTTCCCTTCTCCCTTCTTGAGCTGTTCTCTGACGAGGTCGCCGGTCAGAGCCACTCGTTTGTCACCAGTTTCGCGCAACCAGAGGAACGAGGGTACCAGGCGGCGAACGGGCGTCTTGGGATGAGTCGCATATTGCCGATAGTCGAACAGGACCACCGGTGGGAATGGGCGAGTAAGAACCGGATCGTAATACTTCGGATCAACCACTTCCGGTGCAGCAACCGGTTGGAAGATATTTTCCTCGGCGTTCTCGATTTGAGTGAAGTAGTTCTCGTCCCATTCTTCGCCTTCGACCTGCCGGGCTACCTGCAAGTACAGATAGGTCGGGCGGTCGCGATCGGGATAGTAGCCACGGCGACCGCGCAGGGCGGCGTCGTGCAATTTCCATTGATTTTCGATCGGCGCGATACCGACGACGGTGACGACGTCGAGCACCGTGGGGATCATATTTTGAACACGTTCGCCACGGACGCCGAAAATTTCGAGTCCATGAAATTTTTCAAAACTATCACCGGCGTTTTTAGGTGGAACTTTTTCCTTTTCTTTGTCTTTGTCCTTATCCTTGTTTTCTTTATCCTTGTCTTTGTTCTTATTCTTATTCTTCTCTTCCTCTTCGCGTTCCTTTTGACGCTTGAGTTCCTCTTCCTTCAAGCGCAGCGGGGAGACGAATTCTCGGTCACCGGCGCCCCGATTTTCGCCGCGCTTTTTAAGCACCTTGATCGTCGCCGGGCGTGCGATCAGTTCGGTGGCCGGCAAAAGGACCGGATCGAGACGCAATTCAGCGGCTTTGACCAGCGGACCGGCCAAAACTCCCACATTGTACGAATTGACGGTCGAAACATTTGTCGCTGCCGCCTTGATCCTTTCGGGAGCAGTGGTGTCGGCCTGCCGGTACTCGGCCATTTTCGGCCAGGTATCCTCATTAAGGTAACTTTTCGAGGCTGCGGCCAGATTCTTGAGTTCGGTGGGCGTTCTGGAAGTCCCTGGTTTCAACGAAAGAGCATTCCAGAGCAGCAATCCGAGGACAACCGCTGCAACCGCCATAATGATTTTTTCAACGTGGTTCTTGAAAAAATCCTTGAGGTCATTCTGATTGATTTTTAATTTTTTAGCCATTTAAACCTGCTCCATCTGGTAACCCAGTTGTGCCACTCGTTCGCAGACCGCTTTTCCGCAACGTCTCGATCATCGCGCGGCCGTCGTCAAGGTCGTATCCATCTCGTACAAATACTCTTTGAATCGCGCCCAATCAACGGGGTTGTAAATTTTGACAATACCGTAGAATTCGACGGTCACGTCGTCTTTGGTTCGGACTTCGATGCTGGCCCGGTCGACTTGGGCTGACTTCGGCCCCGCGTCGTTTCCACCCCCACCGCCGTCGAAGCCTGAGGCGCCGCCGGCACCACCCCCGACACCGACCGCCGGGCGATCTCGACCGCCGGCGATTCCTTTTTCCTTGACCGCCCCCTTTCGTTCAATCGGATTGAAGTCTTCCCGATTGATGCGGACCTGGAATACTTCGAATTGGAAGTCCGAATTGCTGAACCCGGCGATCAAGTTGGGGATTCTCGACTCGCTCATCCTGACGGCGATGCGGAAGGGAATTCGTCGTGCAACGATCGCCTCGACGTTACTGTCTGGCAAAGTCGCCGAGTCGAATACTCCGAAAATTTCCTTGATGTCGAGGGGCTCAAAGTTGGCGTTCACGTAACGACCGTGAAAAGGAGCCAATAAAGCGTCATCGCCAGTCAAATCGAAGTTGAATCCTCCGCCGATCGCTTCGCTGGTGGCGCTACCCTGAGCCGCTGCAGCCCGGTCCTCTCGTTCCTCCTTTCTCAGCATGCGATCGGTTGGCTCGAGTCCTTCTTCGCTACTTTCGCCAACGAGCCGGCCCGCCAGCAATTTTTGGTTTGGCTCCATGATTTTCCCGATTTGCGTTTGATACGACTCACGTCCGAACGCGACGTGAATGATCTCTTTGATCGGGGCCATTTCATTGGTTTTCGCATCGCCATTGATTGACTTGACGATGTTGAAGAACGCCTCCAGCAGCCACAAGTCTTCCTGCAGCGCAAAGACCTGTCTCGGCAGCGGCACATCGTCGGCTTGCAAATTTCCGTCCATGCCGCGAAAACTGGTCAGCTTGTCGATCCACAGTTGCTTGTTCTTCTCATTCCACTTGACAATAACGTTCAAGTCTTCGCCACCGGCCACATCGAACTTGGGACGTTCCTTTTCGCCATTGTTTTTCGATTCAAACGACTTCGAGGTTTCGACGACGATCGGTTTCCAATCGATGTCGATGATTTTGGCGATTTCGTTCATCCGTTTCGGGATCAGACTTTTGTAGATTTGCATCAAGTTTTCGAACGTTGGAATCGATTCTTGACCGTCCGGACCTTTGAGTTTGAATTTGTGGGGCGGGTCAAATTTGGAAAACTTTTGAGCGAATTCGGCACTGGCCAACACTTCGACCGGCCATTTAAGAATCGGGGTTTGCGCCGTGCGGCGGAGTTCCCAAGCTTCCAGCATTTTCCGAGTGGTTTCTGAAATTTGCTTTTTCATCCCGAGTTCCGAGGCCGGTGTGGGATGAACTTTGACCTCGGGTGGGCTGCCATCGAAGCTTTTGTTCTTGATTTCGATGGCATTTTTCGCAGCCGTTTCGATGGCTGATTCATTGGCAAGTTGCAGCGCGCGTGCTGAACTGGAGGCCCACCACCAGGAACCGACCATCATCAGGGTCAGCAAGCCGCAAACAATCCAGAAGCCATTTTTCTTCAAGTCGTCCATATTCAATTCCTTACGTTACTCTGGTCCTTTTAATCTTCGTCTTCGCTGTTCCCCGCATCAGCCGGTGCCGCAGGCGCGGCTGGTGGCTGTGGATTCGTTGGCTGAGTCGGGTCGGTGGAGGTCGTTGCGTTGTCACCTTCAGGCTGCGCGTTTTGTTTCAACGCGAAACGTTGTGCCGGCGAACGCGGAATCCAAATCATTTGGATCGTGAAGTCGTATCGATTGACGGTCAATCCGCCCGTTTGGTTGATCCGCTGCGCGAATTGCATTTTTTCCTCGCGGTCTGCGCGAGCCTTCTTAGCGTTTTCCAATTCTTCTCCGGTCACTCCTTGTTTTTCCAGTTCTGCGATTTTCTCGTTGGCGAGTTTAATATCATTTTCGAGTCGCTCGAACTCATTGGCATCGATCCGGATCGAAATTAGATAATTCGGCGTGTTGAGTTCATCGATGAGCGTAGGATAGTACAAACCGAAGTCGGTGAGCTTGTAAGTTCCTCCGCCTTGGACGGCATTCTCTTCGCCGGGCAGCGTGACCGTCCCTTCATCCAGGGACTTCAACAGTGTCCGCCGCAAGAATGCCCGACGGCTGTCCTTTTTCATCATTGAATCGTTGGAGTTGTGATAATGATGCCCCTTGATTTCGATGACCCAACCCGGGCCGGTCAGATTAGGCTTCGCTTTGACACTGACGGCCGAATCGGTAGGTTGAGGATTTGCTCCGGCGGCGGGGGGCGCGGCACTAGACTCTTCGCCCGCTTCGGCACCATCGGCTGCGGCGCCGGCGTCTGAATTCGCCATGTCAGGACTTGCCTCTTCCTCTTCTTCACCCGTGCGGCTGAATTGAACTTGGTAGAATTTTTCAAATTTATTCAATTGCTGTTCGACCCTTTTGGTGAAGTGCGACTCGATGTACTGCAAGTAAATCGTTTCGCGGTCCTCGAACGAAATTTCCAGTGGATTCACATTGTCGCCGGAGATTCGGGGATCTCTCGGGAGTTGATCGTTGATCGCCTTCAGCAGTTCGATCCATTGGTTCTTGCTCTCGTAGGAAGAAACCAACTCATTGTTCATGAGCTTGATTTTTTCTAGCGTTTTCCGCTGTTCAGCGTCTGTGGCAATCAGTTTTTCGCTGGTTTCTTTGACCTCAATGGCAGCCTTTTTGGCCGTAGCCCAATCGACGCCATCGGCCGCGAAGGCGTCTGACGAACGATGAAGCATGACTGTATAGAAGAACCAGCCGACGAGCATACCCAGCATGATCATACTGATCGCAGCCAATATCCAGGGCTTCTTCGAACGGACGAATCGTTCCTCCTTGAGTTCCGCCGGCAGCAAGTTGGTTTTAAGTACCCCTTCGTCCAAGCCTTGGATGCAGAGACCGTAGGCTGGGGCAAAAGTCAATACGTTCTCCTGGAAAGCAGATTGGCTGACAACTTCGGGCCCCGTCAAATGCCGCAACTCCGACACTTTGGCGATGTCCATTTCCAGCTGGGAGGTCAAAAACTGCCGCAAGCCCGGCAACTTCGCCGTGTTGCCCAGCAAGACGATCTTCGAAAGCGTCGCGTTTTTGTCGATACTGCGGAAGAAGGTAAGCGATCGCTGAATTTCGCTGACAAGATCATTGAACACCGGACGCATGGCTCGGAACAGCGCCTTGGGGTCTTCCGCGTTACGGGCGTTCCGTTTGAGCTGCTCCGCCTTCGCATGGGTCAGCTTCAGCTCCCGCGAGAGCTGTTTGGTGAAATGGTTACCGCCGACGGGGATATTGCGCAGCCACAGTTTGACTCCGTTGGTCACGATCAAGTCGGTAGTGTCGGTGCCTACGGAGAGAATGACGAGTGACTCGGGCGGATTTTCCGGATCGATCTCATCGGGGTTCGGCAGCTCGTCAAACACGTCATGGGTGACGTAGTTGTAAACTGCCAGCGGCGATAACTGAATGAAATCGATTTCGATCTTCGCGTCTTCGAAGGGCTTCATCGCCTTGAAGACCGCCTCGCGTTTCATGGCGAACAGGCCGACCTCGGCGTCAACCAAACGGTCGTCAACCAACACCCCTCCCAAGCGTTGCCAGTCCCAGACGACTTCGTCCATGGGGAACGGAATCTGTTGCTTCACTTCATACTTGACGATTTCCGGCAACGTCCTGGAATCGACAGGCGGCGGTCGGAAAAACCGCGGCAAGCCGGTTTGGCCTGGCACGCTGATAGCAATTATGTCCCCTTTGACGTCGTTGCGGCTCAAAAACAGCTCGAGCGCGTTTTTGATTTCTTCCTCTGCATCGACGTCCGCTTGGTTCAGCATCTTGGGGAACTCGATGTAGTCGAATTTGTCGGCAATGATTTGTTTGGGCTCGGTCCCTTTAGAACAACGCAGGGCCTTGATCGCGCACATGCCGATGTCGATTCCCCAAACTGCTTGCGTTTTGGCCATTCCGTCACCCCGAAAACTCGTTGATTGCCGCTGCCGATAGCCCTTGACGAGCCCCTGGTCGGGGGCGCTGCTCGACAGACACCATCCCCTATTCTAATCCAAGATTCACCGAATAACTGCCCCCAAATGGGCACTTTTTCGACTTTATTCGATCGGTTTCGCCGACCGTGGCGATTGCCGCGGCCAGGGCGTCGCTGCGTCCGCCGCGAGGAGAAGTGGCTGAGGTAATGGACTTGCGGATTTGACTTGTGATTCCAGCGACGTGGCCGTTACGATAATGTATGCATGGATCAAGGCGCTGTCAAATTTTTCATAGCCGGTAAGTGGAACGAGGCTTTGTCTCAAAGCTTTAGCCGGAACGCCTCCTCATCCGGTTTTCAGCGGAACCGCGAACCATTGTCCTGCGGCTGACGGGTTTCGGGAGAAAGCCTTGTTCGAAAGTTTTCTGTACCACGAAAAACCTATCCTGAAACGTGCCCTCGCTTACGCCTCGGGTTACGGCGGCCTGACATTTTTTGGGATAGGCCCCAAGTTCAATCCCACACGACATGCGTTGACCGATAAAGCCAACGCAGAATGTTCGTCTCGTTACCGAACCGCTGCCGGATTTTGAAACATCTGGGTAACCTTTGTCGATACTTCGTGCCAGTTCGCTGATAACGGTTTGGACGTCCCAATCCTGGGACGATTTTCCGATCCACCTCACGGGGGACGATGCGGCCAGTTTGCTGGTCAGTTGGACGGCCCTGTGGCATCCTGAATTGATCGCCTCCGCCGGCTCTCTTCCCCAGTGGCGTCGTCATGATAATATCGACGAAACGGTCCCGAATGCCTTGCTGACGATCCCCCGGTCAACGAGACGACGATTGACCGAGGCCCAACTCGAGGAAATTCAACGCTGGGCTACCGTCATCGAATCGCCGCTCGATCGCGAACAAGATATTTTTCAACGCGTCCTCGGAACTCGGTACGATCATTACCGACAGGAACCTTGGCAAGGGCTTGCGAAACTGTTTCTCTCGGTCGGTTACAGTTGGCTGCAGATCCATTTACTCACTCGGCAGCTGCGCTACTCCAGCTCGCTCGATGTGGACACAACCGCCCAGCTCGTCCTCGCCGCGGCCCGGCATTGCGTGGCCGAAGAAGAAACCGAGACGCGAGAGCGATTGCAAGACATTTTTGATGCTTTGCTTGAGGAACGGAACCGGTACTACCCCGTAACGGCGAACTTGATCGATCTCGCGTTGGCGCATGAGTCGATGGCCGCGGGGTTGCACCGACAACTGGAGCGGGAGCACCGTCAGAATTGGCTGGTCAGCGGAAAACTCTGGGAGGTCATCGACCGTAATCATCCCGAGTTGTCGGTGGGCGTGGCCGCGAAACTGGCTTCCGGCAACCTGGAACTGATTGGGGGAAGCCACTGCGAAATCGCTCCGCAATTGTCGGCTCCATCAACCATGCTGGCCGATCTACGCAGGGGCTTGGAGACTTGCCAAAACCGTTTTGGAGTAAGGCCGACCACGTATGCCCGACGGCGACCGTCCTTAGGCTCTATTTTGCCATGCCTTCTGGAACGCCTCGGATTTTCGGGCGCCTTGCACCTTCCTTTTGCCGGTGAAGCCAATCCCGAACCTTCGGCTCCAACCTTCACTTGGCAATCCCGCTCTGGGGCGCAACTCCCGGCGATTTCCGGCAATGTCCTCGATCTCGAACGCCCCGAAAGCCTGCTGAAACTCGGCGTTTTGATCGGCGAGCAAATCGATTCTTACCATTCGGCGACGCTGGTTTTTCCCCACTGGCCCGGGCGATACCATGCGCTGGCCGAGGATCTGTTTGCTGCGATCGACGCTTGTGAATTGTTCGGCCGTTTCCGTCTGGCTCGTGATGTCTTCGATGGCTATTACAACCCTGGTTACGGCGAGACATTCGACGAAGACGATTACCGCAGCGATTTTCTGGCCTACTGGTCCGCCCAAGGCGTCAGCGATCCGATTTCACGCCACGCCGCTTACTGGCAAGCGATCAACCGACTCCGCGGCATCCGCCTGGCGATGACACTGGCCGAGGTGATTCGCGGGAAGCCCCTCGATCAGCATCCACCAACCGACGAATGGCAGGCCGTCCTCCTGGAATGGCTGGTTGCAATTGACCCTAGCGCGGTCGGCCTTCCCGAGCATACCATCTGGGCCGATTGGCAACGGTGGGCTGCGGCGGCATTGGCGGAGGCAATGGGCTGCAAGGCTAATAATGGTGGCGGCGAACGATTCGTTTTCAACTCCGGCCCCATACCCCGGGCTGTCCCCATTCATACGCTGGACGGACCAGCCATCATACCGGTTCCGCCGTTAGGATACACCATCGTCCGGGAGGGAGCGTTGACCGAGCCCGCCCGGCTTCGCGCGGTGCGGGCGGCCCAACGGATGATCGAGGACGATGCGTTGCAAAACGAATTCTTCCGAGTCGCAATCGATCGGCGCACGGGAGGGGTTCGCAGTGTAAAAAAGTTCCGTCCGCGCGCGAAGAATTTGCTGTCGCAACAGATCGCTTTCCGACACCAGGGAGCCAACGCAGGTGAGGCCAACAAATACTCCCGGATGGAAGCCGACGAGTTCGATCTGCGTCTGGTTGACGAACAGACCGCCGCAGCGACGACCTCAGGGCGACTCGTGCTCGAGCAAGTGGTGGTCGGTCGCTTTCGCCAACAAGTCTTCGTTCGCCGCGGATTTCCCGACATCCAATTCACCGTGGAGATTTGGCCCGCAGCTTCCGTCGAACTCGATCGTTGGGACGCCTATTTTTGCAGCCGCTTGGCGTGGCCTTCTGAGGCGGTCACGCGGAGCCGAACAGTCGGTGGACAGCTTCATCCCTGTCTGTTGGAGACCTTCGTATCCCCCGGCATCATCGTGGTCGATGATGGTGAGAACTCATTTCACTTCGAGCCCCTCGGCCTGCCACTGCATCGCCAATCGAGCCTCCGCACGCTGGATACCCTGTTGATTACCGACGGTGAGCGAAATAATCGCTTCGATTTTACCCTGCGTTTGGTCGACCAGGATTGGGGCCATCGCCCCAACCTGCCTGACACCAACGTCTTGCTGTCCGCGGAAATTCCCACCCCAGTTCCCCGAGCGGCCGAGCGGAATGTTCCCAGGCAGTCAAAACTTGTTCGCATCGAGCCGAGTTCCCTCGAACTGCTCGACTCGCACAGCCTGATCGAAGAAGGGCAAGTCGTCGGGATTCAAATCTTGCTCTGCGATCGATTCAACGGCAACGGCCGTTTTCGCATCGGTATCCCGCGGCTCGTTCGCCGAGCTCAGGCGGTAGATTTTCTGGGGAACTTCTTGCATGATGTGGAAGTAGACGCCGGAGATGCGTGCGGGCTCTTCCAGAGCTATCAGATTTTTTCACTCAGGTTGTATTGGTAATCTATGATCGTCACGATTGACGGACCGGCCGGCGCGGGCAAAAGCACCGTGTCCCGCTTGTTGGCCCGGGAACTGGGGTTTCGCTTCTTGGATACCGGCTCGATGTACCGAGCCGTAACTTGGGCGGCCCTCGATCGAAATATCGATCTCAACGATCCCAAGGCATTAGCCGAACTGGCGGAGTCTCTGACCATCACATTGACGGAAAACTCCTTGCAAGTCGATGGCGTCGACGTCATCGATCGAATTCGTGATCCGCAGGTTACGCGCAACATCGGCCCCGTGGCCGATCATCCTCACGTGCGATGGATCTTGGTGCATTTGCAACGCACCATCGCCCGCGAGGGGAATTATGTCTGCGAAGGCCGTGACCAGGGAACCGTCGCCTTTCCCGAGGCCGAATGCAAGATTTTTTTGACAGCGTCCCCGGAACATCGCGCTCGGCGGCGAGTCGCCGATTTGGCCAAACGTGGCGTCGAGGCAGACTATCAATGCGTGCTCGAAGAGCAAAACGCACGCGACCGTCGAGACGAAACGCGTGCGGTGGGGCGTCTCGAGCAAGCCCCCGACGCTGTGGTCGTCAACACCGATAATCTGTCGATCGACGAAGTGGTCCAACGTCTTAAAAGCATCGTTTTGGACAAGGTCGCCTCCATCTCCGAGCACTCCCCGCTCGATTCATCAGCCCAAACCTGATTCTGTTACGCCTGTGACACGCCGCTTTGTCGTTCTGCGCCATGAGGTCCCGATAGGATCACCGCGTCCGACCCATTGGGATTGGATGTTCGAATGCGGGGAACATCTCGAAACCTGGGCATCGGCGATTTGCGAACAACTGCTGCAGCACCAATCGATCGATTTACCGGTCGAAAGGTTGCCCGATCATCGGCGACTGTACCTCGAATTCCAAGGAACGCTCGCCGATAACCGCGGCACGGTAGCCCGAGACTTCGAAGGTACCTTCGAGGTTGATCCACGCGACACTGCCCGCCGCTATCTGAAATTTCGCTTACCTGACGTATCAGAACCGGTTGTTCGCTCGTGGCAGATTCTCTCCACGCCAACCGGCCCGCAGCTGAGATTATCTAAGGGCGATTTCGGCTAGGCTTTTGCCCAAACACGTCCACGGCAGGGCACTCGCCTGCGGATCGAACGAAAGCCAGCTGCTAAAGCGGCTTGGCTGGTGGTTTCACGACAAAACCCAGTTTGCCTGATTGGATCGCGAACTTGATCGTTTCGGAACTTTGCGGGCCGCGACCAGGCGGCCCTGCCTTGCCACGAGGCGTCGAAGACCGACTGGCATCTGCGCCGTGTTTCATCCGACAAACACGAAGAAGGGAATCCGAGCGGCGGTGTTTTTGCTTACAACTCGTTCTACTTGATGGTTGGCGATTTCTGGCCGCCGTTCGATGGTTGGCGATTTCTGGCCGCCGTTCGCGACCTTGGATCGAAGCCGCTCTATCTGCTGGCCCTATCGCAACTGCCGGTCGGGCTGGGCACGCAGCACCATTATGCGTTCACCCATCCGCGAGCCGACCTGATGTACCGCGACCACATCGCCACCTGGCTTGGTCGCGGCCCCTGCGCCGTGATCAATGACATCGGCATTGTCGAGGATTTTGCACCGGCAGATCACGAGTACGCCATCATCAGCATCGTACTTCATGAACTAGCGCACATACTCGATCGGCCACTACTGTTCGACCAACAGGATTGCGACGATCCGGATCGGCTCCTGTTCGATGCCTTGATTTTGACTGATGCCTCGAAGTTCTCGTTCTTACCCTTGCTCTTTGCCTGAGCGATCTGGTTAAGCGTTTTCCATCCTTTTAGCTCACCTCGCCTGCCAAGGGAAATCGCGACGACCCGTTGCGCGTCCAGCAAAGCCTCCTCACCGTTGGCTTTACTGATGGCCGAAGCGCGTTCGATAAGCCATGAGAGCACAAGATGCGTCTCGATCTCGAGATGCTCGCTAGTATGTGGAGGTGCAGCCTCAAAGAAGCGTTTCGCGGCCTTCGCGTCGAAGGAACCGTCAGCTTGCACAGGCAAATGTCGTCGCCAGACCACCGTGGTCTGAGGCGGATCATTCGGATGAAAGCCTCGCAACCACGGATCGACCTCGGGCCTCCCGGAATGATCGTCTAGCGAAGTCATCGACCACGCATCGACCAACGGACGAGTCAGTTCGGGCCGAAGCGGCTCGACCGTCGTAGCGTCACGGATTGCATCGGCGAGATCGAGGCGGTTGCGCAGCGTGAGGAGCGAGTCGGGGCTCAGGCTGCCTCCGTCTTGGACAATGACATCAAGCAACTTCCGAAGGGCGCGGTACTGCGACACCTCAGCTTCAAAAGCAGCGACCCTTTTAGCGTCGGAGTCTTTGAATGCCTTGATTTGCTTTTGACAGGCAGAGATCGACTTCTTGACCTCTTTCTCATCTTGCTTGCGCTTCTCCTCTGCGGCTTTGTCGTCGGCAGATTTCTTCCGGCCTTTCGGAGCAGCGGCTTTCTCACTTTGCAGCTCACTCAGCCTAATTGTTAACTCATCGATCTGCCTTTTCGCTGCGTTGGATTTCTCCTTTTTCTCGATTGCTTTCGCGATACCATCGGATGGTTTAGGCTCACTTTCGACCACGACGACAACCTTCGCATCGCCATCACCCCTCCGATTCACACGGCCGAGGCGTTGAACCATGCGTTCCCATGGCGCCAGATCACAGACCATGTGGTCTGCGTCCAAATCAACGCCCACTTCTCCGGCTGACGTCGCAATCAAAAAGGCGGCACGCTCCAATTTCCCAGCAGTGCCGGCAAGGAATCCAATTCGTTCGAGCGCATCGCGTGCCTGGATGCGTTCCTTGACGCGGCGTCCACCTACGAACAGCTCGATGGTGGGTTCTGGCTTTCCGGCCGACTTCGCCAAGTTCCGCAATTGGGCAGCAACGGCGGTCGCATCTTTACGCGCGTTGCAGAACACCAGACACCGAACCGCTCCTTCTTGCGTTGCAAGCTGCCATGCCTGGTTGGCGAGAACTTCGGCGAGCTTGGGGACTTTGGTCGTCTTAGTCGCTTCGTCAGATTCTTCGGCGTTATTGCCGTCGCTCGGCGCTGCTGAAACCTCCGCGACTTTGACCTGATCCACGATGTGCAATGATTTTTTCGCGGTCAGGCGCTTATGCACAACTGGATGTTCTCGGTCGGCCTCCGTAAGCGTCAGTAGGACACCATTTTTTGAGCGTCCCGTCGCCGACAGCGTGAGCAACTTGAAGGGAGGAACCAGGGCCTGAAGCGATGATTCCTTCGGGCCGAACGATTCGGCTCCAAGTTCGACCTGCCTAAGAAGATCCTCGAATGCAGGGGTCAAGTGAGCTTCGTCGAGGACGACGAGAGAGTCGCATCCGAGGAGGCCAGCATGGTAAGGACGCATCTTCGAAGAGACACCGTATCCCGAAAAGAGGAGCCGCGAGCCCACCATGTCGACAGTACCAACAATGATCGCGGGCGACGATGGGTCTTCAAGCCATGCGCGATTATCAACGTGTTGGCCACGCAGCGTCGAGATCGGCAGCGGGCGATCTCCAAGACGGAGGGAGTCAGCAATTCTTCGCTCATTCGCAACCCAAACCCGCAGCGATTCTGCCACCTCAGTCGCTTGATCAACGACTGCCCGACGATCAACGACGTAGACCAATCGGCGAGGAAGTTTTGCTCCGACGACCTAGGCGACAAGCCAAATCGCCATGACCGAAGTCTTTCCAAGCCCCGTCGGAATATCAACAACTCCAACTTCCACGCCTTTGACAAATCGCTTAAGTAGTTCCTCTTGCCATGGAAAAGGGGTTTCAACTTCTGTAAGTCCAAGAGCGGAGCGCAGTAGGATACGGGCCTCGGAGGACTCATTCTCAAATCCTAATTCAAGAATAGTCATCTCAATTGTTCCCTCCTTCCCGGATGCGCAGACTATTCTCTTGAAGAATCCAAAGATTTCTGGCAAGCGGTTCGGTCGATAGAAGAGGGATGAGTTGCGTTAGCAATTGCAAAACCGCTGATTTAGCTTGCGTCCGAGGACGCAGGACAACGATG
>CALDHM010000062.1 GCA_937941455.1 uncultured Pirellulaceae bacterium | reverse complement strand
CGAACCGGTAACCTCGACCGAGTTAGACTACTTGCTGCCCGACATCTGGCTGCGAGGCAATCCTTCCCACCGCTGGACGATCGACCAAATCCGCCGCGCCGAACGAAAAGCAAAGCACGTGTAGTTGACCGAACGCTCACGCCGATGCCAAAGATTTTGAGCGATGGCTTGCCGCCGGAAAGAGGCTTGACGGGGGAAAGAAGAAGCTAAGCCCCGCGACTATCCAAAAAAATCTTGCCCAAGCTAAGCAATTCTTTGCCGATGCCGTAGAGCGGGAAATTCTTGGAAAGAATCCGTTTTCTTTTTTTAGACCAAAGAAACCGATTGACCAAACCAGACAAGCCTACATCGACCGGGAAACAATCGAGAAAGTGATTGAGGCTTGCCCCGATTATCAATGGCGGCTATTGGTTGCGCTTGCTCGATACGGGGGCTTGCGCGTTCCATCTGAAGCCCCGGCGTTGACCTGGGATTGTATTCTATGGGACAATAAACGAATCCGGGTGAAATCGCCCAAGACGGAACATCATGCTGGACACGATGAGCGGTTTATTCCGTTGTTTCCAGAGTTGAAATTCTTGCTGGACGAAGCCTACCTAATCGCTCAACCGGGTATCGAGACCCCGAATGACGGGCCGATTATCACCCGCTACCGCGATTCGTCCGCGAACCTGAGAACAAGCCTACATCGAATCATCAGGCGGGCGGGATTGAAGCCCTGGCCAAAAGTTTTTCAAAACTTGCGGGCAAGCTGTGCAACCGACCTAGAAAAACTCTGTGGGGCGAATCGAGCCGCCAAGTTTTTAGGGCATTCAACAATCATCGCCAACAAACACTATTGGCAAGTTACCGATCAAGACTTCTTTGAATTTTCTGAAACACCCGATAGCAGCTCGCTGCAAAAACGTTGTGTCCCTACGTCGAATTGGGGTGCATCCAGTTTGGGGAAAGTGCAAAAAACCGCACAAAATCGCAAGTCGGGGCATGGCAAAGAGCCCCAAGTAGCGGTGATAGGAGTCGAACCTACACGTCCGTTAGGACACTTGATTTTGAATCAAGCGCGTCTGCCATTCCGCCACACCGCCGCGGCCATTTGCTTTTTTCGACAACAGATTTTAGTCCAGAGTTCGCTACCTTTTCAAGGGTATCAATGTCCGGCCACTCAGGCCTGCAGAGCTCACCGAACTTCGTTAAATGTCGATGCCGATACTGGCGAACTCCGGATACCTTATTCCTGGCACTCCGCTCTACGCCAGCCAGCCGTCGATTTATCGGTTTGATCGCACCAGCTCAGCCAGATTTGAGTGTTTCGCATACGGGCAGGCAAAGCACGCTGCGGGCGGTCAAACTGGCCGAGGCCAGGCCAACCACAATTACAATGCCTAGGATCACCGCCAGATGAAGCCAAGGCAAACCTCCTTGGCTGGCCAACCAATGAGGAATCGTGGCGGCTAATGCCACCACGGTGCCAATGGCCAAGCCGAGCAGCAGAACGAAACTTTGCTCAAAAAACAGCAAGCAACGAAGCGATCTCGCATCGAAGCCGATAGCGCGCAAAACCGCCAATTCTTTCCGCCGTTCCACAATGCTCCTCAACTGCACGGCAGCCAGTCCCAGCGTGCCCAGTAACAACCCTAGTCCCCCGAGCGATTGAAAGGCCGTTAGATAGGTATTTTGCACAGAGGCAAAGCCTCGCAGCAAATCACTACTTCGCCGTACATCGACTCCCCAATCCCCCAACCGATCCTCCAGCTTTTCCAAAACCGCAGCATGCTCGGGTGTTTCCTCGCCGACGAACAGCAAGGTCCGGTAGCCGCTGAGATACGGAAATGCTGCTCGAAAATTTTCCTCGCTGATCAAGAGACTCCCTTGAAACAAACTGTTCTCCAGAAACCCAGTGATCAAATACGTAACCGTTTCTCCCGAGTCGTAGGTTACGGTGAACAAACTTCCGGTGCCGAAAATCTTGAGACTGTACATCGCGGTGTTTTTGTCCAAAACTGCCGGAATCGGGGACTCGACGGTCCCTTGGCCGCGTCTCGAGAGCATCCGCCAGGGATTATCACGTTCGGCAGCTGATTGGGCTTGTACACCCGACCACAGGAAACTTTTCTGTGCGGGTGGATCGAAGCGTTCGATCCATTCGCGGCTGACTCCTTGCACTTGGGGCTGAGTCGCTCGATACAAGTTGTTGCAGCTGGCGTCCTGTCCCGGCTTTAGGCGCCAAGAATACACGGCCAAGCTCGACGGAAAAAACTGCGGATCGCCAAGTAATTCTCGCTGTTCCGCGGCCAAACCCAAATCGGCGAAGACGGGAGCATCGCTCTCGGCAATCCAGGATGCCCCACCGGTCGACTGGGACGTCGGCTGCAACCGGAACGAGCCTATGGCGATGATCAGAAACGTCGCAACACTGACCAGTCCGATCGTCAGCGTGCTCCGCAGGGGATGCCGGCGCAAATTTTGGCTAGCCAACGTTGCGAGCGAACGAATCGTGGTCGCGGATTCAGTTGTCTGACGCCTAGATAAAAACGAATGGGCTTCGATCAGCAAGGCGAACAGCAACAAAAATCCGCTTCCTACGAACGCCCCGGCTTGGCTTTCTCCGCCGAGCCCGGTCGCCGCGACCGCCAAAGCCACAGCCGCCAGCAAGGAAACCGCCGCGAGCAGATGTGCGACCCAGCCTTTGGCTCCTCGATCCGCAGTTGACGCAGAAAGGTTTCTGCCGCCGCGCAGCAATTCTCTGGCCGGGCGACGAACCATGCTGCGGATGCCGAGCAGAATCGTCAGCAGGCTGACCGCCAAGCCAATCAAAAAACCGCTGCTCAAGCTCCACGGTTCGAGATGCAAACGCAGAAATGGCGTCGCGATCGCTCCCAACCACCACGTCTTCAGAGCCATAATGATCGCGGCGCCGAAACCGATCCCCCCCAAGACGCCCAAGGCGCCGCCTACCACGCAAACGAGGAACATCTCGCGGAGCCACACACCGGAGATCATTGGGCCAGGCCAGCCCAGCGCCGACATCAATCCGACTTGTTCGCTACGTTGCTCCAGGCCCAAGCGGAAGAGCAAGCTCACCAGGATCAAGGCCGACGCGATGATGAACATGCTGAGTCCCAAGAAGAGCGCGTCGAAAGGGGTTGAGCCTGCCGCGGCCGACAACCCTTGGCGTTTGACCGGAATGTTATCCAGTCCAAACAGGGACGGCTGATCGCGCCACAGGCGAATAAGTTCGTCGTGAACCGCCGCTTCAGGCCGGCTCGCGGGCAATCGCAAATTCGTGATCGCCCCAAAGCGGCTGTGCCATAACTTAAGTCCGGTCGCCAGCGATACGAAACCTTTCGGAGTCGTTCGGTGCAGCGCCCAGTATTCGTCGTCCTGGCTGCGAATTCGGTAGCTTAGCGGGAACGGAACATCCCAATTTTCGATCGTCGTCGCATCGGATAGCCCAGGAACTTCAGGTGTCAATTTGGGATCGTTGACGAGTGTCGGCGGATCGCGGTATTCAGCTGGAATCACTTCAGAACCACGCACGCCGAACGGACGATCGGGTTCGGTAAAAGCGGCAACTGCCGCTAGTTTCAGCTTGACCGATTGTTCCTTTTGCTGTCCGTGCGTCGATTCAGGCTCAAAAAAAATAAGTTCCAATTCGTCGCCGACTTGGACCCCCAAGTCTTCCGCCGCCCACTGATTGAGCACCAAGGCGTCATTGTCGAGGTGAGAGAGCGCGGTTGTGCCATCGACAGACAGGGGCGCGAATGCTGCGTCGAAGTCGATGGCGGTCAGCATGGAATAGGGAATGGTAGCCCCAGCGCGTTCGGGATCCGTGGGCCGCATTAAATTGATCAGATAGGTCGAGGCGGGTTTCAAATCCGGAAACGAATTTCGCAGAGCGGCGACCTGCGCATCGGAGAAGACCAAGCGGCTGGTGGTCAGGCTTAAGTACTCATGGTCGACGCGCATCACGGCACCATCGTAATGGGCCAGTTTAACCTGATCGAGATTAAGGCCGAGATCCATCGGCTGAGGGCGCAGCGCGGCACGGAGAGAGTGCCAGCTATCCGCTGCGGGCGGTCGCCGCGGATCCTTGCCCGCCAGGAACACGGCGTTGATCAAGCGCGACTCGCGGCGAAAGACGGATGTTTCCCGGCTGAGAAACTCCTGCATCGTTGCCAACGGAACGTACAAAACGGTCGGCACACGCTGGGAAGGTTCCAGCGAGAATCGCCCCAGTCCGTTGTTCTCGAGGATCTTCGCGACCGATAAGTCAACCAGGCTTGACACCAGATCGCGTTTCTCTCCGAGTGAACTATCGCCTGGCATCCAGGTCGGCTTGGGAATGCGAAGCGTGATCCGTGCGAGCCCCTGCTCAACCGCTTGATCGTCGATTCCCAATTCATCGGCCAGAGTGCGGTTGATGAAAACTCGGTCGTCATCCAGGAGCGGGCCGAGCGAGGCCGCCGTGGTCGCATCTTGCAGCTCCCAAAACGTGGGCGCGACACCGAGTATCGTGACCTGGCTACTACGTCGCCGTCGCCCGTCGCGTTGCGTGTCGACGGTGCCGCTAGGAAATAAAATCGCTGGCTCGGCGCGGGTATAGTTTTGACCAAACGCATCCAGATGGCGAATCTCGTCGCACAGTGCCTCGCGAAAAAAGTGATCCCCCACGATGACTTCGTCGATGGCGGCCAGTCGCTCGAAGGTCAGCTCGCGTAGGCTTCCACGCATGCTGCTGCCGACCACCAAGGCCCCGAGCAGCACAGCGGTTGCGGCGGCAACCGCGAGGGCCAGCGCCGTGTGCGGACGCAGATAGAAGCGAAATCCTCGCCAGGCGATTTTGGTGGCGGACAGACTCATGCGATCGACTCCAATCGCCCGCGCTGCAATTGAGCGCGGCGATCGAACACCGCAGCCAAGGCAGCGGAATGGGTCACGCAAATCAGGATCGCTCCCTGATCGCGTTGAACATCGAGTAGCAGCCTGCCGATGGTCTCGGCATTGGTTTGATCCAAACTGCCAGTGGGTTCGTCAGCTAGCAGCAACTGCGGGCCGCAGATCAAGGCCCGAGCAACGGCGACGCGCTGGCGTTCGCCCCCGGACAGTTCGTGGGGGCGGTGCCCCAGACGATTCACCAGTCCGACGCGGTCTAACAATTCGCGACCTCGGGCCATGTCGGCGTCACCCAATGCGCCTTGTGCAAGGCGGGGCAGCAGTACATTTTCGAGGGCTGTCAGTTGGGGCAGCAAGAAATGATCTTGGAAGATAAAACCAACTCGCTCGTTGCGGAATTTGGCTAAAGCGCTAGGCGGCAGCGTAAAGGGGTCGATACCCCCTAACGTGACTTGGCCGCGCGTGGGCGTATCCAGCGCACCCAAGATTTGTAGCAGGGTACTTTTACCGCTGCCACTCGGCCCGACAATGGCCAGATTGTTTCCCAGATCCATGGCCAGGTTCAATCCGTCCAAAATCACGAGCGGGTCACCAGGTGTGGGGAATTCTTTCCGCAGATCGCTCACGATGAGATGGCTCATGATTGATCCTCGACCTAGGATTTGATCACGAAGGGAGCCAACAAGTCGCGAATACCCTGCGGAATTTCGACGGCCAGCGGGGAAGAACCGTCGTCGAAACAGCAACAGACCGCGGTGACATGCCCATCCGCCACGAGCCGGCCCTCCACGAGGAACTTGCCCTGGAACGTGACGCTTTTCTCGCCGATTCGCGCGATCGACAGCTCCACATCAACGAGTTCCTCGAAGCGAATGGCCTGGCGATAGTTGCATAAGGCTGCCACGCGAGGCCAACTGATTTTTTGACCGGCGAATTCGGTGATGACGCTTAAACCGAGGCTGCGCCAAAGTGCATGTTCGGCTTCTTCGAGATAGGTAAAAAAAACAGAAAAATGGACGATTCCGGCCATGTCCGTATCGCGAAATTCGACGCGGCGCTGGTAGTTGAATGTTTGGCTCATGAATGGGACTGCCGATCGAGGCGTTGCAAAAAAAATGCCCGCTGGGGTTCAGCAGGCAAGAGGCTTACGGTTTCAGATCGAACCGAGATTTCGACAGTTAACAGCAACGAGATGTCTCGCCGCCACGCGCGAATTTACTCGCCGATGTAGGGCATCAAGGCCATGAAGCGGGCGCGTTTCACGGCTTTCGAAACAGCATGTTGACTGACCGCTGTGCAGCCAGTTTTCCGTCGGCTGACGATCTTGCCGTGGCGATTCACTAACTTTTTCAGCAACTCGATGTTCTTGTAGTCGACATACATCGGACGAGGACGTTCGCCGTCGACGAACAACGGGTCCTTGCGAACCGTTTTGACTTTGGTCTTCGCTTTCTTGCGATTTCGTTGCTGATTGGGATTGCGTTGGTTGGGGTTACGAGGGGTAAAGGCCATGGACATTCCAAAAAAATTCAGAGCAATCGTTCGACAATTTTCGAGCAACGCATTATCCACATTCTCGCGAATTCCGCAAGGTCGGCTCGAAAAAACGCTGGAAAAATGGGAGTTTTTTCGGAATTCGGCGGCCAGCGTCCTAATCGGCAAAACCGCTGCCGGGTCAGCAGGTTTAAGCTGATAGTTCGCATTGGGTAAATAAACTTTCAGAAAATCGGGTACGGTCGGCGGCTACTGCAGCGGCCGATTGACCCGAACACAGAATGCGGGTGCATCGATGACGGCGAAATCCTTGAATTGGTTGACGGCTTGGCTGGTGTTGGGTGGGGGACTTTTCGGATGGGTACATGGGCAGGATGGCCCGGCGGCCCATTGGCCGAACTGGAGGGGGCCGAATCTCAATGGCGTTGCCGATCAAGCGGCAAAACCGCCGTTGGAGTGGTCGCCCACCAAAAACGTCGTATGGAAGGTCGCCGTCCCGGGTAAAGGAATTTCGACCCCGATCGTGTGGGGCGACCAAATCATCTTGACAACGGCGATCGAAAGTCCGGCGGCCGCGAACCCTGCGAAAGAGAAGGCCGACAATCGTAATCAGGAGGCCCAGCGCGAGCGCGGGGAGCAACGCGAAAGTCGCGGCGGTGGTGGCGAGCGGCGGCGCGGGGGGGGTGGCCGCGGTGGCCCACCTCCATCAAAGCCCATTCAGTTTGTGGTGATGTCCCTCCATCTTGGGACAGGGGCAAAGCAATGGGAAACCGTTGTCCACGAAGGTATTCCGCACGAGGGAGTACACAACACCAATACATTTGCCTCCGCTTCTCCCGTTTGCGACGGCCAGCGGATCTATGCGTTTTTCGGCTCCAATGGAATCTATTGCTTGGACATGCAAGGCCAGGTGCTGTGGAAAAAAGACCTGGGGAACATGACCATGCGCGGCACCTTCGGCGAAGGGGCCTCCCCGGCTCTGTTCGCGGATACGCTCATCATTCCTTGGGATCATGAGGGGGCCAGCCTGCTGTTCGCTCTGGATGCCAAATCCGGCGAGGAAAAATGGAAAGTCGAACGCGATGAGGCGTCGACGTGGTCGACTCCCCTGATCACCGAATATCAAGGAGTCGTGCAAGTCATCACCAACGGCTCGAAAAAAGTCCGTAGTTATGATTTGAAAGATGGTCGGCTGATTTGGGAGTGCTCAGGTCAAGCGATGAACCCTGTGCCCACGCCGATTCGGGACGGTGATCATGTGCTCGTCATGACGGGATATCAGGGCTTTGCGATCCAATCGATCGCCCTCGATTCAACGGGGGATGTCTCGGGGACTTCGAAAATTCGCTGGAGCCGGCGAGACGCGGCACCCTACGTGCCGACGGGAGTGTTGTACGACGGTCTGCTGTATGTCACTAAATTCCGCGATGCGATTCTGTCGATTCTTGATGCGGAGACCGGGGAGGTTCTGGTCGATCAAGAACGGCTACCGGGGCTTGACGGCTTGTACGCTTCGCTCGCCGCGGCCAACGGGCACATCTACGTGTTCGGCCGCAATGGCAATGCGGTGGTGATAAAACATGGCAAACAGTTTGAAATCGTGGCTCGGAATTCGCTCGAGGAGGGGGTCGATGCCTCGCCCGTGATACTCGGCCAGAACCTGTACGTTCGCACGCACGGCCACTTGTATTGCTTTGCCAATCAATGACCACCCTTGAGTTGACGGCCGCTGGTGCAGGGCGAACTCAAATCCAGCGAGGTGGGCAAATCGATTGAGCGGCTAAACTACGGGCAGCGATCAGCGCGGCTACGAATTCAATTGACAGTAGCTGCGGAGTCGCCGACCGGGGCCGGATCGATGTTGCACACAATTTCCAGTAGTTCGACCGCCGGGGCATCGTCGCAAAGAATCTCGGCAGTTCGCCCCAACAAGACTTTAGCGTCGGGCGTAGCGATTATTCTGTTCAAGGAATCGCTTGGCTCGATTACGAAGAGCTGATCCAGACGGACGGTCCTCAGCACATTGTGATCGATCAGAATCCGGCCCAATGGTTTTTGGCCTGCCTCGATTTCACGAATCACGTCAGGATCCAGGAACTCGAAGTTCAACCGCACGATGCCGTATTGCACGATACGGCGGTCCGATTGCCGGCGCAGCAGGATTTCCCTCGCGTAGTGCGATTCGTAGCGTGTCTGCCGTAAAATCTCGACATCGACCGAGCAGCCATGGAACTTTTCGACGGTTTCGGTCATATGGCCCGAGTGGGCCAGCAGCACTCGCGCGTTATCGGGCAGTTCTTCGGCAGTTACCCGGCGAAAGTGTCCGATGGCGGACGGATCGGGGTAAAAACAGCGAACAAGTGAGTCGAGATCGACGAGGCTGGTCTGAGAAAGCGAATTCACTGAGGGAGCCGTGGGATTGAGCATGGGATCGAATCGGGCTCGCATAGATCGCTAATTACCAGCGGCCCGCAAATTGGCGTACCGCCTTACCCACTCGTTGCCGCGGCCTGCGGGCGACTCTCGGTCACGACGCCACCGTTGGGATCATGACGAGCCAGGACACTGCCCACAATATAACGCATCAGATGCCGCAGGTCAGCCAGTTCGATGCTTTCGGCGATATCGGCCGCCTTACGTTGAAACTGTGACACCAGATCATCAGCGAGAGCAAAAACATTTGCTTGGTGATAAAACTGTTTCGCTCGCCGCAATCGATCGGTCTGGCTGGTTTGCGAGTCACGTGCGATTTCCAACAGTCTGTCGGCGTCTGACCCGGGGAGCCGGTCCAAAGCCAAGGCCCACAAAACGGTGGGGCGGCCGTTGAGCAAGTCTCCGCCGATGGTTTTCTTGTTCCGTGGGTCACTCTTCCAATCCTTGAGATCATTCAAAATTTGGAAGGCGACTCCCAAATGGTATGCGAACGAGCGAAACGTTTCCGCATGCGCTTTCGATTGTCCGGCCAGGCAAGCTCCGCCGATCATCGCCACCTCGAATGCAGGTGCCGTTTTCAGCGCATAAATCTGCAACGCGTCGTCGACCGAGATCCGTTTCGTGCGGCAGTCGCGCCAAGCCAATTCAGCTCCTTGTCCGGCGCATAGTCGCTGATGGGCGTCGGCCAAGTGGTCGAGCAGTTCGGCAGCCACCTCTCCCCCTAACTGTTCGCGGTCGCGGCTGACCAAACGATACCCCAGTCCAATCAAATAATCGCCGATGTTGATGCCCAGAGGCACGCCGTACTGCCGATGAATGGCCGGTAGCCCGTAGCGATAGTCGTCCTCATCTTGGATGTCGTCGTGCACCAGAGACGCCTTGTGAAACGTTTCGATCGCCATTGCTGTTCGCTTGACGGAATCCGGAATGGCCCGCATTTCAGTGCCTCGGCCTTTTAGGGTCCGTTGTCCGCCGGTCAACGCATCGTAGACGGCCAGCAGCATAAAGGGCCGCGATTGTTTGCCACCACGTCGCAGAAAGTCGAAAGCGACACGCTCCGTAGCCGTGATCGGGTTGGTTTCAAAGGGGTTTTCACGTGGTTGAAGCGCAGGCCAATCGCCCTCGACACAGCTGGCTGGGCAGAGTCTTGGGAACTCGTCGTCGAATAGCCGCGCAGCCGCTCTCATCAGTGGCACGTAACTGCGATGCTCCACGTCAGTTTCGGGCGAAAACGGCAAGTCGAGTACCTCGAGGATCCAGTCCTCGTCAATCGTGACATTCCCATCGATTTCGCTGATCGGCACGACGAGACAGGGGATTCCCGCCAAGGCACTCTGCCGGACGATCGGCAGTAGGTCTGCGGGTGGCCCCACGCCAATCAATGCGTCGGTGCCATTGCGCACGATGTGGCCAATCACACTTCCGGAGTCGGAGATCGACTCGATCGCCAGACCCTTGTCGCGGGCGATCGATTGAATTTTGACGAAGAACCGATCCCACATCGGTAACTCACCTGCGTTTCGAGTAACGACCGCCGATGGTTTTGAGGTAGGTTCTAGATCCGCCGAGAGATTCGTCGCCGTTGTTGCGGTCGCACTTGATTTTGCAGACGCCCCGCCGCTGGGCTTGGGGAGTAGGAGCATTCGTCTCGCAACGGGTACGCCGACCAGCGATCGTTCCCAGATCGCGTTGTGTATCATGAAGTCCAGCCATTGGCCGGCGTCCCCAGGCAGGTCGATCAGACTACTGATTCTGCGATGCAGCGACTGCGATTCCGCACGATCCTCTCCCGCTGCACCGTCGGCAGCCCACGCCGCACACAGCAGACGGATTTTCTCCCGGTTCGCCTTGGTCGCGGCGATTGCCAAAGGGGCGTTGACCGTGTTAGCTCGGCCAGCCAGATGAAACGTAGGCGTTTCCTTGTTCAAGAACATCCTCATGCATAGGCGGGTTGATGAAAAATGAAATCCACAGTCACGCTCTCTTCAAGGAAACCGCTGTTCTCATCCAAGTTAAACGCCACCACATTTTGGCCAAATTTTTCACGTCGCCGCCCGTATTGCCAAAAGCCGCGACGGGATGTCAAAATTTTAACAATTCCCGAAACAAAATGCCGCCGATTAACGGTGTCTGCGGCGTTCCGGTACGTATTTGGCAGCATGCCGTGCCCCGTGACCAAGCGATCATATTCGCGATCGTAAAATCGGAGGGCTAATTCCGCCCCATAGCTTGCACGAGCGACATTCACCCCGAGCAAATACAAACAAATACAAATACAAAGTTGCGTCGCCAATTTTTTTCCGCTTTTCCGCCTCGGGCCTGCGGTCCGAACCGATGAAGATTACAACAGAACCGCCCCAAGGTCCAGAGTCGAGCGCCACACATTCCGCAGATTGGGCCCCGTCGCACGCTAGAATGGTCAGTTCGTCCAATGAAATCGACGTAAACAGGGACTGTAATGGGCCGGGTCTGTGCGGGCTGGCTTGTGCGATATCAAGCCGGGGCCGACTGATCGAGGTGGCCGATCCATCTAACCGATCGGCAGCGGCCTCTGGCCCCGGGATTTCCTCGGGGCATGGCCGAGTCCGTCGGTTAGGTCGCAAGTTTCTTGGAAATAACCGGCTTTCTGTGAATAAGCATTCGAAATCGGGAACCCAATTGTGCCCATCCAAAGCAGCCAAGTTTTTCAAGCCGCCGATGCGGCAGATCTCCGCAAGTCGTTAGCGCTCGCCGCGCAGTGGTTCATCGAATCGGGGGATTTCCACCGGCTGTTCGAAATTCGGAAAATCGAGGCGCGGCTCGATTTGGGGTTGCCACCTTTGCCAGGCGGTAACGATGCCGAGGGGGCGATTCGAGAGCGGCTTGACCAAAAGCTCTTAGCGGCCTGCCGCGAAACCGCAGCCTTGTGGGTGTCGGCGGGAAATTTGCCGGCTGCATGGCCCTACCTCGAACCGATCGAGGATCGCGCCTGGGTTCGCGAATTGATTCGCCAGGTTCCGATCGATCCCGATTCGCTTGACAGTGTCGTCGAGTATGCCTTGCATCGAGGCGGCGATCCCGAGTACGGCTATCGTCTAGTGCTGAATCATTTCGGGACTTGCAATGCGATCACGGTGTTCGATTCGATCAGCCCCTACTTTGGTCGCCCGATCCGCGAAGTACTGGCTGCACAGTTGGTCTCGCATTTCTTTGGCGAATGGGCCAACAATTGGGGGCTTGACTGGAAAGGGGACCAATCATCCGAGCGCCAGTCGATCGAATTGGTGATGCAAAATTTGCACGTGGCGGGTTCTAGCGATCTTCAACTAGGGGTCGCACCATGCGTTGACGCCACGCATTTGCATAGCGTTACCCGAATTGGCCGGATCGTCCGCGAGCCGATCGTCCTGCAAAAATTGCTTGTCCTTTGCCGGTACGGGGCGACGCTTGGCGACGCTTTTCAGTACCCAGGACGGCCACCTTTTCAAAATTATTTCGCAGACAGTGCCGTTTACTATCAAGCCCTGTTGGGCATCAAGATCGAACAGGATATCGACCATTTCCATCGAAAGCTGGCCGCCAGCGTCGGCAGCGAGGACGAATTGGAAGTTCGAGAGATTCTCTTCGATTGGCTGGTGCGGATCGGCAGAACCGCGAGTGCCTGCGACTTGGTGATCGACTACGCCAAAGACAATTTTGGCGAGTTAGGCATCGCGCCGGAGCTATTTGTTACGCTTCGCGGCGACCGTGAATCGCTCGATCGGTTGTACCAACATTATCGCGACCGGGGGGATGTGTTGGGGGGACTTTTGAGCAAAGTGGCTGGAATGCAGTCTGGGCAAGCGGGGGCTTAGGTCTTTTCCCGGACTTGCTCCCGGGCGACGGTTTAGCGGTCGGGGGAGCGATCAGGAGGACATTTTGATGCCCATCAACAAAAAAACGGGCCGGGAGCAAGTTCCCGGCCCGCGTCAGAATCGACCTAATCAATCGCCACTGGCAAATTGTTTAGTTGTTGATGTGCTTTGCACCACGGATGATGAACGCATTCGGATCAACGTTCGGAGTTTGATACTTTCTTGCGCTGTCAGTCGGTTGAGCTTGAGGCTCAGCGGTGGCAGGGGACGCAGGAGTTACCGTGCCGCCGTTGCAGCCGCAGCCAGCACCGACGGTTGCGGCGCAACCGGAGTCGCATACGCTAACGCCGCAGCAAGCGCGACGAGAGCGGAGCCGATCGAGCAGACCGGACAGACGGCAGCGACGTGCACAAGGATCGCAGCAAGCGTCTGCAGCTTGGTTGCATCCGCAATTGTTAGCGACAGCACCGTCATTGCATCCGCAGCCGTTACCAACCAAACCGCCGCCGTTGCAGCCGCAGCCACGGCCGATTAAGCCGCCTGCCAAACCGCCACCGTTGCATCCGCAGCCGTTGCCAACAACGCCACCGTTACCGCCGTTGCATCCGCAGCCGTTGCCAACAACGCCGCCGTTACCGCCGTTGCATCCGC
>CALDHM010000061.1 GCA_937941455.1 uncultured Pirellulaceae bacterium | reverse complement strand
CTTTCGAAAACGGTGCCGCTTGACGCCGATTGCGACGTTGCTCTTGCTCCAGTTTCGCCATCAAAGAGGCGACCTGTTTCCCAAGCTCTGCCACCCGCTTCTCAAGGTCTTCGCATCGTGGGCATCGATTCAAATCTGTTGTTGGCCTTTCCATAACCAACAATTTCGCCAAAAGCCAAAATCAGCCTTTTCTGCCAAGACCAGTTTTGAAACGGTAATCAATTAATTTCAAACATTGACATTATTCTTTTGAGTGTATCAGAGCGATGCTTCCCAGCAAGTCGCAGCGGCATGGGAATAGGATGTTGATAGCAAGGCCAAAAAAGTAAATTTATGGTGGATACTTTGATTGCTAAAATGTTGCAAAAACTGATCTGCTTTTTGCTGCGAGATCGACAAGTTTGCCGAGGGTATTTCCTTATTTTATGTTATCGGAAATAAGCACTGTAAACAAATTCAAACCGGCACCCATTACGCCTTATGGGCGATTGTCGATCGGGGGGCAGTGTAACGCTTGCCAATCTTGAACCAAAATTAAAGCAGGGGAATTGCAAAATTAAGGCGGTGTTTGGCCAGGCTCGTCTTTTCCCGTTAACTGCTTACTGGCAATAATTTGGTAATCGTATAATCTATCCAAAATCCACAATCACCGTTCTTTAAGTTTTATCGCGCTGGAATCAATTATGGACGCCCGCGAGGCCATCAAGCTGAATTTGAATCTAGCTGAGTTCATCGCGTTAGGATATTTGGAAGATTTAAGCGAAGACGAACTGTTCCACCGTCCGGCGGACGGGGCGAATCATATTATCTGGCAGGTGGGTCATTTGGTGACGGAGGAACACGAGGCGCTAGAAAAATTGTTTCCCGGGACCATGCCCGCACTCCCCCTGGGGTTGGTCGAGCGTTATCACAAGGCACAGGCAGCGGTGGATGATCGGTCAGCGTTTGACTCCATCGATGTCTTGATGGCCGCCTATCGAAACGTTCGGGCCAAGACGCTTGAGCTGTTAGCCGGCCAGTCCGATCGTGATCTCGATCGGATCACGCCGGAATCGATGCGAAGCTATGCTCCGACGGTCGGTGCGGCGTTTTCGATGCTGGGGACGCACTGGGTGATGCATGCCGGCCAATGGGCGGTGATTCGTCGTCAGTGCGGCCGTCCGCCGCTATACTGAGCATCTGTGCGAGAACACCCGTCGGAGTGAACTTGCTGCCATTTCCGCTACCGCAGCGGTGTGGTCCTGCACGCCGGCCGAGTGTTTTCTGGGTAATCGGACAGAGTAGCCGTTCACTCCTTGCCACGCCCTCAGCGGCAAAGCTGCCGAATGCGCCATTTTTGTGGCGTCACGGCCGATCGGATCGGATTCGCTCTGCGGCTCGGCGCAACGACGAGTCGTCATCATCGTGAACGGTTACCGAGACAGGCTTTGAGCGGCTGATACTGCGGTCTGCTGTAACGATGGGAATTCGATGAAATCTGACCTGCCCGAGGCTCCGGCGACTTGGCAATTCTGGATCGATGTCGGGGGCACCTTTACCGACTGCTTGGCGCGCAGTCCCGACGGCCGGGAGCATGAACTGAAATTACTGAGCAGTTCAGTCATCAAATATCACTGGAAGGGGGGGGACATTCGCCGCAACGGGTTGTATGATCCGCGCGTGGCGGCACCCGTTGATGATTTTTGGCGCGGCTATGACCTCGCTTGGCTGGATCAACGCGGCCAGTCGACGGTGGTCGCTCACGTGACGCAATCCCGGGCGGAAGGGGCCTTGCGATTCGAGGTGGCGGGAGTTTGGCCTAGCGATTTTCGGCCGGCTTACTTCGAACTACGTTCCCGCGAGCCGTCGCCGCTGTTCGCCGCGCGGCGGTTGACCGGTCGCCGCTTGGATCAGTCGCTGCCGGCGATCGACATGAAACTGGGGACGACCCGCGGCACCAATGCGCTGTTGACACGCCAAGGGGCTCCGGTCGTGCTGGCCGTCACTGCGGGCTTTGGCGATCTGCTGGAGATCGGTGAGCAACATCGGGACGATTTGTTCGCGCGGCGGGTTGTTAAACGGCACCCCTTGTATCGGCAAGTCATCGAAATTCAGGAACGATTGAATGCCGACGGGCACGTGCTGCAGCCGCTCAATGTCGACCACGCCGAACGGGAATTGACCGCGGCCTTGGCCAACGGCTGCACCTCCCTTGCCATCTGTCTGCTGCATGCCTATCGGAACGCAAATCACGAGGAAGCGCTCGAACGTGTCGCCCGCCGTGTCGGCTTCACGGAGATCAGTCGCTCGAGCCTGGTGGCACCGCTGATCAAGATCGTGCCGCGAGCCGAGACCACCGTACTCGATGCGTACCTGAATCCTGTGATCCGCTCTTATCTCATTCGCATCGCCCAAGGTTTATCGTCAAGTAGTCGCTTGGAAGTGATGAGCAGCCATGGCGGTCTGGTACCGCTCCAGCGATTTTCGGGAAAGGACAGCATCCTGTCGGGACCGGCTGGAGGAGTGGTTGGATTTGCGAGGGCGGCAGAGCAGGCGGGCTTTGGCCAAGCCTTGGGTTTCGACATGGGAGGGACCAGCACCGATGTGGCCCGCTACGGTGGCGAATTCGAGAAGGAGTTCGAGTCCGCCAAAGCAGGTGTTCGGATTGTGGCTCCCTTGCTGGCGATCGAGACTGTCGCTGCAGGAGGGGGCTCGATCTGCCGCTTCAATGGCACTCAATTAGTCGTGGGTCCCGAAAGCGCAGGAGCCGATCCAGGCCCGGCGAGTTACGGGCAAGGGGGTCCTTTGACGGTGACCGACATCAACGTGTTTCTGGGGCGGATCGAGGTGAGCCAGTTCCCGTTCGCTCTGGACCACGCCGCGATCGAACGGCGGCTGGATGAATGCCTGAGAGAGATCGCCACGGCGACCGGACGCCCGATGAACCGCGAAGAGTTGGCCGACGGATTTTTGAAAATCGCCAATCACAATATGGCGGCGGCGATTCGCAGCATTTCGGTCGCCAAGGGCTACGACCCGACGGCGCATGTGCTGGTGGCCTTTGGCGGCGCCGGGCCTCAACACGCCTGCGGTGTCGCCAGCTTGCTGAACCTGCGGCAAATCCTAGTCAATCCTCGAGCAAGCCTCATGAGCGCGGCGGGAATCCGCCTCGCCGATCGCCGCGCCGAACTGGCTCGGGCGGTCTTGCGGCCATTGTCGTCTCGATTATTAGGCGATTTGGAAGCTGACTTCGCAGCGTTGACCGACGCTGTGATCAATACTTTGGAGGCCGACGGTGGACATCGTGCGTCGATCGCGGTGCGGCGGTCGCTCGATTTACGGTTCAGCGGTACCGAGCCATTTTTGAATGTGCCGTTGGAACCAGGCGTGGACATCCGAATGGTGTTCCTGCGTGAGCATCGGCGGCTGTTCGGCTATATTCAGGATCGTACGATCGAGGTTGTGGCGGCTCGTGCCGAAGGAGTCATCGCCGGAGAACGGCCGCCCCTAGCACAGCGCGTCGCTGGGGCTGGCACGCCACAGTCGGCCGCTTGGCAACGTTGTTGGACTGGTACGGAATGGCTGGATGTGCCACAGTTCACCTGGGACGAGTTGTGGCCGGGTGCGCGGATGGTCGGCCCTGCCTTGATCGCCAGCCCCACGACGACCGTATGGCTCGAGCCGGGCTGGAAAGGCGAGCTGCTGTCGAATCGAGCGTTGTTGCTGGAGGCCACCGATCTCCCGCAGCGAAAGGCCAGTCTGCCAGCCAACAAGGGAGTGCTGCTCGAACCCGACCCGATTCACTTGGAAATCTTCAGCAACAGTTTTCGCTCGATCGCCCGGCAGATGGGCATCACGCTGCAACGAACAAGCGTGAGCGTGAACATCAAAGATCGACTGGATTTCTCCTGCGCGATTTTTCGGGCCAATGGTGATTTGATCGTGAACGCGCCACACATTCCCGTCCATTTGGGGGCGATGAGCGAAACGGTGCGCGAGGTGATTGCCCGCAACCCCGTCGTTCACGATGGCGATGTATTCGTAACGAACGATCCCTATGCCGGCGGGTCGCACCTGCCAGACGTCTCGGTGGTGACTCCCGTGTTTGCCGGCGGACAGTTGGCCTTTTGGGTGGCGAGTCGTGGGCATCATGCAGAAATCGGCGGCAAGACGCCTGGCTCGATGCCCCCCGACGCCACTTGCTTGGCTGATGAGGGAGTGGTCATCGCCAATTTCAAGCTGATCGATGCAGGGCAGGAAAACTTCGTGGGGTTAGAGCGACTGCTGTCCAGCGGCCGGTATCCGTCGCGAAATATCCCCGATAACTTGGCAGATATCCGGGCCCAAGTGGCTGCCAATCGCATGGGAGCCAATGCTTTGCGCGATTTGATCGAAGTGCATTCGCTGCCCGTCGTCGACGGCTACATGAAATTCTTGCTCGACGCTGCCCAGCAGCAGGTGCAAGACGCACTGCGTCGATTTGCCGACGGGCGTTACGCGTGGTCCGACGCGATGGATAACGGCCGGCGCATCCAGGTGGCCATCACGAAACAGGGTGATCGTATCACGATCGATTTCTCGGGGACGGACCCTGTTTCGCTCGACAATTTGAATGCCAATCGCCCCATTTGTCTGGCAGCCATCATGTACACGATGCGTTGTTTGCTGGATACCGATCTGCCGCTAAATGAAGGGGTTTTGCGACCGGTCGAATTGCGGCTGCCTGAGTGTTTTCTCAATCCGCGGCCGGGCCCGACGCCCGAGGCCTCACCGCCGATCGTCGGTGGAAATGTCGAGACCAGCCAACGCGTGGTGGACGTGTTGTGGGGTGCGCTCGGCTTGGCGGCGGCCAGCCAAGGGACCATGAACAACTGGTTGATGGGGGACGAGACGTTCGGCTACTACGAAACGATCGGCGGCGGTTCTGGGGCAACTCAGGACGGCCCTGGAGCCGACGCCGTGCATACGCACATGACCAATACAAGGCTGACCGATCCGGAAGTCCTCGAGACGCGATTCCCCGTCCGCTTGCTCGAGTGCCGGATCGCAGCCGGGACGGGGGGAAAGGGACGGTACACGGGGGGCTGCGGCATGATCCGGACGATCGAATTTTTGCGACCGCTGGTGGTTTCGCTATTGACCAGTCGCAGGATAACTCAACCGTATGGGTTGGAAGGAGGTGGCCCAGGAGCCCGTGGGCAGAATCTTGTGAAGCGCGTGGGCGAGCGCTGGCAATGCCTGCCGAGCCGTACGAGCTTTTCGGTCCGACCCGGCGATCAACTTCGCATCATCACCCCCGGCGGTGGCGGCTGGGGCAACGAAACGACTTGAAACGCTTGTCCCCGCGATAACCTTGCAAGAGCGACGATTGCGTGGAAAGAATGCTTTTCGAGTCAGTCCCTGTGTATGGGCAGCTAAGAACGAAAGCGTTCTTGCGTTGCCAGACTCGGGACGATCGCTTATGCCGTGGGTAGAACGATGAAAAATGAAAAAAATTGAAAAAGGTGCCACCCTATAACCTGCATTTGAACTTGTAAGTTCGATTTTTGGGAACTGTAGGCCTCGCCTTCCAAAAAGAGTTAAGCGACTGGTCCATTCACTAATGGACCTGGCTCAGCTATTTCGGGAATTTAATCTTAGCTGGCGCGAGCAATGGATGGGGCTGATTTTTTTGCGGGCTCGGATCACCTCCCCAAAGAAACCAATAGTCACCTTTCACGTTTCGGTGATGAGCGTACAAAGTCGAATAAGATAATCCTCCCCAGAAAAATGCAGGGAATAATAGTGCCACCCACCAATCTATGGCGATAGGCTTCAATTTTTGAGGATCTGTGAGGAAAAAAACCGGTGCACTCAACAATTTGGGAACAAGGCGAGTGGGATTTGGGTGGACGGAGGGGTCGTTGGGGCTGGCTGGAAGGGGTGCAGCGGGGATTTTGGTTGAAAATGCGGAGCGATAGGCGGTGAAGGAGCGGGA
>CALDHM010000060.1 GCA_937941455.1 uncultured Pirellulaceae bacterium | reverse complement strand
CGTTCACTACGGAGTCAGACATCCATTGAACACCAGAGCCATGCCTCAAAAAATCCAACATCCCTGAACAAAACTGAAAGGAGTTTCAAAATGTTTTGAAACACCCTATTGACCAAATTTAAGACCGTCGCTGACCCCTTTCACCGATCGCGGGTTTGGTGCATTGCGGCACAAGCAGCTGGTGAGTCGATCATCCGACGAACCTCAATACCGGCACCGCGCTGCGAGCGGTCCGCGCAAACGTCGTCGCGGGGCTTGCTGCCGGTAAACGCATGGATCATTGCAGGTTTTGACCGTTGATCGGTATTCGAATTTTTAAGTGATTGGCGATGATCCAGTGGCAGGCCAAGTTGTGCCGACGATAGTTGCAATTCCTACAATCGTTACCGACGGCTTGGAAACAATGATTGTCCCTCGAGTTTTTTCGTCGGTAGCAAATCGACGGTATTTCGTGAACTACCTTTCGCAAGGAAATCGATTTGCGAGCTAAACGTTATGAGCAGTTACGACATCACCTATCGAATCAAAGGCTATCTGTCGCAGATGAACGACATTATCCAAGGGCTTTCCATCGAGGCTTGGGCCGCAATCGCCGCGATTTTGCTGGTCGCCGGCTTTATGATGCTGAAAGGGAACGGCATTCGAGGTGCTTGAGGCCAACGGCAGGGTCCCACAATGACCGATCTCGGCGACGTCGTTTGAATAAGGCAGAGCGGTGTCGCGTGGTGCTCTGATGGGATATTCAGGACCGCTCACAATCTTGATCGGTGAAAACGATCCCTAGCGATGAACTGCCGGCCCCCGAGGTACCATGTACCTCACCGCAGCCAAGCGGAATCAAAACAAGCGCGGATCGTCGACGCGGAAGCCGAGGTTCTCGATGGCTTTGCGATCTTCCTCAGCCGCATCCAAGTCGCCGCTGACCCGATGAATTTGATAGCGATGGCTCAGCAGAGTCGCCGTCTGTTGCTGCCGCGACCGAAAATAGTCGCGAATCGCTGGTTGCGATCTACCAAATAAAAATTCGCTCTGCTCATATCCGTGGGCAGCAATTTGGCTGCTGAGGACCGCCAAATCGATCAAATCGAAGGCCTCGCCATATTGCTCGCGCTGGTAGAGAATCCAACCATGGGTATCTAAAAAGGTCGCTCCTTCCTCGATCAATTCGAGACAAATGTAGAACGGAGGGAACTTGTCGATAAGCTCCTGAAGATCAACATCTAATGTTTCAAGTTCCTGCCTCGCTTGCTCGACTCGTTCCAGCTCGCCAGCGCGCTGGTGCACCAGCGCCCGCGCGGCTACTAAAATCGCCAAGGATCGACGGGCCAACTCGACCGCGAATCGGGCTTGATTCAGCGATGAATCCGCTTCGAACGTCGGGAATCTAGGATCGTTCATAGTAGTCCAGGCTATGTAGCGCAGGTAGCGGCTCGTTTTTTCGAACTCGACGCGCAAACGTTCGATACGCTCGTCGAGCCGTAGCAGCAATGGCTGCATATCGATAGGCTTTTCGATGTCGAGCGCGACCAAAGCCGCTGCCGTCAACAATTTATCGGTATACGGCAGCAGCCAACGGATCTGTCCGAATTCGCGAAAGGCGTTCAGATTTTCGATCAACGATTTCATGCTGAGATCCGCGTTTT
Source organism: uncultured Pirellulaceae bacterium (assembly GCA_937941455.1). Lineage (GTDB taxonomy): Bacteria > Planctomycetota > Planctomycetia > Pirellulales > Pirellulaceae > BJ22. The sequence continues at coordinate 11,201 of CALDHM010000060.1, read as the reverse complement.
CCAAATCGGTACGAGCCAAACCGCGGTAGTAGGCGTAATTGTTGGTCCAAAGCGTTTCAGGCATGAACTCTTTTTCTTTCGCCTTGGCCCAATAGGCTAATAATTCGGCAGCAGCCTCCTGTTGACCGTTTTGGACCAAACCCCGGAAATGAGTTTGCAGAAGTCGCGACGCGATATCGGAGTCCTTGACGCTTTTGGATTCCGGGTTTTGAGGGAGTTTATCTTTTAATGGTTGGGTGATCGCTAGTGCTTCGGCAGCTCGACCGGCATCGAGGAGCCAATCCGCCAACTCCAGCTTCGTCTGATCCAAGGCCTGGGGATTGTCGACCAGTTGGGCTAGTCGCTTGATAGCCTGCTCTCGATCGCCGGCCTCATATTGAACCTGCGCAGCTGCCAACGCCCATCGTTCGCGTTCCTCGGCGAACCAGCGAGTGAACACTGGCAAGATCACTAAAGCGCATACGATGCCGACCGCTAGCCAACTAATCCTCCAGCTGGGGCGATTCTGCGACGCGGCGGCACCTTGATCGGAGGCGGTCGCCTCGATACCGGGATTGCGATTCATGAGCAATTACTCTTCTGTCGCCTCTTCCAAAAAGTTCTTGAGCACCTGCTCGATTTGATTGCGGATTTGGACGAGTTGCCGCGGATTATTGATTTTTTTGCCCTGACTGTCGGTGACGTAGAACACGTCGAAGACCTGATGTCCATAGGTGGAAATCCGAGCGAATTGAACATCGAGACCGAGCTCAAAAATTTTCTCGGTGATCGTGTACAGCAAACCTAATTTGTTGTACGCGAAGACATCGATGATCGTTGCCGTTTCAACGGTATGATTGTCGATTTTCACTCGAATCGGAGGCCGTGACAACTTGGCGGCCAGACTCACATCGGTTTTCCACTGCTTGCGAAATCGAGGTGGCTCTTTGTCGATGCCTTGGGCGATTTCTTCGGACCGTTTTCGCACCTCTTCCAAGCGCTCGGCAGGAGTTTTTGCAAACTCTTGATCCTCGAATTGGAACCAGTACCAGATCAGGGAATTCCCCAGCGGCTTGATGTCCGCGGACTGGGTTGCGAAACCCATGCTCGCCAGCAAACCAGTGACTTTGTAAAAAATTCCGGAACGGATCCGTTCTCGTTTGGCGATCACCAGTTCGCAAATCCGATCGCCAGTCAAGGGCCTTATCCAGCAGAGTACCGCGTCGCTCGGCGAATCGCGCAGTTGCAAGAGCTGGGTAGCAATATCGTCTGCCGTTCGCTCGCGGCAGTAATTGCAAGGCAGACGTTTGACGACTCGCGACAACCACTCTCGCTCGGCGTCGTCCTGCCCGTGTTCGATCACGCGCTCGTACACTTTTTGGAACCGCGGATCGTAACCCTCAGTGCTCAAGTGCCCGGTCAATTCCTCGCGAGCATGATAGAACAAGCTGGTCAGCAAGTCTCGCTTCCAAGGTGTCAGCATCCCCGGCCCCACGGCATCGATGTCGGCAAGCGTCAGCAAAAACAACTGGGATAGCAACTCGGTGGAGCCGATGTTGGCTGCGAATTCGGCCACGAGCGATTCATTTCCCGTGTCGCGATGAAATGCCAGATGGGACATCATCAAATGGTTGTGAACCAAAAATCGAACCGCCTCCGCCTCGTCATTGCTTAGCAACAGACGCTGGCAAGTTTCGATGGCAATCCGCCGCCCGACCTCACAGTGCTCCTCGGGAAACCCCTTACCCAAATCGTGGAGCAGTAATGACAAATGTAGAATTCCCTTATTGGGTAGCCGCCGATAAGTCTCCCCGATGATGGTCGTGTCCTTTTCGAAATCGGTGCAAATCTCGATGGCATGCAGTGTGTGTTCATCGACCGTGTATTGATGGTACTCGTTGAATTGCAGCAAGCCCCGCGCGTGCGCAACGGCAGGTACGATCTTTTCGAGCACCTTCATCTCGTGCAAAATCCTGAGAACTTTGGCCAGGTTTTTCGGTTTCCCTAGGAGCGTCATGAATTGCTGGGCCAATTCTTCGGTCACATCGAACCGCGCCTGCTCCATCACCTCGCGGATGGCGACCCAGGTCTGATGGTCGATATCTCGCCCCAGCTCAACGGCTAATTCGATCAACCGGATGATCTGACTCAAGTCCCGTTTGACGCGTTCCATCGCCTGGGCCAATATCCCTACGGAGCGACTGCGGACTTGGAACGTATTCTCGATTTGGCGAGTGAACAAAGGCTCCAACACCAAGCCCGCGAAGCCTTTGGCGGGGCTCGAAAGCGACGAGAATTGATCGCAAACATGCTGGATTTGGCTGGTGAATCGGAAGTAGTCTTGCATCATGGCTTCGACAGGCAACACCCCTTCGCTCCCCTGGTAGCCGAATTTCTCGGCAAGGCGAACTTGCTCGTTTCTGCCAAGTTGATCTTGGGCTCGGTTAGCATGAAAGTGGAGATCGCAGCGGAGTCGCAGCAAAAATTCAGTCGAAGCGTGAATCTGCGCTGCGTCAGCCGAGGTGATCGCCCGCAAGCGACATAATTGGTCAATGTCATTCTCTGCAAAACGAACGAAACCCAGCCAGCGAATGAGGTGGGTGTCCCGAAGTGCACCCCGCGAACGCTTGATGTTGGGCCGCAGCAGATAGACCGTTTCGCCGTACTGCATGCGCTCCTGGCGACGGGCTGCCAAAATGCCGGCAACCAAGTTGTCCTGATTCTTTTGGCTAACCCGACGCAAGCCCTTGAGGAATTCCTCATACAGATTGAAGCTGCCCGCCAAATAACGCGATTCGGTCACGGATGAAAAGGTTAATGGGTCCTTGAGCGCGAATTGACACGCCTCTTGCGGCGACCGCATGCTGAAACCGAGAGCCAAACCGGTGTCGTTGATCCCTTGCGACAACCGCCGCGCGTACTCCTTGACACCCTCCTCCAGCTTGGGAGGAATTAGCATCAACAGATCCACGTCAGAAAAAGGGGCCACCTCGCGCCGACCACATCCGCCGTGCAACACTAAGGCGGTTTGTTTATCGAGATTCCGGTCTAGATCGGCAAGAATCGCCTGCTTGAGACCGATCAGCACGCTATCGAGCAAGTCCGAGAGGGACTGCACCGTCGTACGCCCGGGACTCCCTGCATCGTGCGATTGGCGAATGATCTGCTTGCCCGCAATCCAACGTTGCCGAGTTTCGACAACATAGCTCGGCAGACCTGGATGGGTCGAGGTCATGTTGGACAACTCGCGCAATGCCGTTTTGCGTAGGCCTAAACACTCACAAGGACCATGCCGTTCAAACCGCGTCAACTCCCGTTTCGCCGGTGCGAATGCGTACGGCATCGACCAGATCGGTGACGAAGATCTTGCCGTCGCCGATTTGGCCCGTTTGAGCCCGTTCAATGATTTTGTCGATGACCGGCCTTAACAATTCATCACGAATGACGACCTCGACCTTCACCTTGGGAATGAAGTCGATCGCATATTCATTGCCGCGATACATTTCGGTGTGCCCCTTTTGGCGACCGAAGCCCTTGACTTCGGTGACCGTCATCCCCTCGACGCCGCACTCGATCAAGGAAGTTTTGATGTCTTCCAATTTAAAGTGGCGAATAATCGCTTCGACTTTCTTCATTCAATTCCCTTGCGTGTTCCAGATCCAAATAGTGCCGTCTTGTCTACCAGAAAAACGCGGATTATAACAAATCGATCCCAGCTTGGGCACCCGCGGGCTAGTGATACTCCGCAGCCCTGTTGAACGAAACTTCTCATCGAAATCAATATTTCTTCAACACGATCCCGGATTCCTCGGAATCCATTTGCTTTCACCGCCGCTGAGCCGCCGATTTTCGAATCGTGCCGTAACGAACAAGTAGTCGCTCAGACGATTCAAGAAGACCAGCTCTGTACGAACTCCCGTTGATTTCCCGAGTTCGCGTGTCAAGGCCACCAGATTTCGTTCGGCGCGGCGCACCACGGTGCGAGCCCAATGGCAATAAGCCGATACCATGGTCCCACCTGGCAAAATGAAAGCATCCATCGCTGGCAAATCTGCCTCCATTTCATCGATCGCACGTTCCAACTGGCCGATGCGGGTGGGATCGAGCGCCACCGCTCGCTTGGATTCGCCAACCGCCGCCGCTACGACTGAGCCGATCTCGAACAGGTCGCGCTGGACTTGCAGCAATTGCTGACGATTCATGTCCGATACACCATGAGCCAAGATCACGCCAATCACAGAATTGGCTTCATCCAGATCACCGCAAACAGCGATAGCCTTGTGATCCTTCGGGACGCGGACGCCACCGAGCAAACCGGTTTCGCCATCATCCCCCTTTTTCGTGTAAATTTTCATGCGACCGCCTTTCCATTGAATTCACGATGCGATGATAGCGGACCAAGCCGATTTGGCAAATCGCGAAGAATTTGGCTGGTCCTTGCTCGGTGTGGCCTCCCGGCCTATCCTTGGTTATTCTTGCTCGATCCGCCCTCTGCCGCCCCCGGCACATGGCTCGCAGCACGTTTCGCAGTCTCGCTTATCACTCGGTTACAGACCTATGTCGACAGAACAACTTGCCGAATTGAACGATCAACCGCTTCCGGACATCAAATCCGCCGGCTTTTTGATCTTTCGCAGCAAGCCTGAGCTCTCATTTTTGCTCCTGCAGCACGCGGACCGTTGGGATATCCCCAAGGGACATTGCGATCCGGGCGAAACGGACCTCGAAACCGCTTGGCGCGAACTCAACGAAGAAACGGGACTGAGTCCAGCCACGGTGGATCTCATTCCCGGCTTCTTATGGACACACGACTACCAGGTCACGTTGCCGCAGTATGCCTACGAACCACGGTTAAAACGTTTGGTGGTGTTCATGGGAATCAGCCGCGGCCTCGAGGCGATCGCCTTGACCGAACACCAGGGGATGGCATGGTTCGTTTGGCCACCTGCACAGACGATTCAAGCCCGCACGATCGACCCGCTATTGGCAGCGGTCGCGGATTTTTTCGAACACCATCCCGCAGCCTATACCAAGATGCTGTCTTGATTGTCAAACGAAGCGGTCATTCGGACGGATTCGCGCGGGTCTCGCCACAGGCGAAAATGCCGCAACGTCCATTGTACTGCCAGCAATCCAGACAATGTGGCGTATTGCACGACGCACACAGCACGATTTTGCCCCGTGGTGTTTCCGTACAAATCGGGCAACGTACCGAGTCCCTCAAGCTAAACACCAGATTGCTGTAAAATTCGACACCTTCGACCGCGGAATAACGCGTGGCTTCGACCAGTTTGAGAGATAAACGGACGAAATCGTCCAAGTCCTTTTCATCTCGAATCAAGCCCGAGCGCATGATCGTCATCGAGCAAGGGCTCATTTCGATCACTACCGCGTGCTTGGGAAAACGACTCTGTAGCTCGTCGAGTCGTTCGAGCCATGCCGAATTCAGCAGCTTGGCTGCCCTACGAGGATTCGACGTGAGAAACTTAAACCGCTGGTCGATTTTGGAGATGCCCACTTTAAAGGATCGCATGCCCTTGCTGCCGCGAACGCGCATCGTTTGACCAGCTCCGAACGCAACGAGTCTTGGTAGCTTGCCATCGGATAACGTCACTTGCATAGTAGTTGTTTTCTCCAACGGAGTATCAGCCAAGTCCTGGTTTGTCAGCAACGACTTCATGCCGTGGTAATGGAATTGGAGTCGGGGTCGCAGCTGATACAAATCGACTTCGCCTCCGTATCGCGAGGCCAACTTTTGATAAACGATCATCCAGCGTTCTAAGCGTGTCTGCCACGTCAAAACGACGATCAAGCCGAAAATATAGACAATCGGAATCCCGATGCATACAAATTTGAGGATCGCCCACATCATAGCCAGACACCTTCGGGCCGCATTTGAGAGGCCGGTTACCACCGAGTCGACTTGGTGGCCGACTGCTGATCAGATTGACCCTTGGGCAAGTTTGGCTCCTCTCGGTTTCTGTACACCCACCAAGCGGCCCCTACGACCGAGCCGATAGCTAGAGCCAAGCCACCAATAAAAAACCAAACTCCGTGCTCTTGAACCCATCCGAATTCCAGGCTTTCGAATGTCATCGACGATCGCGCTCGCATTTCCTCAAGTTGCTGCCGCAACGATTGAACCTCGTTTTCTGCCATGCGCAGTGAATTTTTGTTCGACTCGAGTAAACGTTCCATCTCGCCAATTCTCGCGACATGAGAGGCAATCGCCGCTGTATCGTAGGTCTTACTCAAACGCGCCTCGCTCAATTCTTCGCCCATGCGCTGAACCCCGGCGGGATCATTCGTCAGCAGGGCCAGCGTTTCTTTCAAAACCTCATTGTGTACCTCCAGACGCTGGATCGTCGCCTGAGTCGTTTGGCCTGCGATGCTCGCTGATGAATCAGCGGTCGTCGCGTACGGCTGAGCCATTCTAAGCAGTACAATCAGCAATGCCAAAAATTGCATCATCAGCAGCGCGACCACCGTCCAGTCCGTACGCTGAGGCCGTTCGATGAGTTGGAAAGTTGTCGTTTCTGCTCCCGAAGATCGCCCTGATGGGCTGCGCAACCCTGTCATCATGGTTTCCCTTTCGTTCAAGGCTTCGACATATCGATGCAATTCCTCTTCGCGGCCGCGATGAGCCATCAAATAGAATGACTGGCAGCGGCGAGTCGTCCCCTGCTCCGTCCAATAGAACCAGCCCCGCTGGTTGGCGTGGGGATCGATCACCAACGCGACATCCAAGGGCCGATTGAAAAAATTCTCGCAAATGAATTTATCCATCCCGGACAAAAAAATTCCCCACCCGGGGTGCGTGTGGTACCACCCAACTATTTGATGCGATGAGGGCTGGCGTTGACGGTCCCGGCTGATCTGCTCCCACGTCTCATGGGTGAACTTGAAACTGCCCCGTGTGGCTTCGTAGTAACTTGCCCGAATGCTATCCTCGACAACAACAAAGGGAGACCCCGATGGATCAATCAACTGTCGCCCAATCAACACGCCACCAAGTTCCATGTCGAGATTCGACGCAGCGTGTTGCTCCAATTCCCGCATGACATCCACGTCGACGAATATCGGCAAGTCTTGCGGATCAATCGACGCCGTAGCGACGACAACGTAGTAATGCTGTTCGTCAGGACGTAGACTGGTCGTCGGACCACGTGCGCGGACGTCACCGAATTCGATGTCAGCATCCATCGGTTGAGTCCCCTGCTAAGGCTTCCCTTGGACCTTCGCTACACGCCGGATTTCGATCGCCACCTAATTCGATGAAGCTCACTCCGCCGCTATGTTTGATTTTAACAATATCGCGAGTTGGAACACCTAGCTGAGAAAGTCGATAATCGGCCAGGCGATCGCCCCGTTCGATACGGTTGGTGGTTTGCGGCACACGGACATTGAGGCATACCGGGCACTGGGCCGCTCGATGTGAAATTTTGTTTGTGCATTGCTCTACTGCCGCAGACTGATGGCAATTTTCACAGCGAAACTCGATCAGGAAATCGCGGTCCAATTCCAAGGAATCTGCAACCAAACCCAGTCGCTGTTCAGTCCACTCGAAGACATCGCGAACCAGGGATGACGACGTCAAAGGCGTCGAGATCACGTCGTCATATGTTTCGTGAGCCAGGCAGTCCTCCCGCCGGGGAAAAGTCGTTCGGTAGAAGTGATTGGCATCGCCATTGAAAATCAACCCGATGCCGCTGCCGACTTCTCGACCATGGATCAACTTCAACGCCTCCTGGGCTTGCAGGGCACCGACGAAGGATGCAATCGTTGGCGCGGTCGGAACCTTCCCCTGCTGTAAATCCTCGCGTTTGAGCAACGGGCAACTGTAGCGTAAATGCATGAGTCGAAAATCGTTTTCAGTCATCGTGCACTCGTAACAAGCCCCGGCCGGAGGACAGTACGTTTTCGCAACACCGCTGATCTCCTGAATGCCGCCATCGATCCACGGAACGCCGACCTTCCAACACATTCGATTGATCCACAGGCGGGCCTCGCGATTATCGACGCAGCCGATCACGACATCCATTTCGCGAACCAAGCCCAATCCGATATCAGCCGTAACGTCCACTGGCCAACCAACGACACGACAATCAGGATTGAGCTGACGTGCCATCTCGGCAACCACAATCGCCTTGGGACGACCGCAATGCTCGTCGCGAAAAAACACCGCCCGAGATAGGTTCGACATCTCGATCCGATCGAAATCGACGATCGAAAGATTTCCTACTCCGACTAAGACCAGATTCTTGACGACTTCGTTGCCCAACGCCCCCGCCCCGACCACCAGAACGCGGGAAGCCTGGAGCCGGTCCTGGTTCCACCAGCCGATCAACTTCAACCGGTCGTAACGATCGTCATTGATTTCTAACGTCGAGTGACCGCGGGACGTTGTCTGCGTCACCGACTGCGGGCGCTTATCACTCAAAAAACTGCTCTCATTCAATGAAAATGATCCCGGATTGGTCGGACTCCGCGCGCCTCGTGTGCACGACTTCGATTTCGGATCCGCTGACAATTCGAAATTTGGCGCCTTCGGACGAAGACTTGATCACATTGGACTTCCCTCGGCTGACAGTGACCGATAACGCCGCAGTCACTAAATTTCGAAGCGGTCTATGGTCGAGCGGAAACTGCAAGACTTTTTGAGCACTGACCCACTGCGCAGCGTCGCGATTATAGGGACTAGCAACATCGAAATTCTTCATGCGAATGATGTCCCAGAGCATGACGCAGAGTTCGTCCAGCGTTAAACTCGGCACCCAGTGCGTTCCGTATCTTCCCAAGCAAACAGCCCCGTTCACCGAAACATTCGGGTGGAAAATCGGCGTCTTCCAAATCACGGCAGGCATCATTCGCGGGTAGGCCGCGCCCAACTCCACCCAGACCTCATGCTGTTCCTGCACTACGATCTTGCCTTTGGAGCCCAGCGCAAGCCCCTTGCCCGCGAAACGAAAACGATAGTGGTTCGGCGGATTGCCCTTCGCATCAGCAGTCAAAATCGAACTTTCCGAAATCAGTTTCGAAATCGCCCGCGCGTCGGCCGCAAGCCGTCGATCGCGAGGAGAGGCAGGCGGTTTACCGGACTGTTGACTTAGCCACTGAGTGATCCAGCTCATGATGTTCAACCTGCGACGATTTCGGGATAGATGATTAAGTGATGACCGTCTTTGACGTTGGCTTCGACCAGCGTTTCGTTCTCCAGCAGTCGTCGACCACCTTCCTTGTGATCCAAGCTGTAGCTCATCGGCTGGCCATCGGGCCCAATCAAGGGCAAATTCATTTTAGTGATGATGCTGGGAAGTATCTTCTGCACCGTCACCATGTGCGAGACGACGGCCTCGACACTTTTAGCGCCAGTTTGATCCAAAAAGATCACCCGAGTTCCCTGACGCTCCGTGGTGTATGAATTGCTGTTCATTGGCGGATCCTTAAAAAATCGCAACGAGGCACCCGGCACCCAACACGCCCGCAACACACAGTAGCCCCCGGGCGATATTCGCCGTCGTCAGCCGATTATTGGGACATTGCGCCCCGATTTCCCCGAAATTCGACAACGGTCTCTTGCTGGATGGATATTATTACATTTTAAGGAGTCGCTCCCAGTCTTCGGCCAGAATTCCGAAAACGGCAACATCGTGAAACTCACCCCATTTACGGGCCAATTTGCGCAGCACTCCTTCGCGGACCATCCCTAGCTTTTCAAGGACACGCCCTGAAGCCGGATTGCGAAGCATGTGATGCGCCGAAATCCGATTGAGCCCGAGATCCGCAAATCCGAACTCTACCACCCTATTGGCAGCCTCCGTGGCGATTCCCTGCCCCCATTTCGGCACGGTCACCCAGTACCCTAATTCCGCCGCGTGATCGATGCAACAAATCTCCAAGCCCACCGCGCCCCACAATTCTCGGGACTCCCCTCCGCGAATCGCAAAGACGACCGCTTTCCCACTGCGCCACAACTCCTCATGGTTCGCGATCCAGGCTCTGGCCATTTCGAGGCTGTAAGGGTATTCAATACTGCGGGTCATCCGGGCGATCTCGGGATAATTGATCGCCTGCTGCAAGGCTTCGGCATCCTCAGCAACAAAAGGCGTCAAATGGAGTCGCGCCGTTGCAAGAGACGGTTGCTTCATAGCGTTTCCCCCAAGTTTCCCTCCAAATCTAGATGCCGCGGCGGGCGCTACGCTCTTATTGTAGCGATCGTAATCATTGTGCCGGGTACATGGGAATTTTAAAACCCGTTTTTCCGGCAGAATTTAGCTGTCGGGTCCATATTCCGATCGGCTGTGACCTAGGTTTTCGCAGACCTACATCGAGTCACCGCTTACGACGTGCGCCCATGGACTATTTGAACAAGTTCTTCGAAACCGTTTTCCAACCGCCCCGTGCCGACCAAGGGAATCGTGCTCTCAATGACTTGTCCAAGCATTTAGAGCAACGTTTTTACGATGATTTCGAACTGACCGACGCAGTACTCCCCGGAGTTGATCTGACCATCCGCCCGACTCAAGGGTATCGGCATGACGTCTACATCGATCCAGACTCGAAATGCCGCGTGCCGGTCATCATGGCCTCGGCATCCAAGGAGATTCTGTTTTCGGTCTTCATGCAACTCGCCAAGCATTTGGGACAAACTGTCGACATCGTGCTCGAAACCAGCCATCACCATCAAACCAACGGCCACGTCGATCTGTATCGCGAGCAAATCGACATGCCCGTTTTGACAAGCATCCTTTTGGAATACGAAGACCTACTGCTCAACGACGGCTGCACCGGTATCGCTGTCCTCAATCCAGCCACTCCTCAAGAGGTGCAATTTGACGAGCATAAACTGCTCATCTTGTACGGCAGTCCCCTCGAGCCTTTCGAGCATATCCTCGAGAAAAACGGGATCTACTGCAACGAAAGCATCCGCTTCATCACCGAAGCCGAACACGTCCACTCCTCGAGCGATCACCACTACCGCCAGTTCCAAAATCTGCAAATGGAACTCGGACTCGACCAGTGCGAAAAAAGTTAATCGCTTAAAGAATCGTAGCGTTTAGTTTGGCTGTCGCTATCTCGAATACAAACCAAGAGGCTACTTACGGACGCTTGGTTCGCTATAGCCGTCCGTGGCCGCCGCCACCTTGTGTCCTACTGGAGTCGCTAAGAACTCCGAACTCAGTAGTAAAACTTGGGAGTAATCGCCGTAGAAGCGTTTGATC
>CALDHM010000059.1 GCA_937941455.1 uncultured Pirellulaceae bacterium | reverse complement strand
CTGGTTGATTCCGGGCCTGCTCAAGGAGCGAATCATCGCCATGATTCGCAGCCTCCCCAAGCCCTTGCGGCGGCGCCTCGTGCCAGCCCCCGATATGGCCGACCGCGTGCTCGAGGAAATTCCCTTCGGCGAAGGTCTGTTCGTGGAGGCGGTCGCCAGGGCGCTGAGCCGCATCGCTGGAGAGCCGATTCGCCCCGACGCCTTCCCGACCGAGGCCATCGATCGGCACTTGCTGGTCAATCTGATCGTGCAGAACGACGCGGGGCAAACCCTCGCGCAAGGACGTTCCTTGCGAGAAATCCGGCAGGCGATCGGCTCGACGGGCGACAGCGGTATCCTGGTGGACGACGCCAGCCCATGGAACCAAAGCGGTTTGACCGACTGGACTTGGGGAGACCTGCCGGAACAAGTGAAGGTAACCCGGGGCCAAACGCGGTTGGCCGCCTACCCGGCGATCGTCGATGAGGGGGAATCGGTAGCGCTCCGGCTTGTCGATTCGCCTCAGCGAGCGCGGCGACTGAGCGAAGGGGGGACAGCTCGGCTCATGCTCTTGCGACATCGCAAACACGTCCGCAGTCATCTGCAATGGCTTCCTGGATTGGATCAAGCCAAAGTCCAGCTCGCGCGTTGGATCAAGCCCGATCAACTCGTCGATGCTCTAGCCCGCCGACTGGTACTGCAAGGACTGGTCGAAGGGCAACCGCCTCTGCGCTCGGCCGATGATTATGCCGTGCGCAATCAGCGGGCGGTCGAGCGGATTTCGGTGGCGGCCCAAGATCTCGCGGCATGGCTACCCAAGTTGAGCGATGCCGCTCAAAAAGTCGCTTTGAAGCTGGAGCAAACATCCTCGCGATTCCCCGAAGCCAGCGCCGACGTGCGCCGACAGGTCAACGCGCTGCTCCAGCGGGAGACCCTCGATACGACCCCGTGGCGTTGGCTCCAGCACGTGCCGCGATTCCTACAGGGGGCGTTGGTGCGCCTCGACAAGTTGTCCAGCGGTAATGGCGCGCAAGATCGCATGGCTTGGCAAACCGTCGATCGCTACCGCAAAATCTATGAAGAATTCCGCGAACAGCATGACGGTCAGGGGCTCGACGATCCAGAGTTAGAAACGCTGCGTTGGATGATCGAGGAGTTCCGGGTGTCTAAGTTCGCTCAGCAGCTGGGCACGAGCCTGACGATTTCAGAAAAACGGCTCGACAAACAAATCGAAGCCATCGCCAAATAACGGAACCGAATCGACAAATCGTTCGTCGTCTACGACTCCATCGGGAAATATCGATCGACTACTTCGTAGAACTCTGCGGGAGTCGCCACATGAGCCACATGCGTCCGGAAAAACCGGGCTCCATGCCGGCCCTGAGCGTAGCAGCAAGCGTACTTGCGCATCAGCACCGTCCCTTGTTCTTCGCCGAACCGCTCGAGGATCATCGCATAGTGCCGCAACATGCAGGCCCGCTGTTCCTCCGGCGTCGGATCAGGGGGAATCGGCAATCCGCGTAACGCCGCAGCCGCTTGAGCGAACAGCCAAGGTCGCCCAAGCGACGCGCGGGCGATCATCACGCCATCGATAGCGTAGTTCTGAAAAATTTCCACGACGCGCTGTGGGGAATCGATATCGCCGTTGCCGATCAGCGGAATTTTTTTGAGGTAGGGCTTGATGGCGGAGATTCGTTCCCAGTCGGCTCGGCCCGTGAACATATCGGCGGCGGTTCGGCCGTGCACGGTCAGCGCGGCTGCTCCAGCCTCTTCCACCACTTGGGCCACTTCATTGGCCACGATCCGGTCGCGTGTGCAGCCCAGCCGGATTTTGGCCGTCACCGGAGTGGGGGCGCAGGCCTCGGCCAATCGTCGGACGATCCGGCCGATTCGTTCCGGATCGCGCAGAAGGTAGGAACCGCTGTGAGCCTTTTCGGTAACCTTTTTGACAGGGCAACCGAAATTGATATCGACCACCGAAACGCGGTATTCCTCGACCAAACGCCGCCCCACCCGCGCCATCGTCTCCGGATCGTTGTCCCAAATCTGTACCGCCAGCGGCCGCGCCTCCTCAGCGACTCCCCACAAACGATCAGGATGCTCCGCTCGCTCATCCATCCAGACAAAGCCACGGGCATTGACCATCTCGGTCGCTTGCAGGCCGACACCGCCGTACTCCCGCACGATTTGCCGGTAGGCATAGTTGGTAAACCCGGCCATGGGGGCCTGGAGAATCGGCGGATCGATGACGAGCGCGCCGATCTGAAAGGGGGAAGCCAAAACCCGGACCAAAGTATTGGCGGTCATTCCGATTTCTTCGTCCTTTAACGGGATCGCAACTCGGGGGGCCGACGAGTCACCGACACGTTCAGTTTCACAGGAGCGCCATCCCGAAAAATTTCCATGTTCACGGTCTTTTCCGGGGGAGTTACGCCGATCAAGTTGTAAACACGATTGAAGTCGTCGATTTCCTCACCGTTCCACGAGCGGATGACATCGCCCGACCTCAGACCGGCCTTCGCTGCCGGGGAATCGGGAACGACCTCCAGGACCAAGGCGCCGCGCAAGTCGGGCAGCTTGAGCTCTTGCTGCAAGCGGGCTTCGACCGCGGCGGGCAAAAACCCGAAGTATCCGCGCTCCACCTTTCCCTTGGACATCAGTTGTTGCGTCACAAACTGGGCGACCGAGCTGGGGACGGCAAAGCTGATGCCTTGAAAAGTCTCGCCGAGAATCGACGTGTTGATACCGACCACACGACCTTTGGCATCGACCAACGGACCTCCGCTGTTCCCCGGATTGACCGCTGCGTCGGTTTGAATCAATTCTTTGAATCCCGCCTCGCGAAAGCCGCGTTGATTGACGGTCAAGCGATTCTTCCCGCTGACGATCCCTGATGTCACTGTCTGAGTATAGCCGAAGGGACTTCCCACGGCCCAAACAATCGAGCCGACAGCCAACTCTTTGCTATCTCCCCACTCAGCCGCGAGCAAGCCGCGAGCATTGATTTTGAGCAGAGCGATATCGGTTTCCACATCCTGCCCCACGACGGCGGCCGGATATTCCTGGCGATCGTGCAAGACCACCGTGATTTCGCGAGACTGCTCGATGACGTGACTATTGGTCACGATATAGCCATCGGCGGAAATAATGACGCCAGAGCCTTGGCCCTCGCCATAACTTTTGCGGGCGTTGATGCTGACCACACTGGGCCGAATTTTTTGAGCGACCATTTGGTAGGCATACGAAACAGTAATTAGCGGGAATTGGTCGATGGCTTGGCGTGCGACCTCGTATTCCGCCAAGGCCTTGCCGCGGCTAATCGAATATTGATACCGCTCGGCGATGATGGGCCCCAATTGCCATAGCCCGAACACGAAGGCCGCACAGCAAATCACCCAGAAAAGCTGACTCGTCAGACCTCGCCCCGCATCTTGGGCGTGCAGGGGCCCCGGGGTGACGGAATTGACGTCGGGGGTCACAGCCCCAGGATCAGCAATGCCCCTTTGACCGGAGCGTGACCCTGAATCGTCGCTAGGAAAGAAAGGGCTCGACATAGGTTTGGCCTGTTATCAACGGACTGGCAGATTAGCGAACCAGATGCTTGTCGGCGCTTGTTCGCATCTGAAAATTCTAAGACGCGTCAGATTTATTGGCCAGTTGCGCGAGTATTTTCGATATTTTCGTAGGACTTTGGCCGCCAAACGCACAGCAACGCCGGTTTATAGGCCCTAACCCGCCACTCAGCGGAATCCGGCAGACGATTCACCGGGAAATTTTCCGGGACCTCAGCCACGACGACACTCCCAGGTGGACTCTCCTTCATGAACCATGCCAGCAACTCCATCAGCTCATCGCCGCGCGCATCGTAGAGCATATACGGGGGGCAACAAAACACGATCCATGGCTCTGTCGGCCAATTCTTCCGTTTTTTGAAGAACTGCCGAGTCCAAAAAAAAGTATCCGCCGCTTCCACGGTCGCTGGCAGATCGCTGGCCAGCGATTGCAGATTCTGTCGAATGATTTTCGCTGTCGGAATGTGCCGCTCGATAAAGAAGGCCCGTGTCGACCCGCGGCTGAGAGCCTCGATGCCCACCGCGCCGGAACCGGCGAACAAATCGAACGCGCACCGCCCCGGTACGAAGCCGCCAATCAAGTTGAATAGCGACTCGCGGGTGTTATCCTTCATCGGGCGAGTCCGCCGATCCCCTGAATAATCGATCGTTCGGCCGCGAAATTCCCCTCCGATGATTCGCAATTTGGGCAAGCCCGAGCCGCCCCCGCGCTGCGAGTGAAGTGCGTTTCGATCGTCTGGGTAACTTGGCATAGAGCGGTCTGTTTTTTAAGCGTTGGGGCGAAAAGGTTGTCCCCATGTCGCTACTTTTTCGGTATCATTACTCAGAGTAGGTCAAAACGTGGGCGATTGCAAACCACCGCATGATTTAACGTTGCTCCTCCAGCCGGCGGTTCCTGACGATCCGATCTTGTCCTTTGCGACGTTTTTGGCTCGATCCGACGGTTCGTTGAGCACGTATTGATAAGTCGAGTCGGCCAGGAGCTCACGGGTTCTCAATGGCAGTGGGTTAGGAAACGCATGCGATCCAAGGCGAAAATTGGGTTTATCGGCGACCGTTCGCGGAACGTTCAAACTGCGCTCCAGCGGGTGCGGCTCCTTTCCCTACTGCCCTGGGTGCTGCTCGCCTGCGCAACCCCCGCTTGGGCTCTACAAGGGCAACCCGCCGAACAAACGCGTACATTGGACGAAATCGATGCCGAGCTGGAGCGACGCTTCGAGGAATTTCGCGAACTGCTCAAGCAAACATCCCGGGCCCGGGCCAACTATTTCCAACAGGACCGCGGGCAGAGCGTCAAAAACCGCCAGGATTACGAAACGCGCTACCAGCAGGCGAGAGACCACAAAGATCTGCTGGAAAAATTGCTCATCGAAAAATTCGAAGCCACTCCTCAGCCCGACGATACGCTGTACCGCATGGTGAAATCGATCGCTGAGGACTATTTTCGAGCAGAGCGAATGTATGCCTGTTTCGCATTGGCGGAAAAATTGCTGCGGGTACGCCCCGATGACGACCAAGTTCGCATCCTGTACGGGGGATCGGCGATTGTCAGTAACCAGATCGAGGTGGCCAAAAATTTTCGCCAGTCATGGGGCTTTCTGATCAAGGAACTCCCCAAGGAGATCCGCTATATCTACGATGATCTCGATCTGATCATCGGCCCCTATGAGCGAGAACTGCAGATCCGCGCGGCCGAGGCCAAGGCTGATGACCTGCCAAGAGTCTTGATCTCAACCAGCCGCGGAGACATCACGGTCGAGCTCTTCGAAAACGAGGCACCGCATACCGTTGGCAATTTTGTCAAACTGGTGGAAACCGGCTATTACAATCGTGGACTCGATTTCCACCGGGTGATCCCAGGCTTCGTCGCCCAAGGAGCACAGGATCCCACCGGATTGCCGAACTATACCATTTATGATGAATTCGGCTCGGATAACGACCGCCCGCACTTGGCTTATGTGCTGGCAATGGCTAACGCCGACCGTCCCAACTCGGCGGCCGCCGAGTTTTACTTCACGCTGCGACCCGTGATGGATCTCAACCGTCGTTATGCCGTCTTTGGCAGGGTGATCGAGGGATTTGACGTTGTCGAGCGAATTACAAAAACGTACGACCGCGAGGACAAACCGAAGCCCGGAGTGGTTCCCGATAAAATCTTGGCCGCTAAGGTCCTGCGCAAACGGGACCATGAATATCTGCCCAAAATCTTCCAATATTTCGAACTCACCCCTCAGACCCAGGGTGGCTCCAATCCTGATCAATAGGTCATCATTCTATGTGCCATCCCATCCGTTTACTGTCATCGAAAAAGCTCGCGTGGATGATACTTCCACTAATTATGGTTGTTATGGCTCCTGCGCAGGGGCAAGAAGACCCCCCCCTCTTGGCCAATGAATTGGCCCGACGAGCCATCGGCGCTGAACAAACCGAAGACCTAGTGGCTGAGTATGTGCAGCGCAAGCGGGATATTCACAATGCCCGGAACGAGATTACCAAAAAACTGCTTGCGGCCTCTCCTGCCCAAGGGCAGAATCAACGTCAAATCCTCCAAGAGATCGAGGAACTAAGGGCTAAAATCGCCGTTTGGGAAAAAGATCTTGGCGACTTGGCTCTGCGGGCCTTCTGCCAAAATCCGGAAGGGAATCCCGAGGTCGCTCGCGAGGGCTTTCGACGCCTCCGCGGATTGATGGGAGAGGACGTCGTTGGAGGCCAATTTAATCCTAGCGAGGCTCTAACGCTCGCCGACCGCGCGGTCGAATTTGGGTCGCGTAACAAGAATTTGTTGACCATCGGCTGCATGGCGGCCTATGCCTGCTGCAATTTCGACGCCTGCGACCGCTACCTCCAACTGCTTTCCGAAACGGGAGCTCCGCTGAGTGACGCATTCATTTCAAACTTGGCCGCCGCACGCCAGGCCTGGGCCACCGAAAACGCACGTCGCGAACAGGATGTCAATCTGCCCATCGCACAAATCGAGACGAACCTGGGGATCATCGAGGTCGAACTCTACGAAGACCAAGCCCCCCACGCGGTCAATCAATTCATCACCTTGGCGGAAGAAGGCTTCTACAACAACCGGCCCTTCTACTTCGTGAAATGCGGCCAGGTCGCTCTCACAGGATGCCCCATAGGTGACGGCCAGGGAAACGCTGGATACTATATCCCCGACGAGCGGTTGGCCGATGGAGCTCGCCACCATGTCGTGGGTTCGTTGAGTCTGATTCATGATGAGCCCGGCCGGGACTCCTCCCAATTCGCCATCTCCTACCAATGCACCCCCGATCGTGATGGAAAATACACCGTCTTCGGCCGAGTCATCAACGGCTTGAACGTCTTGTTTTCCTTGCCGCATTACAACAGCTTGACCCGCGCCACGCGGCAACCCGATAGAATCATCTCCGTGCGAATCACCCGCAAACGGGCGCACCCGTATCAAGTCCTCGAAAAAATCGAAATCAAAAACACGTCACGCTAAACCCCAGTATCCCCAAGCATGATCGGACTAAATCCGGTGACTCATCCCGCAGAATTTTCGGTTGCTCGCAACATCGAATCTCGCTATATGAGGACCAAAATCGATGTGAAACTGGGGAATAGCAAGTCGTATCCACTTAAGCACAACTAGAATTTGGAGTAGCACTGTTCATGACCGATCGAACCGTTTGTCGTTGGTTGTTCGTTACCTGGACTGGCCTTGGCTTCTTGCTCGCAGCGGTAACCGCTTCGGGTCAGGATGCGGCCACGACTTCATCAGCGGCTGACGAGCAAGTTCGCTCCTATGAAGAATCGCTCGAGGAATGGCAATCGATCGACGAGCAATTGCGGAAGAAGTCCGAAGAGTTCGAAAAAACCGATGACATCACCCAGCGGGACAGCTACCGCCGCGAGTACAACGACCTGCTGCAAAAGGCCATCAAGGCCGTCGACCGCCTGCGCGAGGCTGCATTGAAAAAACTCGAGACCGATGGGCTGAACAAAGATCTCCTCAAAATCGTGATGGGAATCCTCGCCGATGATGCCCGTAACGGACGAGATGCAGCGGCGTTGCAAGCGGCCGATCGGCTGATCGCTCTCGGAATCGACCCGCGCTATTGGGAACTGGCCGCAACGACACCTTCGCTGAATCTGCCAATCGCCGGCAAGGAATTGTTTGAAGAAATCGCGATTCGCCACAAAGAGACCCAGAGCAACGATCTGCCACGGGCGAAGATCGTCACATCTCGCGGAGAAATCGTCGTCGAGCTATTCGAAAACGAGGCCCCGAATACGGTCGCCAATTTCATCAGTCTCGTCAAAAGCGGCTTTTACAAAGACATCAAATTCCACCGCGTCATCGAAGACTTCATGGCGCAAACCGGTTCGCCCAAGGGAGATGGCACGGACGGCCCAGGCTACACCATCGAGGATGAATGCCGCTCGCCGGGCTATCGGCAACACTTCACAGGGGTCTTGAGCATGGCGAAAACGACGTTGCCTGACACGGGAGGCTCGCAATTTTTCATCACCTTCAGCCGCAGTCCCAGCGTCCAAAGCCTGGACGGGAAGCATACCGTGTTCGGACGCGTCATTTCGGGCTTGGACGTTGTCAAGCAACTGACGAGAACCCACGACCAACAAAATAATCCGATCGAAGGAGCTGTGCCCGACAAGATTCTTTCGATCGAAATTCTACGTGATCGCGGCCATGAATATTCGGTTCGCAAGAAAACTGAACCGGATACAGAAAAAGGATCTGGCGAGTAAAAGCCTATTGCCAAACCGACAGCACCCGTGCCCCGCAGCGTAAGTCAGGGCTGGTTTTGGGATAGGCTCGGAGCCGCCGGAACTCTGATCCAGCCCCAGTACTTTGCGACAGGTCGACTGTTTCCTGATCTTTGGTGCGGTTCACTAGCCGATATGTTCTTATGGCCAAGCGACCCGCGAAAATCACCAGACGGTCCGCCGCACCCCCGGGTCGCGGTCCGACAAAACAATCTGGTCGAACGAGGCAGCGTCGTTCGCAGACCACCGGCAAGCCGTCCGCGAAGCGCGGGATCTCTCGTGCTCGGCGAGAAGCTCGCGCGGCCGTGATCGCCGATTACCTCGACCGTCTCTACCCCGAAACACCCGTCCCGCTCGATCATCGCGACCCCTACACACTGTTGATCTCGGTTTTGCTCAGCGCGCAATGTACAGACGTTCGTGTCAATCAAGTCACGCCGCATTTGTTCGCTGTCGCCGACACACCCGCGGAGATGGCCCGCGTTCCGATCGCGAAAATTCAGCAGATCATTCGCCCCTGCGGCCTCAGTCCGCAGAAATCGCGGGCGATTTCTGAGTTATCGAAAATCCTCGTGAGGGAACACGCCGGGCAAGTCCCGCAAAGCTTCGCGGAACTCGAAAACCTCCCGGGTGTAGGACATAAAACCGCCAGCGTCGTCATGGCACAAGCCTTCGGCGTTCCAGCCTTTCCCATCGATACCCACATTCACCGTTTGGCCACGCGGTGGAAATTGACCAGCGGCAAGAATGTCACGCAGACGGAGGCTGATCTCAAATCCCTTTTTCCAGAATCCGCTTGGAATCGCCTCCATCTGCAAATCATCTTCTACGGCCGTGAACATTGCACGGCCCGCGGCTGCGATGGTACCCGCTGCGAGCTCTGTCGTATCGTCGCCACGATTTGATCGTGTTGCCCACCGACGCAATCCACTTACATCGACAACAATCGGCTGTGCTCGTCCCCAAACCCACGGCAAGTCCGCAGGATCACCAACCTGCGTGTCCTGCAGTCGACATCGGCGACGAGCATGTTAGGCTTTGTTCCAAAACGATTGGCCGCAACGCAATAGCGTCCGGGCGAGTACCGCGAGCTAGTGCGCCGCCGCTGATGGGTTCTGGTACAAAGCTCGGTTGCCCGACAAGTAAAAGGCCTGCAGCGCCGCTCTTGTCCGCCGCACCTCGTGAAGTCGGAGAATCTGAACACCACAACTCGCCAAGTACAAACTGATCCCCAGCGTCCCCGCATCGCGAAGGTCTTCGTCCTGGCCCACTGCCTTGGCGATGAATCCCTTGCGCGAGTGACCGACTAGTAACGGCGCACGCAGTTCATGAAATTCGACGATTCCGCGGATCAACTCCCAATTGTGCTCGTGCGTCTTGCCGAAGCCAATCCCCGGATCAAGACAAATTTTCTCGGGAGCAATGCCGGCCGCGACGAGCGACTGCTGGCGGGCTTGCAAATACCCCTTGATCTCGCTCACACAGTCGTCGTAACGCGGATCAATCTGCATCGTCTGCGGCGTCTCTCGCATGTGCATCGCGCACACCGCCGCCCCAGTGTAGGCAGCGACCTCGACCATCCGCGGATCAAGTGTCAATCCGGAGACATCGTTGATGATTTGGGCCCCAGCCTCGATGGCCGCTGCGGCCACTTCTGCCGATGCCGTATCGATCGACAGTGGCACTTGAGGGACTTGGCGAGCCAATTCGCGGATCACCGGGAGCACGCGACGCAGTTGCTCCTGCGGCAGTACCGGCTCACTGAATGGTCTCGTACTTTCACCACCAATGTCTAAAATTGCAGCGCCGTCTTCGATCAGTTGTAAACCATGATCGATGGCTCGTTGCGGATCAAGCCAACGGCCGCCATCGGAAAAACTATCCGGCGTCACATTGACGATCCCCATCAGCAACGGACCATCGATAAATTCGAGCTTCGTGCGCGGCAGTTGCCAACAATTCGCGCGAAAGTTGTGGTTCATGGAGCGTCCAGCTGCAGCGGTTTAAATAAGGGGAGATGCCGATAGTACACTTCCAAAGTACATACCGCCAGCGAGGTCGTGTAGATCCGTTCGCCTTGGGCTCCCCATTGGCAACACCGCGGGCTCCAACTCCCTACGTATTTTCCATTTTTCTCTTGCATCTCGATCAGCAAATCGCGCACAGTTCCGTTCCAACGCTCCCACTCGCGGCCGCCGTAGTGGTGCAATACTTGCGTACCGTAATACCAATAATACAAATTCGGCTCCTCGCGATCGGGAAAATGCTCCTCCAACAACCAGCGAACCCCATACATCAACCGCGGATCAGTGCGCCGCCACCCCAAGTACATCCGGCAGAGCAGCCCCTCGGCGGTCATCGACGGGGTAAATTCTCGATCCCCCGGCTGGTATTGATACAGCGACCCGCGCGGCGCGTCCCGCGTCAGCGATACCGAGTCAAGGAAGTAATCAGCCAAACGGAGCGTATCGGGTTGGATTTCCTGGCCCAAGTTCGCAGCACGAGCACTTTGTAACGCCATCAACT
The DNA here is from genome assembly GCA_937941455.1 of uncultured Pirellulaceae bacterium. Classification (GTDB taxonomy): domain Bacteria; phylum Planctomycetota; class Planctomycetia; order Pirellulales; family Pirellulaceae; genus BJ22. The sequence goes on along the minus strand of CALDHM010000059.1, from coordinate 1,794 downwards.
GCCAGCCCAAGACGCTGGTATCCCCCTCCTGTCCGGGCCGATATCGCCAACCGCCGCGGCGATGCTGCGCCGCTTCGATGAATCGGATCGCCTTCAACGCTGGCTCGCGAAACCGCTCATCCCCCGTCATCGCGTATGCTTCGCACAGCACGATCGCCGCCTGGCCGTGCGCATACATTCCCGCACTCCCCGTAAAATTGATGCGGAGATCCCCGTCCGGTTTTTGATGCTTGATCAACCACGCCAAGCCGCGCGATACGGTCGCGCGGTACAAACCGAATTCGTGAGTCTGTCCCGCTCCTAAAAACGGCAGCAATGCCAAGCTCGTCGCCGCAGCATCCCCCCGATTGTTTGCTTGTTTGTGCGCGTCGTAATTCGCCAAACTCCAGCTCCCATCGGCGTTCTGCACCGATGCCAGCCACCGCAATCCGCGAGCGACAGCCGCCTCCGACAAAAGCGTCCCCCCCTCACGCTCGACGATCTCTCGACGCAGCCGCGGATCGCGCGCGGCGAACGTAGCCTCGACCCCCTCGTCGGACGCCAGCCTACGGCGCACTTCCGCAACCGACGACTGCTGCCCCAGCGGATGGGGATCCAAGGTCAGCGTCAACGCGTCGCTCCGCGCAGCGTCCAATTCGCGGGGCGAAAGCAACTGCTCGAGCCCCAATCCTTCAGGAGTCACATCATCAGCCAACTCCCGTTCGGGCCGCTCTAGCGACACGATCCCCCCCTCGCGACGAGCCGGGTCGTAAAAGGTCGACATGACAAGCGACAGCGAATCGCTCGCTTGATTTTGAAACACGAACAAGGCTAAAATCAAAATCAAGAACATGTGCAGCAAAAAGCTGACGAACCAAGCTGGCAAAGAACTCAAGAAACGCGCTAAACGCTGCGAAGCTGAGGTCGAACGCGTCAGGCGTTCCAGCTCGGCCCACCGCGAGTCCGACTCTCCCACGGCCGACGATTGAATTGCCGACCAACCGCCAGTTCGCGACAATCCCCTGGGCAAAGGAACCGCCAAATCCGACGACGCAATGCCGGCTCGTTCCTCGAACTCCTCACGGGCCTGTCGCAATTGCTCGATGGTTTCCTTTGCCAAGTCCACGGCGCAACCGCAGTGCCAACAATCTCCGGTCCCCAGCCACCACTGAATCGTGACAGGGCCCGCACAATCCGGGCAGCGTGCCAGAATCGTCCGCCCGGTGAACACGTACTCCCTTCCGCCAATCACAACACGATGCGAGGCGGTTTCCGTCGGCTCGGCAATGGACGAGTTGGAAGATAGCGCAGGCGTCATCCGCAAGAATCGCCTAATTTGAAATGAATTCTTTGGCTTGACACAGTTCGACCAGGTCTTCTGAAACTATTCTAGTGCCTGAACAAGTCTTAATTTTGAGGTAAAGTCGTTTCATTTTTGCTCTTGCGTCTTTGATTTTGAAAAGCCATTCGAATCCCCGCTGTTTCCCGCTGTTTCGAAGACAGATCATTTTGAAATCATTTTGTGCGAAATCATTTTGTGCCAACAATCGAAATCATTTTGAACAATCATTCAATTGGTGCCACCCACTTACATGATGCATCCCTTTGCCCCCGACGCCCAGGCTCGTCTACCCGGTAGTACATTTAGTACCATCCTTTAAATTGCGGATTTCCCAACAATTTGGGAACAAGGCGAGTGGGATTTGGGTGGACGGAGGGGTCGTTGGGGCTGGCTGGAAGGGGTGCAGCGGGGATTTTGGTTGAAAATGCGGAGCGATAGGCGGTGAAGGAGCGGGATCGGCGCAGCAAAGAACA
>CALDHM010000058.1 GCA_937941455.1 uncultured Pirellulaceae bacterium | reverse complement strand
GGTTTGGATTATGTTAACCCAAATCAGGAAATTCCAAATCCATTAGAGGCAAGACAGGACCTTCGGAGGCGAGGCCCGCCAGCAACAAATGATTCAGTTCATGAAGAATTTAGCGCTGATGGGAACGATGTTATTTTTGATCGCCAACGGCGCTGCCTTGGGAGCTTGGAAATCTGGGGGGGGGTGAACGCGTATCGCGCGAGGGGTGACCTTGTCAGCGCGACTGCCGCGCGAGGACGGTTTTGCTTCGAAGAAGAGACGAGGGAATTCGGTACTGCCGCACACTTGCCAACTACTATTGGGTTATTTTTCGACGCTAGCAATCGGCGTTGACAGCACGGCGGCCAGACCGTAGAGCCCTTTTTATAACGGCCAACAGCGGGAACAGCCGATGACAACCAAGGTGAATGCTTTCGCGGAATTTTCTAGTTAGGAAAGCTTGATTGGCTCGAAATCGGGCACGATCATGTGGGGACGGATGGAGGCAAGTGAATGATTTTCGAGTTTCTTGCACGCTCGGGCAACGGCATACGAGGAGTGGCATGAACCCAGGTAACGAACGGCGAGACGGGGAGGATTTACGTTCCGCGGGTGTTCGACGGCGGCCACCGATGTTGCGTGCCATGGGGGAGGCCGAACCCCCTCCCCGCATTTGTGTGGAAGGGGAAATGTTCGAGTTCGTATCCCTTTACAAGCATGACGCCTGGGCGGCGACATCGTTGTATGCCAATTCTGCCGGGCGGCAACTTGTGTGCAAGATCAATCGCTTGAGCCCCATGTGTGGCCTCCCGATGGCATGGTTAGGACGATGGCTGGCCCGTCGGGAGTTGTATTTTTTCGATAGGCTTCGTGATGTGACTGGGGTCCCGCGCGGATACGCGGTTGGATTACCCGATGGTACGCGGATGGCGACGGCGGCCGCTCACGACTTTGTCTTGGGACATTCCCTCAGTCAGTTGACCGAGGTGCCACCGGAATTTTTTATCCGGTTGCGAGCGCTACTGGACGAGTTGCATCGTCGTGGCGTCGCCTACGTCGATTTGCACAAGCATGAAAACATTCTTGTGGGGGACGATGGCCTTCCGTACTTGGTGGATTTTCAGATCAGCGCGGCGGTCCCTCGAGTTTGGGGCGTGAGGTGGTTTTGGCGGATTCTTGTCGACAGTGATTTGTACCATTGGGAAAAAATCAGTCGTCGATGGGGGGTAACGAATTGGGGGAAAGTGGAAGTGCCACGCCCCTGGTGGATTCGTCTGCACCGTCTGATCGCCAATCCGTTTCGTCGCGTTCGGCGACGAATTCTCGTTTGGCTCGGCATTCGCAGCGGCGATGGACGGGCGCGGACGGAGTTGGGCTGCGAGGTCGGCTTGCGGCAGTTGCCATGACCGTCGCCGCAGGGCATTTGCCCGAGTTCCGCAAACGCGATGGTGGTGTGATTTCCGGTCAAGTTTCCGGTTCGAAATTTCCTGGCGGGACGGACCGCGGGGCGAGAGCCGACGCCATCGGCTTGCCAGTGATCTTGGCCACGATTCTGGCCGCGTGATCGTGGCAATTCTCGAGGAAAATCTTGTAGCTGCTCGACTGGGTGCCGGCGATGGCTGTACCGGCGACAAACAGGCCCGGCACGTTGGTCTCCATGGTGACGGGATCGAATACTGGACTTTGGGCCGGCCCAATCAATTCGACCCCCGAGTTCTCGAAGATTTGTTTGTCTTGGTAGAAGCCGATCAACACGATGACGTGATCGGTCGGGATCTGCTGGTGAGGTGAGTCCGGTTCGTTGACGCTGGCCAGGACGGCGTGCGTGGCGGTGAAAGCGACTGGAATCCGCGCGAGGTGCGCCGCGATGCGACCTTGGGCGATCAAGCTGGATAATTCGGGATAGAGCCAGTATTTGATCCTTTCGCTCGGGAACTCTCGGCCGCGATAGGCGATGGCGACTTGGGCGCCGGCATGATGCAACCGCAGCGCGGCCTCGACGGCACTGTTGCGGCCGCCAATGATCAGGACGCGTCGCCCAAAGTAGCCGATCGGTTCCCGCAGTCGGTGCTCGACATGGGGGAGGTCTTCGCCTGGGATTTGCAAGCGGCGTGGATGATCCGTTCCTCCGGTGGCTAGTACGACAAAGCGGGCCGAGATGTTCATGGGCTCATTGAGGCCCGTCGTCGCAATCAAAAAGCGGTCCGGCTCGCGAACGATCGATTCGACTCGCTGATAACAAGCCATTGGAATTGAAAACTGGGAAGCGACACCTGCCAGATAGTTCAGATACTGTTCGCGGGTGCACTTCGATTGGTCGAGCGTCAGGAGGGGAACTCCCGCGATCGCGATCCGTTCGTTACTGCTGAACCAGCGGGTTTGCGGTGTCCAGCGGTGGATCGTGTTGCCGATCGATCCTGCCTCGACAACCAGCGTCGACAGACCAGCTTGGCGGCAAGCGACGGCGGTTTCCAGTCCAATCGGTCCAGCGCCGACGATCAAGACCTCAACCGAATGGGACATTGTCGGGACCATGTTAATCGCTGGTGGCTTGGGTAGGGTTGGCTGTTGATTCTTGGTCGGGGCTGGCATCGTAGATCGGGATCGGGTCTCCCAGGACCGGCAGCACCATGATCTTGCCGTCGCCGAGGCGTCCCGTGCGTGCCGCCGCGGTGATGCGGTCGATTGCCGCCTCGACCCATTCGTCATCGATGATCAGCGAAATTTCGACTTTGGCGACGAAGATCAGCGAAAATTCGTCGTTGCGATACAAGTCGAGATAGTTTTTTTGCCTGCCGAAGCCTTTCGCTTCGCGGGCGGCGAGCGTGATACAAGGCAATTCCGCGAGGGTGCGAATGACTTGCTCCGCGATAAACGGTTTGACGATCGCCACGATTTGCCGCATCAGTTCGTCGCTCCTCACGCTGGCTTGCGAGCACACCACGTCCAATGCCGATCACTAGTGGCCTCGACCGAGCGCTCATCGAAACCGAGTTCCGCAACCAGTTGCCGGATTTCGGACAACGACAGCGCGGCATGCAACGAATCGCGAAACAGCTGTTGCGCGCGAGCCGATTCGCCCCCGGTGTAAGTTTCGACCAAATGATTTAGCTCTTCCAGGGAATTTGGGCGAAACAAATCGCGGAAGAATAAACTTCCGCTTGGCCGACACACGCGCACGGCCTCGCGGAGGCAAAGGCTGGGGTCGGGCAAATGATGGATGATACTGTTGGAAATCACCCAATCGAACATCGAGGCACTGTAGGGCAACCGTTTGGCGTCGACATGCGCCAATTGGACTTGCCGGACGACGCGGCCGACCTCCAGATTGTAGCGGGCCAACTCCAGCATCTGGACCGACATATCGATCGCCATGATCCGTGCTGCCGGGAATCGCTGAGCGATCAGGATCGGGATCTGCGCAGTCCCTGTGCCGATATCCAGCACGTCACCCGCCGCGAATTGGGCGAGGGCCAGATCGTCGACAAACCGCTGGTTGACCGCGGAATGGTCCATGGCGTCGTACTCCAACGCTTCTTCATGGGTATCCATGACCTCGGGTTCGAGAACTCTGGTTAGCATCAGGTTATTCCTTCAAATTCGTCGTCAGATGCAATTGGGGGATTGATTTCTTTGGTCAACGCGGCCAGCGTCGCGAGGATTGCAGCCATCAGCAGGTAACTGGCGACCAGTTCACTGATGATGCGGATATTGGCAGCACCCTCGAGTTGCCACGGCCAAAACATCTTATCGCCGGGCAGGGGCGAATGAACGATACCGACTGCGGTGAGCGCTGCGGCGATCACGAAATAGCAAGCCCCGCGGTGGTATTGCCGATCGATGATCTCGGCGAGAGCCGCACTCCACAAGAGGCTGGAGATAATAAACCCACCAGCCAGCACGCTTAAAAACAGAAGAAGTTGCGAGAGATGGGGCGGCATGTTGGCGAAATCGATCGACCCGAAGAACTGTCCCAAATAAATCATGATCAATTTGGCAAAGGTGGGGAGGCATGCTAGAGCCAGAGCCGCGTAATGGCGGCGGGGCGTCGCCTGAAAACTTTGTGCGGTGATCTCCAGTCCGATAAAAATTAGGATGGGCAGCACGGCGGCTTCTGGAATCATGTTGAACAGGACGCTGAAATAACCAAGCACTCCCGCCAAGCCGACGAACAAGGCGGTTGCCAAGGTGTAGGCCGCTCGTCCCCCCATAAACTTGTAAGCGGGATGCCCAATATAAGGGGTCGTCTGGACCACGCCACCGCACAGTCCGGCCAGGATTGTCGCCAAGGCTTCGACACCGATCACCGTGCGGGTCGAATAGGAGTCGCCGGCCGATGCGGCACTCTCCGTACAATCGATTCCGCCGATGACGGTCGCGATGGCGAAGGGAACGATGTACGGTAGGTACTGAAGCGCTGCTGTGAAACTTCCCAACCATTCGAATCGAAAGACGGTCAGCCATTCCGTCGGCAGCCATATTAGATCGATTCCTTCAGTTTGCTGTGCCAGCAGTTGCGTCCCCGCCGACTGATCAAGGGACTTTATCGCATGCCACAGCGCGGTGCCGACCAGCGCTGCAGCCAGCGCACCGGGGACGCGCAGTGGCAGTCGGCCCTTGCCAATCAGGGTGGCATAAACGATTGCCAGCGAAGCGAATCCCGGGATCGGGTTGGCGAGGATTTTCGGCAATTGGGTGAAGGCGATCAGGCCCAGAGCGATCGCCGCCAGCGAACCCAGCAGGCCGGCTCGCGGAAAAAAGCGGCGGACCCAACCGGAAAAGAACGACAGGACAAGCTTGATGAATCCCATCAATAGCATCGCCCAAATCCCGACGTGCCAAGTCGTCATCGCGGCCTGAGTGGGATCCCCGCTCGACTGCAACGCCGCCGTGTAAGTGGGGCCCAGCACAAAGAACGCCATGCCGATTGTCGACGGGGTGTCGAGACCCAGCGGCATGGCGGTAACGTCGGAGCGGCCGGTTTTGCTAGCCAGGTAGAAAGCCAGCAAGAAGAACATCAAGTCGCCGACGAGCACGCCGAGTGCCGTGCCCGGGACCATGTAACGGATTGCAAAATCTACAGGGTACTGGAAGCTGTCATGGAGGATTGCAATCGCCAAGATCAATCCCGCGATATTGTCCAGCATGAGGCCGAAAAACGCGTTGATATCGCCGGGGGCCGCCCACTTGTAACCGCTGTTCATCATCGAATTCGCCTGTTTGGCACATTCTTTGCAAGGTACCAAGGAACGTTCGCGAGTCTATGCCGCGGGCGAAATGCTGTCAAACCGGCAATTTTTTTCCGGGCGACCTAAGTTGTCGCGACCCGGGACGAAATTAGAGGTGCGAGGCGTTTGGCCTCGGTAATTTCTGCGGTTTTTTTTGGGAAGTCAAGGAGGAGACACCGAACCCCATCGACGCGGACCGCCCAAAAGTTGTCGGTCTCCGCGAACCATGGCTAAAATGGTGCGTAGAATCTAATGCAAGCGACTATCAACGATCTGGATTACAATCACGCTCGCCAATTGAAAGCAATCGAGTCCGCAGTGACTGACGAAGAACTGCTGTTGGAGTACCGCCGAACGGGGGACCGCGAGGTCTTTGCCCAGTTGGTCTATCGGTACGAGCGCGAATTGTACAACTACCTGCGCCGCTACTTGGGTAACGCCGAAATGGCGGAAGATGTGTTCCAAGGGACCTTCATGCAGGTGCATTTGAAGTGCGATCAATTTCAACCTGATCGCCGGTTCAGACCGTGGCTGTACTCGATTGCCACCAACCAAGCCATCGATGCGCGGCGGCGCAACAAGCGACACACGATGTTGAGCTTGGACACTCCGCGCGATCAAGAGCATGAGGAGGTTGGTGATCTGGTGAATATGTTGGAGTCGAGCGAGCAGGGACCCAGTAACGGCTGCTTGGACGCCGAGCGACGCGAAATCATTCGCAAGACGCTCGAGCAGCTCCCCGAAAGCATGTTTGCGGTGGTCAACTTGGTTTACTACCAAGGGATGAAATACCGCGAAGCCGCCGAGGTGTTGGATATTCCAGTGGGGACCGTTAAAAGCCGCGTTCATGCCGCCATCGCTCGGCTCGGTGAAGTTTGGGACACCCTACACGTAGACTGATTACCCGTGAACGAGCCTTCGAACGAGGACTTGCTAGGATACATGCTCGGGGCATTGGACGTCGAAGAGCAAGGTCAAGTTCAGCGAGCCCTAGACGATCGACCCGACTTAGAGCAAGAACTGCTGTCGCTCAAATCCCAGCTGATGCCGCTGGAACTGATCGACCGTCCTGCGGGCCCGCCCCCCGGTCTCGCCCGCCGGACTTGCCAGTTGATCGCCATGGCGACACGCTCCCTCGATAATTTGCCTGCGAAACGTGGATTAGCGGAGCCGTCTGTATCTGTTTCAGTCGGTTCCGCCTTTGATCAAGTCGTGGCCGATCATGCAGCAGCCGTTGAGCGGGCAAATCAATCGTTGGGTTGCGCTCTGTCGGCTCGGTTGGCGCCCGATCCACGTCACTCGCGGCAGTTAGCGCAGACATTGTCGTTGTCCGATTTCGTGGTAGGTATCGTAGCTGCTGCCATTCTTGGCTCGTTGCTCTTCCCGGCGATTCTGACTGCGCGACACCAACAGCGGATTGTGCAGTGTCAGCAAAATTTGGGAACGATTTACAAGGCTTTTGTGACGTTCGCCAACACGCACCAGCGCGACACTATTCCCGTGCCAACCAGCGGTCCGCTGTGTGTCGCCGGGGTGTTCGCTCCGTTTTTGAAAGACCAAGGTTTGATCGACAACAGTTCGACTTTCTTTTGCCCTGGAGCCGTGAGGGGCACGTCCTGCGAAATTCCTTCGTGCGAACAAATCGTCAACACGCCGTGTGCCATCAAGCGGCAAAAGTTTTGCGAGCGAATTTCGGGAGACTATGGATTCTCGTTGGGTTACCACCGCGACGGCGAATATGTGCATCCGCGAGTGATTGGCGATGGCAACGCGGTACTGGTGGCCGACGCCCCAGCAATTGATGCGTTCAATCACCTGACACGGAATCACGACAACATGGGAGCGAACTGCTTGCTGCAGAACGGGGAAATTGTTTTTGTGAGCAGTGGGGTTTACGGTGGCGACTCGATCTACACCAACGATCTTGGAATTGTCTCGGCCGGCTTGCATCAACGTGATTCGGTCATTGCTAATGGGCACACGCCGTTTCCAAGTGCTCGCGCAACGATACAGTAAATCCACCGACTCATTAGCCGATAGTCGCGGTTTTTCACACCGGAATGGTTGAGAGAAATTCAGTGGTCGATTCGATGCCTGTTGTCTCACAGCGGGAAGTCGCCGTGGCTCGGAGGCTGATCAGGATTGAGCAACTCGGCGAGGCGTCCCCGTCGAGTCGAATGGCCGCTGTCAAAAAACGATTGGCCGAGCAGAACTAGAGCTACTGCGAAAACGACTCAACGAATTTTTTCGCCTCTGCGTCGTTGTGTTCCTTCAGCGGAGCTACGTAGGTCATTTGGTAGAGCGTTTGTCCCGCTAATACCAACCGCGAGGTGACCCGCAAGCGAATTCCTTGCTCGTTCTCACCTTGAACGCATTCGAAAACAAAGTCTCGCCCGGGCAGTTTTCCCACCTCGATTTTTTTGACCGATACGAGCTCGCCAAAGGTCCGTGCCACGGCGCCCTTGACCCCTCCGTCCAAAATCCTTTCGATCTGCAACAGATCCTCGGGTTTCTTCGGGACATCGTTATAGGCGAACACGAAGCTTTTATTGCGGCCGACCTCTACGATATTCAGATTCACTGTAGTTTTCGTACCAGCCACCGCGCTGATGACGCGCTGGCTGGTGACTGGCGTGCTCGGCATGAGAACTGAGATGTTGGTGTTCTCCACCGAAACCTTGACCCATTCATCCGCAGATGTCGTGGCTTCGGATTTTTTGGGCGAATAACTGGCCTCGCTCGGTGGCGCGCTGGCGGGCGGATTGTCTTGTCCGGAAATTACTCCATTCCAACTGAAGCAGGTGGCCAAAGCGATGGCGATCCAGGTTCGACGCGGTTGCATGGTCAATCTCGGTGGCTATGAGGGAACAGTAGCGACGATTGTTCCATTCTATGAGATCGTCGCCCGTTTAGAAAATGGATTTAAGTCGGGCTGGATTCAATGAGCGGCCAATCGCGTTTTGAAAAGCTTGAAAATCTTTCTGACCCAGCAAAGACCGCCGATTTGGCAAGAGTGCCGCCCACTTGGCGAGGGGGACGATTCAGCATTGCGGCAAGTCCAAGACTTGAAATTGCCAATCCGGGACTGAAATCGCCTAACGAATGGATGCAACCGCCTGCCGTCGTCGCACAACAGCCCCGATCATGGCTGCCGCCATAGCGATGACCAATCCGCCGGTCGGTTCGGGAATGCCAGATCCGATCAAGTAGGTGATCGAAGCTCCGGTAACAACATCGGTGACGGTGTATGTCCCTTGACGCATTTGCAGAGATTGAAACGTTTGATTGCTGAATTGCCACGATTGATCGGGTGTCCACGAAGTGCCCGACATGTCCGCCGAGTTGATTCCTAAGCCCGGAAAAATTTCATTCGTACTGTTATCAAGCACATAGGTCGCAAAGGGTCGCGAGCCAGCCAGGATCGTCGCCCCCAAATCGGTCGTGTCCCAGGGACCGAGCGCTGTCGCCCAGGCCGCGTAAGAGGTGCCTGGATTGAACGCGAACGAGAGATTGATCAGCCCAATGTCACTGCTGCCCAGCACATCATACTCGCCGTTTTCTTCGATGCCGACGCCGACCCAACCAAACGGGCCCACGGAGACCAGGCCAGCCGTATTGATCGTTCCCGACGACGTCATCACGACATCATTACCAACCTCTTGGAAATTGAAGATCAATTGCCCGTGGCTCATCGCCGAGCCAAACCAAGCGCACAGACCGACCAAGGCAATAAAGGAGGATCGCCGGATCATGAGTTACCTCAGGGGAAGGATTCAAGCTTGGCCTGCCAAGCATGCAGACTAACCAACGAACTGCTTAAATCGTACCATGAAAGTCTAGTTTGTAAATCGGCGATCAGACGGCCAAAAATCAGAACTCTGCTGTTTCCAAGGTCAGTGCGTATTTCCCGTGTGACCGACTGCGGCCGATAACGAATGTTCCGAAAATTCGGCCCACTGAAATGCGGGCAGGTCGATTCTGATCCCAGAAGGCCCACGGCATATTAGCAGCCCGCTTCAAAACCGGTATGCTGATCGCGGTAAGCCGCTTCGTGGTTTCGACGCGACGCGCTCACTATCTGGTTTGTTGCCGACGTGTGTTGTCTCGAATCTGATCCGCAACCTGAGTGGATTCAACCCGGTGGGACGCTTGACCCGGCTGGGGTCGCTCGAAACCATGTCGACGGCTGAGCGAATAATCTCAAAAGTAAAATTTCGATCAAACTCTGTTTTTTGCAAAGGATAAATTGCGTGTCGAGCCCCAGTCGCAGTGGCGCGTTTGAGCAAGCGGTTGATCAGCGCGTCGAGAAATTTTCGGAGAGCGTCAGCTTCGATTGGCAGCTTTATCGTCAAGATATTCGGGGCTCGATCGCTCATGCGCGCATGCTCGCTCAACAAGGGCTGATCTCTGAGAGCGAGAGCCAGGCGATCGTCGGTGGGCTCCGCGATATTTTGGCGGAAATTGAAGCAGGAAAATTTCAGTTCCAGCAGCATCTGGAAGATGTTCACATGAACATCGAACATGCCTTGATCGAACGTCTAGGCGATGTTGGCAGAAAACTTCACACGGCGCGGAGTCGCAACGACCAGGTCGCAACCGATTTGCGGTTATGGGTTCGCGATGCGATCGACAGCATCGATGCGCAGCTTCGGGAATTGCAATCGGCTTTCATAGAACGTTGCGATCACGATCAAGGGGTGATCTTGCCGGCTTACACGCATCTCCGGCGTGCACAACCCGTGCTGGCCGCCCATTACTGGTTGGCCTATTGCGAAAAATTCGAACGCGATCGAGAGCGGCTTGCCGACTGCCGTCGCCGTGCGAATGTCAACAGCTTGGGAATCGCCGCGGTCGCCGGGACGACCTTGCCGATCGATCGTCGATTCACGGCCGAACAACTTGGGTTTGTCGACGTGGCGCGAAATAGTTTGGATGTTTCTAGCGATCGCGATTTTGCCCTAGAATTGGTGTTCTGTTTGTCGCTGATTGGAGTTCACCTCAGCGGTTGGGCTGAAGAATGGATCCTTTGGTCGACAACAGAATTCGATTTCCTCGATTTGCCGCATGGGTTTTGTACCGGATCTTCGATCATGCCGCAAAAGATCAACCCGGATGTGTTGGAGTTGACTCGAGGGAAAGCGGCTCGAGTGATCGGTAACCTGCAAACACTATTGGTTTTGGTCAAAGGACTGCCGCTGGCCTACAACCGGGATTTGCAAGAGGATAAGCCTCCGTTATTCGACGCCGCGAAAACCATCAGCGAATGTTTGGATGTGGCCGTTCCCCTGGTACGGCAGGCCCGGCTCAAGCCCCAGTCGATCTCAGCCCGCCTCGACCAAGGCTTTCTCGACGCCACCACGCTGATGGAGGCCTTGATAAAACGGGGAATTCCGCAGCGAACCGCTCATCACTTCGTCGGTGAACTGGTCCGCGAGGCTACCTGCCGTGGGCTACGGCTAGCCGATTTGCCCATCGAAGAATTTCAAAAAATCTCTCCCAATTTGGACCACTCCATTTATGATGAATTGGGAGTACAGGGAGCAATCGAGGCATTTGTCAGTGAGGGCTCAACGGCACCGAAGCGGGTTTCCGAGCAGATCGCCGCGTGGCGAGCTCGTCTCGGAAATTAAAGGAATTTCTGCCCTCTTCGCACCGTTCGCATAGCGACCAGCGGCCGGCCGGGCAGCGAAGAACTCGCGCCGCAAGGTTCATTCGACACCTCGTGGGGCGTAGTGATGTCGGTGACTCTCTGGAGGGATATCCCCCGGCGATGTAGCTTCGTTGCGATCGCTACAGCCGTTACAGTCGTTAGTTTCGGATTAAACCTATTGGCACATGAATTTTAGGACGATTTGGCTTTCATGAAACCGAGGACGTTTATCTGCTGTGGTTATTGCGCAATCGTTGCGTTCGGGCTGTTCCTCGCTCCCGAGAATGCAGTGGGCTTGCAAAATCCCTTTGGAGCGGACGACCGTTCGGGGGGCGCTGGGCAGATCGTCCAACAGGGGTTTCCAGCGATACCCGAGACAGTCACACCGGCAGCTCGTCTAGTGCTCGAGTCGCTCAGCCGCTCCAATCCGAGCACGCCGCAAGATCTTGCCACGGCGCTCCAAACAGCGCTGGACGTTGAGGCGTTTGACCACGCCAAGTACTTTTTGAGCCGTCTCATCGACCTGCGCCTCGACTCTGCCAGATTATTTCAACTCCGCCAGGCGTTCGGTTCTGATCTGTTTTTGCGAATCAATAATTTGGCTCCGCTGCAACCGGAAGGGCACCAGCTTGCCACCGCTGTATTTCAAGCGAGTAGAACCGAAGCGGCTTCAGAGGAGCGACTGGATGGGCTGATTCGCAAGTTGAGCGACCCGAATCAAAACGTCCGCAGTCAGGCCTTCCGCGACTTGCGTAGTACGGGCCAACCGGCCGTGGCTGCGATGCTGAGCGTCTTTGCCGCACCAGAACGCGAGGGGGAATTTCTAGCGATCCGCGAAGCTCTGCGAATGATGGGCGAGCCGGCAATTTGGCCCTTGCTCGGCGGGGTTCATGCCCGGGTTTTGCAGGTTCGCTATGAGGCCTTGACCGCCCTCGCCCGCATTCGCCTACCCGAAGCCCACGATGCGGCTGTGGCCGCTTATTATTCACCGGACACACCACCCCGAGTTCGTGAAGGCGTCGCGTTGGGGCTCGAAGAAACTTACGGCAAAATCCCGACAGAGGCCGAGGCTCTGCGCGTAGTGGCTGATCGGGCGCGAGAATTCGCCAAGGGCAAACGGCGTTCCGGCGAGGAAGTTCGCCTCGATTTGGCGAGCCCCTACGTCGTGGTATGGCACTGGAATGACGAGCGCCGCAGACTCGAGCCGCGTAACGTCGCCCCGGCAACCGCTAGCCGGTTGATTGCCTTTGACCGCGCGGCCGATCTGTACCGCTGGCGCCCCGAGCAGGCGGAGTTTCGGCAGTTCTGCTTGATCAGTTATCTCGATGCCGAAAAGCGAATGGCGGGGCCCGAATCGAAATTGACTTTTCCCAACATTGCCGACGCCTTCCCAAAACTCACTGCCGATGAAGTGGACCGTGCGATCGGCCAAGCGTTAAATTTCGATATGATTCCGGCCGCCGCCGGCGGATGTGATCTCCTGGCTCAAATCGGCAATCCAGCTTGGATCATCTCAAGCAGTAGTCCCCAATCCGGTTTGTTGCGAGCGATTCAATCAGGGGATCGTCATTTACAGTTTTCTGCGTTCCGCACCTATGTCGAATTGGATCCGCGGGCACCCTACTACGGCAATAGTTACATAGTGTCACTCGCAGCGTATTTTTCTGGCTATGGAGAACGTCCGTCTGGCTTGGTGGGCCATCCGCAGATTGATATCGCGCAAGATTTGGCAGTAGCTATGCGGCCGGCCGGTGTGGATGGCCGGGCAGTTAACAACAGCCGGGACTTTCTGCGAGATGCCACAACCGATGCGAATATTCGTTATTTGTTCATCTGGGAGAATTTGGCTCGTACCGGCTTCGTCGATCTCGTGCAACAAATCCGAGCGGATTGGCGGACCAAACGGATGCCCATCGGCATTCTAACTTCGGCTAACGATCTCGCCCAATTGCAGCGAATCGCCGAACGGGACTCGAGAACGATCGTCTTGCCGATCACCCTGGACACGCAGCTTGTTGCGTTGCAGATCGAACGCCTTCGCGAACTGGAACCGGTATGGCTGCTGTCCAACGAGGCAGCCCAGGAACACGGCAGATATGCGGTGGCTTGGCTTAAACGGATTACCGCCGACCGCGAGACCTATCGTAACTACGAAATCAATGCATGCTTCGACACCCTACTGGGTTTGATTCAAAATCCGTTGTATATCGAAGACAGTCTGGAAATTTTGGGGAATATCGGTACTCCGCAAGCCCAGCGTTATCTCGTCGATTACGCCAGCCAACCAACCGCGCCGATCGAATATCGGCAAAAGGCTGTGGTAGCCTTCGAGCGCGCAGTCGCTGCCCGCGGACTCTTACTCACTACGGCCGATATCCGCTTGCAGTATACTCGCTACGAGTCCAGCCGGCGCGAACCCGGTGAGAGCCAGCAAGTCCTCGGCTCCCTGCTCGAATTCCTAGAGAATCGCGCCAAAACTAGCGGCATGCTACCACAATAACTTCATCAAGAGTCAATAACTCTCATTTCTTTAACTAGCGCGTGTTTTATTTGCATGCTTATTATTTGGTGAGCGTTCGGTCAACTACACGTTCTTTGCTTTTCGTTCGGCGCGGCGGATTTGGTCGATCGTCCAGCGGTGGGAAGGATTGCCTTGCAGCCAGATGTCGGGCAGCAAGTAGTCTAACTCGGTCGAGGTTACCGGTTCGCCATCGGCCGCTTGCTGGAAGGCTTC
>CALDHM010000057.1 GCA_937941455.1 uncultured Pirellulaceae bacterium | reverse complement strand
GTACGTCAACTATTACAACGTCCAACGACTCCATTCGTCCCTGGGGTATGTAACCCCCTGCGAATTCGAGATGCAATCAACTAACAAGAACCCCACCCCAAAATAAGAGACTGGCGCGCCCGCGCAACCCGATACACCTCAGCGAGCCGACGTAGTAGTGCCGAATTATACGGCGACCGCTGAAGCAGACAGCCAGTTTTTTTTGTTCTCGACAGCATTGGCCGGACGTACCTATCAAATGATTATCCATTCCAATCAGTTGACTTCGGTCGTCGGTCAGAATATCACGGGCTTTCAAATTCGGCTGAACGGGACAGCGACTAGTTCGTGGCCACCGGCAGATACCAGCTTTTCGTTTTTCAACGTCACGATGGGCAAAGGAATTGACCCGGCAACTTTCAATGTGAATTTCGCAGACAATTTTACAGGCACCCCAGTCAGTGTTCGCAGTGGCTCGTTAACGTTTTTGGCCAACTCCTTTAGTTTCGGTGGATCACCCAATGCGTTCGGTCCCATCGTGACGTTTAATACCCCGTACTTGTACACGGGAGACCATCTGACGGTCGAGTTGCGATTTTCGAACATGACAGGAACCACAACGACGGGGGTATTCGATGCCGTAGGTGTTTCCGGTGGACCAGCCAACGGCTATGGTGCTGACTTTCGAGCTCGCTGGACGGGTAATGCGACGGCCACAGCCTCAACCGCTAACGGCAATTTCATCGTTGTAAACTTCCTGACTCAGCCGGTACCCGAGCCCAGTTCCGCCGTGGTGTCGCTGGTCGGCTTGATGGGCTTGGTTTATCGCCGACGTAGATAATATGCAGCTCGAGACTGCTTGTTCCGAGGCGGACAAGTTGATCGAGACCACGATGTCCCCTCTCGTTTCATCGATGCGGTGACTCTAGAGGGGACATTTTTTTTCCTGACCATGGCCTCTGACGACAAGTTCTCGGGGAAAAGCCCGTCGAGACGTACCCGCTTTCCTAAATCAGCGGCCTTAGATTAGATTCCTGGTTGATTGACAGCCCGCTCCAGGAACACAGCAGCCACTCATTCCCCATGTCGAAATTACTCTACCAGTGGATTCTCCGATTCGCCGGCGTGTACCCGTTGTATCAACAAGTCGTCGTGTCGGACCGTCTTACCAACATTCGCCCGCAGATTCGTCGGGACCTTGCGGCCTTGCTGGCCAAGGTGAATCGGGACAATCCGTATTTTCGCGGCAAGTTTACCGCGTTTTTGCAAGAGAACGCGGACGTGGATGACGAGCAGTTTTTCGCTAACTATCGGCGGCTCCCTGCGCTGACTAAACAGGACTACGCCGAAGCGGGACAGCAAGTGATGACGGAGGAGCTCTCTCGAGTCGATCCGCGGGAGCGTGAGCTCACGGTGGAGGGGCGACCTTGGGAGTCAATTCGACGGCTGCGTCGAGGCGATTTTCTCATGCCGATGGCCACCGGAGGGTCGAGTGCGTTGCCGCTGGTGGTGCAGATGACCAAGCACCACATGTTTTCCATGTTGTTCACCTTCTTCAAGTGCTGGTATCGCATGGGCTGGCGGCCTGGCGAGCGGATGATGATCTTCTACCCGAAGAACACTTACAACATCGACGACATGGTGAAGTTCAACCGTTATAATTGGTTGACCGGATTCCGTTACCACTTGTTCGACAAAATCGATGAACAGGTCGTCAGAGGGTTGGTTGATGAACTGAATCGGTTCAAGCCCAAGTTGTTGCTCGTATTTCCCTCACCGATGAACATGGTGGCTCACACGATTCGGCGATTCAATTTGCCGCTGCAGCACCATCCGGAATTGATCAATGTCAGCGGCGAGACATTTTTTAATTGCCAGCGGCGCAATATCGCCGACGTCTTTCATCGCAGCAAGGTAGAAGATTCGTACGGTTCAGTCGAGCTCGGCGAAATCGCGCATGAGATTGAGGGGGGGCTCGAAATATTTGCCAACGTCGCCTATGTCGAAACCGAAGCGAATGCCGACGGCCAGCCAGAAATGGTCGTCACCCGTCTGCATTTGACCGATTTCCCGTTTATTCGCTACAAGATGAAAGACATCGCCGAGATAGCATTCGAGGTGGACCGGGAGGGTCGCGAACGTTTCGTGATCAAAAAAATCGAAGGGAAGGATTCGAACTACATTTTGTCCGACCGCGGCCAACACTTCTATCCGTCGTTTTTCAACAGGCTGGTCGACGACATCAATCAGCGTGCGGAAAACGCGATTTTGGAAATCAAAGTCTACGAACGAAATCAAACTGAGTTGGAAATTCAGTACATCGTTGCCGACGAACAGCAAAAGCAGTTCATTCAAGCCGAAACGAAACGCTTGCTCTCCGAGCGGATGAGCCCCAACATGCAGTACCACATTCGCTTTGTAGACTTCATCAACCACGACTATCGCAGAAAATATCGGGTGATCGAGCGGATCGGTGACATCGAGTTCGCTGGCGGGATCGTCGGCGATCGGCACAAGGTGAAAACCGTCTCTGAGGTCGAAGCCGGGGCCGGTGCCAAAGTTTAGCGGCGCGGTGAAGGGTGATCTAAACGAGTCTGGGATTTGTCTGTCGAAGCACGTTGGTCCAGGTTTCTTAATTTTCCTGGTGCACGACCTATCCGTCCCTGCCAAGAAATCAACGAGGTGCCAGCCACCCAACAGGAAATCAACGGGGTGCCAGCCACCCAATAAAAACAAAAAGAACAAAAAGGTGCCAGCCATCTAATAAAAAGGTGCCAGCCACCTAATTAAAAGTGTGAAACCCATTGCGGAAGCAATTGGAAGGGGAAGCAATTAGGGGGAAGCCACCCAAATTAAAGGGGGCTAGGCCATGGCTCGGATGGTCCCGCCGGTACGTGATCGGAAATCGGCGGATCCGAGAAATCCCTTGCGAAAATACAGCTGTCAAGCTGGACAATCTGCTGGGCGATGGGCAGTCAACAGGTAGCTCAAAACCGAGTATTATGGACGCCGGTTCGTCTACGGCAGGAGAGAAACAAATAGATTTTGCATGTCAGATCGAAGCTCTCGACCCGCCTGACGAACGGTTTCCCGGATCGCCCCCGCAGGATGGATATGACTAGTACCGCTCGAAATTTGGATGGCAAAGCGATCGCTCTGCAAATCCAGGAAGAGATCAAATCCGAAGTCGCCCAATGGTCGGCCGCTACCGGTAAGGTTCCGCAGCTCACCGCCATACTGGTCGGTGATGATCCGGCTAGCCAAGTATACGTTCGGAACAAGGAATTGGCGTGCAAGCGGGTGGGAATGGGCAGTCAGCTGATTCACCTGCCGAGCAGCACAACGACCGCTGAGTTGGAATGCCTGGTTCACGAACTGAATGCCGATCAAAATACCTCGGGAATTCTCGTACAACTCCCGTTGCCCAAGCATATTGACGCCCAGAGGATTTTGGATGCCATCGATTGGCGGAAGGACGTCGACGCCTTCCATCCCTACAACGTCGGCTTGCTATCGCAAGGGCGACCGCATTTCCTGCCGTGTACGCCGTTTGGAGTGGTGCAGATTTTGTATCGGTCGGGAATCAAGACAGCGGGCAAGCGAGTTTGCATCATTGGCCGCAGCGATATTGTGGGCAAGCCGTTGGCGGCGATGTTAGTTCAGCGAAATTCGCCACTGGGACCGGACTGGGCCAACGCGACGGTGACGTTGGCCCACAGACAAACGCCTGATTTGCCGAAGGTAACGCGCCAGGCCGACATTTTGATCGCCGCGATCGGACAGCCGGAATTCGTGCGGGCCGAGATGGTGCGGCCGGGGGCAACCGTCATCGACGTCGGCATCAATCGGCTGGGAGATCGTTTAGTCGGGGACGTAGACTTTGCCGGGGTGCAGCAGGTCGCTTCGGCCTTGACTCCGGTGCCTGGTGGCGTGGGGCCCCTGACGGTCACGATGCTTCTCAGCAATACGCTGATCGCCGCGCGGACGGCGAGTTCGACCTAGGCTATCATAGAGATTACCGCCAAAGTTCCACTCGTTACTCTCCTGGCACTTTCCCATGGTTGCGTCAACAGATTCATCGGCCGTCGGCGTCCTCGGACGGCAAACCGGTGTAGGAAGGTTATCCCTCCTGGCGATGCTGCTGGGGATGCTTCTGCTGGTGGTTGGTGGCGGATGCGGGTTAGAGCAAAACGAAAGCAGCCAAGATTCCGATGAGCGGCCGAAGGGAGATTTTGTAACCAAACCGGCCGTGATCTATCCCGGTATTTTCAAAGACGAGGCGCAGAATAACCGCACGAAGCCGGGACATTGGGTGCTGGGATCGTATCGGGTGACAGCCAACAACTTCGATGCCACTGGTCGAATGTTGGCCTCCGGCATGAGTTCGCTCAACAAGGTGGCACTGCTTGGCAACACCAACTATTTTGCGGAGTCAGCTCGGCCATTTTCGCTGACGACGGGTCAGGAAAAGAATTTAGAGGTCGTCTTGTTCCTCCCTCGCCTGGATGAGTCCAGGACGTCTTCGCGAGTTCGCTTCAGTTTGCAAGGGCCTTCCGGTCTGGAGATGGTCGGGGGTATTGAAAGTAGCTTGTTTTTGAAACCGCACCAATTTCATTTTCTGATTCTGGCCGGCGAACAAGACAAATATAGCTATGTGCGAGCGCTCGACTGTACTCAGTTGCCCATCGCCTTGAATGAATCCTCTTACACCACCGCCTCTAGTTTCTATAAGGTGGTCTTTCCTACCCCTGGTCAGCCACTTCCGCTGGGGCCATCGGCCATGACTTGGACGACGACGGCCTACGTGTTGTGGGACAATCAAGACCCCGATGCCTTGACTTCCGCGCAGCAGCAGGCCCTCATCGATTGGTTGCATTTCGGTGGGCAAATCATTATTAACGGGCCGGGTTCCATGGGGAATTTGGCCCAGAGCTTTTTGGGGCCTTATTTGCCTGCAAGCTTTGGTGAAGTGAATAATCTGGCTGGTTCCGACTTCAGCGAATTCAACACCTATTGGGCGACGCCCATGCGTCTGGATAAAGCCCGGCGCTGGGAACTGAACATTCCCCGGAACGTCCCCATGTTGGGCGTAGATCTCAAATTGCAACCCGGTGCCAATTACGTGATCGGTACCGGTGGGTTGGTCGCCGAGCGACGATTGGGGCGGGGGCGAATCGTGCTGACAGGTTTTTCGCTGAGCGATCCGCGATTCGCCAAATGGGAGGGCTGCAGTTCTTTTTTCCACAACGCGCTGATGGGCAAACCGCCGAGAGCCTTTCAAAGCGTCTTCAACGACTTGGTTACCTGCCGTTTTATCAAAGAAAAAGATTGCTCGATTTTCACACCGATGGTCGGTTCGACGTTGCGATTCATCAGCCGGGATTTAGGACGACCAGTGATGATGGCGCCAGCCTTGTTGATTGCTGATGACAAGGACCCAGACTTCTTGGAAAGTTCTCAATTTAAAGATCGAGGTTTTCCGACACAGTGGATGGATGATAACGCCGGCGAACTCAACGCCAAGAATCACCTATATTTTGGAGGTTTCGGTAGTGATGCGTTGGGAGGAACTGGTGTTTGGAATGATGAATTCGGTGTGTCGGCAGCAGCTCGTGAGAATCTGAGCCAAATGGCGGGGATCAATCCTCCCAAGCCCGATTTTGTGCTCAAAATGCTGGGGGGCTATCTGTTGGTCTTGGTGCCTCTGAACTGGCTATTCTTCCGCCTGTTGGGTCGTGTGGAGTGGGCTTGGTTGGCGATGCCTGTCATTTCGATCCTGGGAGCGGTCACCGTGATTCGGCTGGCTGCTCTCGACATCGGCTTTCTGCGAAGCCAGACTCAAATCGGCTTCTTGGAATTGCACGGTGGCTATTCGCGTGGACATTTGACCGAGTATTCGGCGCTCTATTCTTCGCTGTCGACGATTTATACGATCAACTTCAACGAGCCATTCGGGTTGGCCTTGCCGCTGGCCAGCAAATCGAAGAGAGAATTCGAGGGTGGAGAGCGCGGGCGGGCTTTTCAGCTCGATCAGGGGACGGAGTTTCGGGCTCGAAATTTTTTGGTGAATTCCAACTCCACCGGGATGCTCCACTGCGAGACGATGACCGATGTCGGAGGAACAATCGCTTGGTCCGCCGCAGACGGTACTGATCATGTTGTGAATACCACCCGCATCAACTTGCAAGGTGCTGGCGTGATTCGCCGTCTGCTCGACGGAAACGTGCAGATCAGTTGGCTTGGTGATTTTGCGGCCGGTTCGCGGCGACAACTCCACTGGCGCGACGCGGCACCAGATAACTGGTATGAGCCATGGTATCAACAGGAATGCTTCGTAAGTCGGACCCGCGTGGCTCGGGAGATCTGGAGCGAGCTGCCCCGCTCGGCCGGCGACTCTGCGTCCGTGGAGTTGACAGCCTTGTTGCAGTCGCCTCGGCTGGCCGGGATCAGCCGCCCGTTACGCGAGGCGATTGTCGAAGAAATAGGTTTGAAATCGAATGTGCTGGACGAATTCGCCGTCGTATCGCAAGTGGCTTTCGAACAAGCCTATCGGCGAGTCGCCTGCAACAAAACCACCCAGCTCAATCTGGGCGATATGTTTGATGTCATTGCGGAACAACTGTTGCTATCTCCTGGTGAGATGCGTTTGATCGGTTACACCGAGGAACCGATTTCTCGTACGGTGATGGAACCGCAAGCCACGGAAATTCGCCAGGCCAACCTGGTGGTCGTGCATTTACACCCACATCCGTTTCGTCAACTCCAACCAGATTGCGAGACGATCCACGATCATATTTCCCGCAGTAGTATCCGAGTTTTGATTGATGGGTTTGGGGATGAAGATGGTATCCAACAGAACGACACTGGGGACGAAGGCGACACGGAACAAGATGAACCGTAACGAATATCGAAGCATCGCGGGAGAGTTGGCTGGGTTACGGCACTGACGGATCAGCGACTGCAAGGCGATTCGGTTTGGGCTTGGCCCAGCCGATGTACGCGGTTGGTAGGTCTGCCTGCCGCAGTGCCCGCCAGCATTTCCGGCTGCCGCGATGTAAAAGAGTCGCCGTTCGCGGGGCGAGCGAAGAAAACAAGTGAAGCAAGTTGCGAAGGCGGGCGATGAGTATCGTTGAGATTCAACATTTCGGCAAAGAGTACGGCGACTTCACGGCGGTCAAGGATTTGTCCCTGTCCATTGCTGCTGGCGAACTGTTTGGCTTCATCGGTCCCAACGGTGCCGGCAAAAGCACGACGATTCGGTTTCTGGCGACCTTGCTACGCGCCTCCCGCGG
Source organism: uncultured Pirellulaceae bacterium (assembly GCA_937941455.1). Classification (GTDB taxonomy): domain Bacteria; phylum Planctomycetota; class Planctomycetia; order Pirellulales; family Pirellulaceae; genus BJ22. Next base: position 3,999 of record CALDHM010000057.1, on the reverse strand, counting down.
AGATGCGACAGTCAATGGCTACAGCGTGGCCAAGGATCCGATGAACGTTCGCCGCAGCATCGGCTATATGCCCGATGAATTCGGAGTGTACGACGGCATGAAAGTCTGGGAATTTCTCGATTTTTTCGCCGTCGCCTACAATCTATCGCGCACGCAGCGCAAACAAATCTTGCCCGAAGTATTGGAATTGCTCGATCTGACCCATAAACGGAACGATTATGTCAATGGTTTATCGCGCGGCATGAAGCAACGACTGTGCCTGGCCAAAACCTTGGTGCACGATCCGCCGGTTTTGATCCTGGACGAACCGACCAGCGGGCTAGACCCCCGGGCGCGGATCGAGGTCAAGGCCTTGCTCAAAGAATTGCGGCGGATGGGCAAAACCATTTTGATTTCCAGTCACATCCTGTCGGAGTTGGCCGACTGCTGCACCTCGATTGGGATCATCGAGCGAGGCGAATTGTTGATGCAGGGTCCGATCGATGACGTGTATCGCAAAATTCGGGGCAACCGAGTGGTGACAGCGCGAATTTCCGACAATCTCGACCGAGCCCTTTCCATCTTTCGCAGCAATCCGGAGATTCACGACATGCAAGTAGACGGCGACACCGTGACCTTGGAATTCATGTCCCCGCAACATGATACCGCAGGGATTCTCAAGAATTTGATCGAACAGGGGGTAGGTGTTGCCAGCTTCGCCGAAAAGGAGCCGACCCTCGAGGACGTATTCATGATGGTCACCAAAGGGCTAGTGACATAATTCGAGTCGATGTCGCGAGTCGCTACAGTTTGGAAGGCCTCGCTCGGCCCTGTCGAGTTTCCCAGCATCCGTTACGCATGCGTCGCCGCGGCGGTCGTCGGCCAATGGTTGACTGTCGCGATCAGTTGGCCGCTGTGGCAACTTCGCGACCACATGCCGAATCTCCCCCAGCGATTCTATGAAGCGTTGGGCGGTCCCGAATTCGACTTCGCCTGGCCAATGATCATTTCTGCCGCTTTCGTGATACTGGCACCACGGGCAGGTGTTTGGCTGCACGGAGCCGTGCTCCTCTGGGCCTGTCTGGCCGACGAAATGCGCACGCAACCACAATTCATCGCGCTGTGGTTGTTGATGTTCGCGGCCAGCCACCAATCGGGTATCTTCTGGGGACAATGGTTCCTGGCGTCGATGTGGTTCTGGGCGGGCTTGCACAAATTGCTGTCGCCGGAGTGGTTTACCAGCGCCGGATGGTGGGTCTACTCACGAGCGGGTGGCCAATCGCCGCTGGTTTTTCCGTTGGTCGCCGGGGGCATAGGGCTGTTCGAGACGTTGATCGGGGTCCTGGCCGTGCTGAGACCGCGAATGGCGGCAGGGCTTTGTCTTTTGATGCATACGAGCATCGCGATTTTTTTGACGCCACTTTTTTTGAATTGGAACTTCAGCGTGATTCCCTGGAACCTGGTATCCGGTCTGGTCGGCTGCTGGATATTGTGGCACGCCGAACCAGGAATTCCTCGCGCGATCCACCAGCGGGCCATCGCCGCGGCGTGGATGCTGTATCCGATCGGTTTCTTTTTCGGTTGGGTCGATCACGGGATCGGCCACGTGCTGTACTCCGCGAGTGTTCCCCAAGGGATCATCACCACCGCAGATCGGGCCTATGAGATTTACGGCTGGAAAGAAATCAACGTGCCGTTTCCCAACGAGCGGCGTACGTTGGCGGAGCATTTTCGCCGCGCGGCGCAGACGGGTGACAAGCTACATATTCGCGAGCCGCGATTTTGGCTTGGCGATCTGTACTTCGAACTGGGAGACGGCCGCGTGTTGCGACCGCTTGCGCGAGACGAGTTTCTCGCAGAGAATCGTTGGGGACGGGCCGGGCGATTGGTGGATTGCCCTATCCGCCACCATCGGCTGCTGCGAGCGGGCGTCCGACTGCTGGCTCGGCCAGGGGATTCGTACATCTACGCTGCTGAGATTTCTCCAGCGATCTATCGGCGAGAATTGTTAGCCCTGCTGCGCGGCTTGCCGAATCTCGAACAGCTGCAATTAGCGGGAACGGCCGTGACCGATGATGATCTTGCGGAATTGGTCGGCTTGCATCGACTTGCTGGGCTAGGGCTCGATCGAACGAAGGTTACCGATCGATGTTTGCCGATCTTGAAACAGCTTCCCAGCTTGCGTGTCGTCGAACATGCCGAGACGGCACTGTCGGCCAACGCGCTCGAATCGGAAACGGCGGCTCAATCGGTGCAGTAATGTTCGATGAACAGGCCTTCCCCGTTGGTTTACCGATGCTTGGGGAGGCTCGTCGTAGGCCTTTTGTGGCGCGGCGCATCAGCCGCGGCGGGCAATCGACTTCGCCAGAGTGCCTATTCCAAACCCGACAGCATCCGTAACCCGAAGCGTAAGCGAGGGCTGGCTTTGGGTTAGGCTCTTAGTCGGATCGATCGGCTGAGAATACGAGTGCAGCTTGTTGCGGCAGGACAGGAGTTCTGCGCGAGTTGCGGGGGTTAGTGCGGCGTGGGGCTTTGCGGCAACGGAAGTCCCAAGTCTTGGCAAATCACCGGCGGCAAGCGGGTGGTTGGCAGCGACGGATCGAGCACTAACGAATCGCGGAGTTGTTCCAACTGCTCCACGGCGTTGAGCGACAAATCGATGAACAAGCAGCGGCGACCGCTGAACTCGCAAAGTCCTCCGCCAACGCCCCCCAGATTCTCATAGCGAATCTCGTACCCCATTTTCTCCGCCAAGGCCGTGAGGCGTTCCAGTTGTTCGATGACATGCATACGAGGTTTCCGTCCTGCTGGGTGTTGCGTGATTACCATCCTGAGCGCCGTGACGGGAATATACCAAACCATGGTAGAGAAACCTAGGCGAATTCTCCGATACCTGTTAAGGATGCTTCAGGCCGGGCTGTAAACGACTGGCCATGAATCCGAGCCCGGCCCAAGATTTAGCTCGGATGCTGTCGAGAGACTGCTATCATTATTCCGAAACGGCTCACCACACCTTATGCACGACAACAAGTCCCCGGAAACGATGGAGCAACTGCGCGAGCAGATCGCCACCTTGCAGCGGCAATTGGTTGACGCTCAACGTTCGTCCGCCTTAGGTGAATTGGTGGGGACTACGACGCACGAATTCAACAACGTGCTGATGACGATCATGAACTACGCCAAGCTCGGATTGCGTCATCAAGATGCTGCCTCGCGCGAAAAAGCATTTTCAAAGATTTTGCAAGCCTCCGAACGGGCTGCCGAAATCACCCGTACCGTGTTGGGGATGGCCCGCAATCGCAGTCCGAATTTCGAAAAGACTCAGATCGCCGATCTGATCCGTGAGACGATGCTGCTGCTCGACAAGGAAATGCAAAAGTATCGCATTGCGGTCGAGTTGGAAATTCACGACGTGCCGGCGGTACCAGTGATCGCCAACCAAATCCAACAGGTTTTGCTGAACCTGTTGATCAACGCGCGGCAAGCGATGCCGCAAGGGGGACGGCTCGTAATCCGACTTGTCCAAGATGTAGCGGCGCAAACGGTCGATCTGGTTGTGCGCGATTACGGGGTCGGGATCCCGCCGGAATGCCTGCAGCGTATTTTCGAGCCTTACTTCACCACCAAGAAAGGACCTGACGCTTCAGGGACGGGAGGCACAGGGCTCGGACTCGCGGCCTGCCGCAGCATCATCCAGGCTCATCAAGGGAAAGTTCGCGTGGAAAGCTCCGTCGGCAAAGGGACTTGCTTCACCATCAAATTGCCGATGCGCCGGGAGGAAAAGTTGGAAATGCCACTCGCTGCAGCGCTATTAAAATCTCCGGTCTCCGCGGACCATGCGAGCAAGTCCTAGCCGGCAAACACCGCGGTCGCTTGCCTTTGTCTTGGTTCAGCGGGAAGTGGAATTTTCGGTTTGGGTTAACGGTGAAAAAAATGGAAGATTTGATCAGGGTTTGAGCTTTGGGTTTAGCGCATTGAGGCCAAAGTTTGAAGAGTAGAGGAGTGGCCGTTGCTGACCAC
>CALDHM010000056.1 GCA_937941455.1 uncultured Pirellulaceae bacterium | reverse complement strand
CGAACCGGTAACCTCGACCGAGTTAGACTACTTGCTGCCCGACATCTGGCTGCGAGGCAATCCTTCCCACCGCTGGACGATCGACCAAATCCGCCGCGCCGAACGAAAAGCAAAGCACGTGTAGTTGACCGAACGCTCACTCTCAGCGGACACATGCACGCCAGCGATCGCTGCGAGTATCGCGGCGTATGGTACATAAGTGGCGTTGCAGCCTCGGGAGCCTGGCGGAACGGATCGCAGTACGGTTTTCCGCCTTGTTATGAGCAACTCGATCAGTATGACGACGGCACCTTCAGCTACCAATTCGTTGATTACGGTTGGACGAAACGGGATTGGCAAGGAGAAGAATATGCCATCTAGGGGCAGTCGCGAAACGTCAAAGCGGCAGCAGCTAGGCAAGAAGAATCATCCCAAGTCGGCCGGAAATGGACCATGATACGGGTCAAGACGATAGCATCCATTTTGCCCGGTGAGCCAAATAGCCAAGCCGACAGCGCGAGAAAGGACATCGCAAAAGGCTGAAAATATGGCTGTGGCGGTTGACCCACCGCGCGGTTGGAAAACAATTAGGAACTGATTCAATCGGATCCAAAGGAGAACCATCATGCTATTGAGAGCGGTCATCGTCGGCACAGGATTGTTTCTGCTTGGTGCGGGAACAGCGGAAGCTCAGTCCTTCAAAGCCCAGGGGACTCGCCGCGGCGCGGTCATTGGTGGGATTGTCGGCGGGATTATTGGCGCCAAAAACGATCGCCCGGCGACGGGAATCATTACGGGAGCCGTAGTCGGTGGCTTGGTAGGGCGAGAGGTGGGTCGAAACCGCGATGCTCGCTACTACGGCCCCCAATGGGGTCCCAGCCCGTACCAGAATGCACCGTATTACAGCCATCCCCATTACGCTCCAGCACCACCCCAGTATTTTCCCCCGCGGCCTCCGGGACCGCCTCGACGCTGGTAAATCGGATCAACCAGCAAACTCAAGGAAAACTACTAGCATCGGTCAGCCGACGGAAGCCCACTTCTGTTCGCATTTTGCGGCAAGTCGGAACCGAGGGTAAACAATAGCCCGTCGTCCGCCGATGCCAACCCTATCGCATGTCGCGAGAGGATGGGCGTCGGTTGGATTCAGTTGGGTGACCCGCCATCCAGGTTGATTCAACATGGAATGAACGCATGGGTTGTACCGACGAGTTGCTGAGGGATACAAGCCAAGCCCTGGCGCGAGGGAATCTTGGTATAGCCGCTGATGCTCTAGCCCAGGCAATCCTGCTTGACCCAACACATCCAGAAGTTTGGTATCAAACAGGTTTAGTCTTGTACCAAACGGGATACACGTTACAAGCCATTGCCGCCATAGAGCACGCCATCAATCTCGAAATTCATGGGGTGTATCTGCTGACACTGGCACAAATCTACCGGGGTAAGGGACAGCTGACGCGAGCGGAAACGCTGCTAGAAATGGCGATCGATGAAGATAGCGACCTAATCGAGGCTTGGCTGCAACTCGGCTGTGTCTATGGAGAACAGGGTCGCTTCACGGAAGCCTTGGCTTGCCTCGCCCGAGCCAACCAGCCGGGTTTCGCCGACGCAGCGTTGACAGAAATCGCCAAAATCTACGAAACGAGCGGACGAGTCGCGGAGGCGATCGCGGCTTACGATCAAGCTCTGTCGATCAATCCAGACAACGTGTCGTCCCTGGAGGGACTAAGTCGGCTGTCGTTAGCCGGCCAGTATACTTTGAATAGTCGGCAAAGCGCCCGGATCGGCAGTCTGAGTACGACTTTCGCTGGGTGCCCTAGCCATTCCCAGCGTAGCGTTGAACTCGCGTTGGCAGAGGAACTGGCATGGACCGGCGCGTCATAGCTCTCGCGTTCCCAGCCAAATCAATCAGCGATTTACTAGGCTTTGTCTTGAGAGTATCAGTCGGAACGCGCCAGCATGCGGTTTTCGCGACAACCGCGGGCTAACGCCCAGCGGCTGACGGATTTTGACACAAAGCCTAGCCGCGGCTAACCGGCACAGCCAGCAGGGTCGGGGAAGGGCACGTCGTCCCATACCATGAACAACAGCCGAAAAATGGGGACAATTCATGATGTTTTGCCAAACATGGCCGACGACATACGCCCCATATCCATGGCGAATTTGCTATCGTAATTGAACGGGCCGACGCGCGGCACACACCACGGTCTTTCGGCACACCACGTTCTTCGAGACTTGTGGGAGCGGAGGTATTCGACTAACGAATTTCCTTTGATTCATTCTCCTTTTCGCAGCGATATTATGCATTCACTAGCACACCAAGATCCCGAGATTTCTGAACTGATCAACGACGAAGCGCATCGGCAACACGACGGACTGGAGATGATCGCCAGCGAGAACTACACAAGTCCCGCAGTCATGGAAGCGGTGGGCAGTGTGCTTACCAATAAATACGCCGAAGGCTATCCGGGACGCCGATACTATGGTGGTTGCGAGGTAGTCGACAAAGTCGAGCAATTAGCGATCGACCGCGCCTGTCAATTGTTCGGTGCCCAATTCGCTAACGTGCAACCCCACAGCGGTTCGCAAGCCAACCAAGCTGTTTACTGGAGCCTGATCGAACCAGGCACGACAGTGCTCGGACTGGATTTGGCTCACGGCGGGCATTTGACTCACGGCATGAAGTTGAATGTGTCTGGCAAAATGTACAACTTCATTCACTATGGCGTTCGACGCGAGGATCATCTGCTGGACTTCGACCAGGTCGCTCGGCTGGCGCGTGAGCACAAACCGAAATTGATCGTCGCCGGAGCCAGCGCCTATCCCCGCGAAATACCCCATGGCAAATTCAAAGAAATCGCTGACGAGGTCGGAGCTAAACTGTTTGTCGACATGGCCCATTATGCAGGACTCGTCGCGGCGGGGCTGTACAACAATCCGGTGGAGGTCGCCGACCTTGTCACCACCACAACTCACAAGACCTTGCGAGGACCGCGTGGAGGATTGATCATCGGGCGTGAAAGTTACGCCAAAGAGGTCAACCGGATGGTATTTCCGGGTTGTCAGGGCGGCCCGCTGATGCATGTGATCGCAGGTAAAGCCGTATGTTTCGGTGAAGCGCTCCGACCCGAGTTCAAAACCTACTCGAAAATCGTCATCCAAAATGCCAAAACGTTGGCAGAAACGTTGATGGCCGGCGGTTTACGTTTGATTTCTGGAGGCACCGACACGCATCTGATGCTCGTCGACGTGACCCCCTTCGGCATCGGTGGCAAACAAGCCGAGGAAGTCCTCGATCGTTGCGGTATTACCGTCAACAAAAACATGATCCCTTACGACCTGCGCAAGCCGATGGACCCCAGTGGCATCCGTATCGGTACCCCTGCCCTGACCACCCGCGGCATGGGCCCCAATCAAATGGAAACGATTGGCCGCTGGATTCTGACGGTTCTTAAGAACTCAGGAGACGAAGCGGTGCTTACCCGGATCCGCGGCGAAGTCTCCGATCTTTGCCAGCATTTCCCGGTTCCCGCTCAAGCCATTGCAATCTAAAACGCGCCGTTCTTTCCGATGCGAAGCCCGAAGCGTTAGCGACGGCCCGTCGAGGTCCAGCCTTCAAATGTTTTCCAGGACTAGTGCGAGTTGAAACGGCCGACGAGCAAAAATTAGTGCGCCGGAGCGTCATTGCCTGCTGTCCGGAAAATACGGCGTCATTCCCAGATGTTTTACCAAGAAGGCCCACAGGTCAGTCGCCTCGTCGATCAGTTTAGCGGTTGGTTTGCCCGCGCCATGACCGGCCTTGGTATCGATACGGATCAACACCGGTTGGTCCCCCGCATGCGCGGCTTGCAGCCGCGCGGCGAACTTGAAACTATGTCCAGGCACAACGCGATCGTCGTGATCCGCCGTGGTGATGAGCGTTGGCGGATAGAGAACGCCATCCCGCAGGTTGTGGTAAGGGGAATAAGCATAGAGCGCGGCAAACTCCTCGGGCGAATTGCGGCTACTACCGTAATCATCAACCCAAAATCGGCCCGCGGTGAATTCTTGAAAGCGAAGCATGTCCATCACTCCCACAGCGGGTAGACAGGCCCCGAACAGATCGGGCCGTTGAGTCATGCACGCTCCTACCAGCAGACCGCCATTGCTGCCACCTTGGATCCCCAAGCGCTCGGGGCTGGTGTATCCATTGGCGATCAACCATTCCGCCGCGGCGATGAAATCATCGAACACGTTCTGCTTGTTGGTTTTTGTCCCCGCCTTATGCCAACGTTCGCCATATTCGCCCCCCCCACGCAGATTTGGCATGGCGAAGACACCCCCCATTTCCATCCATTGCAGACGCGACACGGAGAAGGTCGGCGTCAAAGAAATGTTGAATCCACCGTAACCGTACAGCAACGTCGGGTTCTTGCGGTTGAGTTGCAGACCTTGTTTATGGGCGATGAACATCGGGACGCGCGTCCCATCCTTGCTCGTGTAGAAAACTTGAGAGACCACATAATCATCAGGGCGAAAATCCACGGCCGATTCGCGCCAAAGAGTGCTCTCACCGGTGGCCAGATCGTAGCGGTAAATGCTGGATGGCCGATTGAAGCTGGAGAACGAATAGAACGTTTCACGATCGGACCGTTTGCCCGAAAAACCCGATGCGGTGCCGATTCCGGGGAGCGCGACATCGCGAACGTGTTGTCCATTGAGCTGAAAAATGCGTACAAGGGTCACCGCATCTTTGAGATACTCCGTGAACAGCAGATTCCCAACCATACCTGCAGCTGTCAACGTCTCCTCCGCCTCGGGGACGATTGTTGTCCATGTCGGTTGTGCCGCGTCGATATCGATCGCTACAATCGCGCGATTGGGCGCGTTCTTGTCAGTCTTGAAGTAGAGCTGACCTCTTTCGTTGCCGATGAAGGTGTATTCCTGATCGAAGTTGTCGACCAGGGTCACGAAATCGGTCGCCGGTTGGCGTAAGTCTCGGTAGAGGATACGGTACTTGTCGTCGGTCCCTTTCCAGGTGGTGACGATCAAGAAGCGTCCATCCTCGGTCACTTCGGCATTGAAGCCCCACTCCGGATTGGCCGGATCGGCAAGGATCAATTGATCATCGGTTTGTTTCGTTCCGAGCCGATGGTAGTAGACCTTCTGGTTCAAATTCAGGCTTTGAAAGGCAGCGCCCTCAGCCGGAGGGTCATAGGCGCTGTAAAAAAAGCCTTGGTTGTCGGCCGACCATGACGCATTGGTGAACTTCGTCCAGCGGATCTCATCGGGCAACAATTCGCCGGTTTCGGCATTCATGACCTTCCAAGTCATCCAGTCCGAGCCACCTTCCGAAAATGAATAGGCAACAATCTTTCCGTCGTGACTGAAGGACATACTTCCCAAGGCAACCGTCCCGTCAGCCGACCATTGATTCGGATCGAGAAACACCTTCGGCTCGCCATCCAGTGACCGGAGTTGATAGATCACGAACTGATTTTGCAGGCCATCGTTTTTGGCGAAGTAGTAATAATCGCCCTCTTTCGATGGGACGCCGTATTTTTCGAAGTCCCACAGCTTCGTCAAACGCCGCTTGATCTCTTCGCGGTAGGGGAGAGTTTCCAAGTAACCAAACGTGACGGCATTCTGCGCTGCGACCCAAGCCTCGACCTCGGGCGACACCCGTACGTCATCTTCGAGCCAACGGTAGGGATCAGCGACGCGCTTGCCGAAATACTCATCCACTTGATCGACGGTTTTCGACGCCGGGTACTTTAAACCTTGACCTGTTGCCAATCCACCACCTAGCATGATCAGGGCCGCGATCAGGCCCAAGAGACATCTTGACGTGAACACAAACGGCATCCTCAGCGAAACCAGCAAGTAACAGACAAATCTCAACTGGGCGGCGCGCGCCGATCGATTGTCGACTCACACCGTCCGTCGAGAATAAACCCGATCCTGCGCAGCGTCAAGTTACTGCGCAAGAAGCCGCGCGAGCCTATCCCAAAAGCGGCCCTCGCTCACGCTTCGGGTTACAGGTGCTGTGGGTTTTGGGATAGACTCTTAATCTGGTCGGGCCGGTTGTCAGCGCCAAAATCTCGACGGCGAATAACGCCTGGGATCACCGAGCGGGGACGTCGATGATCCACGGCCAACAACCGCCCCATCGCCGGCCTAGGTGAATCCGCTGATTCGTCAGGATTTTGTCGTGTCGTTTCCTTCGTTCTCGTACCTGGCTTCGCGGTACCCGTGCTCGTAATCGATTCAAACTTCCGCTAGGTTTCCGTTCGTTGGATCATCCGACTGAGCATCGACATGAACCGGTTCAAGTCCGATTTTCTTCAACGATTCGATTCGTCGTCAATCGCCTTGCAAAGACGCAAGAGGTCGTGAATCGAGCCACAATCTAAGGTCGAACCGCGAGCGATTTCAAGGAATCGATTCTTGTCCAGGAGAAGTAGCTGGCTATTGCTTTTGGAAATGATTAGCGGAATCGATCGTGCCACAGGCAACCATTGATCCCGAGCTTGTCGCTTGACATCAGACAGAGATGTAGCGGAGCGATACGAGAACTCAACGTTCTCGATCGCGAGCCGATAAATGTCCAGACATTCATGATCGAAGGTCGGTTCTGCCAACACGATCTTTTCGAGTACGAGCACGAGTACCGTTGCACTGAGTACGAGTACGATTGTCCTGACGAACAACCTAATTTATGCGCGAGCTCAGGCGACATTCGGCGGAGCATGTGCATGATTCGCAAGCAATCGGGGCAATCCGGCCGCTGCTTCATTCAGTCGAGCGTCTGGTCTCTCACAGGACGGCAGGGCCAGAGGGATGTCTGGCCTTGTGATCGAAACCTTGATTCTTAGCTAAGAGATCCATCGATACCCGCGACAAGGTCAAGCTCTGTCGGCCGCATCGTCATCGGTAGCAATTACCGCCGAATTTCAGGGATGTTGCTATCGAGATCACCAGGAGCCCGATCGGTCCCCTGCACTGCCTAGCGGCCAAACCATTTGCGAAGTTTGTTGAGTGTCACCGCGCGGCCTGCACGCCCGATGGACGTTGTCAGCGGAATGTGTTTCGGACAGACCGCAACGCAATTTTGCGCGTTGCCGCAAACCTGGATACCGCCGGGGCCTGAAAGAGCTTCGAGCCGCTCGTCGGCAATGTTTTTGCCGGTGGGATGATTATTGAACAACATCGCCTGACTGATGGCGTGGGGGCCCAAAAAGGCCGTGTCATAGGCAGCCGCCTTCCGGGCCTCGAATTGTTCGTCGGTTTCGTTCGCTTGTCGCTTGACTTCAACCTTGGTGAATTGCGGACAAGCTTCTAAGCAGCAGCCGCAACTCATGCACTCGCTCAGCGGATAGTTTTCTTCCTGTTGCGAACGCGGTTGTAGTGGACCCGGCCCCATGTCGTAGTAAGTGTCGACGGGCACCCAGGCTTTGACTCGCTTCAGGTTATGGAACAGACGCGAGCGATCCACCACCAGGTCGCGAACCACGGGAAATTTGCTCATGGGTTCCAGAGTGATTTCTTTGCTATCGCCGAGCAAGCGATCGACCAATGCCGAGCAACTCTGGCGGACACGGCCATTGATGACCATCGTGCAGGCGCCGCAGACCTCTTCGAGGCACCCGCAGTCCCAAGCGACAGGTGTCGTCGTCCGGCCGTCGGCGGTTTTCGACATGGCCGCGATCTTTTGCAGGACGCTGATGACATTCATGTCCGATTCGTATTCGACGCGAAAGTTTTCCCAGTATGGTTTCGCATTAGGACCGGCTTGGCGCCGGACCTTGACCGAGAAATGTTTCAACGTCTCGCCGTAGGCATCTTTGATCATGTTCGAACCTATTGTGAATGATGGCTAGTGAACGGAAACTTGAGGCTGGCTGAAGGCGGCCGCTTGGTTGCGGGCCGCGCCTTAACCGACCGGTTGCAATTTTGACTCGTGGGCACGCCGCTGCGATCGCTCCTTCCACACGGCGTCAATTTCCTCGGCGCCTACCAGACCGTAAAGACGAGGCCGCGGCGGAATGATCGACGTATCGACGTCCTCGTAGGACAGTAGCGGGTGGTCACCATCGAGAACCGCAATCGTGGACTTGAGCCAACGGGCGGTGTTGGCCTCGAAGGCATCGCACCAAGCCTCGGCCTCGATGCGACGGCCTTCCGGCGTATCAGCCTTGAGCGAAGGCATGGCGAATTCGGGCTTGTAGTGAGCACCCCGGCACTCGTCCCGCTGCAAGGCCCCTTTGAGAATCGTCTTGGCCAGCGGGAACATGTCGAGCAGACTGCGCGTGAATGCCACATTTTGGTTGGTCCACGTTCCGGTGTCAGACAGACTGCACCGCTTGGCTCGTTCGTGAAGCTCCGAAACGGTTTCGTAGGCTGCAGCAAGTTGGTCGTTGCGGCGGACTACCGTAGCTGCCTTCGTCATCACATCGCCCAACTCCCGGTGGATGAGATACGGGTTCTCGTTGCCACCGGTGCGAGATAGCATCGCGTCGTGGCGAGCCTGGTGGTCTTTGCGCGCTTGTTCGCAAAGGTTGGTCGCGTCTTCAGCCGCGGTCCGTTTGGTCGACTTGATCAATGTCTCGATGCTTGGGGCGACCAGCAAACCGCTGAAGATGCAACTCAGCAGAGAGTTTGCGCCCAGACGGTTGGCACCGTGGTATTGGTAGTCGCATTCGCCGATGGCGTACAGCCCGGGAATGTTGGTTTGATGGTTGCGCGGGTGCCCCACGACCAGACCGCCATCGCCATGCCGTTGGTAATCGACCCATAGTCCGCCCATCGAATAATGAACTGCCGGGAAAATTTTCATGGGTGTCTTGCGTGGGTCGACCCCTTGGAATTTTTGATAGATGTCGAGGATGCCCCCTAGCTTGCGGTCGAGTTCTGACGCGGGAATATGCGTCAAGTCGAGATAGACGCACAGGCGGTCCTTGTCGACGCTCAAACCCTCATTCACGCAGACATCGAAGATCTCGCGAGTGGCAATATCGCGGGGGACCAAGTTACCGTATTTGGGGTAACGTTCCTCCAAAAAGTAGAAACGCTCCGACTCGGGGATGGCTTTCGGATCGCGAGGATCCTGGGGCTTGCGCGGCACCCAAACGCGCCCCCCCTCACCGCGCGCTGACTCGCTCATCAGACGCAGCTTGTCCGCGCCGGGGATCGCGGTGGGGTGGACTTGGATGAATTCTCCGTTGGCATATTTCGCGCCGGCTTGGAAGCAGCGGCTAGCGGCCGAACCCGTGCACATGACCGACATCGTCGAGCGGCCGTAGACTAGGCCTGGTCCACCGGTCGCGATCACGACGGCTTCGGCCGGCAAGGCACGAATCTCCATCGTCAGCAAATTCTGCGCAACGACGCCGCGGCAAACCCCTGCATCGTTCAGAACCGGCCCCAAAAAATCCCAATGCTCGTATTTTTTGACTCGTCCTTCGACCTCCCAACGACGGACTTGTTCGTCCAGGGCGTAGAGCAATTGCTGGCCAGTCGTGGCCCCGGCGAATGCGGTTCTTTTATATAGCGTGCCGCCGAATCGACGGCGATCGATAAATCCCTCACCGGTACGATTGAAGGGGACTCCCAAACGATCCATCAAATCGATGATTTTCGGACCCCACATCGCCATTTCTTTGACGGGGGGCTGGTGCTGCAAAAAGTCACCACCATAGACGGTGTCGTCCAGGTGCAGCCATTCCGAATCGCCGAGTTGCCGAGTTTGGTCGTTGCAGCTATTGATTCCGCCTTGGGCGCAGACACTATGGGAACGTTTTACCGGCACCAAGCTTATGAGGTCCACATCGAGGCCGAGTTCGCACAATTTCATCGTGCACGACAAACCGGCCAAACCACCCCCGACGACGACGACCCGTTGCTTACTCATAGTTCTTGCTTCTTTGGTTGAAAGAAAAAAATCTCCAAGCGACCACGACTAATGCCCAGAGCGTTTGTGCTCGGCGGCGTAAATACTGCCGTCTTGCACGCGCCGTTCGTAGATCTCATTTTCTCGCGCTTCGGCGGCATTGGCATCAACTTTCCAGAATCCGACGATCGCGCTCATCCCGATCACGGCCACGATAAGGCCGAGTCCCATGCAAACGTGGCTGGCCCAACGTTGAGCTTTGGGGGTCACCCAAACACCCCAGGTGATCCCCATCGTCCACAACCCGTTAGCAAAATGGTAGACGCAGCTTAGCACTCCCACGACATAGATGGCCGAGATGATTGGGGACTGCAAAGCCCGGGCAGCCGTCGATGCGGCGTTGTAGGGGCGGAATCTGGCCAGCCCCAGCGGATCAGCGATGGCTGTCTTGAACCATTCGGCGTGAATCAGACCGTGCATATGCAACACGTGATAGAAAATGAATACGAATGCAATGATGCCCGTGATTCGCTGTGCTGTATAACGATAATTAGCGGCGTAGCCATAGCGGCTAGCGTTCGATTTTCCGCTCCACAGAAACACGAAGCCGAACACCGCGTGAAATATGATCGGCAGAAAGATGAACGTCCACTCCACCAGAGGAAGAATTTTCCCTAAGGTGTGAATCTGGAAAACGACGTTTTGAAACGCGTCGACACCGTTGAGAATCGTCGCATTGGCCGTCAGATGCACCATCATAAAAAGACCAACGGGAATCAAACCGCTGAGCGAGTGCAATCGCCGCAACAGGAACTCGTGTCGCTGAAAAAACGTCTGCTGTATTGCCGAGGTAGGTGCAGTTTCCAAGACGATGTACCCTTGTTTGGACTGATGCGAAGAGATGACCTGCCAAGCCCCCATTTTATCGACTTCCTAAAGTCAGAAAAATCGGGAGTTTTCGGCAAAAATGGCACATCGCTCTATTCACTGGACCGCTTGAACATGCGGACGATTCACGAGCGAAACTGATGTTTCGGCACCTTGATCCGGTCCGGCTCGACTCGTTTAATGACTCTAGGGGGGGCGGCCGACGAAAGGGTTGGAGCCGCCATCAACCCTGATTCGCCGATTGATTATTGGATTCATCCCGCGGGAGCCGATTCGTGAAATTGACCGTCCCTCTCGTCGTGCTGGCAGTTCTGGCCGTAGCCGTGGTGGCCCTGTTTCTGGTCCCCGAGACCGAGCCCACGGCAGTCACGCTGAAAAACAAAGAGCGAACCAAGCCGGCCGTCTCAGTCGGTTCAGGAGACTCGAGTCCCATCGATCCGACCTTGCCAGCAGGCGCTGCAAACAACGCATCGGCCGCAGCGGAGAATGCAAAGTCAACGGATGAGGCATCGCCGCGCGTCTTTACCAGCAACTGGCCAGCAGAACCACCACTGTATCCGGTCGTCGTCGGCGAGGTGCGCGAGACGGAAGGCGATTCGGAAGATGACTCGCAGGAACTCGGAATCTGCGCGGTGATCGGTGACAAGCCGATTTTTTGCTCGCTGTCCGTGTTCGATTCCCAGCGGCCACTCGTCAATTTCAAACTTGATAATACTTCCTGCGCTGTTGCCTTCGATTCGGCGCACGATCAACCCTACCTAATTGTGGCAGCCGCTGCGGCCAGCTTTCAACAAATCCGAGATCGTTTGCTCGCCACCCCATTGTTTCGCGACCGGATATCGGGCGTTTGGTGGTCACCGCTGACAACGACGCCGCTGCGGGGCGAATCGGAGTCACGGATGAAAATTGTTGCCGCGACGATCATGCCGGCGAGCGAATGGCGCACGATGAACCCCGATACGGCGCGCATCGAGTTGCCACCGAGTGAGACTCAGGGGAAACCCGTGACGGAACTGCGTCCCCTCAACGAACGGGCGAAAGCCATCGTCGGCGTACTGTTGGCCGATCAGGCCAAACACGTAAGTGTCAGCCAACTACTCGATGCCAAACTACTGCTCAGCAGCGGAGGCGAGGCCGTCATCGCGGTGGATTTCGGGCGAAACCAGTTGCGAGCCTTTCGTACCGACTTAAACGGTGAGCGACTCGATTTCTATAGCGAGGGGGAGCAGATCGTTGATCGACAGACCGACTCGACGTGGGACATGGCCTCAGGACGTGGCACCAGTGGACCCTATGCCGGTCGTAAGCTCGAGCCAGTACCGTTGTTTGTGGTCCCTGAATCCGCTTGGAGGGAATTGCATCCGCAATCGGTGCGGTTCTGAACGGTTAACGATGCGCCGCGATCGACGAGTCGATTGCCGAGCGGGCCCTGGTTTTCAACGCCGCATGTTGCGGGGATTTTCGAGCACAACGACCCGATCGGCGGTGACGTGATTCACCTTGAGCCGATTGTCGTAGCCGCGGGTGCCAACCACGCCGACCTTCGAGTTCAAGTAGCGATGCAAGTTCAGGCCTGGACTCGGTTCAAGGATGCAGATGATTTTCCCTTGGTCGTCTTGCAAAACATAACCTGGCTCCACCTTGCCGCTGCTGCGCGTCAACTGACTCAACCAGCCGTAGGCATCGTAGGTAGTGCCGTACTGCACCTCGGTGTTGACTCCGGAGCCAACCGCCACGGGTGTTTGAGCTGCAAGGGGGCGGCGCGAGCCGACATTGGTTTCGACGAGGCGGGCTTGGGTCGAGCGCAGGCGATCGACCTTGTCGATCAAGCGGCGGGCCTGCTGACTCTCCAGCGGAGATTCGGCAGACTCCTGGATGCGCAAGAGGCGATCGGCGAACGCACTGAGTTGCCACATCTCCGGCGGCTTGATGATTTCCGAGGCTAACTCTAAATCGAGTTGCTGCAGCCGGGGCGAAAGAGGATCGCTGCCAAAGGTCGGGGTCAACTGAGCATTGATCACCTCAGCTGGTTCATATCGGTTGTTGGGATTGAAGCTAGAAAATGCACCCGCGACACCTCGGCTGTCAGAGCCTGAAACAGCGGAGCCCTTGTTCCCGGCCGCAGCCCCATCGAGTCGCTGCGTCATCCCTGCTCCGCTGGCATCGGCCTGCGCGATTCGCAGTGGAATCCGCGCCTTGCGCCAGCCTTGGTTGTCAGTGTTGGTTAGGGCGGAATCGGCTTGTGGAAGGGGAGGATTGCCGAGGATTACCTGATCGTCGGGGAAGGGATTATCCAGTGTGTCGGTCTCTTGGACGGTGCGAATCGCCCCGGCCGAAGGGGGCGGAGTCGCGCCATGTCGGCGGGCCGGTGCCGATGTTGACGGAGCGGCCAGTTGTCGGGTGCTGGGATCGGGCAGGAGCAAATCTTGCCGCCGCACCCATCGAAATTCACCGGCGGGGGGGGCGATCTGATACCATTGCGTGGAAAAACCCTCTTCGCTCGGGTAGCTGATCTCACCCAGCAGCTCGACGGTTTCACCCGCCTTGAGCTTCACCTGCCAAAGGGGCCGCTCGACTGGTCCCAAGTCGGTACCAACCCACACCTGGACACCGTCAGATCGGCAGCGGCCGCGGTCCGCAGAAATCACGTCCATCATTTCCGCGGGCACGATGCTGAAGGCCCCTGCCGGAGGCCGAATGGCACACCAATCGTCAGGATCGTGGCGATACACCTCGACGATCGCACCTTGCGGCAACTCCTGCGTGGCGTAATGTTCCTCGCCTGGGCCACTGTGGACCGGCACCCCGCTCCTGGCAGCGTAAGCCGTGTAGGGGAAGCTGATCCTGGCACCTGCCGTTTGCCCCAGCGTGTTCGTTACATCGAGGCAAAACAAGGCCAGCAGTAAACAGCCGCCGAACGCTCGTTGTCCAAAATCACCAAACATAAAAAACAATCGAAACAGTGCGTGCCGCGGGATTCGAGGCAGTTTCGATCCTGCTTCAGTATCCGCCGTGGGGGCGTTGTAGAGAAAACAGAGCTTTCGGACAAGGTCGACACGCAGGCGACAAGACCTGAGTCAGGCGATCGTGCTAGCAATCCGAGTCCGGTGGACTGGTTCAGACGTCTTCAATCGCCACTGCCGAGGCGTCGCGGTCAGCACTCCAGTCCGAATTATCGATTCCTTCAGATCCATGGTTATCGACGCGTCGACCGCGACGACACGGGTAATCATCCTGTTCGCGTTAAACGATTCGTCTTTCGTGGATAGTACGACTGTCCGACAATCGACGGAAATCTATCATGCTCGGAAGAAGCGAATTGACCGATCGTCAGCCTTTGTCCGAATACAGAGGGCAGAGAAGTTTGGAACTGGTTGTACAGCCGTCTCAAGGGATCGGAAATGACTTACCGCCGTCAACGCAATCTTTACCTATCTGCCATTGTCATCTGCTCCTTGGGGGCTTTTCTGAGTACTGTCGAACCGGTTCGAGGAGCCTGGCAGGAGCGACTCCCCGCGCCGCGCGATCAAATGGACGACGAGGACGGTCCGGCCCAACGGATCATCGTGCGGGAGCGGTTTGCTGGCTGGCGCCAGGCCCAGCGCGATGGCAGCGGCATCGACGAAGCGCTGCGAGCCAATTGGGTAATGCTGAGCTCCAGCGGCATTCTCAACGGGGAAATCATTGCGACTCAAGAAGCCGAGGTTGGCAATGTCCTGATCACTCTGCTCAATCGCGGCCAAGTCATCAATCAAACACGGACGGACGCGAAAGGTAAATTTAGCTTCAACAATTTAATCGAGGGAACTTACGCCATTGCTGGATTTGGCCCCAATACGTTCTTCGCGTTTTCGCTCAACATTCTCGACTATCGGGACTCGACCCATACTGCTCATCCGTCGACCTTGCGGATTCCAGCGGTACAGAACAAAACGACAATCAATCTCGACTGGATTCGTCACTTCGCTGCTTCGAACCAATTCCGAGTGTATGGGCGATTCGTTTCTCTCGAGGGCTCGACCGATCCAGCTTGGTTGTACGGCCGAGATGGGTTGTCGAACCACGGACCGAGCGCCATCCCCAGTTCCTCGGTCAATTTTCACCCTGCTCTGTTAGGTCCGGCTGGTGAACTCGCTGGCCGTATCCATCAGATTGATGAACTGAATGGGCGTCCTGTTGATGTTCGGTCGACACGGGTCATGCTCTTGGGCGACGACAACGTGGTGGCTGCCGTAACGGCGGACAATTTCGGTATCTTCCGCTTCGAAAACGTATCGCCAGGACAATACTCACTCGTGGCTGTCGGAACTGATGGCATGGCTTGCATCGGTATCGACGTGGTGAAGGAGACGCAAGGAGCTCAAGTTCTGGATGTTTCGTTGGTCAGCCCTGAGACGGTCGGCTGGTTGAACCATGTCGCTGCCGAGGCAGCCTACCAGCGGATTGTCAATCGTAAACGGCCGCCAAGCGAATGCCAGGAATGCAACCAATTTTGTGGCGACTTGCGTAGCTTGTATTGCACGCGGAACACTTTCTTCCGGCAGTTTTGGGATACGTTCAATCAATTCAGCGACCAATTGTTCTACGGCGAATCATTCAATTACTACGATGGCCGCAGCGGTTTCGGCGACAGCTACAGTGGCTATGGCTACGGCTATGGAAACTGGGGCTACAACGGCTACGGCCAGATCAACCCCGGACCGGCCGGCAGCTGCAACGCCTGTGGTGGCGCAGGTTGTCCAACCTGCCAGCCGATGGGTGTTTCAGTCCATGATCCCTACGGATTCGGGATCCCATCCCCGGTGCAACCGTGCTGCCCGACAGGCTCGCTCTATACACCGGCTCCAGTAAACGGAAATGTGCCCAATCCAGCCCCGGTACCTACTCCTGAAACTCTCGACGGGGAATTAGCACCGATCCCGATGTCATTCAACTCGCAAAATCGTCCGGCTCGCCGCTAGTTGCGGCGCGAGCAGGCAGATCATTCGAGCGACAGGTCGGTTTGTCTCAGGCAAGCCGACCTGTTGCATTATCCTCGCGGCAAATTTTTCAAAAAGAAAGCAATTTGCCCATGTTTCTAATGCGGGAATCCTAGTCGGTCATCGCCAGGTTCCATCAATTCAGCCAACGTTTGTTGGTTGAAAGCGGCGAATGTAACCACCGTAGCCAGACGGTGGAATCCCAAAATTTTGCGCGGTCTGGTGAGAGTGGCTACAAAAAAGTGGCGTTGTCCAACCAGGCTTTGTTCCAAAACCCATCAGCCGCAGGGCACTAGCCTGCGATTCCCCAAAATCCGGAAGCTAGCGCGTTAGGACTGATGATTTTAGGACAAAACCTAGTACGCATTCTCGCGGGCGAAAACGACCTTGATCGTCTGGTACAGAATCTTGATATCCAGCCACAGCGACCATTCCCTGATATAGCGGTGATCGAAGTGAATGCGTCGTTCCATCTTTTCGATCACATCCGTCTCACCACGGCAGCCATTGACCTGTGCCATGCCGGTGATTCCCGGCTTGACCTTGTGCCGTAGCATATAGCCATCGATTTGCTGGCGGTAATATTCGTTGTGGGCTGAGGCGTGAGGGCGTGGGCCGACCATGGACATCGTCCCGTTGATGACATTGAACAGTTGGGGCAATTCATCGAGCGAGGTTTTTCGCAAAATCGCACCGATGCGGGTCACCCGCGGATCGTTTTTCGTGGCTTGGCGCACCTGCGGGCCATTGTCCATCGTGACCATTGAACGGAATTTCCAGACGAGGATTTCTTTTCCATCCAGGCCGTAGCGTTTTTGGCGAAAGAAGACCGGACCAGGGCTGGTCAGCTTGATCAGGATCGCGATGATCACCATCGGAATGGCGGCCAACAGCAAGGCGAGCGATGCGAACACCAGATCGAAAATTCGTTTGACCACCCCATCCACACCGTAGAATGGATTTTCATAGATGCTGACGGCCGGAATTCCACCAACGTCCGTCCAACGGCTATGGAGCAATTGAAAAACAAAAAAGTCGGGAACCAGATACACGGACGAGGTGGTATCGGCCAGCTCCTTGACGACTTGCTGAATCCGTCCCTCGGCACGCATTGGCAAGGTGATGAATACGACAGGCACTTCTCCCCGTTTGGCTCGTTCGATCAATTGATTGAGCGTTCCTAGTCGTCGCGAAATCTCAGGAGGTAGGGACGCCGATCGCGATTCAGGTCGATCGTCGTAAAACCCCAGAAACGACAAACCCATGTCGGGTTGGTTTTGGATGTTCCGGACCAACTGCACACCCAAATCGGTAGCACCGATCACGGCATAGCCACGGGTGTTGATGCCCGTCGTGCTCACCCAGACGATCAGATGCCGGAATAGGATCCGGCCGATTAGCGATAACAGCGTAGACCATAGCCCCCACAAATAAGCGACGGGCGAAGAAATTTCCGTGCTGTACTGGGTGAACTGCCCCAGCGAGAGAATACACAAATGGGCCGCCAACCATGCCAGGAGAACACAGCCCAGTTCTTTTTCGATCGTTTGACCTTGCCAATCCCGATAGACCCCGACGATTTCAGCGGCCAACGAAAACAATCCGATTCCGACGAGTGCCACCAGGATCGTCGATCGACTGTCGGCCTCCGGGACCAAGGTGATCATGATCCACAAGCCGATCAGCAACGCGCATAAATCAAGAACTTTGAGGATCGGGCGGGTCCAAGCCGTCATCGGGCGTATTTTGGTCGTTGGGAGAGACATGAGGCTGGATGGCGATTCGATTCTAGATGTTGAGATTGTGGTATCTCAACAACATAGAATTCGAACGGCCGATCGGACTTGGTCTTGCTAGGAAAAATGGGCGCCAACTTGGCCGATGGTGACGGTTAAATCGATTGTTACGACGAGCATGCCACAATCTCGAACGCAAACGAGCAACCTCTCAGGCAGACCCGTAGTTCAGCTCGCGAAACGATTTGCGGATCTTGTAAATGGCGGGGAAGTTATTGGCGGCCCTCTGCGCGTCGGTCGAAGTGATCACCTGGTGAAAATGATGGGTACCGTCGACTATCTCGACGCGGTAGGCCATCCGAACACCATCGATGCTTCCCTCGACTTTGATGATTAGCGAGGGGCGATCGTTGACTGTCGAAACGATACGCTCCGTTTGAGTAGGAGACTGAAGTTTGGACAATATTTTGGCGGTAATCCCCATCGCGTATTGATCCAAAGTAAGACGCGGGAACTTAGCTTTGGATTCGCAAATGATGGCGATGTAACCTTCAGAGGATCGATTACCGGCGGTCAAACTGGCATTCGCAACCGATACAAAATGCGAAATAAGCTACGATACTTTTCAGGAAGTCCGGGCAGAATCGATCGCGGCAAAAATTACCCCGAGCTATGTGCGAACCGACCCGAAAATTTGAAAAAATAGTAAATCATCCAGGGGAATGACGCACCGGCTTCCGATATGGCACGAACGGCCAACACGTCGATCGGCTGGTCGACCAAACCAACTACCAATTTCCAAGTCTCAGGATGTCAATGAACTCAATCACGCCCGCCATCGAAACGGAAAATCTCACACGATTCTTTGGAGATCAATGTGCCGTCGATCAAATTAACTTGCGGGTCGAGCAAGGAACCTTTTATGGATTCTTGGGGCCAAATGGCGCCGGGAAGTCTACGACTATCAAAATGCTGACAGGGCTTCTCCGACCGTCGGCGGGCTCGATTCGCGTCCTGGGACTCGATCCGTATTCCGATCGAGATTCCCTGGCCATTCGCCGCCGGATTGGCGTGGTCCCCGAAGGACTCTCGTTGTTCGAGAATTTGACGGCAGTGGAATATTTGACGTTCGTCGGCCGGGTATTTTTGCTGGACCGCGACACGATTCGCCACCGCTCGGCGGAGTTGTTGCAACTGCTCGGCCTCGATCGCGAACATAAAAAACTGGCCATGGAATATTCGCACGGCATGCAAAAGAAACTGGCACTGGCCGCCGCGCTCTTGCCCAATCCGGATCTGCTGTTTTTAGACGAGCCCTTCGAAGGAGTCGACGCCGTGGCTTCGCGGGTGATCCGCGACGTGCTGACCGAATACGTCAAACGGGGCTCGACCGTTTTTCTGACGTCCCACGTTCTGGAAATCGTCGAACGGTTGTGCACTCATGTGGGGATCATCTCCGCCGGAAAACTGGTGGAGCAATCGACCTTGGCTGACTTGCGCCAAGGGGGCACCTTAGAACAAAGTTTCCTCCAACGAGTCGGCGCTCACGAGGAAGTCGCTCAACGATTGAGTTGGCTCGAAGGAGGCACCCCGTGACGTTCGTTCGGCACCTGGCGACCGTCGCTTGGTTGCGAGTCACCATCCTGAAGAATCAGTTCCTAAGGCTGACCGTCGTCTCGCGCATCTTGACCGTGTTGCTCCTGGCGATCATCGGCTTTTCTATGGTCGGGACTGTCGGCGGGATTTTCACGGCAAGTAACATCATATTTCCAGCCGAGGTTCCCTGGTGGATTCCTTATCTATGGGATGGACTGGTGACGGTATTCCTTGCCGCCTGGCTGCTCAGCGTCTGGATGGACCTCAAGCAATCCGAGGCCTTGACGCTGAGCAAGTTTCTCCACTTGCCCATGCGTCCCCAGCAAGTGGTTTGGCTAAATTATGCGGCGACCCTGATCAGCCTGAACCTGGTCTACTTTTTCCCCAGCATGTTGGCCCTCGGCTGCGCCTTGGGGCTGCGCTACGGCGGTTGGTACTGGCTGTCACCGTTTCTGGTCCTGGCGTTCTTTTTCATGGTGACAGCGGTCACCTGGCTGTTCCGCAGTTGGCTGGTGAGCCTGATGAGCAACCAGCGCCGCCGCCGACTCGTGATCGCCGCGGGCTCGTTCATGATCGGGTTGCTGTTCCTTATCCCTTACACCCTACAAACCATCGCTCCCAACGGTTTTCGCGCCGTCAACCAGCGGATTACAGTCGAGCAATTGGAACTCCTCCGGCAGCGGAGTCAAGGCGAGATCGACGATCAAGCCTTCGCCCAAGCGATGGAACAAGTCAATCAGCGCCGCTTGCAAGAACGGCAACAGCGGCGCGAGCGCTGGCTGGCGATGCTCGATCAAGTGAATCGTTACCTTCCCGTAGCTTGGCTGCCCGGCGGAATAACGGCCATCCAACGGAATCAACCCGCGGCTGCTGGCCTGGCTTTATTTGGCATGCTCGCGCTGGGCGCACTCGCATTGGTCTGGGGTACCCGACAGGCCATTGCCATGAGTCTGCTCGATACGGGAGATCACCAAAATCGGCGTAGAAAACTTGCCATGGGCAACGATCGCTCGCAGGGTGAGGAGTCCGCCGTCATGGAGCGAGAACCAGCAATCGACGCGGCCGCTCACCAATCGAGTAACTGGATTGAGGCGAACTGGCTCTGGCTGAACCCAACACAAACGGCAATCGCACTAGCCACGTTGAAAAGTTACAGCCGATCCCCCGAAATCAAAATCGCCGTTTTGGTCTGGTTTGTCTTGGTCGGCGTGATGGCGGCGGCACTCAATTCCAAAGTGGTGGAGAGTGGCAACGAATGGATCAATACCTTGCTCGGCTTGGGGGTCTGCTTCATCGCGTCAACCAGCGTCAACCAGTTGATTGCCAACCAATTCGGCTTCGATCGAGACGGTTTCCGCAGCTATCTGCTGTTGCCGATTTCGACACGTGATCTCTTGCTGGGAAAGAACATGGCCATTCTCCCCGTCGGCTTGCTATTCGGCTGGCTGGCCTTGCTCGTGTTTCAATTTTTTGTACGGCTGGAGTGGTCGCACCTGCTCGCCAATGCTTTCCAATTGGTGACCATCATGTTCATCAACTTTTTTGTGAACAATCTGTTGTCGATCGTGACACCGCTGACCGTCAAGCCCGGTTCGTTGCAGCCGCGGAGCATCGGTGTGACCACGGCGTTTCTCCAGTTGTTGATTTTCGCGTTGCTGCCCTTGCTTATCGTGCCCTGCGTGGTTCCGCTCGGCGTTGAGTGGTGGTTCCTAGGGTCGCCGATCCTTGGCGAGGTCCCCTGGTATTTGTTAGGGTCCATGCTCGGTACCCTGGCCTCCGTCGCTGGGTATTACGCCATCATTAATTCCCTGGCTGCTCTACTCCAGGCGCGCCGGCACAAAATCGCCGACATTGTGACGAAGAAAGAATAAATGACACATCCATTTCATCTCCGCACTCTCCCTTGGGGGAAAGTCGGCCTGCTAGGGCCAGAGAGGGGAAGCTGCCTCAGACCGCAGGTCAGGAAGAAGCGAAGCTGACCCCTCGCCGGTCGCCGACCCTTCCGGTGGCCCTTGAGCGGCCCTCATCCCACGGCCTCGCAGTATCCCCTCCTCGAGGCTGCGCTCTGCTTGGGCCGCGACCCTCCCAGTGGGAAAATAGATTTTTCCAGCACCACTACATGGGGCTTGAGGTTATCGCCACGATGGAGCATGGAGTTGGAAAACGCGGGCAAGTGATCTCGGTGTGGGAGGGGAGCCCAAGCCAAGGCGGCTGTGGTTGATTCGTTTGGCAACAACACCATCGCTTAGACATCGAAGTACAGGCAGAACTCGTAGGGATGCGGCCGCAGGCGAAGGGCATCGACCTCTTTGAGCCGTTTGTACTTGATCCAGTTCTCGATGACGTCCTTTGTGAAGACATCGCCGCGTAAGAGAAACTCGTGGTCCTTGACCAGGGCATCGAGCGCGGCGTCGAGCGACGCCGGGGTTTTCTCAACCAATGCGGCTTCTTCGGGGGGCAAGTCGTAAATGTCTTTGTCCAGCGGGGAACCAGGATCGATCTTGTTTTGAATTCCATCCAGGGCTGCCATCATGATGGCCGAGAAGGCCAAATAGGGATTGCAACTGGGGTCGGGGCACCGGAACTCGATCCGTTTGGCCTTGGGGCTGTTGCTGTACATCGGAATACGGCACGATGCCGAGCGATTGCGTTGCGAGTAGGCGAGATTGACCGGGGCTTCGTAGCCCGGCACCAGCCGTTTGTAGCTGTTGGTGGTCGGGTTGGAGAACGCCAAGATGGCGGGCGCGTGTTTCAGGATGCCACCGATCGCGTAGAGGGCGGTTTGGCTTAGCCCGGCGTAGCCGTCTCCCGCAAACAGCGGCTTGCCGCCTTTCCACAGCGAGAAATGCACATGCATGCCGGACCCGTTGTCGCCGTAGATTGGTTTGGGCATGAAGGTCACGGTTTTGCGGTGCTTGTAGGCCACGTTCTTGACGATGTATTTGTACATCATCAGTTGATCGGCGACCCGGACCATCTCGTTGAATTTGATGTCGATTTCGGCTTGACCGCCGGTAGCGACTTCATGGTGTTGCGCCTCGACCTCGATGCCGACATCGATCATGGTTTGCATCATTTCGTTGCGAATATCCATCAGCTTGTCGGTCGGCGCGCAGGGGAAGTAGCCTTCCTTGTGCCGAATCTTGTAGCCTAGGTTGGGGAACTCCTCGCGGCCGCGGTTCCACTCGGCTTCTTCGCTGTCCAGATAGAAGTAGCCCGAGTGCGCGTTTTGATCAAAGCGAACGTCATCGAAAATAAAGAACTCGGCCTCGGGGCCAAAATAAGCGACGTCGGCGATCCCAGTTTGCTTGAGGTAGGCGTCGGCCTTGCGTGCGATATTCCGCGGGTCGCGGCTGTAGTCCTCGCGCGTCAGGGGGTCTTGCACGTTGCAGATCAGCACCAGAGTAGCTAATTCGGTGAACGGATCGAGGAAGGCAGTGGTGGGATCGAGAACCAGCAGCATATCGCTCTCGTTGATCTGCTGCCAACCGCGAATGCTTGAACCGTCAAAGCCTTGGCCGTCGACGAACGTGTCCTCAGTCAGGCGATTGACGGGGATCGTCGTGTGCTGCCATGTGCCGATAAAATCCATAAAACGCAAATCGACAGCACGAACACTTTTTTCGCGACAAAGCGCAAGAATCTCTTTGGGGGTCATTCATCCACCTGTGAGGAAATCAACCGACAAACGAAAACGGACCTGCGCAGCAACTCTCATGCCAGCCTGCAAAGAAACAACGTCGCACGGGTGTATCGCGGCAATGGTGCCTTTCGTTAGTAGCCGTCCTGAGACGCCTGCCCAAAAGACGGGCAAGATTGTCTAATTTCGTGGCACGGCTTACGGCAAAACGACAAGCCGCCGGTTGCAACTTTTGAAGTCGCTCCCGTAGCCAACCCGCAGCGCGAATGAAGGGAGATCTCGGAATCAGCTGCCGTCGTGTGTCGCCCTTGCGGGACCGCATCGGGTTACGATTTCTCTTCGTCAAAGCCGCAATAGTACAGCCTCGAAAGCTGAAACCGTCATCCGATTTTCCTTCTGGACTTATCATGAAACATCGCCGCGTAGACCATTGTGCCGACTGGGAAGACCTGCGGGGAATGTGGGATATTCGCCCTGACACACTCTACTTGAACCACGGTTCGTTCGGCGTTTCTCCGCGGCCGGTGCGCGAGGTGCGCCGCCGCTGGCTGGATGACTGCGATCGGCAGCCGATGGATGTCTATTGCCGCCAAGTCGAGGGGCAACTCCGCGTGGCGCGGGAGCGGCTGGCGCATTTCGTTGGCACGGCGCCCGGCAATTTGGCGTTCGTCGATAACGCGACCTACGGGATGAATGTCGTCGCCGAATCGTTCCCGTTGGCTCGCGGAGACGAAGTGGTGTTGACCGACCATGAATACGGAGCGGTCGACCGGATCTGGCGGCGACGCGTGGCGCGGAGCGATGCGGCGGTAGTGGTCGCCAACATGCCGCGGCGATTCGAGACTCCCGACGAACTTATCGACGCCGTCTTGCGGCGGATCACGAACCGCACGCGGTTGGTGGTGATCAGCCATATCACCAGCCCCACGGCCTTGATTTGGCCCGTAGCGGAGCTGGCTGTCCGACTGCGGGAGCGGAATTTCGCGATATGCGTCGATGGTCCTCATGCTCCGGCCCAGGTGGCGCTCGATATTGATGACCTGGACTGCGATTTTTACGTCGCGAGTTGTCACAAGTGGTTGTGCGCGCCACTGGGAACGGGTTTTTTGTATGCTCATCCGCGGCAGCATGGTTACATGCAGCCGCTCATAAAGAGTTGGGGCTTACTGCCACCGGCGATGCCGTCGCGTTGGGATGAGGAGTTTCTATGGCAAGGGACGCGCGACTACAGCGGGTTTTTGGCGATACCCGCAGCGATTGACTTCTTGGAGGAGGTCGGACTGGAGGCCTTCCGCCAGCGGGCTTATTGGCTGGCTGGAGTGGCGGAACAGGGCTTGATCGAGATCACTGGGCAGCGGCCGCTGGGCGATCGTGCGGCTGGCTGGTACGGCACGATGGCCCATGTCCCGCTTCCTGCGGGAGATTGGTCTCGGCTGCAACGAGAATTATGGGAGCGGTTCGGCATCGAAGTTCCCGTGATTCATTTTCAAGACCGCTGGTATGTGCGCGTCTCCTGCCACTTGCACACGGACCGAGAGGAGATTGAACGGTTTCTGGCCGCCTTGCGGCAGTTGTTGCGAAGCGGCCCGTGATGGGCCAGCGCACGCGTCGCGCCGCGGCCAAATCGGCGCCCCTGTCGCGTCGAGCGAAAACCCGTAAAATGTCGGTCAGCAATCCTGTTTGGCCTCCATTATTGCGGGGAATCTCGTGGCTCATGCTGTTGAATCATCGTCAAGTCCAGCACCGAATCAGGCAACAGCCAGTACCCTGTGGCAAGTCGAGCTCTCGGCCGCATCTGGTTTCCCCGATCGACTGGCTGAGGAGGTCCTCGACGCTGCGACGGAACTCGGATTGCTCCAGCCTGGGACCGATCTGAGCGTTCAGTCGTGCCGCGGGTTTTTGGTTCAGGGCTTCCTCGACTCGGCCCAGACCGCAGAGGTGGCTCGGCGACTGTTGGCCGAGCCAGTCGTTCATCGAGCGACGATTGGCCAAGTCGGCGACGAAAAATTTTCACCCCGCGCGGCCACCGACCGCATGGTGTACGTCCTGCCCAAGGTCGGCGTGACTGATCCCGAAGCCGAAAGCGCTGGGCTGGCGATTCGCGAGTTAGGCTATGACGTCGAAGGGGTGCGCACGTTTCGCAAATTCGTCTTCTCGGGGATCGGCCAGGAGACGCTGCAACGTCTGGCGCGGCGCGTGTTGTGCAACGATTCGATCGAAGACCTCGTATGGGGTCCGTTGAAACTCGATCGGCTTAACAGCGGATCCCTATATCGATTCCAGTTGCATAGGATCCCGATTCGGGAGGCGGATGACGACGCCTTGCAGCGGATCAGCCGCGAAGGCCAGCTGAGTCTGACGCTCATCGAAATGCAGACGATCCAGCAGCATTATCGGCAGCTCGGTCGCGAGCCGACCGACATCGAGCTCGAAACGATCGCGCAGACGTGGAGCGAGCATTGCAGCCACAAAACGCTTGGCGGCCGAGTCACTTACGACGATGGCGTAACATCGCGGCACTTCGACAACTTGCTGAAGGAAACGATTTTCGCAGCGACCCAAACGATCCGCCGCGAGTTGGGCGACAACGACTGGTGCGTAAGTGTCTTCAAAGACAACGCGGGGGTCGTGAAGTTCACCGACAATTACAACGTCACCTTCAAGGTGGAAACGCACAATCGACCCTCGGCGATCGAGCCCTACGGCGGCGCGAATACGGGCCTCGGCGGAGTGATCCGCGACACGATGGGTACAGGCTTGGGGGCCAAGTCCATTTGCAGCACCGACGTCTTTTGTTTCGCGTCGCCGGAGCGCGATTTCGAGAGCTTGCCCCCTGGCGTACTACACCCGCGACGAATCATGAAGGGGGTCGTGGCGGGCGTTCGCGACTACGGCAATCGCATGGGCATCCCGACCGTCAACGGCGCGGTTTTCTTTGACGACCGTTACCTTGGCAATCCGATGGTCTTTTGCGGCAACGTCGGCTTGCTGCCTCACGAGATGAGCTTCAAGGAGGCTCAGCCGGGAGACTTAATCGTCGTCCTCGGCGGTCGCACGGGACGCGATGGCATCCATGGCGCGACGTTCAGCTCGGTGGAGCTGACCGAGGCCAGCGAGCGGGTCAGCAGCGGCGCGGTGCAGATTGGCAATGCGATCGTCGAAAAAATGGTGCTGGATGTGATGCTGCAGGCGCGCGACCGCGGCCTTTACCATGCCGTCACCGACTGCGGGGCCGGTGGATTTTCTAGCGCGATCGGCGAGATGGGCGAGGACATCGGGGCGGAGGTCTGGCTCGAGCGAGCTCCTTTGAAATACGCTGGTCTGTCGTACACGGAGATTTGGATTTCCGAGGCGCAAGAGCGGATGGTCTTTGCCGTGCCCGCGGAAAAATGGACGGAGTTCGCCGAACTGTGCGCGGCGGAGTCAGTCGAGGCCACGGCGATCGGACGGTTCATTCCCACAGGGACGCTTTCGTTGTACTACGAAGGGCACCTCGTCGGTGAACTCGACATGGAGTTCCTCCACAGCGGACGCCCCCCTGTGATTCGCAACGCGGTGTTCCGCGAGCAGCCAGTGCGATCGTTCGCTGACGACTGGAATGCAAGCGTCACAGCTGGCGAAGTTTTGAAAAAGATATTGGCAGCGCCCAACGTCGCCAGCAAGGAATGGATCATTCGCCAGTACGATCACGAAGTGTTGGCCGGCAGCGTCGTCAAGCCTCTGGTCGGCGCTGAACACGATGGGCCAAGCGATGCGGCTGTAGTTCGGCCGTTGCTTGATTCATCTCGCGGGATCGCAGTGGCTTGCGGGATGAATCCGCTGCTGGGCGATCTCGATCCTTACCACATGGCGGCCTGCAGCATCGATGAGGCGGTGCGCAATTGCGTGGCCGTCGGCGCTGATCCGAGTCGCATCGGGGTGCTCGATAACTTCTGCTGGGGCTACACGGACCGTCCCCAAACGTTGGGAACGCTGGTGCGAGCGGCACTCGGTTGTCACGATACGGCAATCGCGTTCCGCACGCCATTCATCAGTGGCAAGGACAGCCTCAACAACGAATTCAGTTACACCGATTCCAGCGGTCAGAAACAAACGATCTCGATTCCGGCGACACTGCTGATCAGCGCCTTGGGCCAACTGCCCGATGTCAGCCGCGCGGTGACGATGGACCTGAAGGAGCCGGGTAACGCCCTGGTCGCCGTCGGGTGGACGGGTCCACACTTGGGAGGCTCTCATGCGGCACTGGTCCTCGGCCAGCACGGCCGCGGCGAAGTCCCCAAGGTCAATCCGCCGCGGGCCGCTCGCCTCTTTTCAGATTTACACCGAGCGATTGTCGGCGGTTGGGTGCGCAGCTGCCACGACCTCAGCGAAGGGGGGGTGGCAGTGGCAGCGGCCGAGATGGCGTTCGCGGGCGGATGCGGGGCGGAGATCAATCTGGCGGGATTGCCGCTGGAGCCGGGACGAAACCTCACGGACTTCGAAATATTGTTTTCCGAATCGCCCAGCCGATTTTTGTGCGAGGTTCCCACAGAACATCTCACGCAATTCCTCGATCGTTTCGAACCGGGAGCGGCAGCGGTGGTCGGTGCGGTCACCTCGTCCCCGCGACTGGTACTGCGCAGTAATTCGCTCGTGCTAGTCGATGAGTCGCTCGTCGAGTTGAAACGTATTTGGCAAGCTACCTTCCATTGGAAATAACAACGATGGTGCAACCGCGAGTCTTGGTCTTGCGATCTCCAGGAACGAACTGCGATGCGGAGACGGCCTACGCCTTCGAGATGGCGGGGGGCCTGACCACCGCGCTGCACATCAATCAGCTGCGCGACGAGCCGCAACGACTGGATGAGTTTCAAATCGTGGTATTTCCCGGTGGCTTCAGCTACGGAGATGATTTATCAGCCGGGCAAATTTTGGCTCAGCAAGTCCGCAATCGTTTGTTCGAACGTCTCGCGCGGTTTCCTGAGCAGGGAAAACTGATCTTGGGGATTTGCAACGGCTTTCAAGTCCTCGTGAAAACAGGTTTGCTGTTCGAGGAAGATGAACAGGGGTTTCCCGCATCGCTGACCTGGAATACCAGCGGTCGCTACCTCGATCGGTGGGTCGGTTTGGTGCCCGGCGACAGCCGCTGCGTCTTTTTGTGGGGGATCGACAAGCTGGAATTGCCGATCGCCCACGGCGAGGGCCGTTTCGTGGTCCGCGATGAAAAGGTGCTTCAGCAACTTCGCCTGCGCGGCCAGGTCGCCCTTCGCTATCGCAGCCACGGGGCGAGCGACAACCCCAATGGCTCTTACGATGACATCGCCGGACTGTGTGACCCGACGGGGCGGATTTTCGGGCTCATGCCTCACCCTGAGCGATTCATCTTCCCGACGCAACATCCCTCCTGGACACGGCAGCGGCACGAGCCCGCACCCCAAGGTCGCCAACTGTTCGCAAACGCCATCGCGTTTTTCAGCTGATCGGAATACGGTGGGCGATTTCGCTCATCGGCGGCGCGCGTCAACAGCGGGAGCGTTTCCGTTGCGAGAGACAATTCAACTCACGCCACTCCTCTTGTTCGCTGTCCGTTGATGGGGACAATCGTCAGTAAGGGCCAAGAGGTCCGAAGTATTCGCGACTGGGGCTTTGACGAATTTCGAGCCAAGGGTTTGCCAAATCAGCCGACGCGCAGTAGCTCTTGTAATTTCCGTACCAGGATTATTCTCGAAACATTCCAGCCGCAAAGTGGTAAGCCCGCGGTTCTTGTGAAAACTGGACACTAACGAATTCCGGCAGTTCATTTTGTAATCAAGCTTGACCCATACGCCGCGCGTTGTGGCTGATCGTGAGATCAATCGTTGACAGCGCATGGCCATTTTCTAAGAAAGGACTTCCATGTTATTTGTCGACATTCCCACCGCTGCCGAGTTGCGACGTTTGGCACAGGCGCGCGGCGAAGGGCTCGTTTCGATTTGGCTAAACACGACTCCCCTGACCAATCAAGCGCAAGGGGATCGCATCGAATTGAAGAATCTCAGTCGCGATGCTATCCATCAAATGGAGCAAGTCCCGGCTTGGAAATCTGCCGCACGCAGTATTGCAGAACATCTCGAAGATCTCGTCGAGGACGATCATTTTTGGGCCCAGCAGGCAAATAGCCTGGCCGTCTACGCGACCCCCGATCAACTATTGACTTATCGTCTCCCCAATCGCCTGCATCCTGGCTTCGAGGTCGCCGATCGTTTTCATCTCAAGCCTCTGTTGCGTGCGGTGACCTTCCGGCAACATGCTTTCGTGCTCGTCTTCGGTGAAAATGGCGCGACGCTGCACGAGGTTTATCACGGCGTCCCGGCGACCCCAGTCAAAATACCTTCGCTGCCGCGTGATGCCGCTTCGGCGGTCGGGAAGGCTTCGATCAACGATCCTTCGCCGGCAGGCCGCATCCAGGGCAAGGAAGGACAAAAAACTCGCTTGCGGCAATACGCCCGCCATGTCGATGCAGCGCTGCGGCCGATCCTCAGTGGGCACACCGAACCGCTGATCTTGGCCGCGACCGATGCTCTCGCTTCGATCTACCGCTCGGTGAATAGCTATCCCCATTTGGCGACTGACTTCATCGGCGGGAATGCGGACCAAGCGACGAATGAGTTTCTCGAAAAAGAGGCCCGCAAGATCCTGGATCGAATCAACTCCGAGGAGATTGCAGCCTTCGCCCGCTTGTTCGACCGGCGAGCCTCCGAGGGGAGAGGATCGAAGCAAATTTCGGATGTCGCTCGGGCAGCCACCTGCGGTGCCGTCGAGACCTTGCTCGTCGACCTCGATCGTGAGGTTCCCGGGCATGTCGACGACAGCGATGGCCGAGTCAGTTTCGATGAAACGGCGACGGCAAAGAACTATGACGTGCTGGACGAAATCGCTTGCCGCGTACTGCTGGCCGGCGGCAGGGTCATGGCCGTTCGGCAAAGTGATTATGATGTCTCCTCGGGCTTGGCCGCAGTTTTCCGCTTCCGAGTTTAAAGCCAATTTGAAAGGCTCGAGAAGTTCGGCGCAGGTTGCTCCGGAGAGAGCGACCTGTGCTCCTCGGATAACCAGAAACGTTTTTTTCGGCTCTCGCTCCGAACCAGCCGGGCCGCAGCAGCGGCGCGGAGCGAGCCGCAGCGGAAACGTCGGAGTCGGTCGACCGCCATGAGCAGCTGAACCAACCCGGATGCTGTTGTTGCGGCTGGTTCAGTACTCTCCCAGCGGCGGGCGATGTGCCTCCCCTCCGCCGGTGCCGCATACTAACCGGTTTGGGGAAAGGCTCTTAAAAACAAAGACAGTTTGGAGTCAACCTCCAAACTGTCTTGCTTTCGTGCCGTTTTCGACGCATTCAGCTTAAGCTTTTCCTCTACGAGAATCAACGCGTCCAGAGTCGTACACCGAAAATGAAATTGTGCTGAGCGAGGTTGGCCTCGATTCTTCCCGCGCCTCCATTGGGGTCGGTCAGGTTAACGCAGAAGTTATCCGTACCGAAGAAACGATACTCGCCGTAAACGTCCACGCACTGGCGGACGCGCTTCGAGGTGCCGACAAAAGCTTGGTAGACTCCCGTCGTGCCGCGAGCATCGTAAAAGCCGGTTAACGGATCGTCGGCTTCAAAGTTCACATAGGCAACACCTGCTCCAACCCCGGCATAGGGGCGGATATCGTTGCAAGCTCCCCGTGGGGGCAAGTCGCGAACGATGTTCAGCATCCCCGAGGTGACGTTGGCTCGACCGCCGATTTCTGGTCCAGCAATGCCCGCATTAATGACTCGGGCGACGCTGTTGTTGCGGAAACTGAATTCAACTTCGGTTCGCCAGCAACAATTGAGTTGCCGTCCGACCGCGCGGCCGACCAGCCAGCCGCTGTGCAGATCGATATCGAAATCCGGAGCGATGCTCGTATTGACGTTTTGGGGCGCGCTAAAACCGCCAAACAGATTATGATAGACCCCGCAGCAGGGCGAAGGTGATCCGCAACCATGTGCCCCCATCAGGCCAAGCAATCCGAATCCGCGGAAACCCGC
Source organism: uncultured Pirellulaceae bacterium (assembly GCA_937941455.1). Taxonomy (GTDB): domain Bacteria; phylum Planctomycetota; class Planctomycetia; order Pirellulales; family Pirellulaceae; genus BJ22. Next base: position 11,756 of record CALDHM010000056.1, on the reverse strand, counting down.
CCCTCCCCCTCCTTGTGAGTCGCAGCCGGTGGAGCAACCGCGATCGCTGCGGCGGCAGCAGTTAAAGCCGAAGCCGGATAATCCGCCTGCCAGTCCGGTGCCGCAGCAAGTGGCCGAAACGCAACCCCCGCAATCGCCACCAAGGTTGCAGCTACCACTTGCACAACCCGAGTCGCAACCATTGGCAGAGCAACCGCAACCTCCGCCGAGACGGAATCGGCTCAGTCCGGACCAGCCACCGAACAGGCTGCGACGTCCACCACCGCAAGCACCACCGCAAGCACCGCTGGAGCAGCAGCCGCCGGCGCTGTCACAGCCTGCGGTGGAGTTAGCGGTCGATTCCTCGTAGGGCACACGGGGCGGATTAGCATAGGACTTGGCTAAGGACGCATTTTGAATCGTCGCCATGTTGGTCACGGCTTGTTGGGCGTCGACCTCCGCCGTCAAGGCGCAGACGCAGAGCAACAAGCTCGCCGTTAGATGAAGGTTCGTTTTCATAGTGTAATACCTACTCGCGGAGAAAGTTGAAAAACTGGTCGATTCGACACAGGTCGTTCTCTTCTTTCGACCGCCATGTCAGGCACAACGACTTCGAGCGGTTCATCAAAAAATTGTTATCTGATCCGCACGGTTTACCGAGTTTGTAAAAACCTGTAGCGGATCTAACGCGTGATCGGGCGGAAGGAGCCGCGGACCGGACCGGAGGTCCGCAAAGTTTAACAGAGTGACCGTCGCTCCGCAGAACAATTTTTTGGTTAGCTGTGGCCGTTTAATGAACAAAATCGGTAGGGTTTAACAACTTGGCGACGCTGCTACTCAGTAAATGATCGACTTCAACTTGCGCAGGGTTTTTTCCCAGTGAGCGGCCGCCTTCGGGAAGTTCGCCGTTTGCACGCGCATGTTTTCGATCGCTACGCGCGAGATGGTAGCCGCATTGCGTTGATTCAAGGGCAGTTGCGCACTGGGGCATTCGCACAGCATTTTTTCGATTTCGGGGCTGAGCAGAAAATCGATGAGCTGCCGCGCTTCCTCAGGGTGGGGTGCGTCGGCCAAGATGCCGAGCGTGTTGGGGATCAAGAGCGTGCCTTCCTCATCGGCACCTTGATCTGGATAGACGATGGTGACAGGGAATCCCCGCTCGATTTCGATGATGGCATCGTCGGTGTCGGTGAGCCCCCAGGCGTAATGTCCCTCGGCAACCCTCCGTGCGACGGTCTTGTTGCCGCTTTCGAGGCGTGCGTTGGACACGACTTGTCGGAAAAAATCTGCGGCGGCCTCCTCAGGCCATGTGGAAAAAATCACTGCGGCCTGCGTGGCTGTCGTTCCGAAAAACGGCTTGGCCATGCCGCAGTTATTTTGCCAGCGCGGATTGGCGAGTTCCCTGATCGAGCGGGGATGATCGGAAGGGTCAGGCAACAGTTTCGTGTTGACGATCAAGACGCGGGCCCTTGCGGCAAAGCCATGCCACAGCCCTTGGGGCGAGCGGAATTCCTCAGGATAGTCGGCGGCGTATTGGCTTGCATAAGGTGCTAGTCGATTGGCTCGCATCAGACGGAGCGTATGTAGTACCTCATTGTTCCAAAATACATCGGCGCGACCACGGCCGGCCGATTCCAGCAACTCGTTCGCTAATCCCACCGTCTTGTTGCTTTCCACATCGTATTTCGGCACTACCCGGATTCCGGTTTCATGCTCGAACCGTTTCAAAACGGGCTCTGAGAATTCTCGGTCGAGTGCGACATAGACGATCACTTCCCGCGACCGTTCCGCGGCGCACCCGCACAACAAAGAGACCAAGAGAAAGAAGAAATTGAGTCTGCCTAACATCGCCCCTGGCCTCGCCCAAATTCATGCTGACCTGAAATTCGTCCTTGAGTATAATTCCCGGCATTGCAAAAAGGTTGAAGGCGCAGCGAATCGGGCCATGCGACCGATTGAATCGATGGTCACATAGCGTCGACGATGGCGCGGCACGAATCAAAGTTGGCAACCCTTGGCAGCCGCGATGCCATGTCACACCTCGAGTTTCGGTCCACCCTCCAATGCTGGCCTCGATTTACTGCCGTCACGACCGAGGCGAGTGCCCATCGACGAAAGTGATCCGATCCCGGGTTCGGACGCGATGCCAAAGCCGGATTTCCATGCGACACAATGGGAATACTGATGATTTGACACCCGCTGATCCCGATTGCTATCGCAACCCTGATCAAAATTGCGAGATTTGCTCATGAAATATTGGACATTGTTTTCTTGGTCGTTTGTGGTATGCCTATTCGCATCGGCTTGGGCATTCGCGCAGCCCAATGTCAAAGAAATGACGCGGCTCAACCCCCAAATGGGACGACCACTCGACATCGATGATGCCCGCGCGGATGCTCTCGGGCTGCGCAAGATTTCGGGAACTTACCTAACAATGTATACGGACATCCCGTCTCGAGAGGATATCGATGAATTGGTGGCGGTATTCGATGCGGCGGTTCCGCAGTGGTGCCGGCTGTTTGGGATCAACCCGGGCAAGGCTCGGCACTGGTCCTTGGTGGCGTTTTTGATGCGGGACCGCGAAAAGTTTCGCCAGGCGGGGATGCTCCCCGATGATTTGCCGAAATTCCCGACCGGCTACAATCGCGGTTACCATTTTTGGGTCGTCGAACAGCCTGGCAATTACTACACACGGCATTTGGTGCTGCATGAGGGAACCCATGCGTTTATGCAATGGTTTTTAGGAGGTTCTGGCCCCGCTTGGTACAGCGAGGGGATGGCCGAGAAACTCGCACTGCATCGGTGGGAAAATGCCCGTTTGGAACTTAATGCTCGGCTCACGCATGCGGATCAGTGCGAATATTGGGGACGACCGAAGGTGATCCGTGATGCGGTCGCCAGAAAACAAACGATGCGGCTGGACCAAGTTTTCGATTTGTCGGCGATTAGTTTCTACGACGCCGAAAGTTACGCGTGGGCCTGGGCCGCTTGCGAGTTTTTGAGCGGGCACCCGTTCACGACCGAAGAGTATCGAAAACTTCCCAAACATGCCGCTGTGACGACGGCGGCTTTCAGTGCCAAGTTCAAATCTTGGTTCGAAAAAGAATGGTGGGCGCAAATCGAACGCGATTGGCAGACCTTCTTGAGTGAGCTCACTTACGGCACAACGGCCGATCGAACCACCATCCTGCCCGCTGTGTGTGAATTGCGCGACGGCTACGAAGTGGCCACGATCTTCGCCGACCGCAACTGGCAAATCTCGACGATACTTGTCCAGAAAGGCGACGAAGTTCGCATCTCCGCCTCCGGTCAGTTCATCGTAATGCAGGTCGATCCGCAGCGTCCGCTCGGCCGTCAGGACTTTCAGGGAGATCGGGGCGAACGTGCCTTGCCGATCGTTGGGGACGAAGCTGCGGACACTCCACCTGCAGAGGACTCCGCGGACAGCGCCAGAATTTCCATTCCTTGCGAAGCCAATGGCGTTTCCCTCCGCTATTATCAAGGGCAACGCGTGGGCATGTTGATGGCGGCCATCCTCAACGAAGATTATCAACTTTCATCGCCGATTCCCATCGGTACCGAAGCTACATTGATCGCCAACGCCGACGGTGCCGTCGTGTTTCGAATCAACGAATCACCCGCGGAGCTGCATGACAATTCGGGCAAGCTGGAGGTCAAGTTCGTTAAGTAGCCCTGGGCGCGGTATAATCGGAACAAGTTGCCTTAGTTTGTCATTCGTATCGTCGACAGAGAGCTTCAACCCATGTTTCGCAAGTCACTTCGATGGATGATTCTTGTTGCCCTCTGTACTTTGATGCCCTACGTGAACGAAGACTCGCTATTTTCTCAGCAACCATCCGATTCGCGCAAGGATCGTGTTCTGACCGACCCCCCTCGCGGAGGCGATTGGCAAGCGGCCTTGAGCCGGGAGGAATTCATTTCGGCAGAGGGGGATCGATTGTTATATCGCCAGCTCGCTCCGCAGCAGTTGGAGGATGGCCAGAAGTATCCTTTGATCTTGTTCTTGCATGGCGCAGGGGAGCGGGGGCATGACAATCAAGCTCAACTCAAACATGGCATTCGAGAGTTCGTGGCGCGGCGGGACCGGTACCCGTGCTTTGTGCTCGTCCCGCAATGCCCCCACGAAACGGCCTGGGTGGCCGTGAACTGGTGCAGCGACGAGCACCGCATGCCCGAACAGCCAAGTCCGACCATGGCCCTTTGTAAGGGACTTCTGGATCACGCGCTGGCGACCCTGCCGATCGACCCCGACCGGGTCTATGTCACGGGGATTTCGATGGGAGGTTATGGCACCTTCGACGCCGCCACACGTTGGCCCGAGTTGTTCGCGGCGGCGGCACCCATCTGCGGCGGCGGTGACAATAGCGGCGAGGCGATCAACCGCCTGAAAACGGTGCCCCTCTGGATTGTCCATGGCGACGCGGATCGGATCATTCCGGTCGAGCGGTCACGGCGGATGGTGCGAGCTTTGAAGGAGGCGCAAGGTTCGCTCAAGTATCGCGAGTTGCCGGGCGTCGGCCATGATAGTTGGACCGAGACCTATCGCGATGAGGCGTTCTACGAATGGCTGTTCGGGCAGCGCCGGTCCCCGCGATAGCTCCGATCGTCAGCTTTCTGTTTGTGGAACGCCATGTCCAACGTGCTTGATGGTCTGGAAAACCTTCCGGTCGCCGCGGTATTGCCACAACTGCTGGAGCATCTGTCCCGCACCAATCGGGTCATCTTGCGAGCGCCGCCGGGGGCCGGGAAAACAACGCTGCTGCCACTAACACTCCTGAGGTCCGGAAACCAACCGGGCAAGTTAATTCTGACGCAGCCGCGCCGCGTTGCCGCCCGGGCGATTGCCGCGCGACTTTGCCAGCTTGCGGGCACAGCGCTAGGGGAAGAAATCGGCTACCAAGTGCGGGGCGAACGGCGTTGGCATGGGCGGACGCAGTTGATTGCCATGACAACGGGCGTTTTGCTGAGACGCCTGTTAAGCGATCCTTTTTTGGAAAATTTTTCGACCGTCGCGCTCGACGAGTTTCACGAGCGGACGCTCGAATTGGATGTGGCTTTGGGGATGATCAAGCGGCTTCAGGAAACGGTTCGACCCGACTTGCGGCTGGTCGTGATGAGCGCGACTTTGAACTGTGGACCGCTGGTTGAGTACCTTGAGCAATCGCCGGTGGTGGAAAGCCCCGGGCGACTTTTTCCGGTCGCCATGCGCTACGCTCGCCAATACACTCAAGACGACCTCGACCGACAAGTTGTGGAAATTTTGCCGACGGCTCTGTCCAGCACGCCAGGGCACTTGCTCGTTTTCCTGCCGGGCGTGGGAGAGATCAAACGGACCAGGCGAGCGATTGAGCACCTCGCCAGCAAGGCGGATTGCGATGTGTTCGAATTGTATGGCGATCTGCCTCCGGACGAGCAAGATCGCGTACTGGCCCCAGCCACGCGACGGAAAATCATCTTATCGACGAACGTCGCCGAAACGTCACTGACAATCGATGGAGTCAGTGGGGTCATCGATAGTGGGCGCGCCAGAGTTCTCCGATTTGATCCGGCGGTTGGGCTGTCCCGCCTGAATCTCGAAAGCATTTCTCTGGCGTCGGCTGATCAGCGAGCTGGCCGTGCAGGACGTCAAGGTCCAGGAATTTGTTTTCGACTCTGGACAGAGAGCATGAACCGCGGGCGGCCGGAGTTCGATACTCCCGAGATCCTGCGCGGTGATTTGTCCGGAGCTGTTTTGCAACTAGCGTCCCTCGGCGAGCGTGACACGGCCGAGTTTCCTTGGTTGACCCCCCCCTCGCCAGAAGCCATCGAATCGGCAAAGCGGACTTTGCGCAGCCTTGGGGCTTTGTCCGCAGAGGCAGTGACGCCGCGTGGCCAAGCCATGCTAGCGATGCCTGTTGCTCCGCGGCTGGCTCGCCTACTGCTGGCCGCCCAAGAATTTGGGGTGGGAGAACGGGGAGCTCTGGCGGCTGCACTTCTCAGCGAACGCGATCCCTTTCGAGCACCAAGTGGTCGCGAGCCGCGACTCCCCGCACCTAGCCGCGATACCCCGCGCAGCGACTCCGATCTGGTGGATCGGGTGGCAGCCATGGAGGCCTTCATGGGCGGCGAGCCGCGACCCGAACTGCAAGTTGCCGCGGCGCGGCAGGTCGCTCGCACGGCGCGGTTGCTGTGCGAGGCACTGGCGGAGTTGAGAGAAAGTGATTCCACTGCGCTTGCCGAGGAAGCAGGTCGCTCAGTAGCAGAGGGGGAGCAATACCGGCCCGCGACTGCTTTTGCATCCGCCGCCGATGACGATCGACTGCGGCAAGCGATTGCCGCCGCGTACTGGGATCGCTTGGCTCGTCGCCGCCAAATCGGGAGCGATCGCGGAGTCATGGTCGGCGGCGTCGGCGTCAAACTTGCAAAAACCTCGGCCGTTCGCGATGCGGAGTTCTTTGTTTGCTTGGATGTCGAGCAGCGACCGGGAGACAGCGAAGTCCGTCTCGCGTCGGCAGTAGAACGGGAGCGGCTGCCGGTCGAGTGGGTCAGCGAGGGAACCGAGTATTTTTTTCATCCGACACAGCGCAACGTGCAAGCGCGGCGGCGAGAATTCTTCATGGATTTGGTTATCGACGAAAAGCCAGTGCCGGCCACCGATCTAGAAAAAATTGCGGAGGTTTTGTTGCCACAGGTCTTAGCCCATTGGGAACGGGTTTTCCCGGCTGACGATCCCGAGGTAGGTGGCTTGCTCACGCGACTTGCTTGTGCTCGCGCGTGGCTGCCCGAGCACCCATGGCCAAAGTTCGATGAGGCGGATCTGCATGAATTGGCCCGCGCGGTTAGTTACGGTTGCCGCTCGCTTGACGAGGTGCGGTCGGCTCGTTGGGGAGATCATCTCCGCGCGGCCCTTGGGTCTTGGCAAGGACAACTCGATCAATGGTTGCCCGTGACCTGGAAGGCTCCCAGTGGCAGTCAGGTCGACGTCGCTTACGAGGTTGGTCGGCCTCCCAAATTGTCCATTCGCTTGCAAGAGTTGTTCGGATTGGCGGAAACGCCGCGACTGGCCGGAGGCCGGATCGCTTGTTTGTTGGAGTTGCTCGGCCCGAACTACCGCCCGCAGCAACTGACGAGCGATTTGGCGAGCTTTTGGAAGAACACCTATCCGACCATTCGCAAAGAATTGCTGCGCCGCTATCCCAAGCATCATTGGCCGGAAAACCCACTCCAAGCCGCCCCCACGAAATCCGGACTAAAACGTGACGCTCGGTGAGGGATTGCTAATCATCAATCAGGAGGTTGCCAAGAGCGCGAGGCATTTTTTTCAATTGAATGCGAATCGCGCGGCATCAAAGTTGGGTGTTACGGCAGCATGGTAGGATTTGCGCGTCTTTACTAGTGGCGAAACGCAAAGAGTGCGGAGAGGCTAGGGGCTGGGGCTGCCGATTGCCATCAGGTTGGGGCCAATGTGTTGCGTTACTGGTGTGCCGATAAGGGTGAAGGCGCTGACTTCGTAGATGCCAATCTTGACAATATTCCCAACCAGTCGTGGATGGCCATCGAAGACGACGATCCGGTCATCGAGTGTTCGACCCACGAGCTGCAAAGGCCCTCCCTGATCGGCAGCATCCGCGTCGGCTTTCTTGCTGGGGCCCTCGACCAGTACCTCGACGACCTGTCCGAGAAAGCGTTGATTGTCTTCTTCGCTGATCGCATTTTGGATCGCGAGCAGTTCATTGTTGCGGCGCTTCTTAACTTCTTCCGGGACATCATCGGCGAGCAGTTCCGCAGCTTTTGTTCCTGGTCGCTCGCTATACTTAAAAATAAAGCTGTTCTTAAAGCGGCAGTGCCGTACCAGATCGACCGTTTGCTGAAATTCTCCCTCAGTTTCGCCGCAGAACCCGACAATGAAATCGCTGGAGACGGCGGCGCGATCGCCCAAGGTCTCGCCAATACGTTCCATCATGGCGAGATAATCTTCGACGGTGTAGCCCCGCTTCATTCGCCGCAACACGTCGTTCGAGCCGCTTTGCGCGGGAACATGCAGATAGGGTGAAACCTTCGGCAGATCGCGGACGGTTTCCAGCAGTTTGTAGGTCATGTCCTTCGGATAGTTCGTCACGAACTTGATTCGCTGAATCCCGTCGACTTCGTGCAGCAAGTGCAGCAAGTCAGCCATATCTGTGACTCGGCCGGTGCTGTCCTGGAATCGGTAGCTGTTCACGGTTTGCCCGAGCAGGGTGATCTCCTTGGTCCCTTGGGCTGCCAGAAGGCGCGCCTCCTCGACCAGCACGTCGGGGGGGCGACCTTGCTCGGGGCCGCGTGTCATCGGCACGATGCAGTAGGTGCAGAACTTGTCGCAGCCGATTTGAATTCGCAAATACGCTTGAAACGGGGTGGGGCGCATGGTGGGATCGCGCAGCGGATCGAAGGACTCATGCGAGCGGCGAATTTCGTCGACGCGGCCGTCCTTGCGCCCGAGGCTCAAGGCCGCTTGTTGCCGCGCCCCGGCCCGCGCTCGCTCGATCAACTCGGGAACTTGGTGGAGTTGGCCTGGGCCGACGATCAGATCGACGTAGGGGGCACGCTGGAAAATCAACCCTTGATCTTTTTGAGCCATGCAGCCCATCACTCCGATGATCTTCTCGGGGTGTTTTTGCTTGGCCAAGCGCAACCGTCCCAAAGCTGAGTAGATTTTGTCCTCGGCATGCTGTCGCACACTGCAGGTATTGAACAAGATCGTATCGGCATCGCGCGTGTTGTCGGTCAACTCGTAACCGCGTCGGCGCAGGTCGGCCACGACCATTTCACTGTCGAGAACATTCATCTGACAGCCGACGGTTTCGATGTACAGCTTGTGTTTGGGTAGCTCAGTGGACGACATTGCACAGCGGTTGACGATGGAAACACGACTAAGAACGTTTCATTATAACCGCGTCGCCCGCGACCGAAAGGCAAAATCGCGTGGCTGCCAGCGATCAGATCATTGGTAAATCGAGCCCTTTTTCGTGGGCGCACTGGATGGCGATGTCATAGCCAGCGTCGGCGTGCCGCATCACGCCGGTGGCAGGATCGTTGAACAGTACCCGTTCAATGCGGCGGTCTGCGGCCTCGGTACCGTCGCAGCAGATCACTACTCCCGAATGTTGCGAGAAGCCCATTCCGACGCCTCCGCCATGATGCAACGAAACCCACGTCGCACCGCTGGCGGTATTCAACAAAGCGTTCAGCAAAGGCCAATCCGATACTGCATCCGAGCCATCGGCCATCGCCTCGGTCTCTCGGTTTGGGCTAGCGACGGAACCCGAATCTAAATGGTCGCGTCCGATCACAATCGGGGCCGACAATTCGCCCTTGCGCACCATCTCGTTGAAGGCCAACCCCAAGCGATGACGATCGCCGAGACCAACCCAGCAAATCCGCGCGGGTAGGCCTTGAAAATGAATCCGCTCGGCTGCCATGTCTAGCCATCGATGTAGATGCGGGTCGTGTGGAATCAATTCCTTGACCTTTCGATCGGTCGCCGCGATGTCGGCCGGATCGCCGGAAAGGGCGGCCCAGCGGAATGGCCCGATTCCGCGGCAAAACAGCGGGCGAATGTAAGCCGGAACGAACCCGGGAAAGTCGAAGGCGTTAACAACCCCTTCTTCCTTGGCAACCTGGCGGATGTTGTTGCCATAGTCCACGACGGGAATCCCGGACTTGTGGAAGTCAAGCATCGCTCGCACGTGTTGGGCCATCGAGCGCCGAGCCGCGCGGATCACGGATTCGGGATCTGTTTTGCGGGCTTCGGCCGCCTGCTCGAGCGTCCAACCAGCCGGTAGGTAACCGTTCAGCGGATCGTGTGCCGAAGTTTGATCCGTGACGATGTCGGGACGATTTCCGCGGGCATAGATCTCGGGAAGCAACTCGGCGGCGTTACCGAGCAAGCCGACGCTCAGCGGCTGGCGACGTTGGCACGATCGCTCGATCTTGGACAGGGCCTCATCCAAAGTGTCGGCCCGCTCATCGAGGTAGCCGGTCTGCAATCGCTTTTCAATGCGGCGGGGATCGCATTCGATGGCCAGCATCGAAGCCCCGGCCATGGTGGCGGCCAGCGGTTGGGCCCCCCCCATTCCACCAAGCCCGGCGGTGAGAATCCAGCGACCGGAGAAATCGCCGCCGAAATGAGTCTTGGCCATGGCCACAAAGGTTTCGTAGGTTCCTTGCACGATCCCTTGACTGCCGATGTAGATCCATGAACCAGCCGTCATTTGGCCGTACATCATCAGGCCGGCTCGATCCAGCTCGTGAAAATGCTCCCAAGTCGCCCAGTGCGGCACGAGGTTGCTGTTGGCAATCAATACCCGAGGCGCGTCGGCGTGCGTGCGAAACACACCTACAGGTTTGCCCGATTGAATGAGCAAGGTCTCGTCGACCTCAAGCCGCTGCAATGTCTCCACAATCTTGTCGTAACACGCCCAATTCCGAGCGGCCCGGCCAATTCCGCCGTAGACGACCAAGTCCTCTGGTCGCTCGGCTACATCGGGATCGAGGTTGTTCATCAGCATGCGTAAGGGGGCTTCGGTCAGCCAACTCTTGCATTGCAATTTGGTTCCCGTGGGAGCTTTGATGACATGTGTAACGGTGGCGGTCGACATCGATTCACCTTGGTGATGGATTGGAAACTAAGGAGTTAGCCAAGTGTTGATCAAATTTAATTGCTGCGACGATCCTATTAAACTAGGACCGGCCTAACTTTGCCGTCAAACGGACGCCGCCAACCTACGGCTTTTGGTAGAATGCCCGAATTTTGCCGGAGCGAAGCGTTCGTTCGGGAATTCGACATGAGCAAGCGCTGGCAAAAATCGGCGACGGCGGGAGTTTGGGGCAACTCGAATAGCGGCGATTTTGCGGCATCGGCGTTGCGCGAATATCCGATTATCCACCACGAAATGCATTTCGTCAGCCCGACTTTGTGGATCCGCCTCATGCAACACAAAACGATCCGCAAAAGTTGGGTCTTCACAACTTCGGTATGCACTTTAAGGCAAGACGTCGGTTGCGCGTGTCTCGATCAACCCCTAATTCGCGGTGATGCCAACAAAATAAGGGACACAAACAAAAAAAGCAAAAAGAAGCAAAAAAAGAGAAAAAAGAGAGAGAAAAAAAGAGAAAAAAGGTGCCACCCATCAATATCACTGTCGTAGAAAAACGCGAGGTTTTTTAATTTTCAAAGGCATTGTCTCCTGTCTTCAGCCGCTCGCGGAGCTCGTGGCGGGGTTGCATCATTAGCCGATACGGATCCTTCCGTTTCTTCACGACGCGTGGTTCGGTCCGCCTCGGACGATCGCCAATCAAGCCTTGCGAAATCTCTTTCAGTAACCGCCGACTGTAAGCAAGCAACTCCTCAGGGTCTCGAATCTGCGTAACTTCCTGCCAGGACCTAAGCACTATCTGGCAAGCATCGTCAAAAAACGCAAAAAACGTGCCAAAAAAGCCAAAGCCCCAAAAGAGGTGCCATCCACAAAAAACAAAAAACATAAAAGGTGCCATCCACAAAAAGCACGGTACTTCGCAGTTTCCTTCCTGGAAGACGGGGAGGGAACCAGGAACAATGGTTAATAAATGGGTGGCACAAATGGCACTGTCGTGATAGGATGACTGCGTAATTCGTCTAGCGGCGTTGAGCGAAATTTTCTAAATTTCTCTCAGCCGTGGCGATTGGTATTGCGTGAAAACCACTCCTTGGCTTCACTTTTATAAGCCCTCCTTGGCCAGTTCATCCAGAAAAAGCCAGG
>CALDHM010000055.1 GCA_937941455.1 uncultured Pirellulaceae bacterium | reverse complement strand
TGAACACCTTGCGATCCTGCTGACCCACGGTTTTCAAGTACCAAGGACTATGCGATCTACAAGATGTTTGGAAGCATCAGTTTCCGGTTAATATCGTATACAAAAGTTCGTCTGAAACTTCTTTCACTAGATACTAGGCCTAATACTGTTCGGCACTTTGGTTGCTGGGTTGTTTTTTGGGATGGCAGAATGGGCAGCAGATGTGAATGAATGGCAGAATGGCATCAGTTGCCAGAAGGGCAGATGCACGATGATCATGTTTGCCTGGGGCGGGGACGGTTGCGATTGGCCACCGCGCAGCGTTGAACGGTTCGTGACGCATGGCAAGAATGCGACCGAACAATTCTCTGTCAGTTTCTTTGCGAACTGGCTTCGTCTTGTAACTGGAGTTTGGCCAGGTGGGCCATCAACTCGTCTTCGCTGGCAAGGCCACTGAACCAAAAACAGATCATCTCGAAGGTTCGTTTGGTTGGTTTGCAGCCGGTCCAGAGACTGATCAGCATGCAGGCAATGATCGCTTAGTACGTTTGAATCTCGATCCCGTTCTCGCTGTGGCTGAGCAAGTGACGGCAGCCCAGAAGATGCTTGAAGAATCTGAAAAAGATTTCAATCGCCCATCTTTGCTGATACAGCAAACCAATGATTTCGGCCGGCACGTCCAGCAGATTCGTGGCGATTCGCAACACGCCGTCGCTGTCCGGACCGGTTGAGGTACCTTGGTACTTGCCGCGACTGGTGTGCGGCGAACACTTCACGCAGACGAGCCGAATCGGATGATCGGGCCGTGGCCGCGACGTGCCGGTTTGCTGGCCGATCCGCACGACCTGGTCGCTGAGAATGTCGGCTGCGACGTCCGCTTCGGTCAGTTCCCGTTGCTCGATGATTTCATAGGCACTGTTGTCGCGCAGCCGACAAACGTAACTGCTGCCTGCCGCTACCATCGCATTGAACAATGCGAATTTGGCATAGCCCCGATCCATCACAGACAACCGGTCTGACTCGATCGTTCGCTCGAGCACTGCCCGCTTGTCGTGCTCGCCGCCGCCATCGGGCGTGAAATCGATGCGCGTCGGGACGTATCGATCGACTTCGATCTGGCTATGCAGTCGCCACTTGACCGTTCCGCTGCCGTCGTTTTTCTTTCGCCACGACGCTTCCATCACGCGGGGCAGTGCCGCCAGCAATGTGCCATCAACCAGCGTCAACGTCAGGTCGATGTCCTGGAGTCGCTTGTCGCGCGACAGAGGCTGGAGTTGCTGGCCCAGTTCGCCAATGATTGCCAGCAACCGGTCGGCATCAAAAACACTTGCCGCTTCGGCAAGCGATCCCAGCGACGCCCGCCTGCAGCCGAGTTTCTTTTCTTTTTAAGAGAAAAAGGGCAGGCATTATCTGGCTTGTCAAAATGCGTCGTCTGAAGGGTTTTCCGGGGCTGCAGAAAACAGGGGTTTTGATCAGGAGGCTCGCGGGCCTAAATTACGCCTGTCTTTTTTCTTTCTTTTTTTTATTGTGTTTGGGCTTTGTTCTTCTTGGTGAGCCGTGGCTGTCGAAGAGTTGACGACTTATAATCAACGAGTGGTGATCATGGACTGCTAAGCAGAGGTGATTTCTGTACCTTTATTTTAGGTAGGTACGTCGTGCGAGTAGCCGAACGAAAATATTTTTGGCAAGTTTTGGCCAGCGGGATACTGTTGCCCACATTCATCACGTGGATTTATTTCGATGTACTCCATGCGACTCCCGCCGGGATCCAGCAAGGGGCTTATGGATTGCTCAAGACGATTCAGTTCGTGCTGCCGCTGGTGATTTTTTTCAGACTGGCTTGGCGTTCGGAGGGCTCTCGCCGAATCACGGCACCGGACCTCGCACTGGGAGTTTTATTCGGGATTGTCGCTGGCGGAACGCTGCTTGCAGTTTACGGCACCTTGATTGCCGGATCAGCTCACGAGGCAGCCCTCCGCTCGATGGCTGTGGAGAAGATCGAAGGGCTGGGCATAGATCGAGTATGGAAATATGCAGCGCTCGGGCTGTTCTACGCGGTGATTCACTCATTTCTCGAGGAATACTACTGGCGGTGGTTTGTGTTTCGGTGGTGCGCGCAGCGTTGGACGTTGTGGTGGAGTGTCGGGTTGTCTAGCCTTGGTTTTATGTTGCATCACGTGCTGGTGTTGGGTTATTTTTTTGGCTGGGGGGCCTGGCCGACTTGGATTTGCTCAGCGGGGGTGGCGATGGGCGGCGCGTTTTGGGCATGGCTGTTCCATCGCTCCGGCAGTTTGACAGCTCCGTGGATCAGTCACGCCTTGGTGGACGCCGGAATTTTTGGATTGGGTTATTGGCTGATTCGCTCGCACTGGTCGATCGAGTCGGCGGCGGCCGTTGTTTAGGTTTGCGAAGATCTGCGGTGATCCCGCAAGGCATGGCCCGTTCGCCGGTTGCGGTGACCATGATGCGAGGCGAGCTCTATCGATGATCTTGTTAAGGGCCCTACTCCGAAACCGCCAGCATCCGCCGCCCGCAGCGTAAGCGAGGGCCTGTTTTGAGATTGGCCGTAAGTCAGACGTAGTTCTTCGAGTTCCGGCAAATGCCCTTACTCACGAGGCTAACGGGAAGACGACCTTGAAAATACTTCCTTTACCCACGGCGCTGCTTAAATGGACGCTGCCTCCCATGCTTTGGGTGAGATGTTTGACGATTGACAGCCCCAAGCCCGTCCCGCCGAGTTCTCGGGACCGCGCGCTATCGACGCGATAGAAACGCTCGAAGACGCGGGGTTGGTGTTCGGGGGCGATGCCGATTCCCGTGTCTGCGACCTCGACGACCGCCGTGGGTCCGTCGCGGTAGGTCGTGACCGAGACGGAACCATACTCGGGGGTATAGCGGATGGCGTTGCTGATCAAGTTTTTCAGGACGGTCTGCAATTCTTTTCCGTCGACGCGGGCGATGATCCCCTCGGCTTTGGCTGCGTAGGTCAGTCGGACCGAGCGTTTTTTCGCCAGCTCTTGATACGACTCGACGCAGTCGCGGCAGATCGAATCGATCGGGATCGGACGAATATTGAAAATCGCTTGGCCCGATTCAACCTTGGCGAGGGTCAAGAGATCCTGGACTTGTTGGTCGAGCAACTCCGCTTGTGTTTCGATTTGCAAGACGAATTGAATGCTTTTTTCTGGATCCTGGAGCGCGCCCAATTTCAGTGTTTCCGCATAGGCCTTGATAGACGCCAGCGGAGTTTTCAGTTCGTGCGAGACATTGGCGACAAAGTCGCGTCGCATCGATTCCAGCTGTCTGATTTCGGTGACGTCGTGCAGGACGATCGCGACACCGGGGTGCACGCCGGCGTCCATGACCGAAACTCGCGCGGCGATTTGCCGTCGCGGCTCGGTGGCCGTCTCGAATTCGACGCAGCGAAAAATCCGGCGGAGTTGCGTCTCCTCGACGGCCTGCTGCAATGCCGGGATGCGAATGACCTCTAGCAGTTTTCTATTGAGCAAATCAACCTGTTTGATCTTCAGCATTTCGCAGGCCGCGTCGTTGGCCAAGGTGACCACGCCGATCGCGTCGATCGCCAATACCCCCTCAATCATGCTCGTCAGCACCGCTTGGTTGCGGCTGGAGTTCGCCAGCAAGCTGGCCTCGCGATGCGATAGCTCGCTGAGCATATGTCGAAAGGCGTCGGCCAGGTTCCGCCATTCGTCGTTGCGGTCGTCGGGAATCGGAACGGCATCGTACTGCCCCATTGCGATGCGCCGTGCGGCCTCGGAGAAGGTATCGAGCGGCTTGGTCTCGCGCTGAATGAATCGCCACATGAAGAATGCCGACAACAGAGCCAGAACGGTGCCCGAAATCCAGAGGTAGCGAAGCACTCCTTTTTCGAGCCGCTGCAAGTCGTCGCGATGCTGGGAAATCCGAATGAAGCCCGAGGGTTCGACGAAATCGGCCTGTGTCGTCGGTTCGGTGAAGCCAATTGCCAAATAATAGAGCGGTTTGTCGATGGAACCCGAAATCCGAAATGATTTTCCGATGCCATGCTTTTTGGCTTCGATGATCTCAGGACGATTGGCATGATTCTCGAAGACTGCATCGGGGGATTCGGAGTCGGCGTAGACCATGCCGTTGGTGCCGATCAGGGTGACTCGCAAGCCGAGATGGCGCCCCATTTCGATCGAGTAGGTGCAGGCTTGGGGGTCATCGATGGAGATTTTCGACAGATGGAAGTAGTGGCGGATGTGCCGCGCGGCCATCTCCAAGCGGAGAAACCCTTGTTGCTTCATCTCGGACGAAATCCATCGCGAGGCGAAGAACAAAAAGATCAGCGCGGCGCTGAGGTGAAGCAGCAAGTAGACGATCACGAATTTTCGGAAAACTCGGGATGAACTCATGGTGTTGGCTTGCCTTCGAGAGCTTGCAGCAAGCCCCCGCAAAAACGGCTGATGTCGGCGACGATCTCCTCGGGCGTTCGCTGCCTTGCCAAGCCTTGTTCGATTCGCCGCACGATGGCTGAACCAACGATCAGGCCGTCGCAGTGCGGGATCAAGGCATGGACTTGTGCGGGCTCGCTGATGCCAAACCCGACGCAAATCGGCAGGTCGGTCAATTGCCGCAAGCGGCCGAGATTCTCAGCGATCTCGGGGGGCAATTCGCTGCGCTGCCCCGTCACACCGGCGACCGAAATGTAGTAGATGAATCCGCTGGCCGCATCGATGATTCGTTTGGCGCGATCGAGGCTCGTCGTCGGCGCGATCAACTGGATCAGGGCCATCTGTCGGGCTTGGCAGGCACGTCGCAGCTCGCAGGATTCCTCGGCAGGAAGATCGGGCACGATCAGGCCCGCAAATCCGGCTGCGGCGGCTTGGGCGACAAAGGGATCGATGCCCTGGCGATGGATGATCGCATAACTCAGCATAGCAACCGCGGGTGGCCGCGGCACGGCGGTGGCGAGCATCTGAAAAATCTCCTCGACGCGCAGTCCTCGTGCCAGGGCTCGCGTGAAGGCTGACTGGATTGTCGGGCCATCGGCAATCGGGTCGCTGTAGGGGAATCCCAATTCGCACAGGTGGCAACCGATGGCATGGAATTCCCGCAACAGACGCGCCGTGAATGGCAAATCGGGATCACCGGCGGCAAGAAACGGCAGGAGGGCCTTGCGTCCCGCGGCGCGGAGATCGGCGAAAAGTTGCTCAATTGGGTTCATCGAATCTTTCAGTCGGTTGGCGCGGATGGCTAAGAGCCGGTCGGGCGACAACTACGGGAACGAGTTAGCGGACGTTTCCACGACCAGGACCACGTGCCAGCGCACCTCCGTGGCTCGGTGCCGCGCGCTGGTGCCATGCTGTTGATCTGCATTCGGTCAATGGGATAGGCTCAGGCTGTATTTTAATCGATGTCCTGTTCTACAATATGGGCGTGCGGTAACCGTTGTGCCGCAGTGCTGCAGAGTTCAGGGCTCCGGACTTGCCGTTCGGCAGAGGCGGCGTTGCCTGCGCTTGATGCTCGAGGCGATTGGGCGGTAACGGAGCAGGCGAAGTTGCGCTGGCTCGGATTTCGCAGGGCGGATCGCAATCCGCAGCACCAGCGTCGAAGTCGCTTTTTCGCGGTTTGAAGCCGCACATCGCACACCCGAAGCGTACGCGAGGGGGACGCACGCCGGCAGCTTGTTCCAAGATTCTTCCCTTGCTAACGCTGCGGGTTACCCCATAGCTTAACTTGAACAAGGACCAGCCGTGGAGACGTACGATAGCAAGGTCCCCCTCGTGAAGGCCGCGGATTAGGAAAACTCGCAACTTCAACCGCCGCAGCGGCTGGAATACCGCCAGTGGCCTAGAGCCTCGATCTAGAACTTTACCTGCCTCGTTTGACGAGCAACACGATGCCCACGGCTGAAAACAAAGATAAGCAATTACTGTGGCAACCGGTCGAACAATTCCCGGGGGTCGGTTCGGCGATGGGGCGTGCGCTGAAACGCTTGAGACTGGAGAAGGCGGTGGATCTCCTGTTCTACTTCCCGCGCCGCTATGAGGATTTTCTGGAAATCGTCCCTCTGGCGCAGTTGCAAGAGGGGAAGCTCGCCGAGGTCATCGGGACGATTCGCGAGATCGATCAACATGTGGCCGATAGCGGGCGACATGTGTTGTACTTGCTGGTCGAGGAAGCGAAGCATTACCTGCGCGTCGTGTTCTTCAATCAGCCCTTTCTGGTCCAAAAATTCCAACGTGGTCAGCGGGTGCTCTTGCGGGGAACGCCCCAGTCGCGGGGTGGGCGGATGCAGATGGTGCAGCCTCGGTTCCAAATCCTCGACCCGCAGCAGCCGGTGCCGACGGGGCGTATCCTGCCGGTTTACGGTTTGACCGAGGGGCTGAAGCAGCGCCAACTCCGATGGCTGCTCGAGCGGGCGGTCGATCGACTCGTCGGGCTGATCGATGAGGCATTCCCCATGGCCTTGCGGCAGCAGTTGGAGTTGCTGGACATTCAATCGGCCCTACGGCAGATTCATTTTCCAGAGACGCGCGAGCAAGCCGAGGCGGCGCGGCGACGTCTCGCGTTCCAGGAATTATTTATCCTGCAACTCGCGTTGGCCACACGACGGCATCGGCTGCAGCAGAATCCGACGGCGCCGACGATCGTCATGACGCCGCAAATTCGGGATCGCATCGTCGGCCGACTTCCCTTCAAGCTGACCGAATCGCAGACCGTGGCGATCGAGGAAATCGCTCGCGACATGGCCAGGTCGGTGCCGATGAATCGCTTGTTGCATGGGGACGTGGGTAGCGGCAAGACGGCGGTGGCCTTCGCGGCAATGCTCAATTGCGTGGCGGCCGGCTATCAAGCGGTCCTGATGGCCCCCACCGAAATCCTCGCCCAGCAACACACGCAGACGATGAGTCACTGGTTGCTCAACTCGCGAGTCCGTCTGGAGTCGTGGACGGGTTCGACCAGCCACCGTCACCAACTGGCCGAACGGATCGCTGCCGGACAAATCGATATCGTGATCGGGACGCAGGCGATCATCCAAGGGGCTTTGAAATTCAAGAATCTTGGGCTGGCTGTGATCGACGAGCAGCACAAGTTCGGCGTCAATCAGCGGGCTTTGCTCAAACGTCTCGCCGACCGCGACCCGCATTATCTCGTGATGACGGCAACCCCGATTCCGCGCACGATCTCAATGACGGTGTTCGGCGATTTGGATGTCTCGACCTTGATCCGCCCCGATCATCTCAAGCCGCTGGTGCACACCTATCTGGGGACCCCCGAGAATCGCGAAAAGTGGTGGGCCTTCGTCCGCAAAAAACTTCACGAGGGCCGCCAGGCCTATGTGATCGCGCCGCGGGTGGCCGCCGAGGGGGGGGAGACCTCGCCAGGCTCCGCGGTGAGCAATGCGGAGCAACTGTACGAGTCCCTGGTCCATGGCCCCCTGGAGGCGTTCCGCGTCGACCTCCTGCACGGTCGCCTATCGGCTGAGGAAAAGGAAACAGCTCTCCGCGGCTTTGCCTTGGGGAAAACGCAAGTCCTGGTCGCCACGAGTGTCGTCGAGGTCGGCATCGACGTTCCGAACGCCACAGTGATGACCATCGAGTCGGCCGAGCGATTCGGATTGTCGCAGCTGCATCAACTGCGCGGACGCGTGGGCCGCGGCCATCATCCGGGCTTCGTGTGTGCTTTTTCCACCTCCGACGATGCGGCTGACAACCAGCGGCTGCAAGCCTTTGCGGAAATTCAAGACGGCTTCCAACTCGCCGAAATCGATTTGCAACTGCGCGGCCCAGGCAACTTGTTCAGCGCCGAACAGACCGGCTTCCCGCCGCTGCGGATCGCGGACTTGACCAACGATCAAGGGCTATTGGAAACCTCCCGCCAGTCGGCCACCGATTTGATTGCTGCCGATCCGGAACTGGTCCTGCCCGAGCATCTGCGATTGCGCGAGTTGATGACGGCCCGCTACGGCAAATACCTGGAATTGAGTGCGGTGGGCTAACCGCGCTGCGGCGACTCGACGAAGAATTGGCCGACCGCCAGCGGATAACCGCGGAGGAAGGCGTCGATCGGCATCGACTTCTTGCCCGCGGGTTGCACCTCCAGCAAGGACACATGCCCTTGCCCCGTCTCGACGAGCAATCGATTGGCGGCGACCGCGTGGATCCGTCCCGGCTGCGCCGCGTCGCTCGTGGCTGGCGTCGCCTCGGTGACGACTTCGGCGTGATTGACGATCAGGCGCAGCGGTTCACCTTGCGGGCGCTGCCAAAAGGTGTAGACGCCGGGCCAAGGCGTGAACGCTCGGACCTGCCGTTCGATCTGCGTCGCCGTGCGCTGCCAGCGGAGCAAGCCATCGTCCTTGCGGAGTCGGCGGGCCGTCGTCACGCGTTGCGGGTCTTGCGGTTGCCCGATCGGAGTGACGCCGTCCCAACATTCAAGCCTATCTAGACTTTCCAGAACGGCTTCCGCGCCGAGCGCTGACAGACTCGATTCGAGACTAACCGCCGTATCGCGGGGACCGATCGGGATTTCGCGTGTGAGCAAGATCGGCCCGCCGTCCAAGCGGCTAGTCATCAAGATCACCGACACGCCTGTCATCGACTCGCCGCGATAGATGGCCCACTGGATCGGCGCGGCCCCGCGATACTTGGGGAGGAGCGACCCGTGCAGGTTGATCCCGCCGAGACGAGCAGCGGTGAGACAATCGTCCGAGAGGATCTGGCCGTAGTCGCAGACGACGAACAAGTCGCTGCCCAGCCCGGCCAGTGTTGCCACCGACTCGGCTGCGTTGACGTCGGGCGGATCGAAAATGGCCAAGCCCTGCTGCTCGGCCAAATCCCGCATTGGATTGGCCGCCGTTTTGCGACGTTGCCCAGGGTCATCAATCGGCCGGGTCACGAGTCCTTGGATCGTATGGCGAGATCGCAGCAAGGCCACTAGGGTCGGAACGGCGAACGGGCCAGTACCAAACATCAGGATGTTCATCGTTCGGCGTCAGCTCCCTCGAGATCGTCAACAGTACTGTTGTTCGAGCGCGTCGATCCGCTCCTTGATGGCGCGATTGTCGGCGAGTTTCCCCGAGGATTGGAAGGTTTGCAGCTCAAGCTCGAATTCGTAAAGCCGATCGGCCAAGGTTCGTCGATCGTTGGGGTCCATACGATCGATGAAAAGGGTTCCTTGGAGATGGTCGTATTCATGTTGGATCACGCGAGCCAGCAGCCCATCGGCCACGAGGTCGATCGGGTTGCCGAGATGATCGAAGCCGGTCACGTGGATTTGGGCCGGCCGGGAAACTTCACCGTAGACGCTGGGAATGCTCAGGCAGCCTTCTTCGGCTCGTGACGAGCCCTTCGATGATTTGATGACCGGGTTGATGAAGACCATTTCGGACCCGGTGGCACGATCTCCTTGCGGATTGATGACGAACATTTGAAAGGGGAGGTCGACTTGGTTGGCTGCGAGCCCGATCCCCTTGGCTTCGTACATCAACTCGAACATTTGCTGAATCCACGAGCGCACCAATTTGTCCACCTTTTTTAGGGGCTTCGAAACATGCCGCAACGTGGGATGCGGGTAGTTGATGATTTGCAAGTGAGACAACGGTCGCGCTCCCGGCGGGCCAGTGAATTGATAACATGAGCTTATCATAAAAGGCCGCTGCGATTCATCCAGACCTATCTAACCGGGCCAAAAAAAATTTTTTTTTCGCGATCCGATCGGTAGCCCACGCGCCGTCGTGGAAGAAAATTCGGCGATGAGCGTCGAAGATTTTGCGACGAAGACCGCGTTGTCAAGTGCTGGCCAAAAAAATTTTCGTTTTCAAGTAGGCAACAGCGATTTTGCTGCTCTGTTAAAAAAAATTTGCAAGCAACTGTTGACACCCCCTGCGGCCATTGCAAAATTACGCCTCATGCCACGAAGGCAAGGCGATCGGGTGATTGCCGCAGCTCCTCGGCTGCGACATGCTCAGGAGGCTCGATGGCCAAATGATTCACGGGAGAAAAATGGGTGGCGGCGACCGAGGGATTGCGACAGTCGAGCATTCGAACAGAATTTTGAATGACTTGGAATTGAATCCTCACCCGACTTTTCATTTGGTGCTTTGGTCGATCAAACGGGAGGAGTAAGCCGGCGACTGGAGGTGCGTTTTCATAACGGGGCTTGATCGGCACGAAACCAGGACGAAGAAAAAGAAGCACTGTCAGTTTTATTTTCGGGCGGGCTGCGTTATTCATGGCCTTGTTCGAACCAAGGGCGTTGCGGCACGATGCCGGACGCCTTTTTTCGTTGTCGGCGATGTCCAAGAGCTCCGCCGGTCGAGCCGACACGCGGTCGCGAATGGAGGCGGTGCGCGACGGTCGTTGTCACGATTTCCACCCCTCGAGTCGCAGTGGATAAGTCATGCCCGATCTCCATTCCACGACGACCGCTCTGATCGCCTTCGGAGGCAATGCGGGCGATCCGCAGCGAGAATTCCATCGCGCCATCGCGGCACTGGACCGCGCGGGCCTGGCGATCGAAGCGGTCAGCCGCTTGTGGAGGACGAAGGCGGTCGGAGGTCCAGCTGGCCAAGCTGATTTTCAAAACGGGGCGATCCGCATTCGCACCCGCCGTCGTCTCGAGGAAACGATGCAAGTGCTGCACGACGTCGAGCAGCGCAGCGGTCGAACGCGAAAGGTTCGCTGGGGTCCGCGGAGCGTCGATCTCGATTTGCTGCTCTTCGACGACGTGATCGTCGACACGGCAGTCGTCTGCGTCCCGCATCCGCGGATGACGTTTCGACGCTTCGTCCTCGATCCAGCCTGCGAGATCGGCGCGGAATTGATCGAACCGATCACCGGCATGAGTTTGGCGACCTTGCGGAATCTGGTGTCGGCGCGACCTCCGCAAATCGTCTGGTGGACGGAGGATCGGGTTGCAGCGCGCGGCGTCGTCGAGCAACTTGCGGCGGAGCATGGAAGAACGTTCCGATGGATCGAACCGAGTCGATTGAGTTTGCCGCCTCCGCACATCGAGCTTGAACGTGTGGCGGCTGAGACTGCCGCTTATCACGTCGCGCTGGTTCCTGCCGCCGAGGACATCAGGCCGTATTCGCTCGCGGCACGTCTGACAGTGGTCGACCATGCGGAGTTCGGCCCGTTGCGTGGGAGGCTGGCGAGTCCCTACCTTCGTCTGACCAAGCCGTCGGATCAATGGCCGCGCGAATTGCAGGCCGCGATCGCATCGATGCAAGGATCGGCGTAGCAAGCGCGCAAATAGCCCGAGTTGCCAGTGGCGCGGCCGCGTCGGTCGGTCCCTAGGATTTGGCAGCCTGGCGGGCTAGAATTGAGGAGCATACAGCGTAGTTTCTCGTGTCGGCCGGAGAGGGATGACGAGCAACAGGAACGAGCCATGAAAATTTTGTTGGCGTCCAGCGAAGTCGAACCGATTGCCAAGACTGGCGGATTGGCGGATGTGTGTGGAACTCTGCCCCGCGAACTCGAGCGGCTGGGGCATGAAGTCGTCGTCTTTTTGCCGGCCTATCGATCGGTTCGCCGAGCACCGGTCCCCATCACGGCGACGTCGGTTCAATTGGCGGTGCCCGTGGGCTCGAAATTGGTCACGGGGCGACTGCTCGAAAGCCGCCTGCCCGATAGCCAAGTCGTGGTGTACTTGGTGGAAAACGAACCGTATTTCGATCGGCAGCAACTCTACGGCGAGAACGGCAGCGATTATCCGGACAATTGCGAGCGCTTCGTTTTCTTCTGCCGCGCGGTGCTCGAGGCCATTCGCTTGCTCGATTTAGAAATCGACTTGATCCACGCCAATGACTGGCAGACGGCCCTGCTGCCGGTGTACCTCAAATGCGAGTTGGATGCGACGTCCCCCTACGAGAACATCCCGTCGCTGCTAACGATTCACAATCTGGCGTACCAAGGCCGGTTTTGGCATTGGGATATGCTGCTAACTGGCCTCGATTGGAAATACTTCAATTGGCGGCAGATGGAGTTCTACGGCCAGTTGAATTTGCTCAAATCGGGCATCGCCTTTGCCGACGCCATCAATACGGTAAGTCCGACTTATGCGTTGGAAATTCAAACGTCCGAACAGGGCTACGGCCTGGAGGGTGCCTTACAGCACCGGGCCGGCGTGTTGTCGGGGATCCTCAATGGCATCGATACTCGCGCCTGGAATCCGCGAACCGACCCCCACCTGTCGATGAATTACGATTTGGAGAATTGGCGCGAGGGCAAGGCGAAAAACAAGGCCACACTACAGCAGCAGATGGGGCTGAAGGTCGACCCGAAGATCCCTCTGATCGGGATCGTCGGCCGCATGGCCAGCCAGAAAGGTTGGAGCTTGATCATGCCCGTAATGCAACATTGGCTCGCCACGATCGATGCACAGTGGGTAGTACTGGGAACCGGTCAACCGGAATACGAGTCGGCCGTCGCGGCGTTGCGGAACAAGCACTCGGATAAACTGGGAATCAATCTGTCATTCTCAGAGCCCTTGGCCCACCTGATCGAGGCCGGTGCCGATCTATTTTTGATGCCCAGCCAGTACGAGCCCTGCGGGCTCAACCAAATGTACAGCATGGCCTACGGCACCGTCCCCGTCGTGCGGCGAACCGGCGGCTTGGCCGATACGGTCGTTGACACGAACGACGCTACGCTCGAGCGTGGCACGGCCAACGGGTTTTCGTTCAACGCCTTTTTGCCTCAAGCGCTCGAGCAATCGCTCGCGCGGGCCGTGTGGACCTACCAGTCGAAGCCGGATGTTTGGCAACGGTTGGTGGAACGGGGGATGACCAGCGATTGGTCGTGGAGCCAGAGCGCTCGGAAGTACGCCGAGTTGTACGAGCGCACCATCACGCTTTTTCGAGCAGAACGGCAACATGTCTGACCTGCGGTACGATCCCGTTTTCGACGTTTGGACGGCGATCTCAGAAGTCCGGCGTGAACGACCGATCGAGTTCGTACCGATCGAACAAAGCCTCAAGCAATTGATCTGCCCCTTTTGTCTGGGAAATGAATTAGAAACGCCGCCGACGATTCTGGCCCTGGATGGCCAAGCCCGGCGGCTGGAGCACGAGCAGAATGGCCATTGGCTGGCCCGCGTGATTCCGAACAAATTTCCGACGTATGTCGGCGGCCCGTCCCCTGGCACGGCCGCCATCGGACCGTTTCTGCGTTCGATGCGCCTCGGCGACCAGGAGTTGATCATCCCCACACCGCGGCACGTCGACAGTTTGGCCGAACTGACCGTCGAGGAAATGACGACGGCTTTGCGAGCGGCTCAATACCGGTTGGAGGACAAGGCCCAGCGGGGTGTGATCGAGCACGCGATGTTGTTCGTCAATTGCCGGTATGACGCCGGAGCTTCGATCGCCCACATCCATTTTCAAATGATCGGTTCACCCGTGACGACGACCGCGTTGCAAGGTCGCGCAGAGCGATTCGGTGCTGGGCGATCCAGCGGCCGATCGCTGATGGGTGAGGTAATCGATTTCGAGCGGCGAGAGCAGGTCCGGCTCGTTCGGGAAACCGATGACTTCCTAATGTTTTGCCCGTTCGCCAGCCGCATGGCCTTCCAGGTCTGGATCGTGCCGCGACAATGCATCCGTCCCATTTGGCAAGTGCCGATCGATCATTTGCGCCAAATCGCCGAGCTCAGTCAATTTTATGTCGATCGCATCGAGCGGCTGCTCAGCAAACCTGCCTACAACTGGATGCTGCACCAACTCCCCTTTTCCAGCGCGCAGGCCGATCATTGGTTCATCGAAATCGTACCCCGTGTTTCCAAAACAGCAGGCTACGAAATGGGCACAGACATTTGGGTCAATCCCGTCGCCCCGGAAACAGCCGCGCGGCAGCTGAAGGTCTAATCCGGTTCAGGCCTGGTTCAATTCCTGGGGTCCTGCGAAGTCGCGTCCTTTGGTCAAACTTTGCGGGCTAGAATCGATCGCCTGGGAATCTTGACGCTGCAGCGGGAAAATCGCGGGACAAAAATTTTTGAGCGCTCAGTTCAGCTTGCTGGCTCCCCTGTTCGCTACAGCACACGATTGATTTTCTCCACAAGCGTTTGCAATTTGAGCTTGACGAAATCCCTAGCTCGCCAAAAGATAGCGGGGTCTTCGCGAAGGTCGATTGGCTGAATTTGAGGAAACCTAGAATGAGTTTGGGACAGGTCAATTTGTGTTTGGTGCTGCACAATCACCAGCCGATCGGCAATTTCGAGAATGTTTTTGCGCAGGCTTATGAGGACAGCTACCTGCCGTTTCTCGAAGTGTTCGAGTCTTATTCGCAACTGAAGTTTTCGTTGCACACCAGCGGTTGCCTTATGCAATGGCTCGACGAGCATCACCCGGAGTATCTCGACCGCCTGGCGGTACTGGCGGCCCACGGCCGCATCGAAATCATCGGGGGAGCCTTCTACGAGCCGATCCTCACGATGATTCCCGCCCGAGATCGCGTGGGGCAAATCACGAGCTTCACGCGTTGGCTCGAACGTCGCCTGGCGACGAAGGTCCAAGGAATGTGGATGCCCGAACGCATTTGGGAATCATGCTTGACCAGCGACCTGGCGGCGGCCGGCATCGAGTACACGGTGCTCGACGATTTTCACTTCCGCTGCGCCGGCTTGACCGACGACCAATTGCATGGCTACTACGTCACCGAGGACCAGGGTCAGATCCTGCGGGTGTTTCCGGGCAGCGAAAAACTGCGGTATCTCATTCCCTTCTGCGACCCACTGGAAACCATCGCTTACTGCCATGAAATGGGTCAACGATTCCCTGGTTGCGTGATCACCTTCGGCGACGATGGAGAAAAGTTTGGAACCTGGCCTGAGACCAAGAAACATGTCTACGAGGACGGCTGGTTACGTAAATTCTTCGAGAGCCTGACGCAAAATTCCGATTGGCTCAAGACATTGACGATGGCTGAGGCGGTGGAACAATGCCCGCCAGCCGGGAAGATTTATTTGCCGGACGCCAGCTATCGCGAAATGACCGAATGGGCCTTGCCGGTCGAACGACAACTTGTCCAGCAAGACCTCATTCATGACCTCGAACATGATCCGCGCTGGCCCGAATTGAAAAATTTCATCCGTGGCGGTTACTGGCGGAACTTCAAGGTGAAGTACCCCGAATCCAATGAAATGTACGCCCGGATGATGGTCGTCAGCAACAAGCTCGAGGATGCCGCGCGGCAAGGCTGCCCCGCCGACGTGCTGCGACAGGCCCGCCAATGGCTGTATCAGGGGCAATGTAATTGCAGCTATTGGCACGGAGCATTCGGTGGCGTCTACCTCCCCCACCTCCGCAACGCGGTCTACCAGAACTTGATCGCCGCTGAAAACGTGCTGTTGAGTTGGTCCAAACCGCACAGGCCGTGGATCGAGGTAGCGGCGACGGATTACAACTTTGACGGTGAACAAGAGATTCAACTTGCCAATGATCAACTGGCGGTTTGGATCTCGCCCCAGCATGGCGGGGAAATCTATGAACTGGACGTGAGAAAAAACGGTCACAACCTGCTGGCCACGATGCCGCGCCGCCGCGAGGCTTATCATCGCAAAATTACGGAGTCTCAGCGGCAACACGATAGTAACCATGGTGCGGCCAGCATTCACGATCGCGTCGTACTGAAACGCGATGATCTCGCGTCGTTCTTGCAGGTTGACAACCGCACCCGCAAGTCGCTAGTGGATCGTTTTTGGGCTATCGATGAAACGCTCGATCGCGTGCGGCGAGGTACAGCCATCGATTGGGGCGATTTCTCCGAGGGGCAATACAAGGCCACCATCCGCCGCAATCCCGAGCGTATTCAAATCATGCTGGCCCGCAGTGGCCTGGTCGACGGCCACGCGGTAAAGGTCACCAAAGGCGTCACGCTGAACGCCGGATGCAATCTCTTGGAAATCGCTTATCTCCTTGCCGGCCTGCCGCCCCATTCGCGTTGGCAGTTGGGAGTCGAGTTCAATTTCGCGGGCTTGCCCGATGGTCAGGACGATCGCTACTTCGCGAACAATCAGGGAGAGCGCTTGGGGCAGCTCGGCGCCGTGCTCGACCTACCGCAAGCATCGGAGCTGCAGTTGTATGACGAATGGCTAGGGTTGCACCTTAAACTGTCGCTCAAAGATGCCACCGGGATATGGGCATTTCCGATTCAGGCGGTGAGTCAGTCGGAATCCGGATTCGAGCTGGTTCACCAATCGGTCGTCGTGCAGCCCCATTGGGTTCTGCAGGCGGATGCCGACGGGGAATGGTCCACGACCATGCAGCTGGCAATCGGCTGCCGCAAAGACGCCAACCCGGCATCGGGGCGAGAGGAAACCCTTGCGGCGTTCTGATCCCAGCAGTGGTTGGCAATATTTCAGCGGATTTTCACTTGGCGGCCCGCGCCACTTCCGATATTCTTAACGTAGCGGAGAGGATGAATCGTGTTTGCGGCATCCAATCAGGCCTGTCGCCAAGGGTCAAGCCGAACCAACCTGCATCATCGTTTCCACGCGGTGTCGTTGGCCTTCATGATGCCACTCAATGAAGCAACAACGGGACACCATGACAAGCGGCAATTGAAAAGTTACCGTAGCTACCGTAGCCCGGCGGTGATCTCGCTTGGTATCTACCACCCGGCAACGGTAGCTACGTTTCTGCCGCTCGCCTAAAGCCAACATGTTAGGCTGCCATGATCCGCAGCGAGTTTTGAGGTTGAGCGACAGAGGCCACCTCGTTAAGGCTGCGGACGTTGCAGCACAAGGGGGAACACCCCTTTTCCCCCTCTTCGATTCCAATGAGCTATTCCCTTGCCAGCCGCGTGAATTCCGTATTCTCCTATCTCCGCAACGTACTTGTTCGCTACTTTTCGATCGACGTGCGCTCCCTGGCCGCACTGCGAATTAGCCTTTCCCTGATCATGATTGGCCAATTGCTCTCGTATCTACCGTTGGCTGATGAATTTTTTTCCGACCAAGGCGTTTTGCCTAACGAGTTGCACCGCCAACTGCTGGACAGTATCGGATTCGAAAGTGCCTGGACACTCTATTCGGCCAGTGGTCAGGTTTGGTTCGTCCGATTCCTGATGACGGTTCATCTGATTTTCGCGTTGGCGTTGCTGTTCGGATTTTGGACACGCATTGCGACCTTTGCCTGCCTGGTCCTGGTTTGGTCGCTGCAAATGCGCAATCCTTGGATCACCACCGGGGGGGATGTCATGCTGCGCTGCCTCTTGGCGTGGTGTTTGTTTCTGCCCTGGGGTTACACGTGGAGCCTGGACGCTCGACTGGCAGGTCGGCACAGCGAGGCACCCCATGATGTCGCGGGTATCGCCACCGTCGGGATCATGCTGCAAGTCGTCTTCATGTACTGGTTCGCAGGAATTGCAAAGCTGAATGATGACTGGCTTTCCGGTGAAGCCCTGCGGGGGGCATTGCATCTGAAAATGTACGTCAAGCCGCTGGGGAATTGGGTGGCAACCTGGCCAGCGGCAATCCTGCAGCTGTTGACTTGGGGAACGTTGATTCTCGAATTGGCTGCGCCGTTGCTCTTGTTTTCTCCCAGGCGAACGAATTACTGGCGCGGCATCACTTGCGGATTCTTTTTGAGCCTGCATCTGGGCGTTTGGTTAATGATGTCGATCGGAATTTTTTCGCTGGTAGGAATCACCAGTTGGTTGATTTTCGTACCCCATGAAACGTGGGGGGGAAAATATTTTTTTGATTCCGGACCGACGAAACGCCAATCGACGGCGCGGGATCAGGCCGTCGCCTTACCGCGGCGGCTATTCACGGCAGGGATGCTGGCCTACATGATCTTGATCAACGTGATGATGGTCTCGCCGAACTATTTTGAGCGATGGGGCTTTCGCGGCTGGCACGCTCTCGGCTGCGCCACGATGTTCGTGCAGGAGTTCCGGATGTTTGCCCGCTCGCCGCGTTGGAGTCCGGAATTACAGTATCAAGGGACGACGGCCGCGGGCGAATCCATCGATCTCTTTGCTGCGGCCCGGGGAATACCCGAAACAGTAAGCCTTTACCGACGCAACTATTCGCAGCCGTGGCGACGGTATCACTGGAATCTCGTGGAGGCAGCATGTCGCGCCGACAACCACAGCCATCCGGTGCTCGACAAAGTGAAAGACCGCTTGCTGGCCTACCATATCGAGCACTGGAACGCTCGTTCAGTACTCCCACTGACAAGTGCCGAACTCAAATGCTTGCTGCATCCGATCATGTCGCGGCCTGCGGATTCGACTCAAGCCGATGAGCTGATTCTCAGCCAACTGCAGCCGCACTGATTCGTCGCAGTCTGACTCTCGGCGAGCGTCGCCTGACCAGAACATCCTGTCGCGTGTTTTCGAGAGAATACTTTGTTTTCCCTAGACCACGCGACAGGTGCAACGGATTCGGCCAGGCTGGATGCAAAGGCCGCCAATGACTAATCATCCTGTTTGTCGCCGCCATCGCCATTCCGATCGCGGCGAAGTTCCTGGTCGCGCGGTCCCTCCCCAGCGACACGGCCGCCTGGCTCGCGACGCCCTTGTGGCCCTTCAGACCGGAGCCGCTCGCGATTCGGCGGACCGGCTTGAGCACGATCCTCACGGTCACGCCGCGCTTGGTCTACAGCGGCCTGCAACTCCTCGCGCGACAGTTTTCCGTCCTCATCCTTGTCGAATTGAAAAAGCCGCTCGATCAAATTAGGGCCAATGGCGAATCCAGGTCCGCGGGGCGCGTCACCCGGTCGTTCGGCGGCGCCTGGGCCCCGCGGCGGACCGGCGCGTTCGGCAGGTGGCTGGCCGGGTTGACCAGCACGGTTCTCCGGACGGCGCGGCGGACGAGCTTGCCCTTCCTCGCGTCGCGGTGGCTCGGCGCCGGCGAGGCCACGTTGCATCTGAGCCCGCATACCTCCTGCGAATTCCTCAGGCGTTACCTCGGCATCGTCGTTCGTATCAAGATTGCGCAGCACTTCGGCAGCTCCGCGGATCTCACTGGACGAGAGCACACCGTCCCCGTCGGTGTCGAACATTTGAAACAAAAACGGGATCGGCCGCTGCCGCGGTTGATCAGGTTGCCCCCACAAATGAGTCGCGGAGAACACGGAGATGAACGCAGTACAAGCTAACAGCATTTGGGTATTCATGGCTTTTTTTACCTGAGAGAGAAACAAGTAGTGAAATGGCCTTTTGAAAACCAGACGTTTCGAACTCGCGTTTATTTGTCCCACGCCGATGAAACGTCGTATCGTAACACCATTCCGCTAACCCTTTGTCGCAAGTTTTTTGGTAAACGGATCGGTCGTCAATGTGGTAGTCCCGCTCCGCGACAAATACCGCCGAAATTCAGCTGATTTTTTTGGGAATCTTCAGCGTGCTGTCAAGGCGTGAGAAATCCGACGGCGATTCTGCAGTGCGACATTAGATCAGGAAGAACAGATCCGGGACGCCCTTGATTCGGTAAATTCGTACCGACTCTAGGGCAGACCTGCGTCGATTTGGACGATCGGCTAGGAATTTCAGGCTTCTAATCGCTTGCTGCTTTTGTACCTTGTTGCGGCATCATGAACCTGATGGCACAGATTGTTGTCTCGAAAGTCGAGCAGGCAAGACGGTAATTTCGGATCGGGCGCGAAGATGGCGACGGGATTTTGTTTCATTGCGACCTGCTAATACATCACGTCCCTGCGTTCAGGATAAAATGCTCCGTTCGGCCTTTCTCCAAACAAAATTCGGACGCTGGCCATACGCCTCACCGAAGCCCAATATCGAAAGACACTTATGAATCGAATGGACGAGCCGGTAGCCCCGCGGCGAACTTGGATCAACGGTCCATCCGGTTTGCGAGAAGTTTTGTTCGTAGCGTTGCCCCTGGTAATTTCAAGTCTGTCGTGGACCGTGATGACCTTTGTCGATCGGATGATGCTGCGGTGGGTTAGCGGCGAGGCGATGTCAGCCGCTTTCCAAGCCAACATCGTGTGGTTCACCTTCATGTCGTTACCGCTAGGAATTTGTGCCTATGCAAACACGTTCGTCTCTCAATATTTCGGCGACGGTCAATATCGACAGATTGGTCGCTCCGTATGGCAAGCGATTTGGTTCGCCGTGGCCTGTGTGCCGGTCATCGGCAGCGGGTCAGTACTCGCGCCCGTGATCTTTGGCTGGTCCAACCACGGTACTGAGATCGAACAGTTAGAGATCGAGTATTTTCAAATCTTGTGCTGGGGCAGCGGCGGTTTGCTGGTTTCCCAAGCGGCCTCGGCATTTTTTAGCGGGCGGAGCAAGACACGGATTGTGATGGTCGTCGATTGTCTGTTCGCACTACTGAATCTCGTTTTGGACTACGTGATGATCTTCGGCTATTTAGATTTTCCGGCGATGGGAATCCGCGGAGCAGGATATGCCACTGCGATTGCCTTGTGGCTCAAGGCGATAACCTATGTGGGTCTGATGCTGCGCGCGAAGTATCGGGAGGAATACGGCACGAGTTCAATCGGCATCGACTGGCTGTTGATCCGGCGCATGGTGCAATACGGTGGACCCAGTGGCGTGCAGATGTTTTTGGATGTGGCGGGTTTTTCGATATTTTGTCTGCTGCTCGGTCGGTTGGGGGCGATCGAAGCCGAGGCAAGTTCGATGGCCTTCAGTATTAGCAGTTTCGCGTTCATGCCGATCTTCGGGTTGTCCTTGGCCGCCAGTATTTTGGTGGGGCAGCGCTTAGGGCAGAACCGGCCGGAGTTGGCGGCTCGGGCGACTTGGGTAACGTTGGCAGTTGCGTTGAGCTACATGGCCGTGATCTCATTGTTCTATTGTGTAACTCCCGAATTTTTTCTGCAAGGTTTTTTCGCGTCCGTTGCCGGCGCAGAGACCAATGATGCGACGGCTCAGGAATCGCATGCGCTGGCAGTCGTCTTATTGCGATTCGTCGCTGCCTACAATCTATTCGACGCTATGCTTTTGATCTTCTCTCATGCGATCAAAGGAGCTGGCGATACCTGGTTCGTGATGATGGTCAGTTTAGCCATGGCCATTGTGTTGGCCGCCTCAACTTACCTCGCAGTCGAGGTATTGGGGGGGAAAGTGTTTACCTGTTGGATTTTGATCACTGGCTGGGTCTGGCTCTTGGGAACGATATTTTTGCTGCGATTTATACAAGGACGTTGGAAATCGATGCGGGTCATCGAGTTGCGGCACGAGTAATTAATCAACTCGCTGGCGCAGCCCCTCCGAACGCTTGCGACCTTGATCGCCCATTCATCAAGCAGGGTATCTCTTGGCTCGGCCGAACCATGTCGGATTTGTGGGAAAATGCTGGACGCTGCGAGCCTAGGGCCAGTAGATGTTGTCACTAACGTGGTTATGTGGCAGAATGCTGGTTGCTCAATCGACCCGACGGAAAGCCACATGAACAAACTGCAGCTGTTTACCAATTTGGTCAACATGGCGTCATTGGACGATAAATTCACCGACCAGGAAATTCAATTTCTGGTTTCTCGTGCCGAGCGATGGGGAATTCCCAATGATGAATTCGAAACCATTCTGGTCGGGATTCAGGAACAAGGTCCTACTTTTGAACTACCGACATCCCAAGCAGAGCGACGACTTTTGCTCGAGGAAATGATCCGGCTGATCGCCAGCGATGGGGAATTGGCGGACGTCGAAAAGGAGTTGCTGGCCACTGTTAGCGGCAAAATGGAGTTTTCGTCTGACGAGTTCCGGTTCATCCTCGATGACGTGATTCGGCGCCGATAAACGGCGGAAATCGCCAGCGTTGACCAGAGTTGTCGCGCTCGTTAAAATTCGTAATTCGCGATGATGCGGTGGCTGTAGCTCAATTGGTTAGAGCGTTGGATTGTGGCTCCAAAGGTTGTGGGTTCGATTCCCATCAGCCACCCTTTTTTGGCAAGACTCCGATTGCTCCGCCGACGAGCTCGTGATTTGGAGCAACGCCAAAGACTGGGCCGTGTGGGCATGCCTTCCCCCCTTTCCAGATGCGGTCGTACCGGGCTAGATTTCAGCAACTCCGATGCCCGCTAGAGTTTTGCCTTTTCCGCCTTGATGCGGACCTTGGCACCATCGACGACCATATCGCTGGGATAGATCACCACGAATTCCCCCGGCTCCAAACCCGCCAGCACCTCGGCCACTTGTTGATTCCGTCGGCCGATTTGTACCGCTTGATGGCGCGCCTGATCCCCGGCAACGACGAAAACATTCCATTCGCGGCCGGAACGAAACAGAGCCGAGGTGGGGACCATCACCACATCATCTGCATTCCAAATCACGATTTCTGCCTCGACGCGATAGCCGTCACCTAGTGGAATTTTTCCGGGAGACGGACTGTCAAAGTCGCCGATGACATTGACGCGCTGTTCTTCGACGCCGAGTGCGCTGAGCTTCGTGAAGGCCGCCGGCTCGACCACGCGGACTTTTGCAGCGAGCGGCTCATCGCCTCCCCAATGCACCAGACGGATCGTTTGCCCCGGTCTGACTTTGACCGCATCCGTACTCAGCACATCGACAACGACTTCCAAATCCTGGGGATTGCCGACCTCGAGCAACGGGACGCCTGGTGCGACGACTGACGCGCTTTCTTGGAAGACGCGCAGTACGGTCCCGTCGATCGGCGCTCGGATCTCGAAGTGGGGGAGTACGTCGGCCTCTTTCTTGACCAATCCCAACGCCGCCTGAGCTTGCTCGAATTCGAAGCGTGCGATTTCGCGTTCGTAGGTGGCCACGCGCAACTCTTTCTGCCGCGATCTCAAGGCAGCTTCGGCCGCCTCCAACTCTTCAGCCGTCGCTCCGCCCGATTCGCGCAAGCGTCTAATTCGAGCGAATTGAGTTTCGGCCAGGTCGGTAGCCACCCGAGCTTGTTCCCGCCGCGCATCTGCGCGATCGATCATCAGCTGCGCGGCGGCCGCACGCGCTTCGGTCTCGGCGACTTGCCGCGCGTCGAGCATCGATGGATCGCTGGGACGAATCGTGGCCAGCAGTGTTTGACCCGCCACGATAGGGTCACCGCTACGCAGTTCGATCCGCAGTACCTGGCCGGCCACTGGCGAGGAGACTTGATAACGCTCCCTCACGCGGGTCATTCCTGACTCATTGATGGTGACCTCCATCGCACCGCGCGTCACGGCAGCGACCTCCACGGCGACTGGCTCTGGCAACAACGCGTAAACCGCTCCCGCGGCCAGCAGCGCGATCGCTGCGCCCCACCCCCACCAACGCTTCCAGTTGTTCACAGGGTTTCACTCCCGAGTTTTCAACACGGCAATCAAATCCAAATCGCGAATCCGACGTTGGACGATCAGCGCCGACGCTGCTGCGGCCAAGATAACCACGATGCTCGCAAAGACATACGTCGAACGCTCGATGACCAGAGGTATGCGGTAGATTTCGGTATCTAATCCCATCACAAACAACGCGGCCAGTCCATAGCCGAGCAAACACCCGAGCGGAACAGCCGCCAACGTCAAAATCGCCAACTCGCCGATCACGATCTGACCAACCTCACCGCGGGTGAATCCGATAACCCGCAAGGTCGCCAATTCGCGACTTTGCTCCGCCAACGAAATGCGAGCACCATTGTAAACGACGCCGCAAGCAATCACTATCGAAAACAAGATATTGAAGGTTCGCATCATGAGCATGTTTTCGGCGATGGTCCGCTCGAAGTTTTCCACCATGGCATGTTTGATGATCACACTACCCACCCGAGGTGTCGCCTTGAGCTGCCGATAGAGCTGCGACTCGGCGTTCTGATCAATTTGCAGAAAAGCCCCCGAGATCCGCTCCGACTCCTGCAAGAAGCGCTGCAGCGCCCGGCGATTCATGTAGGCATTGACGCCCCCATATTCCTTGATGATGGCGGACACGACCACATCCCGCACCGGGCGCCGCCCCTCCAAAACAGCCACCGTGACACTGTCACCTACCTAGATGTCGAGTAGTTCTGCGAGTTTATCATTCAAGACGATACCGTCTTCTGGCAGGATCACGGCCCGTTCATCTATATCGAGCAGGCGATACATTTGCTCGATCGAATCGAGCCCGACTACTGCGACCCTCCGCCAGTGGTGAGCGTGGCGAATATTCGTCGCCACAGCTCGAAATACTTGCACCTGGTGGACGCCGGGTAGATTTTCCAACTCGAAACGAGTTGTGGCACTCAACGGTTCCACGAACGTCACCATCACGTCCTGCCGTTGGGCCAACCGAAATTGGAAATCGATGATGTAGCGTATCGCGTCCAAAGAAAAACTGCCGAGCATGAGAATCGCGACACTCAGCGCTATTCCCAACACAGCCGTGAAGGATTTCAGGGGCTTGCGCTCGATCTGCCGCAAGATCATGCGGACCATTTGCGGCAGAAATTTTGCCAATCCCCAACGCTCTAGCCAGGATGGGCGATATTTGGGCGGCAACTCCGGTCGCATCGCCTGCGCAGGGGGCAGCGTCACGGCGCGTTGCACAGCGGTGAAGGCACCGAGGGTCGAGGCCGCGAAGCTTACCAGGACCGCTCCACCAATCACATGAGGTGGCAGGACAATTTGAAAGGCAGGAAACTGATACAACTCGGCATACATTCGCGTCAACCCCCGCGCGAGCCAATAGCCCAACATCATGCCGAGAACTGTCCCCACGACGGCAATCGCCAGCACCATTTTCAAATAATGCCAGCCAACGTCCAGATTGCTATACCCGAAGGCCTTCAACGTCGCGATTTGTTCCCGCTGCATGCCGACAATGCGCGCGAGAACGACATTCAACAAAAATGCCGACACGGCGAGAAAGATCGTGGGGGCCACCATCGCCATCGTTCCCAGCTGCCGGATTTCGTCGCTGATGTAGGCGTGCGATGTCTGCTGTTGCCGACCATAGGCACCACTGCATCCGTAGGGTTGCAACAAGTCGTCGACACGTTGAATCACCTCCTGTTCCCGAGCACCTCGCTCAAGCGTCAGCGACACATCGTTGAAGGCCCCCGACATTTCGAAGGCGGCCGCCATATGCCGCTCGCTCATCCAAAAGACGCCGAACCGGCGGTGATCCGGCAACATATTCCCCGGCTGGATCTGAATGATATATTCCGGTGAGAGGGCGATCCCCACGACGGTCAGTTCTTGTTGTTTGCCGTTGATCGTCGCGCGGATCGCCTCCCCCGGTTGAAGTCGATGGGCCTCGGCAAAGGACTTCGAGATCAGCACCTCTTGCGGACTATCGGGATCGATCATACGGCCGCGGATTAGATAGACATCGTTCAGCATCGGCCGCTCGTGGTCGGGAACCGACAGAAACCTGCCTACGGCCGGCTCGTCCATGCCGCGGACATCCAGCGAGACGTGAGCGACGATGCGAGGATAAACCCGCGCGACGCCCGGGATTTCCTGCAAGCGATCGGCAAGGGCCCGCGGCACTCGTTTGGCCGATGCGAAAACATCCGCAAAGCGATAGTTGACGTAATACTCGCGTTGACTGTGCGAAAGGGAATACAGAGCGCTCAAGGCCATAATGAACATGGCGATCCCTGCTGCGATGACCAAGGCAATGGCCAACGCTTGCGTTGCGATCTGCCGCATATCGCGCAGCAATTTTCGATTCAACATCGAGATCACAGCGTCACCATATTCATTTCTCTCCGTGCAACCGGGTAGGCCGACCCGCGCGGCTGGTGGGCCGACCGAGTGGTTGGGCTGACCCAGTCCCGGTCACCAATTTAACTTTATTGGTGCGACAGGGTACTGGTTCCGCTCGATCGACTGCACGCGGCCATCGGAAAGATGGACGACCCGATGGGCCATTTTGGCGATGACCGCGTTGTGGGTAATGACGACCGTGGTTGTCCCCAATTCGCGATTGACTTGCTCGATCGCTTTGAGCACCAAAACTCCAGTAGCCACATCCAAGGCTCCCGTCGGTTCATCGCAGAGTAGTACCGCAGGCCGTTTCGCGATGGCTCTCGCGATGGCCACCCGTTGCTGCTCGCCACCCGAGAGTTGCGCGGGGAAATGGTCGCAACGATCCTGCATGTTGACCAGCCTAAGCGCGTCGAGGGGATCCAGCGGATCCCGGGCCACTTCCGTGATCAAAGCCACATTTTCCCGCGCCGTCAAACTCGGAATCAAATTGTAAAACTGGAAGACAAAGCCCACGTTGACGCGTCGGAACCACGTCAATTCGGCGTCGCTCCAAGCGGTCAATTCGCGGTCTCCATAGAAGACTTGTCCGCTGGTCGGCGTATCGAGCCCCCCCATGATGTTGAGCAGCGTTGATTTGCCGCTCCCGGACGCTCCCAACAGCACAATGAATTCACCGCGGTAGAGTTCCAAATCGACACCGCGCAGCGCCTCGACTTTGACGTCCCCCATGTCGTAAATCTTCGTGATTCCGCGAACCTGGAAAACGGCGGGCGCCGATTCTCGATCGTTCGCAGGATTGGCAGGGACGGACATCGTGGTCGGCCTCGCAGAATTCGAAGGCTGATTCACCGGTTGCCATTGAACAACGTGTCACCGCGGCGCAGGGCAACCGATCGGCTCGCCTAGTGTGGATCGAATCGTTGCAACTCGGGACATCCTTGTTGAACAACCTTGCGCAAGTCGCTGAGATCCTGCAGTGCCCCCATGGCGATTCCCTGGACTAGCCCATTACCGATCGCCGTGGCTTCGAAGGGTCCCGCGATCACCGGCAAACCCGTTGCATCGGCCGTCAATTGGTTGAGGAGCTGATTGCGTGCCCCGCCGCCAACGATATGGATTCGTTGAAAGCGGCGGCCGGTCGTTTCACTCAACCGCGCGAGCGTTTGACGATACGCCTCCGCCAGGCTATCCAGGGCACAGCGAATTATCTGCGCGGGCGTTTCAGGGATGGGCTGACCCATCCGCTGCGCTAACCGCATCAATTTGTTCGGCATGTCGCCCGGTTGTTGCAACTCGGGAGCCGTCGTATCGATGATCGTCCGCTTCGGTTCGGCGGCCTCCGCAAGGCGAGCTAGTTCCGCATAATCGAATTTCTGCCCTACGTCTTCCCAGTGGCGGCGACTCTCCTGCACAAGCCATAGACCGGCGATATTTTTCAGAAATCGGATTTTTCCAGCGACCCCGATCTCATTGGTAAACATGGCCGCCTGAGCCGAGGCGTTGATCAGGGGCTCATCAAGTTCACACCCCAACAGCGACCACGTGCCACTCGAAAGATAACACCATTCCTCCCCCCCCGCAGCAGGAACAGCGGCGACAGCACTCGCCGTATCGTGCGAGCCTGGCGTGATCACTTGGACGGTTGCCGACAATCCTGTCGCACGACTGACGTCCGTCCGCAGCGTTCCCAAGTTCGTGCCGGCCGGTACGATCTCACCCAGAGCCGCAGTGGGGATGCCGAGCGGTTGCAGTAATTCGGTGGCCCATGTTCCACTGCGGGGATCGACCATCTGACTGGTGGACGCAATCGTCCGTTCGACCGCCATCGAACCCGACAGCCAGTAATGAAACAGATCGGGCATGAACAGAAAATGTCTCGCCGCCGCCACAAGCTCCGGGGCGAGCGAGGCCATGGCAAACAGCGAGTACAGCGAATTGATCGACATCATTTGAATGCCGGTCGTCTTATAGATCCGCTCGATGGTCAAGCGGCGCATGGCCTCGTCGTAGAACGCTTGATTGCGGGGATCTCGATAGGCGTGGGGCAAACCAAGCAACTCACCCCGGCGATCGAGCAAGCACCAATCGACTCCCCACGAATCCACACCGACCGATACGATTTCATTGCCGGCCTGCTTTGCCCACTGCGCCGCCTGCCGCAAGCCGACCAAGATTTCGCTCCAAATCTGGGTCAGATTCCAGTGCCAGCCGCTGGGGAGTTCGACCATACGATGACCGAACCGGTGCAGTTCAGCAAAATGGAGTTGCCCCGCGCTAAGCCCTACCGCGAGAATGCGACCCGATTCTGCACCGAGGTCGATGGCCAAATGGATTTGCATAGGACGAGGCCTTTCCGCGGTCGCAAACAAAACACATCAATCGTCAGCTGGGAGGGTCCTCTCGCCGAGCCCCGTCACGACAAAATCACCTCCCTGCGGAACCGCAGTCGATCCCGTCGGGCAATTCACTCCGGTGCAATGCTGGGTTCGAGAAACGGGGACCAAGCAATGATAAACGACCAACCAAGCCAAAAAAATAGCCGCAAACACGTAGAACTCTCGCCGACTTGGCGTCTTCTTCCGGCGATCATCCGGAACGGGATCGAGTTTTTGTGGCGCAGTCATGGCATGACACTGATCAACGGCGTTACTGTCGATCGACGGGTTTATCGGGATCAGGCTCTACCTCTCAGCATACCATGCCAGTACAGGCGAGGAAGCACGTACTTTTTGAGCAGAAACATGCTGTAGCGTTCTTTGGACTGGTCGAACGGAAACGTTTCCTCGGGTTTTAGGTTGTAGTCGAATTCCGCCAAAATCAAGCTGTGGTAACTGGTGACCAGGGGACACGACGTGTAGCCATCGTACTTGGCGGGGAGACTCTTGCCATCCAAAAAGGCCAACAGATTTGCGACGGCAACCGGAGCTTGTTTGCGAATGGCAGCTCCTGTCTTGGAGGTCGGCAGGTTCGAGGCATCTCCCAACGAAAACACATTCGGGAAGTTCGTGTGCTGCAAGGTCTCCTTGTTCACGTTGCACCATCCACCAGCGTCGGCCAGAGGGCTGTCCACCAGAAATTTGGGCGGGCCCATTTTCGGAGTCACGTGCAGCATGTCGTACTTGATGGTTACCGTCTGGTCGGTTTCCAAAACCTGAAATACCGCTTCATGCTGCAGAGGGCGAACTTCGATCAAGTCATGTTTGAAGTGGGTTTCGATTCCGCGACGCTGGATCCCTTTTTCCAAAGCGGTCGCGTATTTGTCCACCTGGAAAATCCGCGGCTGAGCCGAGGCGAACACGACCTGGCAACGATCGCGAATCCCGCGACGGCGGAAATAATCCTCGGCGAGATAGCAAATTTTTTGCGGAGCACCGCCGCACTTGACGGCACCCAGGGGATGCGTGAACAGCGCGACGCCACCGCGAAATTGTTGCAATTGCTCCCAGGTCGAATTGACCGTCTCATAGCTGTAGTTGCTGCAAATATTGTGTTTGCCGACATTTCCCTCGAGCCCCTTGATCGCGTTCCATTTCAGAATGATGCCGGGACAGACGACCAACGCATCGTAGTCGAGACGTTTGCCGCTCCGCGTGACGACTTGGTTGCGCTCGGGATCGAACGACTCGACGTAGTCGCGTTCCCAGGTCGCTCCCCGTGGGATGTAGTCCTGCTCGCGCCGCTCCGAAGCTTCGCGGGGGAAAATTCCCGCCCCCACCAGTGTCCAGAGAGGTTGGTAGTAGTGCTTCTCCGATGGCTCAACGATGGTCACCTTCAGCGACTTCCGCTTTCGCAGCAATTGTGCAGCCACGGTCAACCCTGCCGATCCACCGCCAACGATAGCGATGCGTTGATCCATATGAACTCTCCAACCCATGGTGATGAAACTGATAATATTTAAAACCTATCCCAAAATGTGCCCTCGTTTACGCTTCGGGTTACGGGAGCTGGCAGAATTGGGACAGGCTCTTAATGCGGCAGGATAGGCTTGAGCGCGGCGTACAAGTACATGCCCATGACGGCACCGATCAGTGTAAACAACGCCATCCACTCCATACCTCCAAGTTGGGCATAAATCGGTCCAGGGCACGCTCCCGTTATGGCCCACCCCGCGCCGAAACAAATGCCACCGATGATCACCCCCAAATGGTAGGGCTTCGGTTTGTATTTGATGACTTCGCCATCGAGCCCCCGGGCATGCATCGCCTTGAGTATCGCCACCGAGAGCCCGGCCACGACGATCGCCACCGTGATGATCAAATACATAGGTGGCTCTCGGAACAAAAACATGTCGTGAACACGCGCCCAGCGAACCACTTCTGCCTTGGTCATCACGATGCCGAAATACGTCCCCAGGAGCAGCGAGACGATCGCTTGCCAAACCCTATTTCTTCCAATCATCGTCAAATCCTTCCTGGTATTTCTACGATAGAATCCCGCGTTTAGTTAATTCCCAGTAACGTGCCGAACAGGTAATTTCCCAACCCCCAAGTTACCGCCAAACCACCGATGAAAAAGCAGATCGTGGCCAGCAGACTGGGCCAATTCAAATTGGCGATTCCGGTGATGGCATGTCCCGAGGTGCAACCACCCGCATAACGGGCCCCGAAGCCCACCAGCACTCCGCCGATCAACAAGACCACGGCACCTTGCCACGTCTTGAACTGGCTGGGCAAAAACTCGATGGGCTGCGGCATCAAAAAGCGAGTAGCCAAATAGCCCCCCAGGACCATGCCAATGACGAAAAACAGGGTCCAAGCGTTCCCCTGTCGATCGTGGCTCTTGAGGTACTCCAGGTTCGAGTTCGGGGTCAA
This sequence comes from uncultured Pirellulaceae bacterium, assembly GCA_937941455.1. Lineage (GTDB taxonomy): Bacteria > Planctomycetota > Planctomycetia > Pirellulales > Pirellulaceae > BJ22. Next base: position 15,110 of record CALDHM010000055.1, on the reverse strand, counting down.
GGTGCAGCCGAGTTGCTGCAAACTGGTTGACACTCCAAACCATTTCCCCGTCAGAAACCACAGCAAGGGCACCGTCAGACCAATCAGAATGCCTGACAACCACCAAGGCCAGGGTTGTGTCATGATCCAGTCCATAAGAATTCTTCTCTCCTGCAAATTCCGCTGGTTACGACTGTTCGACAAGCCAAAAAACTCCGGAAACACGAAGGTTTCTGGAGCCACAAAACTCGAATCCACCGAGTCAGTTCAGTTACGATCCCGCAAGATCGAATTGGTTACACGCCGCAGACCCCTTGGGGACAAGCTCCGCCGATGGGTAAGCCTGCATTCCGCCAGGCGGTGATTCCCCCTTTGAGATTGATGACGTTTTTGATGCCGGCCCGCTGTAGCACACTGGCTCCGATCGCGGAGCGAGCACCGCTGCGGCATTGCACGACGACCGGCCGCCCGGTATCGACGCCAGCCAGATTCTGCGCCAACTTGCCGAGGAAGCGATGCTCGGCTTGCTCGATATGGCCTTCCTGCCACTCGCTCTCGCTGCGGACATCAATCAGCGTGACACTCCCCTGGGCGATTTCCGAAGCCACTTCACCCGGAGTTGCGACCTCGAAGCGTTCCGTATTTAGGCCACTGCGAGCGACTTTTTCGGCATCGACGAACCCAGCAATGTTGTCGATCCCGATGCTGCGCATGCGCACGGCGATCTCGGAAACGCGGGCTGGATTGGCAATCAGATAAACGGGTTGGTCATAATCCACTAGCCAGCCTCCCCAAGCCACCACGGAGTGTTCAGGGAGCAGCAGCGAACCCGGAATATGGCCGGCGGCGAACTCATCGGCCGAGCGAGTATCGACGATCTGCGCGTTCATCGGTAAACTCTCGATCGCTGCGACGGAAACCTCGGGAATGGTTGGCGTAGGACCGACGATTGCAGGTCCGACCTTGTTGACCCGTTTCATCACGGCGAAGTATTTGGGAGCCTCCGGTTGCTCGGACAGAATGTATTTGACGAAGGACGATTCGTCATGGTAGCGGAAGGCCGGATTGAATCGCTTTTCATAGCCAACCGTGCTCGAGGGGATGGCCCCTAGTCCCTTGCCGCATGCACTGCCCGCTCCGTGGGCTGGCCAAAGTTGTAAATAGTCCGGAAGTTCCTTGAATCGTTTCAACGAACGGAACAGATCGCGGGCCCCGACCTCAGCACTGCCAACCACGCCGGCTGCTTCTTCCAACAAGTCCGGGCGACCGATCGAACCCACGAAGACAAAGTCGCCGGTAAAAATCCCCATCGGCTCCGTCGCACCGCCTCCGCGGTCGATCAAAAGGAACGAGATGCTCTCCGGAGTATGTCCCGGGGTCTCCAGAACTTGGAACTCGATGTTACCGATGCCGAACTTCGCCCCCTCTTTCAATAACTGATGGGGATACTTGTCGACGTATTGATACTTCCAATCGGCCGGGCCCGAGTCGGAGACGTACAGTTTAGCACCGACGCGTTCGGCCAGCTCTCGCAAGCCCGAAACATAATCGGCATGAATATGCGTTTCGGCCGCAGCGACAATACTCAAACCTTCCTTGCGAGCCGCTTCCAAATAGGGTTCGATGTTGCGGCCCGGATCGACCACGACCGCTTCTCCCGTCCGTTGGCAACCAACCAAATACGAAGCGTGAGCCAATGCGCTGTCATAAAAATACTTGAGTAACATTCGATTTCTCCTTGAATGATCTGATGGTCAAACATCTCCCGTCAGCGGCGATCGCTTCAACACCCCATCTCATGCCGATGACAAACATCGCCCTGCTTCATTCTGGGGCACTAGCGACAACGCAGCAAGTCGATCCACCCGGCCGACAAGCAACCGACACAGTCACGCTCAACGCGTCGGGGAATTCGCCTTGGCACACACTTTGTCGCCCGAATCGGCGTTCTGTCTGCAGCCCGCGTCAACATGTGCGGCATCGAGAGACTGCAGCGTGGCCAAAGTCGCCGAGCGAACAAGTGCGATCGGAATTCAAAGCGTACCAAATCCCCAGCATGTATCTGGCGATTCCATCCGTTCCTAGGTCGTACGCCGTCGTTACAGAGGGTGATCCTTGGGGGATCAAAAGGTTACAGATTCATGGTAGGCGGCCAAATCCGACGATTATGCGGTGGCTCGGCGCATAAAAAACCGCCGACAACGGGAAGGTTGTCTGCGGTCTGCGGTTAATGTCGGTGAGCTATTTTGCAGCTTACCTGAAAACGATTAACGTCGAGTTACTAAAACTGCGCTGCAACTCGGATTTGACCAAATTATTAATTAGTTGCGACCGCGGTAGCCACCTCGGCCACCACCGCCACCTCCAGAACGCTCGGCTCGTGGGCGAGCCTCGTTCACGGTCAAGCGACGACCATCCAGTTCGGCATTGTTCATTTGCTCGACTGCTTGTTCTGCGCCTGACGACATCTCGACGAATCCAAAACCGCGAGACCTGCCGGTCTCTCGATCCATCACCACCGAGGCCGATGTCACCGTGCCGTGTGCTTCGAAGGCACGACGCAAATCGTCCGAAGTGGTTTTGAACGAAAGGTTCCCGACATACAAATTCTTGCTCATACAACTTTCCTAACATGGCCCTTGCCGGGCCCAAACCAAAAAACAAACGCAACGACATTCGCGAGAACGCCGTTGTTGGACAACGCGAACCGAACGGAAGTCCGGTATCGCGGCCCATGATTCCATCAGCCGAGAGAATCCTGAGCACGGCTCAGTTTACCAGCCTTGTCGACCGAATCCATAGCAGAATTCACCAATTCGCTCCGATTTACCAAGATTTTTTCGCCAGTCAGGGCCAACCCTCGCCGCCCACCAGACCAGTTCACCGCACATGTGCCAAACCGGAGCCGCTTGACGCGGGATGGTCCGGCATGGGATGGTTCACTAGTTCGTGCAAAATTATGGCTGACGAAAGTAACGAGAACCGATACCGTCTCGCGACGTGTTGGTAAATTTCTAAATCGATCAAAATCTCATCATGGCACGCTTGTGGAAATATCGTTCGACCTTGATCGCGGCCCTCAGCGTGTTAGGAATCGCGCTGCACTTCGCGCTTCTGCTTGCCGGTTCGCATTCTTGGGCTAACTATCCGCTGTGGGGTGTGCTAATCCTGGGCGGAATTCCGCTGGTGGGAGAGTTGACCTGGAAACTGTGGCAACTCGAATTCGGCTCAGATCTCTTGGCCGGCATCTCCATCGTCACGTCGATGGTACTCGGCGAGTACCTGGCGGGGGGCTTGGTCGTTTTGATGCTTTCGGGGGGCGAGGCCATCGAAGCCTACGCGATCCGCAGTGCCTCCAGCGCGTTGCGGGCGCTCAGCAAGCGGATGCCCTCTGTCGCTCACCGCAAGGTCGACCATGTCATCGAGGACGCTGATCTCAGCGCGATCAACATCGGTGACCTGCTGGCTGTCTTCCCCCACGAAGCTTGCCCCGTCGATGGCGTCGTCGTCGAAGGACATGGCGTAATGGACGAAAGCTACCTGACGGGCGAACCCTACCTGATGCAAAAATCGCCAGGAGCTCAGGTCCTCTCGGGTTCGATCAACGGCGATTCCGCGCTCATCATCCGCGCCGAAAAATTAGCCGAGGACTCGCGGTTCGCCAAGATCCGCCAGGTCATCCAAGCCGCCGAAGAAAAACGGCCTCGCATCCGCCGCCTGGCCGATCGACTCGGCGCGTGGTACACACCGCTGGCCCTCGCGTTAGCGGGCCTGGCATGGCTCATTTCCGGTGATCCCATTCGCTTTTTGGCAGTGCTGGTTGTCGCTACTCCCTGCCCCCTTTTGATCGCTATTCCCGTGGCCATCATCGGTTCGATTTCACTGGCAGCCAAACGGGCGATCATCATCCGCGATCCCAGCGCTTTGGAATTGGCGGACACCTGCCGCACGATCATCTTCGACAAGACTGGCACGCTGACCTACGGAAAACCCAAACTGGTCGGCGTTTACACCGCGCCGGGAGTGAGCGAGACGGAAGTCCTGGCACTGACCGCCAGCCTGGAACGGCTCTCCAAACATCCTCTGGCCGAGGCCGTAGTGAGGGCTGCCGACGAGCGAAAAGTTGCGCGGTGGGAAGCCCAACAAATGAGCGAACGACCAGGGCAGGGTTTGACGGGCGTCGTCCAAGGACGGACCGTTGCGGTCACTAGCCGCGAAAAACTTCTGGAATCTCAGCCCGAGGCCGAACGCTGGCTACCACCCACGACTTCCGGGCTGGAATGTGTGGTGCTGCTCGACGGCCACTACGCGGCGACTTGCCAATTTCGCGATGCTCCGCGCGGCGACGGCAGTTCCTTCATTCGGCATCTCAAGCCGCGGCATCAAGTCAGTCGCCTGCTGCTCGTCTCCGGAGACCGCAAGTCTGAGGTCGAATACTTGGCGGAACAAGTCGGCATCGAAATGGTCTATGCCGGCCAAAGTCCTGAGCAGAAACTCGAACTCGTCAACCGCGAAACAGCTGCGAACTCGACGATTTTTGTCGGCGACGGTATCAACGATGCTCCGGCCTTGTTGGCGGCCAGCGTCGGCATCGCGTTTGGGCAAAACAGCGACGTGACCACCGAGGCCGCCGATGTGGTGATCCTCGACAGCTCGTTGCAGAAGATCGATGAATTTCTCCACATCAGCAGACGCATGAGGCGGATCGCCTTGCAGAGCGCTATAGGGGGTATGGGTCTGAGCATGCTCGGCATGGGTTTTGCCGTCGCGGGCTGGCTACCGCCAGTCTGGGGAGCCGTTCTTCAAGAGATCATCGACGTGCTCGCGGTACTCAACGCTTTGCGCGCCGCCTGGCCACCGCGATCCCTCTTCGATTACCGCCCCGAATAGAACTGGGGAATATGGCTCAGGCTGGCCACTACTGCGATGCCTGGCTCATGTTCGCATTGCGATAGCTCGTCGGCAACCGACGGAGCTTGGGAATCTGACGGCCCGTTGGATTGACCATATTTTCCGAAGCCATGAGGGGCGTTTCGAGCTCCTGTTGGGTCGAATCAAGCTGCGCCAATTTCAAGGTAAGCCAAAAGGCGAACGTCATCATCACGATCACCCAAACAATCACCAAGCTGACAATCCAGGCCTTGCGATCGATGAACGAAAGGAATCCTTCATTGTCCTGCCGACGGCGGAGGGAATCTTGCGGGCGGCGGACCGTGGTAGCGAGGTGTTTCGTTTTTGCGCTTGCGGACGACATCGGATCTCCCATACGACAAGCTGAGGGCAGCTCGCAACTTCTGAGAAACCTAGGACACGCTAGATCCGCTGGGTTACCAAGTCTGGGTAAAAATTGGCGAAAATTCGGTAGGATCAGCCCGTCGACTTGGCCCAATCGGCACAACCGTCACCCCCGGCGAATCCCCGACATAACTCAAAGCTCGTGACCGCGCTAGGCTGTTCCGACAAACTGGCCCGTGCCAACGGCATGGTTGTCGTACCCAAGGCCACTACTTTTATCACCGCCGCAGCGGCCACGTCGTCAAATGACTCTCAACGAATTTGCGACGAAACCACAAGCCAGACGCGAAGAAGCTGAATTTTCGACGGTTGTGGTCAACCAAGGCAAACACGGATCGGATGGTAAAGCTGTCCCATAAACTGTGCCTACGTCGACGACAAATCCCACTTGGCTCATCAATACGTTATTTTTTGAGCTTCGGAGATTTTGTGATCCAGCGAATATGCTTTAGCGCGCCACGAAACTATCTGGCGGTGACACTCGACAGACAATACAGACCAACCCGTGGCCATCGCATCATGACTTTTCTAACTTTAATCGCAGGTTGCATTTGGTCTGTGATTTCGTCTCGTTCTCGATGCGTTTTTCGGCGAGGAGATCGTTTTGATTTGCGAAACAGCCTTTTCTTTTACCGTTCCGGACCAGGAGTGAATCCGAACCCAATAATTAGCAAGATAGCCGTCCGAGATCGTTGCACACGCACAGGCCACCCTCATGTCCGTCATTCAACTTGCCAAACAACGCGGCATTGAGCTATTCAATTCGAATCAAATGGCCCTTACCGATGCTCAAACAACCCTTGCATTGCGGCAATTAACCACCTCGCGATTACCGGACGCTAACGCGTTCCGGCTACGAGTTTTGACATAAAGCCTAGAGTCTGTTTCAAAACTGTGGGCTAGTGCTCCACGGCTGATTGTATCCGCTGGATTTCACTAGCGACCAGCTCTCTCGGCGGGTTTCGAACCCAGCTCGAGAAAGAACCAGTGTTGGAACTGTTGCGGCGCGGCGTGGCGCTACCGTTAGCGAACAAACGCGTCCGGTAATCCGCCGTCTACCGCTAAAATTTGGCCGGTGGTTTTCGAAGACCTTTCGCTGGTCAAAAACCAGATGGCTTCTGCCTGATCTCGCGGCAGAATCGGGACCTTTGTCAACGTCCGCTGGGCATAGAATTGCGCGAGTTTGTCGCGCAGGGCTTCCGTCGATTCGTCGGCCGTATGAGGAATCTCGTATTTGGTCAGCGAGGCAATCACACGATCACGTGGGAACATCGCCGATCCGGCGACCACCGTCGCTGGCGCCACGGCATTGACGCGAATCAGTGGGGCCAACTCGACGGCCAGTTCGCGTACCAAATGATTGGCCGCGGCCTTGGAAGCATCGTAGGCCAAACTCCCCTTTTTGCTCACCATGCCGTTGACGCTAGTGGTGATCACCGCGCTGCCGCGCAATCCTTGGTCCTGCCAGACCTTGCGAGCTTCGTCGCATACCAGGAACGGGCCGATCACATTCACGTCAAACGTCAGCCCCCAAGCGTCATCGGGAATCGCACCGTCAGGCCGCGGCGAAACATAGATCCCGGCGGTGACGATCAAGTGGTCGAGCCCACCGTAGGCCAAGATCGTTTGTTTGATCGCTGCCGCGACACTCTCCCGCTGCGTCATATCAATGGCCGTCGCGATGGCGGGGCCGCAGCCCGAGATGCCCGAACCCGCGACGCCAATCCCCATGCCGTATTTGCGGGTCAATTCATCAGCCGTCCGCTGTGCAGCCGCCGCATCCAAGTCGGCACAGACGACATGCGCTCCTTCCGCCGCCAGGCGAAGGGCCGCTTCGCGTCCGATGCCACTCCCTGCACCGACGATCAGAACGATTCGCCGCGCCAACTCTTTTTCAGGGGGTATCCGCTTGAGCTTCGCCTCTTCCAGCAACCAATACTCGATGTCGAACGCTTCTTGCTCCGGCAAGGCGATGTATTGGTCGATCGCTTCGGCGCCGCGCATCACCTCGACTGCGCAGTTGTAAAATTCAGCAGTCACGCGCGACTCACTTTTGTTTTTGCCCCAAGCAATCATCCCCAAGCCGGTTATCAGGATAACGGTCGGATCGGCTCCACGCATGGCGGGCGAATCGGGACGTTTGCAGCGCTCGTAATAGGCGGCGTAGTCCCGGCGGTAGGCCATCAAACCCTCGTCGAGCAAGCGTTTGAGTTCGGCCACATCCCCGGTCGCCGGGTTCCAGTCGATATACAGTGGCTTGATTTTGGTCCGCAAAAAGTGATCCGGGCAACTGGTTCCCAATTCGGCCAAACGGGCCGCATCTCGGCTATTGACGAACCGCAGCATTCGCTCATCGTGCTGCACGGTCGCGATCACTCGCTCGGTCGAGGACAACCGGCCGCGGAGCCAAGGCAGCAATTCGACCAAGACGGCATCGCGTCGCTCGGCGGATAACGTCGCATACTTGGCCCCGCCAAACGTGTTTTCACCGCGGTCTCGCGATTCGATATACTCGGCGGCTCGTTCGATCAGATCGAGGCTAAGGTAATAACAAGCTCGATCGTCATCGGCGCCATTGATCAGCCCGTGTTGCCCGAGCACGACTCCTTTCAAACTCGGCCGCTCGCGCCATAGCCGCTCGAGAGTCAATCCCAGCTCGAATCCTGGACGCATCCAGGGAGTCCAAGTAACGTCGTCGCCGAAAATTTCAGTGGTCAACTCCGCCGCACGGCGGCAGGCTGCCACCGCAATCACCGAATTGGGATGCGTGTGATCGACATGCTTGTAGGGTACGAAGGCGTGCAGCGGCGTATCGATCGACGAGGCCCGTTGGTTCAAGTTGAACGTGCAGTGCGGATAGAACGATACCATCTGGTCTTCGATCGGTGTCTTGGCACCGCGTTGTGGTGCGGCCAGGTAAATTCCCTTGAGACTCTCCAGCTTCGCCAAATACAACGACGCGAAATTCTCCCCCGTGCTCGTTCGCAGATCTCCCCCGGAGCCCTTGACCCACAGCACTTCGACCGCCTCGCCGCTCAAGGGATCCGTCTCCATGATTTTGGACGACGTATTCCCCCCGCCGGTATTGGTGATGCGACCGTCGCTCCCCAGGATATTCGAGCGATAGACGAGCCGTTGCAAGCCGCTGCGTCCCTCCGCTTTGGCATCGCTCCACAGATCGTTCACATATTTGTAACGTTTGGTCACTGTCGTCATAGACTATCGAGGCTCCTGTCGTTGGTTCAATCCGCAGCTGGGTTTACTTTTTCTGGAAGGCCGCATCAGAAACTGCTCGGAGATGGGCCAACAAATCCAGCACGTCTTCGCGGGTCATTGTATCAAGCAATCCTGTGGGCATCATCGATGTGGCCGACGGCTTCAGATCGGTGATTTCTCCGACGCGAATCCGCGTGAAATTTCCCGGATCGTACAGATCGGTCTGCACCAGATAAGTGTCGCCGACCAGATTAGCCACGCGGCCGAACACCGTGCGGCCGTCCTCCAGCTCGAACACCGTCGCCCGGTATTGATCGGAAACTTCCTTGCTGGGAACGATAACGGCCTCCAGCATGTCGCGAACGCTGAATCGCCGACCGGCTGGCGTCAAATCGGGGCCGACGCTCCCCCCTGCCCCGTCGAGCCGATGACATTTCCAACATTGCCCCACGGTGAACATCCGCTCGCCGTTGGCTAGGTTGCGGTTCTGCAAGTCGGTGTCGCTAATCGGCAGCAGTTCGTCCACCGTCCAGTGCTTGACAATCGGCCGCTGCATCATCTCTTCATCGGGACGGGCATCGATTGGTCTTTGCCGGATCAATTCCCCTAGGGCTACCTTGGTTGGTTCATCGAGCCGTGCGACGGCGTCCTGACGAGTGTTGAGCAAGTATTTGGCGAACGAATTCCCCCCACGAAACTTTCCGGCATCGACGAACCACTGAAAATAAGCCCGGCGAGCTTCCGGGGTCCAACCGTGCGTGCAGACGCGGAGGACGAAGTTGTAATGGATTTGCTCTTCCTGCGAGGTGGCTTGCTGCATCAGCCGCAGCGTTGGTTCAACGATGCCCGGAGCATCGATCCCGCACAACAAACGGGCCATTTCCATGTCGAGCGTCTTCTGGCCGCACGGCAATTTCGGAAGCAGGTAGCTGACGAGCCGCTCCTTGCTTTCACCTGCAACGTCACCGCGACGGAGCCAATGCAGACCGACCGTCCGCAGCCAATGCAGACGCTGCTCGACATCGAGTTGCTCCCAATCCAAGGCCAACAAACGCGCGAGAGCCTGCCGCGCGGTGGCGTCATCCCCGCTGCGAGCCACGGCTAACGCCCCCTCGAGGATGCCTTGGGTGTCGCGCGGCGTGAAAATCGCTGCTCGCCAACTCTCCAGCGGCATGCGCTCGATCGCGACCCGTGCGGTATAACGGATGAAGCGATCGACATGGCTGAGATAGGGAATCGCCTTGGCCACGACCTCTGCGGCTTGCTCCGGACGAGCGGTCAACAAGGACTCCAGCGCCCGGCGCTCACGCTGCATTTCCGTCAAAGGTTCGGCCGTTACTGGTTCCGTCGCTTCCTGACCCCGATAGCTCACGCGGTACAGTGCTGAATGGCTCCGGCGTCCGCCGATCGCGAAATACAGGGAGCCGCTATGCGGGTCGACGACCATGTCCGTGACCGCCATTCCAGGACCCGATGCAAAGATTTCCGGTGTCCCCGTGTAAGTTGCTCCTTGGGGGGTGAGATGGACCGCATAGATAATGCCGTAGCTCCAATCGGCAATGAACAGCGCCCGCTGATAGCGACCTGGGAATCGGCTGCCGGTGCCAAAGGTCACACCGGTCGGCGATCCGGGACCGATATTGACCGTGGCTGGCAAACTATCGGGGTAATAGTCGGGCCATTTCCCCGTGCCGCTCCGCCAGCCGTATTCGCTCCCCCAAGTGCTATGGCAAACTCGTGTCGGCCGATACCACGGCAGACCGATGTCCCATTCCATATCGGCATCGAACGTAAAAAGCTCCCCGTTGGGATCGTAAGCAATGTCGTACTGGTTCCGGTATCCCATCGAGAGAAGTTCCAGGCTCGTCCCGTCCGGATCGATCTGGCAAATCCAGCCTCCCGGTGCCAGGATTCCGGTCGCGTGCCCGTTGGCATCCCACATGCGGGACACGATTTGGTCTTCATCCCAATTCTGGGGGACGCGCGAGGCCGTAACCGGTGGCAGCCGCGTATGATTGCCGGCGCAGATCGTCAGCGACTTGCCGTCCGGGGACAATACAACGGCGTGCGGGCCATGCTCCCCGCTCCCTTCCAAAGGCAACAGTAACTCGACCTTGTCGTACTGGTCGTCGCCATCAGTATCGCGCACGCGATACAAGCCCGATTTCTGTCCCTCCCCTTCGTGGCTCATGACATACAGGCTGTCGAAGGCATGCAGCAAACCATGAGCACGGCCGGTGGGAACACCCAGTGGCTCGACCTGCGATTTTCCCGATGCCGGATCGACGGTCACGCGATACAAGCCGCCGTACTGATCGGAGGCGATCAAGCGGCCCCGGGGATCGACCGTCATGCTGACCCAAGAACCTTGCGACGACGGAACGTCGAATAGTTTCTCGACGACAAAACCTTCGACCCGCGCCAGTTCCGTCAATTCTTGTCCAACTGTCAGCCCACTTTGGCCAAAGCCTATCGCCAAAACCGCCAAGCTTGCAAACAACTCGCGCAACGTTCATCTCCTTTGTTTGGGCGAACGGCAGATACCTAGCTACCTTCGCCGGATGTTAGATACCTAGCAAGATCACCGCCTGGCGACGGTAGCGACGGTATGCATTTAATTGCCGCTCGCCTTGTTGAATCTTCGAGGACGGCTGATTGTTGTCCATCTTACCCCATCGCTGATCCTGTTGCACGGTGGAGCATGGCTCTCTGTCACTCCGCGCGGGGCGTGCGGTGCGGCGGACTGGAGCGCGATGGCCGCCGTTGAGGTGGTGGCCGACCGACCATATTCAAAATTTCGTCATCCTCCGTCGCCCACAGAAAGGCACCCAGCGAGCCCAACAACAACAGCGCGGCCATCGTCGCCGGGTGAACGGGCGAACGGGCGAGGACGCAGACGCTTCCCTGCCAATGGCGGCAATCCTGCCAGCCGAACCGAGTTTTCCGCAGGTAGGCTCCGGCATCGGTTGTGGCCGTGGCGTCTTGGGGCTTCGGGAGGGGCAAGCCCATTTCCGGTACAAGCCAACCGCTGGCGACGCAGCACAACAGCAGAATTCTGGAAAACGGGCTGAACATCAACACGGTCGAATGCGTCAACAATGAAACAAAGACGACCCGACGGTGTCGCAAACGAAATGCCAAGGCCAAAACCAACGTTTTTTTGCGGCAAAATCGCGGCGTGTTTCCTTTTCGCAACACTCGCAGCCGCCCCGGCGTTGACAAAACGCAACCTTTATTAACGATTAAGTAAACAAAGTTCGCCTAAACGGCAGAAGTAAAACGAGCGACTGAAAAATGTCAAACGTTGTTCGCTGAACAAAAATGCCGATAAAGAAATAGGTGAACGGGTTTAGGCAAGGAATTTAAGGCGGTAGGAGTAAAATAGAGGTAGGAACAGCGAAGTCGAGATTTTCTCATGGCAAACCACGACCGCATCAAACGACGACAACTCATCCGCGAGGCTGAAGGTTACCTCGACCTGATGAGCGTGTTTGAAGATCGCTGGAAACTCGATCCCGTCTTGGCCGAGACCATGGCCAACCGGGTGCTGACCACCCTCGACTTGATCGACAATCCGCAAGGTTTTAAAGGGGAGATCCTCTACCTGAAGGGGCAAGCCTTGCGGGCCCTCGGGCGATTGGCGGAGGCCGCTAGCTTTCTCGAACAATCGCGGGAATCGAATCCCGACAATTTGCCCACGATTCTGGCTCTGGCCTGGTGCTACAAACGGCTCAACCGGATCGCCACGGCCATCGAAATCATGCGCGAGGGAGTTGCCGTCGATTCCGAGTCGGCTATCGCTCACTACAATCTGGCGTGCTATCTAGCCTTGGATGCCAATGTCAAAGATGCGGTCTACCATTTGTCAATCGCTCTCGAAATCGACCCGCACTTTCGGACACTGGTCGCTGGTGAACACGACTTCGACGCGATTCGCCATACCAAAGAATTTCAGCAAGCCCTGTCGGTGATCGTCTAGGTGACCTTATCAAGCCGCCATGGTGAACGCCTTGACTCGTCACTTCCTGGCGAATTCGTTCGGAGGATGCAACAGATCCTCCCGGCTTCCGATTTGGATCGCGTTCTCGCGACTTTTTCGCTCCCCCGCCGCGCTGCTGTCCGCATCAACCCCTTGCGTGGCGAACCGCCAGAGACGATTCGCCGACTGCTGGCTTCCGGAATCGAGTTGACTCCTATCGACTGGTCCTCGCACGCGTTTTCGATTCCCGAGGCACAACGTGAAACGGTCAGCCACCTGCCAGCTGCGGAACAGGGACAAGTCTACCTGCAAAGCCTTTCGAGTCAGCTTGCCGCCGTCCTGCTGGCGCCGCAGCCGGGGGACCAAGTGCTCGACCTGGCGGCCGCGCCCGGCGGCAAAGCGGCCCATCTGGCGGCCCTGATGCAAAACGACGGGCTTTTGTCCTGCGTCGAGCCGATCAAGGATCGGTTCTACCGCTTGCAAGCGAACCTCAAACGCCAAGGGGTCACGATCGCCCGCTTCTATCGAACCGACGGACGCACGGTGGGTAAAAAAGTCGGCCCCCGCTTCGACCGAGTTCTGCTCGACGCCCCCTGCAGCGGCGAAGCCCGCTTCACGACGACTGAGCCCGCGTCCTTTGAGACCTGGAGCCCCCGCAAAATCAAGGAAACTAGCTGGAAACAAATCGGCTTGATCGCCAGCGCTTTTGAATCCTTAAAACCGGGTGGGCGACTCTTGTACGCCACCTGCAGTTTCGCACCCGAGGAGAATGAACAAGTCGTCGCCAGTCTTCTCGATCGATTTCCAGACAGTGCCGAACTGTTGCCGATTGACATTCCTCAGTTGCAACCGCAAGAATCTCTCGCCGAACCATCAGCGACGATGGTTCCGATCCGTCCAGGCTTGACCACCTGGGAAGAAGAAATTTTCCCTGCGGATCTCCGCCACACAGTGCGAATTCTTCCCAATGAATTCTACGACGGCTTCTTCCTGGCCTTGATCAAGCGGCGCTGATCCCCCGCCCCCAACCTTCATTGTCAAACCGGTTACCCCTCACCCCGCGGCCTCGCTGCCCTCGACCTCGACCCTCGCAGCGGGAGAGTGGCCTATGTTTTCGCTGGATCGCGAAAATGTTCGAATCAGTGGACTGGCGTCTCGAAGCCAAGCGTGGTCGCCAAATAAAACTCGCCAGTCAAATCGCGATATTCCGGGAAGTATTGGTGCCGCGCACATTCGATCGGTAACTCGGTGTCCGTGCAGTTGGCCGGTTCGCGACCGAACTCCAAGAGGGTCCGCCGAGGGACGGTCGCAGGCCGCGGTCGCACTTGAGTGCGCCGATGTAGTACCAGCTCGAACGACGCAGCCGATTCGATCCAACCCATTTGATCGACTGCTGGGACAATCACTGCGGCCTTACCGGCCGGGGACAAGAGCACCTGACATGCCCTTGTCCAATCGTCGGCAGTCAAGGCCGTTTGATGGCGGGCCGTTTGCCGAGCGATTAAAGGAGACTTCGGACCGGTGCGAAAAAAAGGAGGGTTACAAATGATCACATCATAGCCGCCGCGATTCTCCGGTCGCGCAGCGAAGTCCGCCAGACTTTCGCGAGTCGCATGTAATCGCTCGGGCCATGGCGAGGCGAGGAAATTGCTCGCGGCTTGGGCAACCGACGCGCCGTCAATATCGATAGCCCTAATCACTGCCGACGAATTCCGCTGGGCCGCCATCAGCGCTAACAGACCACAACCTGTGCCAATGTCCAACACTTGCCGCGCTGGCCGCACGGTCGCCCACGCTCCCAAAAGAATCCCGTCAGTGCCCACTCTCATCGAGGCGGCATCATCGGCTACCGCAAACTGGCGAAATTGAAATCCCATGTTGGTGTACGCGGGGTTGGTTGCTGTGGCGACGGATGGCCCGAACGAAAAGCCTACTTCTGAGTTAGCAACACGCTGATCAATCCCAAGCTCAGGATTCCGCCGCAGAGGAGCGAGAACGCACCACAGCAGATGGCGATGACGGCATGAACGGAGCCCTTGATGATGGGATTGCGAGCTCGATTGCGCAATCCCATGATGCCCAGCACGATCGCGGCGATGCCGAACGGCATCCCCAGGATCGGCAACAAGCCGACGATTCCCAAATAATAGCCGATCAGTGCGTGGGGATTCTTGTAGGGGATGATGCCCCCGGTTTTGTCCCCTTGCATGGCGGGCTGATTTAAATAAGCCGGTGCCTGTCCCGGCTGGACCGGACTGCGATAAGGATTTTTGCCATCGGGAGGATACGGCTGACTCATGGGAAACCCTTTCGCGGTAGCGATGAATGAGACTCGACCCGTCGATTCGAAAAACTGTGTCGTGATTCCCGCCATGTGTCCTAAGACTCCGCCGCGACAACTCGCATCGCTGGCCAAGCGGACTCAACGGCGATTTGGCAAGCGAAAGGTTCAGGGAGAGACTTCTTGAGTATCTTAGCCGCGGATCGGCCGGATACAAGGTGTCTTGCCTCTAATGGATTTGGAATTTCCTGATTTGGGTTAACATAATCCAAACCCAGGAGACATTCCATGACCAAAAATCGAAGAACATTTACTGCTGAACAAAAGGCCGAGATCGTCAGACGCCACCTCAAAGACAAG
>CALDHM010000054.1 GCA_937941455.1 uncultured Pirellulaceae bacterium | reverse complement strand
TGGGCAAAATGAACGAGGTCTCCCGCTCCGGCCGCACCGACCTCTTCGTCAGCCACAACATGGCCGCGGTTGAAGGGTTATGCACCCGCGCTGTTCTGCTTGACAAGGGCCTCATTCTCAACGACGGCGATGTTTCCTCTGTGTTAAATTCATACTTTGCTTTATCTCGCACAGCGGAAAGCTCTGTTGATCGAAAAACATATAAGTACATTTCATCGGTGACAGTTGTCGATTCGTTCGGGAATCAAACCGCCGGCATTGTACAAGGGGCCGATCTTAGCTTTCAAATCGTATTTTCAACGCGAGCTCCGATTTACAATCCACGACTCGCAATTCGTGTATTTAGCTTAGCAGGACAGCGAATTTTGACATGTCATACGGACTATCATTATCCCCATCGTTATCGGATAGAGGATGGCACAATTGTCCAATGCACGATTCGCGATTGTCGGCTAACACCGGGAGTTTACACGGTCGAGCTTCAATTAGACGATAGGACGGATATCCTATGCAAGATCACGAATGCGACTTCGTTTGAGGTTTATCCGCGGGACCTGTATGGCACGCATAAGCACTTGCCATATCACACGGCCATATGGCATCCCGATATCACGTGGCATGTTTCTAAAGCAGCGTACTTATAACCGATGCCGCTTCTTCGGGGCCGACGGTTTCTGACGTATACGATCTCGACCATCCGGGTGTTCTACCGGATTGTGGCAGTGCTAATCCGTGGAATACTCTACTTCTTAAAATCGCCTATGGTCTCCGAGAGTCAGCTTAGGGAATTGCAGAAGACCTGCGCAGGGATCTGGGCGTACCGCAAGATTAATCAAAAAAATGATGGAGGCGTCGCCGTCATTCTCGTTCGCAATACGCATCGCCTCGAAAAAGGGCTAATTATGCGGCCAAAGCGAGACGTGTTTGCGCTCGATTATATAGCTGAGACTGTTGCAGCTTACGAGGCGGCGATTTGCGCCACATCGAATGGCAATCCTAGACATGAGGAGCAATTGCAGTGGGTTGGCGATGTCCTGGCTGAATACTTTGCTGTGACAGGAAATCATCCGAAAATTGATTTCTTACGTAAGCGGTTCCTTTCGCTTCCGTCTCCGCGGCAAGTGTATGCAGGAAAGCTTCTGCCGTATCACCGCGACTTGTCGCAGCCACCTCCGGTAAATTACACCGATTTTGCCGCGCTGGCACAGCGGCGGCGATCCGTAAGGTGGTTCCTGCCAAAGCCGGTGCCGCGGGAACTAATCGATCAGGCGATGCTCGTGGCCGCCCAATCTCCGAGCGCCTGCAATCGGCAACCATTTGTTTTTCGTATTTTTGACGACCCGGAACTTGTCCGTAGGGTGGCGTCGATTCCCTATGGGGTGGCTGGTTATGAACATCAGATACCCGTCATTGTGGTTATCATTGGCCAATTACGGAACTTTTTCGACGCGCGGGATCGGCACCTCATCTACATCGATTCTTCGCTTGCCGCAATGAGCTTTATGTTGGCGCTGGAAACACTCGGTCTTAGTTCCTGTTGTATCAATTGGCCGGACTTGCCAGATCGTGAGAAGCAAATGGCCGATTTGTTAAATTTGGATGCAGATGAACGGCCGGTGATGTTGATCGCTCTGGGCTGGCCTGATCCCGAAGGCATGGTGCCTCGCTCCGTAAAAAAGCCATTGGTCCTGCTGCGCCGATATAACTTTGAAGGGCCATGATTTTACTTCACGGCACGGGTGCCTACAACAAAGGTGCGGAGCTGATGGCGATTGCCGTGCTGGAGCACTTCCGCTCGCGGCCCCAGCCGCCAGAGTTCGCCGTGCCGGCTTCCTTTGGTTGCTATCGCGACCGCGCCCGCTATGGGTTGTGGACCGTATTGAGCGAACATGGCTTGGGTCGTTCACGACTGATTACGCTGCTAGCCCATCGCGGTTTTCGCCAAAAATATGGGCTGGTTGCGGAAAGTGAGATTTCCGCAATAGTAGATGCTTCAGGCTTCGCCTTTAGTGACCAGTGGGGGGTGCGCCCGACGAGAAACATGGCCGAACGCTGCCGCAGGTGGAAACGACAGGGCAAAAAAATCGTCCTTTTGCCCCAGGCTTTTGGACCGTTCTCGTCAACAAGCATCCGCAACGCCTGCCGTGAGCTTGTAGATCACTGCGACTTGGTGTTCGCTCGGGAAAAATCGTCCTTTTGCCACCTGACCGACGTCGTAGGCAATCGGCCGAATATTCGCCTGGCCCCCGATTTTACGATTTCATTGCGGGGTCGCTTGCCTGAGGGATTTACTTTGTCGGGGCATTCCGCGTTCATTGTCCCCAATCAACGGATGCTCGATAAACCTGAGCCCAAAGTCCGTGAGAGCTACCTTCCTGCACTGGGGCGAACGATCGATGCTGTGTCGGACTTGGGCCTCAGGCCGAGAGTTCTGCTGCACGCCCCCGAGGATCGCTCGCTGGCCGAGCAATTAACGGGTTTGGCACATGCCCCGTTTGAGGTGCTGAGCGAGTCCTCACCTCTGGCCTTAAAAGCCATGTTGGGTCTGGGCCGTTTGGTCGTCGGTTCGCGGTTCCACGCTTTGGTGGGGGCTTTATCGCAGGGGGTGCCAACACTAGCGCTCGGATGGAGTCACAAATATCAGGAACTGTTTCGCGATTTCGACTGTCCCGAGTGCGTTCTTTCGGTCGACGACCTGGCCGACCTACCGTCCCGGATTGCCTCCCTCGCCGAGGGACCATCTCGCGAAGATTTGATTCGTCGCCTTTGTCTCGCCACTGAGCGTCACTGTCAGGCGGTCGCCGCGATGTGGGAAGTAGTCGATTCAGTACTGCAAGCGTGAATCCGAGAAGGGACAGGGCAACGCGAAATAACGAGAGACTGAGGTGTGGTTTGAAGAAAATCGTCATCCCGTCAGTTTGGCGGGAAAAACTGTCCAGCAGCGAGGTCCGGGCGATACTTACAAGTTCCGCCACCCTCGCCCTAAGGCAAGTGAAAAGCAGGCCGTTCCGTTCAGGTTGGTTTCCACGGCGGACCTGACGCGAGTTTTGCATCCAGCCGACCTTGGCCCCATGGCTTCTCCGCAATCAGCCCGTCGCCGGGCGGTGTTCGTACAGTATACTGGTCAGCCATCCGGTTCGCCGGTTAGCGGGCTGATGGTGGTCGAGGCCCTCGGCCAGGCGGGCTACGAGGTGCATACGGTGTTTGCCCAAAATGGCACGATGGCTGTCGAGTATGCGAAACGTTCGGTATCGGTGCAGCAAATCGCGCATGGACAGTGGCTGGCCGGCGGGCCGTGGCATCGTCGCCTGCGCCGGTTGGCACGCGATTTCGCGCAAGTTCGCCCATTTCGCAGGCTTTTTCGCCAACTTTTGCCCGACGTGGTATACGTCAACAATTTGACTGGCCTTTCAGCCGTTTGGGCCGCACGGCGGATGCGCATTCCCTGTATCTGGCATCTCCGCGAACTGCTGGACGACGTGGAAGGTGAAATGCATGCCCCCTGGCCAGGCGGCAAGCGGCTGGTACATTTGTTCGTCAAACGGTTACCGCAGCGGATTGTAGCGATTTCCCAAGCCGTTGCTGAAAACGTCGTGGGACAGTCCCAACATCCCAAGCTCACGGTCATTCCTAATGCGGTAAGCGACGCCTTTTTCACGTGTGGTCTGCGTCGTGAGGAGGCACGACGGCAACTCGGCCTGCCTGACAAAATCCCGATCATCGGTGTGCCAGGTACCTTGCGGCCGGTCAAGGGACACCGATTCTTCCTCGAAGCGCTGCACCGCGTGGTGCATCAGACGCCTGAGTGTCTAGCAGCCTTAACCGGCGAAGGTCCGCCGCGCTATCGCACCGAGCTCGACGCCTTGATTCGCGATCTTTGCCTCAGCAAAAACGCCTGTTTTGTCGGTACTGTCGTCGACATGCCCGCGTTCTATCGCGCCTGCGACGTGGTGTGCGTGCCCAGCCGGTCGGAATCGTTCGGGCGCACGGTGGTCGAGGCCTTCGCCTGCGGCACGCCGGTGGTCGCGACGAACGTTGGAGGAATCCGTGAAACGGTCGAGCATGAACATACTGGGTTGCTCGTGCCTTACCGGGATATCCCGTCTTTAGCTGCTGCTCTTTTGGAACTGCTCAACGACCCCGCGCGAGCTGCATGCCTTGCCGCCGCAGCTCGCGACAAAGCTGAAAGATGCTATCGAAAAAGGACGAATGTAAACGAAATTCAAAGCGTTCTTGCCCAGGTTTTGAATCGTGTGGAGGTGACCTTTTGAGCCTCCCCATTGGTGTGGTTCTAGTCGCGTACCATGGTGACCGTTGGGTGCCGTCCTGTGTGGCGAGTTTACGGAAGTCGTTCAGCGGGTCTTTGGCGTTGATATTGGTGGACAATGCGGGTAATAGTTGCATCAAGACGCTCGATCTGACCGCGTTCGACGTTACATTGCTCCGCTGCGAGCGGCCCTTGGGCTTTGCCGAGGCAAACAATTTAGCCCTCACGGCGGCAGCGCTCGACTGCGATGCTGTCTGTTTTCTGAACCAGGATACCGTGAGTGAGCCAGGGTGGCTCGATGCGTGTATCGACTGTTTGCTCAGGCATCCACAGCTTGGGGTCGTCACGCCGCTAATCATGACCTACGATGGTCAGGAGTGGGACCAGGCGTTTCTAGATTGCGCCCGGCGTTCGGAAGAATTTCGACGCGAGTTCGGCGAGTGGCCACCCCGCTCGGGCGAGCCTTTATCAGGAGGCTGTAGCGAGCGGATCTATGACGTACCCGTGGTGACGGGTGCTGCGATGGTGGTGAAAACCGAGGCCCTGTTGAAGGCAGGGCCTTTTGATCCGATTTACGGGAGCTATTACGAAGATTACGACCTTTGCCGCAGGATCGCTGCCGTAGGGTACCGAGTTGGGATATGCACGCGGGGCCGGATTCGACATTTTGGTGGTTCGGTCACAACGGACCGACAAGCACATCGACGTCGTGCCCGTTGGATCGCCCGCAACCGCGTGCTGTACGCCGCCCGCTGGCAGTGGAAGAATCGCCTCCTGGGGCTCGCTCGATACCTTTTCACCCAGTTGCCGCGCAACTTTGCTCGAGCGACGTTAGGGCGCTCGCAGACTCCGTTGCGATCTATGCTTTTGGCTCAAGTTGACCTGATGCGAATCGCGCCGCGTTTGGTCTCGGCGGCATGGGATCGACGTTGCTGGAATAAATATCTCAGATCGATCCGTTGGCCAATCGCCGATAGCCGCGGGGTTGGACAGTCGTGGCAAGCGGCGAGGGAATCGGGCTGACCCATGCGGGTGGTCCATGTCAATGAGCATTTGGATTGGACGGGTGGGGTGGAGACCTACTTGCTCCACCTACTGCCACTTTTGGACGCGGAGGGAGTCGAGCAGCATTTTGTATATGCACAGGGGGATGCCAACCTCACCCAGTCGGCATTTCACCTCCCGGAGGTCTCCCAATTCGGGTGGAAACAGGAGGCGGCCGGCTACAGCCGCTTGGCTCAATGGCTCGCTGCAATCGGCGCCGACGTCGTTCATGTCCACCGCGCGTATAACCTCGGCGTTTTACGAGCCTGTCTCGACCACGGCCCGACCGTGGTCACCTGTCATGACTACCTCTATTTGTGCCCAGCGGCAAGTTTTTTTCATAGGCGAACGCGGACAATTTGTCAACGACACGCGGGACTTGCCTGTTTCGCTATTACGCTCTTTCGCCATTGCATGACGCCTCGCCCGAGGCACGCTCTAGGCTACTACCGGCGTGTTCGTCAGTTTGTAGGATGGAAAAGCCGTTTCGCCGCGGTTCTTTGTCCTAGCGATTCGGTACGCGAGCGGCTATTAGGCCATGGGTTCGCGGCAGAGAAGACTTACACTCTTCCGTACTTTTGTCCCTTGGAGCCTAATGCCGAGCCACGGCCGTTGCCCGATCAGCCGACGGTGCTTTTTTTGGGCCGGGTGCGAGAAATCAAGGGATATGATGTGTTCATCCAGGCGTTAGGAATGTTACCCCGGGTGCGCGGCATTATGGTTGGTGACGTGGTGGGGGATGGAGGGGAGCGTATCCGCAGACTTGCTGTCGCGTGCGGCTGCGTCGATCGTTTGGACATTCGCCCTTGGGCCCACCGCGAGAGCGTTCCGGCCCTATTCAGGGAGACATCAATATTTGCTTTTCCTTCAATCTGCCCCGAGACTTTGGGCATTGTTGGACTCGAGGCGATGGCCTGTGGTGTGCCGGTGGTGGCAAGCGACGTGGGCGGCGTTCGGCAATGGCTTCGGCACGGCGAGAATGGGCTTTGCGTGCCACCCAAAGATCCCGTGGCGCTCGCCGACGCGATTCATCAATTGCTCAAGTCACCGGATCGCCTGTTGGCGATGGGCCGCGCCGGGATCGCCACGGTGCGGGATCAATTTTCACCATCGCAGCACGTCAAACGCCTGCTCGCGATTTATCAGACTGCTATGACAACCCAATCGTCTCGCGCAACGGATGCTGACGATCGACCAAGTGCGGTGGTTTTTAACGGCATTAACTAACGGTCGAACCAGAAAGCCAGCCAGACCCGATAAAAACCGCCCTAGACTGGAACGGCACCTCGACAAAAACCTCTGTCCATGAAAAGAAAGCACGATCCCCTCTTGCCGCCTGCCAATCGGATTCGTGTGCTGCACTATTTCGCCTTCCCGGGCGGAGGGATTGGCCGCTACGCCCACGAACTTCTCACTCGCATGGCGAATCTCCCCGACCTGGACGTCGAGCTGGCTTGTATTCCCAGCTATCATCATCGTCATCAGGCGAGCTATGCGCTTTGGCCGGGACTGCGCGAAATCCAACATCCCACGCCTTGGCGGCGGCGTCTTCGATTCGCCGTGAATCTACTGGTCAACCCTTTGCGGGCGATCCGGCACGCCCGATCGTCCGGGGCTCACATTTTGCATTTGTCGACAATCCCCCATGTGACCTTTGCCTGGTGGTGCCGGGCCTTACGGAGGAGTGGGCTTCGGCTTGTGGCCACGGCTCACGACGTCCGTCGCTCTCAAGCACTCTTTTGGCACGCCTACGAGTTAGAACAGCTACGGCGTCTGTACCGAACGTGCGATGCGTTGTTTGTGCATAGCGAGTACCAAAAACGCGATTTGATGGACTTTGCGCATGTGCCCTCCGAGAGGATCGCAGTTGTTCCTTGCGGGCCATTTTATCATGGCGAGCCGCAGGCCGACAAACAGGCCCTTCGCCGCCGTTACGGAATCCCCCTCGATAAACAAGTGGCCCTTTTCTTCGGCGACATTCGGCCCGACAAGAACCTCGACCTCTTCCTGCGGGCCATGGCGCCTTTCAAGGATCAACTCTTCCTCGTGGTCGCTGGCCAACCCAAGTCTCGCAACGGCGTTGGGATCGCCGCTTATCGCGCTTTGGCAGAGGAGCTTCAGTTAGGGGAGAGCATACAGTGGCGGTGTGAGTATCTGCCCGATGAAGAAGTCCCAAATTACTTCCAGCTCTGCGACTGGGTGGCGATACCTTACAGTAGTAGATTCACTTCGCAAAGCGGTGTGCTGAACGTCGCCATGGCCTATCGCCGCCCTGTACTAATCACCGCCACAGCCACGATCGC
>CALDHM010000053.1 GCA_937941455.1 uncultured Pirellulaceae bacterium | reverse complement strand
TTGATGAAAGGCCTTGGTTAACCGGTCGTAGACACTCCACCGATCGTGCGTCAGCGTCCGTTCCACTTGCTTCCTAAAAGTGTCTCGCAGGGAACGTGGGCGCGGCCAGGATCTATTTTTAATAGGGTGGTGTTGTGACTGACGAAAGCATGCAACCACGACGAGCGGCCGCCGACTTGCCACCCGGTTTCATCGGGAGCGACCGCGGGCGCCCCGCGAAGACTGGCTCGCCGCCGCACCCCCTGCATTGGATGTCTGCAGCTCGTGTCGCCCGCGAACCTTCTGGCCACAATCCCGGCACTCACCCGTCTGGAGGGTGAACTGTCGAAAGATGACTTGTTGCGGAATCTCTGCGTGATATTGCGCGACCTTGCTGGTCTTGCGAAGTCGCTTCGAGCCGCACTTGGGGCACTGACGGCGCAGCGGAACTTCGTAACGTTCATCGATCCGCACAACTGGTTTGTCGATGCTGGCTATGGCAGTTGGGTGAAAGGCGATTTTTTGCCGAACGTCACGCCGACTCCGCCATTTTTGAGTCAACATGGGTTGCCCGATTTCAGCGGTTTTGCTTATGCGACGGTCATGTTTGAACTGCAGGTTGATGCGACGAACTGCACCGTCTGTTTATCCACTGGCAATTGGGAGGAATTCGTCAACGGCAGTTGGGTGCCGCTGCAGGACAACTGCCTGACGGGCGGAGTTTATCACGTGCGGCCTGAAGGGGCAAAAATTGGGGCTCAGATCAATTTTTCCTGGAGCGGCATTCCCGAACCATCCGGTTTCCTGTTGGCTGTCGGTCTTTGCGTCCTTGCAACCTGTCGCCGCTCGCGGCGTCAGTAGCGGTCATCGTCATTGACGCGATTGGCGTGATGTCGATTCGCGCGCCGTACGGCGACGTCTCGAATCCAAGTTAATAACGCCTTAGCTACCCAGAGGTGAAACCGCCCGCAATTCCGGTGTACAGAATTGCGGGCGTCTTGCTTGAAGACTGCGTTTTCAAACGTCGAGTGTTGAATCAACAACGCGGCGTAAGCCAGGGAAAGCCATGAGCTCACCGAGGCTCGAGCTACGCAGCTAATTTCCTCGAGAAAAACATTTTGTTGGGAAGCCACGCTGGATCGGCGTTAGTCGCTCAAATTTTTGATAGCCGGATGATTCAGCAGAAACTCGCGGCGGCGCTCGATGAATGATTTCAAGGTCGATGGCGTTCCGGGAAATGCGGCGAAGCGCTCTGGTGCCTCACGCGGCCTGCGGTCGCCATCCTTCCCCGCTTCCTCTGACGTCGCAGACAAGCCGATCGATTGATAGAAATCGTCGAGGCTCGACAGTTTTTTCTGATCTTTGACCACGATCGGTTCGATCAGGCGAACATAGGCCGCGATTTTTGGTTCGAGCTGGCTCCACAATAAATCTTCGTTCGCCAATTGACGGAGATTTTTCAAATATCGTTCGCGAAATTCGGGGACTTGCAACAGGCGGCTCCTCAGCGGCTTGCGTGGATCGTCGAGTCCGATGAGAGGGTCAAGCTCGACGCCTCCCATTCCAGGTGGGCCCATTCCTGGTGGGCCCATGCCGGGTGGGCCCATTCCTGGCGGGGGAGGAAAGCCGTCCGGCGGTAACTCACCGGGCGGAAACCCACCTGGTGGAAAGCCTGCGGGGGGGGGGCCCGGCGGGCCACGCCGCGGCGGATTGGGAACTCCGGAGTCATCTCCCTGTTTGGGCCGATCACCCTCCCGCGCCTGGGCGTCGTCGGGCCCGCCGCCGTCGCGGTCCCGCATTCCTGGGCCGCGAAAGCCTGGTCCTCCGCCGCGTGGTCCACCCATGCGTGGGCCGCCACTGCTGAATGTTTCATTGACGTCGTGCGGAATCAGATGGAACTTGCCGTCAGGGTCCATGTACACATTGTAATCGCTGGCGCGGACCCAATAGCCGTCCGAGTTGACAAGGCCGACGTCCAGGGCAAGAAACCACAACGTGCTGTCGATATCCAGTTTGCCCTCAAGCGCCGTCGCCAACTTGTCGATGGGCGTTTCATTCAGCGTCTTGCAGAGATCGATCAAACGTTTCCAGCTTTCTTCCTTGTCGCCCGATTTGATTTCGTACCGCGCCCGGTAGTCGTCGATGTTTTCGCCAAGGTATTCGAGGCCGCCGCGCGCGTGAGGGCTGCCTGGGACCTTCCAGCGTGCCCCTTTGTCGGACGGGAAATGCTCGGCGATGAATTCCTTGTTGAATTGTTGGGCGCTGACGTACAATCCCCAATCCTCGCCGTTGATCACAACCCGCACGAAATTCGTTTGAGGCGTCGCGATGTACTTCTTGGCGATGTCCGTGTACAAGACGGGCCGCAGGAATGTGGGATCGCCATTACAGTTGAGCAAATTGAGCGTCTTGTAGCCGAGCAACCGTTGTTTGGTGTCGATGAAATCAAGAGAAACGTTGAGCGATCGTTTGAAGCCACGCGGCACCATGAGATACGACGAAGACCCGCGGAAGTGTACGCCGACGTTGGGGTAGGTTTGGCCGTCGACAGTCAAGGTCGCGGGGATGTCGACATCCGTATTGTTGAAGGCCTCGAGCTCTTGCTCCCAGTCAGGCATTTCGAACTGCAAGAACAAGGTTCGGAGGGTCTCTGGGTTGTAGAGCGGGCCGTTGCCATGCGGAACGTCCGCGGGCTCTATTTTCTCGCCAGGCTGAGGCGGGTCGCGAAAACGTACGCCACCGGGAGGGCCGCCCGGTCCCCGCCGACCAAATGGGCCTCGAGGGCCGGGGGGGCCGTCGGTATCCGCGCCGCGAGCAATGAACTCTTTGGCGGCCTGGCGTTCGACGTCGTTCAGCCAGCCGTCATTGTTGTCATCGAACTGTTTGAGAATTTTTCGCTCTTGTGGCGGGGCTCCGAATGCTCCCGGTCCCGGCGGACCGCCAATGGGCAAGCGGTCGCGAGCTCCCTCATTGCGCCCACCAGTGGGGGGGCGATCTTGAGCTAATCCTACAGTTGCCATAAACAAGAAGGCTGCCCCCATGATTGCTGCTACACAGCTCGCTCCTGCAGAATAACGAGTGACGCATCGCATTGGATTCATGGCTTGTCCTTGGATGAAGAACGATCAATTCATGCCTTTTAGTTCGACGCCCTGAACGATGTCGAGCAGGGCCAGTTTTCTGATCACGTCGCCTAGTGAACCGCGACGGTGCAAGTCTACTTCGAAATGGTATTCGATCTGCGAACCTTGTTTTGCCGTTTCTGCCGCCACGATTCGGTAATGCTTGAATTCGGTAGCAAGATACGTTTTGAAGAGTTCATCGGGAGATGAACCGGTCGGTAAGCGTAGCACAAGCTCACAGAGCCCGCGACTCGGCAACCAAAATCCTGCACCGCGATGGAGAGCGACAGCGGCGATGCCGATGGTCAGTACACCCGCGGCGGGCAAGATCAACGCTCCGGAGCCGACTCCCATGCCGACAATCACCGAGAAGATTACAAAGGCCGTGTCGCGTGGATCTTCCACAACTGTTCGAAAGCGAACGATCGACAAGGCGCCGATCAGACTGAAGGCCTTGGCGACACTTCCCCCGACGATCATCGTGACCATGGCGATCAAGGCGCAGAGCAAGACGAGAGTAACGCAGAGCGACTGCTCCTTGGCGTTTTCCCCGCCATGAGACAGGCGGTACAGGATCGCGATGGCGCCACCCATTAATAAACTGACCAGGAGGCGGGCTGCAGCGTCGACAGCAGGCACGATTTCCGAAGTTGCTGGGTTTGCGGACAGCCAATCGAGCATGTCTCGGCCTTCGAACGAGAAGATAATGATCGAAACGGACGGGTTCTTTCCCCGTCTATGGACACAAGTCACGCGTCGTCCGTCAGACCGCCGGGAAAAACTCCAAAATTTTGGAAAATTCGGCGGGCTTTGTTTTTTTTCGTGACGATCAACAGGGGACAAGGTTGTATTCCATTGAGGGGCCAG
Organism: uncultured Pirellulaceae bacterium; assembly: GCA_937941455.1. Lineage (GTDB taxonomy): Bacteria > Planctomycetota > Planctomycetia > Pirellulales > Pirellulaceae > BJ22. Next base: position 7,337 of record CALDHM010000053.1, on the reverse strand, counting down.
CTCGCGGCGCGGCGAAGCGGATGGAAGCGGGCCTGCCTAGCCGAAAGCATTTAGAGGGGCTGTATGACTTGATGAGCACGTGATTCGACTGGGGAGACCACCGCGACTGCGATTTAGACTGGACGAAGTGACGTTAGAAATGGGCGGCAAACATGGATCATCTGCTCGCGAGAGCAAAATCAGGCGATGGGGCGGCACTGGGTGAGTTGCTGGAGAAGCATCATGCTTATTTGCGTCTCTTGGCCCGTCGGGAAATCGGTCATCGCCTGCAAGGGAAGGTCGGCGCGAGCGACATCGTGCAAGAAGTTTTTCTCAAGGCTCATCGCCAATTCCAGCAGTTTCAAGGGGCAAGCCTACCGCAATTCGAAAGTTGGCTGCAGATGATTCTTGCCGGGACTTTGGCCAATACGATTCGCCATTATTTCGGCACCCAAGCCCGCAATCTGCAACTCGAGCAAGACCTGCTGCATCGTTTCGATCAATCTGCCGCGGGGCTCAGCCGCTTGATGGCATCGCCGCAGAGTTCGCCGAGCCAGCACGTGGCGGGATTAGAGCTCCGACGACTGGTCGCCGAGGCGATTCTCCGCTTGCCCGACGACTATCAAGAGGTCTTGACCCTGCGGCATCTGGAAGGGTTGACCTTCCCCGAGGTCGCCACGCGCATGGAGCGGACGTTGGACAGCGTCGAAAAACTCTGGCTTCGCGCGATCACGAAACTTCGCAAACAATTTGTGCAACAATTACCATGAGCGACGACCACGATAGAACTGACGAGCAGGATCCGCGCGTCCTTTCCATTGCTCGGGATTTTCTCGCTGAGCTCGAGGCTGGCCGCTGGCCCGATCGGGAACACTATATCGCTCGCTTCCCGGAATTAAGAGCGGAACTCGAGGAATGCTTCGACGGCATCGAGCTGGCCGCGGCCTTGTCGCCGCGCACAAAAACATCAAACTCATCGGCCTCAGCGGCGGAAGCGGATGCTGACTTGGTGCAGCCGCTGGCACCGCTGGGAGATTTTCAAATCGTCAGGCGGATCGCCCGCGGCGGAATGGGAGTGGTCTACGAAGCGATCCAGTTGTCGCTGGGGCGGCGGGTCGCGCTCAAGGTGCTCCCCTTCGCCGCAGCGCTCAACGAACGGCACTTGCAGCGATTCAAGATCGAATCTCAAGCCGCTGCGCAATTGCACCATACGAACATCGTCCCGATTTATGCGGTCGGCTGCGAGCGCGGCATCCATTTCTACGCCATGCAACTCATCGAAGGGCGGAGCCTGGGCGAGGTGATCGAGGATTGGCGGCAAAGCGAACGCGAACCGGCTCGCGGCTCGATTTCACCGCCGCGCAGTTCGCAAATCCCCGCGGAAACGGTTGCCGGCACCACGCTGGCGACGGCTGCGTCGCGGCGGGCACGTTGGACGGCGGCGACAAGGATCATCGCCGAGGTCGCCGACGCGCTGGAGTTCGCCCACTCGGCCGGCGTGGTCCACCGAGACATCAAACCAGCGAATATTCTACTTGATAATAACGGCCGAGTATGGGTCACCGACTTCGGTCTGGCGCATGTTGCCACCGATGTTTCACTGACACGCTCCGGTGAGATGCTGGGCACGCTGCGCTACATGAGTCCAGAGCAGGCGAGCGGCCAACGCGGTCAGGTCGACCACCGCACGGATATCTACTCGCTCGGTGCCACGCTGTACGAAGCGTTGACGTTGCGACCCGTGTTCGTGGGCGATGACCGCGCGACGCTATTGATGCAGATTCTGCGCGAGGAGCCGCGACCAATTCGCCAGATTGATCGAAATCTGCCGGTGGAATTGGAGACCATCACCTTGATGGCCTTGGCAAAAAATCCTGCCGATCGATACAGCTCGGCGGCTGAATTTGCCGATGACTTGCGGCGTTTTCTCAGCCAGCGACCGATCCTTGCCCAGCGGCCGACGTGGGCTGATCATGCCCGCAAGTGCATGCGACGTCATCCGGGCTTTGTCGTCGCCGTCGGCTTGATTGGGTTGATCTCCGCGGCGGTGTTCGCCGTCGCTTCCGCCTTGATTCTTCGCGAGCAGGCCCTGACCGCCGCGGCGCTCAAGCGGGAGCGGGAACGAACGATCCAAGCCGAATCGCGGTTGGCTTTGGCCCAGCGTGCCGCCGACGATCTGATTCAATTGGCCGAGGACGAAGCGCTTGATCATCCTTTTCAAGAGGGCTTGCGGACGCAGTTGCTGGAAACGGCTCTGGAATACTACCAGCAGATCATCGATGAGCGGCAGGATCGGCCGGAGGATCAGGCCCTCTTGGAGCAGACCCGCGATCGCGTGGAGATGATCCTCGACGATCTGGCGACGCTCCGCGCCGATCGGCAATTCTTTTTGCTCCGCGATCCAGACGTGTTGCGGGACCTCGGAACTTCGGACGAACAGCGGCAGGCGTTGCGGCAGGTCTTAGGGGAGCTTCCCACGGATGTCTCGCTCGTCATGTCTCGTGCTTTGTTCCCTCCGCCGGACGAACCACCAGGCAAACTCGGGCCGCCGCGTAGTGGTCCGCCCGATGGCAAAAATCTCGGCAAGCGTCATCCCTATCCGAGTCAGAATTTCGGCGAGCAGCGATTGCCGTCAAGGGAAGATATGATTCGCATCGCGCGCGACCACCAGCAACGCATTCGCCGAATCCTGACGGAACAGCAAATGGCCCGCATCGACCAGATCGCGTTGCAGATCCAAGGGCCTTTCGCCTTTCGCGATTACGAGACGGCCAAACGCCTGGATCTGTCTCGGGAACAACAAGCGTCCATCCGGCGAATTCTCGCCATCAAGCCGCGCGGTGTCCGCGAGCCGAGGCGCAAGGGGGATCGCCCGGCCATGTCCGACGAGGACGGATCAACGTTGCAGCAAATCCTCGACCTTTTGACCCCGACTCAGCGCCGCACCTGGGAAGAAATGTGCGGGCCCCCCTTTGTCGACCGAAGCGACGAAAACGATCCGAACCAGCCGAAGTTCCGCTAGGCTTCGTCCCCAAATGATTAGCCGGATCGCGTTAGCCTCCGGTTTTCGCCAGAACCGCGGACTAGTGACCTGTGGCTAACGAGTTTTGGCGCAAAGCCTAGCTCCCGGCGGTGAAAACTCAGCCAGGTTTGCCTGATGTGCCGCTACCCCACTTGCTCCGGGCCAGTGGTCCAAAAAGCTACTGGTTGCCGCGGAGCTAATCGCGACGGTTTGTCGGAGCGTGCGGATGGTTCCGGTTCGGCAGATTGCTCGTTTCTTGCGACGGGATTCGCTTCTCGGCGAATGGCTCGATATGCACAAAAACATCGGCAATGCGGAGCGCCGAATCGCGTAACCGTCGGCGCACACGGCCGCCGATCTCGTGCCCCGCTCTCACGGTCAAATTCTCGTCGACCTCCACATGGATTTCCACGAAGTAACTCGTGCCGCTTTTGCGGATTCGACATTTCTCGACATCGCGCACGTTGTCGATCGAGCGGACCAGAGTCCGAATTTGATCCTCGAATTGCTTCGGTGGGGCCGCGTCGAGTAATTCGCGAACGCCGATCATCAACAGACACACGCCGCTGTAGGTGATGACCAGGCAAGCGACCAGTGCGGCCCAATCGTCCGCCGATTCGTAGCCTTCTCCGCAAACCAGGGCGATCGAGATGCCAATGAAGGCGGCCAAAGAGGTCAGCGCATCGGAACGGTGATGCCACGAGTCGGCTTGCAACGATGTGCTCTGCGAAGCATGTCCCACATTACCGACCCAGCGAGCCAGACTCTCCTTGATCACCACGACCGCCACGAGGACCAATAGCGTGGACCAGTGGGGCAAGTGATGCGGCGTCATGATCTCGCGAATACTCTGAAAGGCAATGACGGCCGCGGCGGCCAAGAGTGCGAAGGCTGCGACGATACCCGCAATCGCCTCGGCTTTGCCATATCCATACGGGTGCCGCTCATTGGCCGGCGTCACAGCCACGCGCAGCCCCCCCCATACAACCAAGGAGGTGACGATATCTGACGTCGATTCGATGCCGTCGGCGATCAAGGCATACGAGTTCCCGAAGAATCCTGCGATGACCTTGAGCGACGCCAACGCCGCATTGACCGCCACCCCGATCAGGGGGACGGAGGTCAAGTTTTCATCGATCAAAACTTCTTTTTCGGCATTCATGCGAACTCGCTCAGGGAGTGGAAACCTTGAGTCCGACGATTCCGATCACGATCATCAAGAGACTGAGCAATCGCAACAAGTTCACCGAATCGCTGAACAGGACGATCCCCAAAATCGCGGTACCCACCGCGCCGATGCCCACCCAGACAGCATAGGCGGTGCCAACCGGCAAGGATTTCATCGCGTAGCCCAGCAAACTCATACTCACCACCATTGCAGTAATGGTCCCGCAGGACGGCCAAAAACGGCTGAATCCGTCGGTGTATTTTAGCCCGATCGCCCACACAACCTCGAAAATTCCAGCGATAACGAGTAAAATCCAATTCATACCGCATCTATGAAATGGGCCAACCGTTTCCCAACGCATCGTAACGTAAAATTACGACAAGTTTAATCCCGAAGGTGTTAACTCCCACAACGCTACCGATCGTGATAGGAGTGAACTCGATCGCTGATGCGGCGAAGGAACCTTCAACGGTTTACGACTGATACCGGCGGCCACATCACCCGCGAATGAGATCGCCGTGACGTTATCCCCGAGGCCGATGAAACAAAACTCTCTCACGCCAACACGAAATCCGGGGGTGCGGCTCATTATCGGGATGGTCGCCGCCGCGATGATTCTCACGCGACTCACCTTGTCGGCCCAGGAAGTACCGGCGGCCAGCGAGCCCCCACGGGCGGATCGCAAGGACTTTCAAAACTTGGAATTGATTACGGCCCGCTATGGCGGCTGGTTGTTTTTGCCGGGGATGCCCCCCAAGCTGGTTTGGAGGGATGCCGCAACGGCGGAACGATTCGGCATGACTCCAGGCTTTACCACGCGTTGGTTCAATGCTCAGTTGCAGGAGTCGCCAACGCCAAATGCGCCGGGTCGATGGCTCGCTTATCTCGAAGGGCGCTCGCCCAATGGGTTCCCCTGGCGGCGATCTTTCACTTTTTTTGGTGTGCCGACAAATGTGACCGCTGGCAAGCCCCTGGTTCCCGACTTGACGATCCAGCTTCCGAATTTCCCGGGAGCGGACGCCCCGCAGGCTTGGCGCGAGCACGAAGAGGAATTCGCCCGGGCGTCCCGAGATTTTTTATTGAAGGGGCTCGTCGATCTCGAACAAGGTGCCATCATGATTGCGGGCTTGGCTGAATCGCCTGAACTGGGACGCTCGAAAAAATTCTCGGAGTGGACTTCGGCCAGGAACTCGCAGATCCACCTTGATTTGAAGCTGAAACTTTTTGGCCGCGACGACCAGATTCGCGCATTGGATCCGTGGCGAAAACGCGCCGTGGCCGCGCCCATACTGCACGAAGTGCGGGCCGATGAGCAAGCGTCGTTCGCCGCCGCAGCCGACGCGATCGACTCTTTCTGCTCGGAGTGGGTGGCAGCGACGAGTGAGTCTTTCGTGACGCTCGTCGCCAAGGACAGCCAAATCATTCTGCACAAGGCGTACGGAACCGGGCCTGATGGCACCCCGGTCGATCGGGATTATCGATGTTGGGTGGCGTCCATTACCAAGACGGTTACGGCATTGATGTTCAGTCAATTTGTCGATCAAGGGCGAATTCAACTGGACTGGACTCTCGATCGTGTATTTCCCGATTATCCATCCGATACAAGCCATGTGCCGACCTTTCGACAATTGCTCAATCATACCAGCGGACTCAGCGGCCACGCCGAGTGGGGGGGAATGCTCAATCCGCATTTCGAAAATATCGTCTTGGCGGAGATCGACCTCAATCAGCCCGGAGTAAAACAAGAATACGCGGGTATCGGTTTCGAATTGGCGGCCAAGGCGATGGAATACGTGACCGGAAAATGTGCGCCCCGAATTTTCGAGGACCATCTCTTCGCGCCGCTGCATTTTGGCAACGTGGTCTTTCGCAACGCCAGTTCCGACGGCGAGTTTACGGCCTACGAATTAGCCATCTTGGGGCAGATACTCGTCAACGGTGGCAGTTACGGCGAATTCGAAATGGTTTCACCCGCGACGTTGCAACAGTTTTTACCTGGTCGAGCAGAGAATGCACCCGCCACGAACGATCAGGGCCTGGGCATCCACCGCGTGCATCACCTGCGGCCCGACGCGCCGGAAAAATCGCAGCGAGCCGAGGATCAATTGTTCAGCGATCAAGCCTGCGGTCACGGATCGCTTTCGGGCTGCATCTTGTTCGTTGATCCTGTTCACCGGATCGTGGTAACTCAAGTGCGCAAACAGTTTCGAGATGCTGACCAACCGTATTGGCAGCGATTTTTCGCAGTTATTTCCGCAAATCTCACTGTGCCGGATCGGTAGACTTTGGGTTTCATCCAGATATTTTAGTCCGCGGTCTCGGGAATCACCGCCGCGATTTCAATCATCTGCGCATCGACGCGTTTCATCCAAAATATTTTAATTCGCCCTCTTGCGAATGAATTCCACCAAAATCTCTGCTGGCTGGGTGACCTTGTGGCAAGTGTGGGTTAGGGGCGAGGTTCCCGTACACTGGAGCTAGCCGCGATCAATTTGGCGTGCAGCGATTTGAACTTTGGGCATAGCAGGAGATGACGACGATGGATTTTCAGCCAAGCAATCGCGGGACGACGGAGAGATTTTATGATTCGCCCTGGTATTCGTTGGAGGCGTCGTCGCATGGGCCTTGTTGGCCGGGGATTGGGCGTGGTCGCAAGAGCATGATTCGGTGGTTGTCTTTCAAAAGGTATTCCTGATCGATGGTGTCAGCGATGCTTGCTCGGGGCCGTCTGAGGAACTGATTTGTGGCAACATTATTGCAACCATTTCGGACACTCCGATTTCCGTCGATCGACGCGGAGACACGGTCGTTATCGACAGAACCAGAGAGACGTTATTACCCGGTTTGATCGAAGTATCCATCCATGTGATGTTCATGGGTTCGGCCCAGCAACAAATGCTGCTCGAGGATTTCGATTTCGCTACCATTGCCCCAGCGAAGGTCGACGAGGATTTGCTGATGCGCGGCTTTGTCACGGTGCGCTATTTGGGGGGGCGATCTTTGGATTGAGAAAGGCCATCGATTAGGGCCTAGTATCTAGTGAAAGAAGTTTCAGACGAACTTTTGTATACGATATTAACCGGAAACTGATGCTTCCAAACATCTTGTAGATCGCATAGTCCTTGGTACTTGAAAACCGTGGGTCAGCAGGATCGCAAGGTGTTCATT
>CALDHM010000052.1 GCA_937941455.1 uncultured Pirellulaceae bacterium | reverse complement strand
AACTCCCCCCGCCCATCCCCACAATTTATTGGGTGGCACTTTTTATTTCTATTGGGTGGCACTTTTTATTTTGGGTGGCACTTTTTATTTCATCTTTTTTTCATCCAAGTGGAATATCTAGAGCTTGGGACAACGTAGTTGCGTCCCAATCTGCTTCGTCAGCCATCTGCCGTAAGAATTCTCGCAAGCGTTCGGCCCGCGTCGCGGCTAGATGCTTCCCCGCCGCTGTCTTCATGGTTACGGGCAATCGAAGCAGTTTGACAAAGAAATGATCTACGGCGTAGCGTCGATCATCCCACGTTCGTTGGCAAGCGATCGGTTCGGTTGATTCGTACAGTTCCCCACCTAAAGTCCCCGCGGTCACGAAACAGCGGGCGATGCCGATGGCCCCGAGTGCGTCCAAGCGATCGGCGTCTTGCAGCACCGCCGCTTCGACGGTGCGTGGTTCGACCTGTGCCGAAAAGCTATGCGCGATGATGGCGTGTTCAATTTGGTCGAGCCATTGCACGGGATAGGAAAGTGACCGCAAAAATTGGCGAGCCGATGTAGCGGCTAAACGTGACGCATATTGGCGCTCTGGGCTATCCTTAGCGACCACGACGTAATCATGCAACCATGCGGCGGGCAACAAAATCATCGGATTGGCCGTCTCGGCGTTGCCGATTTGGATTGCGTTGCGAACGACTCGGCGGATATGAGCCAAGTCGTGGGCGCCGTCGGCGGTGGCGACCGCCGATTCGGCAAATCGCTCAATCGGGGCTTGCCATGCCGCTTGCCAGCGGCGAACGTCTGCCTCGAAACTTTTCAAATCAACCAGCACCTAAAGCCTGAGCGTAATCGGCTGTGATTTTGATGACTTCGTCCAAATAAGGTTGTCGCTCAATTTCCTTGCTGGCGCCGCTGATCCGGTCTTCGATGACTTTTTCGTCCTCTTTTTCTTTGTTCAGTTCCTTGCGGCGAGCTTGGAACTGCTCCCGATTCAGCGGTTCTGACTTTTCGTTTTTAAGCTCCACATACTTTTGGATCCGCCGAATTTCCTTTTGGAAGAACTCGGAGGCGTTGATTCGCTCCCGCGATTTTTCGGTGAGTGTCTGAATCATTTGCGGTGTTACGAGGCCCATGGTGGTATGCGATGCCGATGGAATTCGATCGAACTCGACGGCGTAGTCCAAATCGGACTCCATGATATTGTCGAGATGATCCGTAAGCGATGGCAGCACGATGTCCGAGAGTACACCTCGTTTCTGCGTGCTATCTCCATCGGGCCGATAGAACTGTTGCATGGTAATTTTCAAAGCACCATGATATTTAGGCGGATTCTGTGAGCGGTAGATGATTTCGTTCAAATCGATCAGGCTTTGCACCGTCCCTTTGCCGTGCGTCGTCGTGTCGCCGACGACAAGGCCACGTTGGTAATCCTGCACGGCGCCGGCCAGGATCTCACTGGCACTAGCGCTGAATTTGCTGGTGAGCACCACCAGCGGCTTGCTCCAAACCATTTTGCCGGAGTAGTCGTTCAATTTTTCGATTCGGCCGCTGGGGTCTTTGACTTGTACGACGGGACCCGATTCGATGAAAAGGCCCGTGCAGTCGATCGCCTCTTTCAAGCTACCGCCGCCGTTTTGGCTGAGATCCAGGACTAGAGCGTCGACGTTTTGGTTGTTGAAATCATCGAGCAATCGTTTCACGTCGGTCGTTGTGCTACGGCGGTTGGCATTGCGGGACTCCATATCCGCGTAAAAACTGGGCAGGCGGATCACGCCGACGCGGAACGGGCTACCGTCAGCTTTGGTTCCCTCCTCAAAGATTTTCCCAACCGCGGCTTCGTCCTCGAGCGTAATCTTTTCGCGGACGATTTCGATGGTTTTGATTTCATCGGCTCCTTCTTTGAGGACTGCCAACCGGACGATCGTTCCGGCCTTACCGCGAATCTTGGCCACCACATCGTCGAGTTTCATTCCCACAACATCAACCATTTCGGTGCCCGGTGCTTGGCCGACGGCGACGATCCGGTCTCCTACGGCTAGTTCTCCTTGTTTAAAGGCGGCACCATTGGGTACGATTCGGCGGATCTCGGTATAACCATCGTCATTGGACGACAGCGTTGCACCGATCCCCTCGAGCGCCAATCGCATTTGAATCATAAAATTCTCGAAAGTCCGCTTCGACATGTAGCTGGTGTGCGGATCAAAGCTCGACGTCACAGCGGTCGTGAACATTTCGACAACATCCTCGCTGTCCATTTGCTCCATACGTTTATGGTAGGTCGTGTAGCGGCGTTTCAGTCGCTCTTTCGGGGGCAACTTGATTCCTTCCGCGTTCTCTTCCAGCAATAAACTGTACTTAATCCGTTTTCGCCAGCGCTCATTGAGTTCATTGATGTCCTTCGCGTAGTCGTAGGCATTGCGGTCGGTAATCATGAATTCTTCGACGGTGAAGTCATGCTGGGCATCGAGCCAGCGATGGGCGATCGCCGCGCCTTCTCCAACTCGTTGCACGAAGCGGCGAAAAATGTTCAGCGCCGTCGGAATGTCGCCACGCTTGAATTCGTCGGCCAATCCCGGAATAGCCGCGCGGAATTCCTCGATATCCGATTTCAGAAAATAGACCTTCAACGGATCCAAACCCCGTAAGTAAAGCTCGAGGGCACGTTCCGAGATGGTTTCGTCGATGGGCCGCCCCACCAAATGGTCGCGCTCCAGCAGCTGGCGGACCACTCGAATCGAGGTGCGATCATGTTGCGAGACCGCAGCCAACTTATCGGCTTCTTTCGCAGGGTTAGTCGCAGGGACATCCTGGCTTATGGCGTGTTGGCTGCTTGCTATCGAGAGCAAGGCGATTGAACTGACGACCGCACAAGTCCAAGCAAAACGGATAGACCCGCTCCATCTTCCACGATGATTCATAGGTTAACCTTACTAAAGAAAAATATTGCAACGGCTCCCCGATTGTACCCCGCTAACGTCGCTGGGTTGCAACCGGTGGCGGTGTCGCACAAAAAAAATAGTAGACGACCCTAAAATTACCGACAAGCCCGATTTCTCACCCGCTGCTTTCCTTCGGCAAAGCACCTGTCGGCTCGTTTCCACCCCACCTCTATGTTCGCCTTGTCCGCTGTCGGTGGTCGCCAAAGACTCGATTTGCCCGAGCAAACAGAGGTTTTTCGTCTGTCGTTCGTGGCAACTGCCGACTCTTTGGTTCATGACAATCGCGACGCTGCACGCTCACTGAATTTTCGAAGGCGCAGTCGTTTCTATGTTACGCTTGCAGAATACCTGCGATCGGAACGGCCGTCGCAAGCCCAATCCCAGCGATCTTGCTTCGCCGACGCCCATAGCGAACACACCGCTCCCGGCAGGTCAACACTAACCCTCAAGGATGCCAGTGCCGCAGGCCCCCCTCCAGAACCAAGATTTCATGCGGTTCATTGACTCCCGCTCAAATGAGTCGTTAACTATAATCGATACTGGCGGAGTTCGACGCAGTATGTCTCGGGTAAATCGCTCGGCTACGGTTGCCGAGTCCTGCCGGACCGGTTTGCAGAAAATCGCGTCCCTGGCTCGCCGATCTGCCGCATGTATTACCTACCGAGCTGGAGTCTCAGTGGCCGCTTTTCTGCAAATGATGACCGGTGTTCACGCCGGAGCTCGATTCGACCTGGACGAGAAGTCGGAGAACCTCATCGGCCGTGACTGGAAGTGCCAGATTACCCTCAACGACCCCGAGTGCTCGCGAGAGCACGCCGCGATCTACCGCGACGACGAAGGCTGGTGGATTGTTGATCGTGGCAGCAGCAACGGCACGCATATCAACGGACAGACGATCGACACCGCGCGGCTAGTCAATGGCACTGAGGTGCGGATCGGCACACATTTTTTTACGTTTTGTCTTGTCGAGTCGCATCAGGCCGCGGTCGAAACCCCGGCCTTCGAAGCTCCCACGTCGACCACGCTGGTTTACCACCGCTCCCATGACACTAATGAATTCGGCCAATACACGCTCGATTTCCTCAAGGGAAACCACTTGGGCCAAGACTTTTTCTTCTTGTTCCAACTGAGCGTGAAGTTGCTCAGTGCCAAGGGCCCGGACGAGGTCATCCGGATTTCCCTAACTCGCCTATGTGAACGCACGGGTGCCGATGTCGCCGGTTTTCTCTGGGTCAATGACGCGGGCAAGTTGATTCCTAAACTCGTCTTCCCCGAGCATCAAGCTGAAAAGATGAAACTCCGCGACGACCTGACCCGCCGCGTCGTCCAGGAGCAACATGCGATCCGCGTCGAATACGACTCCAGCGGGCGGCCAGGTTCCTTTGCCGACGCGATCTGCGTTCCGCTGATCTCTCAGCCGGATCGTCAAAAAAAGCCTCAGGTGACTGGAGCGATTCATCTGTACCGTCGCAACCAGCGCTTCCTGAATAGCCACGTCGAACTGGCATCCGCTCTGGCGAACATCTTGTCGCGCGCTCTGCTGCAAGCCTACTCGCAAGCCCGCCTGGCGGCCGAGCACTCCAGCCTCGTGCAAAAAACTGGTGCTTTCGACGAGCTCATCGGCAACAGCCCCGGAATGAAGGAATTGACCTCGAAAATCAGCCGCGTCGCCAAGGCTTCTGGCTGCGTCCTGATCCGCGGTGAGAGCGGCGCGGGCAAGGAACTTGTCGCCCGCGCCCTGCATCGCAACAGTCCCCGCGCTGATCGGCCGATGCTCACGGTCAACTGCGCGGCCATCCCCCGCGAGTTGATGGAAAGCCAACTCTTCGGCCACAATCAAGGGGCTTTCACCGGCGCCGACCGCGATCACAAAGGCTGGTTCCAACAAGCCGATCTGGGTACGCTCTTCCTCGACGAAATCGGCGAACTGACCCTCGAAGGCCAGGCGAAACTCCTCCGCATCCTCGAGGGCCATCCCTTCATGCCTGTCGGCAGCAGCGAGCCCATCAGTGTCGACGTCCGCGTCATCTGCGCCACCAATCGCGATCTCCGGGAATTCGTCAACGAAAAGCGGTTCCGCGAGGACCTTTACTATCGCCTCAGCGTATTCGAGTTGCATATCCCCCCCCTCCGAGAACGGGGCAGCGATATCCAATTGCTGATCGATCACTTTCTCAAACACTTCCGGGAACAGCATGGCAAATTCAATCTCGAGCTCTCCCCGGAGGCCAAGCAAACTCTGCTCGCGTACCACTGGCCGGGCAATGTCCGCCAGCTACGCAACGTGATCGACTCGGCTGTCGTCATGGCCGAAGGGAACATCATCGAGGTCTACGACTTGGGTATTCGCGACCCAGACACCAACGGCGAGCTTGAGACGCTACGCCTCGACTACTGGGAAAAGAAGTTGATTACCGAGGCCCTACAGCGAACTGGCGGCTCCGTACCCGAAGCCTCCAAACTGCTGGGCATCAGTCGGGCGACGCTCTACCGAAAGCTTGATGAATATCACATCGAGCGCAAATCCGGCTAATACCCCGCCGGCAACCCGAGCCGTAGGCACGGTGATCTCTGTGGGTGACCTTCAACGCCAGGTCATATTCGCGGTAGAACTTTGTTCGGGCGATGCCTGTCGATGATCGCAGGACGGAACAAATATCATCCCCCCCTGTTGACTCAAGTCACGCGGCCGAACGCTTGGCCCGCCGAACTCCACTGCCAGGTCGCTCCCCTTCCCAGCCCAGCGTTTCGAGGCACACCTCGATTTCAGCGGACTGCAGTGACTCGACCAACTGCACATTGATCTCCGTCTTTAAACTCTCCAGCCCGGTTTGGTCCGCGAGGAATACCCGCAACTCGAAATCAAGCGATCGCGGCCCGATCCTGTCTAACACCGCGCTGGGCTCCGGAAAATCCAAGACACGCGGCTGGCGTTTGGCGACGTCCAGCAAGATGGCTTGCACCTTCCTCGAATCGCTGCCGTGAGCCACAGAAATCGGAAATACCACGCGGCAACTCTTATCCGCCAGCGTCCAATTCATGACATCGCTGGTAATGAAGGACTTGTTGGGCACGATCCATTCCCGCCGATCGGCATCGATGATCGTGGTCGCCCGCAGGGCCATTTTCGTGACTGTTCCCGTCACATTATTCACCGATACGAAGTCTCCGACCCGCACCGGCCGCTCGATGAGGATGATTAAGCCAGAGACCAGATTCGCGAAAACTTCTTGCAGCCCAAACCCTAGACCGACCGTCAATCCTGCCGCCAGCCACTGCACACGATCCCAGTCAAATCCCAACAACGAACTGGCCCACAGCAATCCGATCAACCCAAGCAAGTAACGAGCGACGAACGTGATGGCGAATCGCCCCCCCCTATCCAAGGGCAGTCGCGACGGCAACAGCAGTTCGATCAATCCCCCAACGTTGCGACTGAAACTCAAGGCAACCAGGGCCACGGCAATCGCCCCAACCAATTCGCATACCGTAGCACCGCTGCCGAAAGGGAGCGACACGTTCGACAACCATTCCTGGACCGGGAAGACCGCCGACCAAATCGCCAAGGCAGCCCAAGCCGCACCGATCACACCCACCAAATTCAACATCCTCAAGACCTGTCCCGAGCAGGTCGCCAACTCGGCCAGTTTTTCCCGCGTCGCATCGCCAGCATTCGCCAACTGCTGTTCCCGATAGCGTCGGTACGCTTCCCAACCGCGCAGCACCATCGACCAGACCATTATCACGACAAAGCCGATCAGTAAGCTCCAGACCATCCGCCCGGCCAATTGCTCGGCAGCAAACCGGTACCCTGCCGCTGCCAAGCCGACCAGCGTCAGCGGCAAGGCCGATACAATCATCGCCGTTGCCAGTCGACCCCTCAGCCATCGAGTTGCTAACCCACCGCGACACTCCAGCAAATCACTCATCATCGGTCGGAACATCAATCCCAACATTCCGGCGAGGGCCAGCATCGACAGCATCAACAACACACGGCCTAGCGAGTCACTGAAGCGACCTTCGGAGTACCACTTCAAGAACTCGCAGCCTCCCCACAGAGGTGCGACGAAGCCCAAAGCTCGTCCTAAGCTGCGCCGCACCAGCTGGCAATTTTTCGCCGACCAACCCAGCAGCGATGTGCACACACCTTGTGAACCAACCGCACTCCGCAAAACGGCTACCAATGTCACCATCGGCAACACCGCTGCGATTCCCCGCGCCAACTGGGCAGCCAAAATCTGCTCGCGCCCCACTGCCGACAACAACGAGTAAACGATCGACAGCAGCATCGGCCACAGCAGCGAGCTCAACGTGGTGCCGACAATAGGCCTCAGATTCCGCCCGCCGACAAATCGACTCCGATCGAGCTCTGCAACTTCGCTTTTCGCCTGTCGATCCATGCCGCTGCCTCAGTCTGCCACCCCGCGTGACACCACCAACTTGCGCGATGTCCACCACAGCCCAAACAATCCTAGGCCCCAAACGGCGACTTGCCCCGGCTGCTCCCGCAGATGCTTGACCACCCCCTGCAGCAGCCCGAGCCATGGCTCCGGCTGCAACAAGCTCTGCGCCCCCTCGGAGCAACCTCCCAGAACCGCTGTATTCAGCGCGTCGGCGTTTTGGACCCACAGTAGTTTTTGATCGAGGTATGACCTCAAACTCTCCACAGCCTGGATCACTTTTTCCCGCTCACTCGTCAGCTCGATCAAGTCCTGATGCAAATCCTCGAATCCCTGAATTAACTGGACCAGATCAGCTAAGCTTGCCCGCGAGCGATCTGCCCCCCCCTCTGCGATGTCGATCTTGGCGGCATCGCTCGACAAGGGCAGCAACCGTTCGGCCGCAATCCCTTCTGCCTTCAATTGCCGCAACTCGCGGCGCGTGCAATGATCTTGTATTCGCAACTCTTGCTCCGAGGGGAGTTTCCGATGAGCTTCCAAGAACAGCAAGCGATTTCCGCCATCCAAGCCGAACCGCTCATACTTGTCCCGCAGTGTCTGGCTTTTTTCCTCGATCCCCCTTAGTTGTTGCCGGACCGCTTCCAGTTCCTGACGGACTTGTCCACGGCGAACCTCGATCTGCCGCAACTTTTCCCACAGCTCACTGCCGACACTACTTGGAGCTCTCGTTACCGGATCCTGCCCGCTCGCTGTCCCCTCCTTGCTGATTTTGCCTGATGAAATTTGCTCGCCGTCTCCAGACCACCCAACCGCCCCCCCTGCACTGGTCACCAAGACTTGCCCTTGCCGCAAGGCACCCAGCTGACGAGCCTTCTTGATCGCTCGAGGCAATTCGTCCAAACAGGTTTCCAACAATCCCAATTCGGCCTGGAGCATCCGCCGCTCGGCATCCAGCGACAATCGTTCGGCCCGCGCCGCCAAATACCGATCCAGCGAACGCGTATCGGCGACGAAATCCGCGAGGATTCGTTCATCTCGCTCTGCTTCACCAACACGTGAGTCCACGAGCTTCAGCCGCTCACTCACCACCGGCCAACGTTGACGTGCGATCGCTAGGCGATCCTCCCAAGCCCCCCACTCTGGCCCGGCAATGCCCAGTTGCGACAGCTGGCTCATGATAGAATTTCGCTCAGCCACATGCCGCTCAGCCTGCTCCCGGTACTGCCGCACCACTTCGGTAAACTGCTGAATACGCTCCAAGCTTTCGTGGCGACCCATGTAATTTTCGCCGTCAGCTACCATGCGCTGTCGCTCGGCCGCGATCGCTGCGCGCATACCCTCGGCGTCGAGTGCTGTGATCACTCGCCAGTCAATACGCTCGTACACCAAATCAAGCGGCGACGCCGGTTGGACCACACCGTCAGCCGTATTCGCTCCAGTCGGCACGACGCCTCCAACGTGTTGCGCAGGCAGCTCGCGCGTCGCGACTGCGCTGAATGTGAATATCACGGCAAGCATGATCCTTGCCAGACAGCAGCGACTCGCCCGCTCCCGCCGCGATTCAATCATCGAGCAAGTTGATGACGGTCGACCATGCAAACGGCCTATCATCGGCTGACGGGGACCGTTGGTAATTACATGCAACTGAAACGTCGCCCCCCTGACGACGAAGGAAAGACAAGGTTCCCCGCCAACATGATGGCTGCACCCATCAAACCTGCTCTGTTCCCGACGTTGCACTTCCCTGCGCTCCCTCGTTGATCGTTGGTCAATGTTACAGAGGCTTTTGAAAACCTCGCAGCGCCAACTCCGCACCCTTCGCGTTACCTTTTTTCATCCCGCCCCATAACAACTTCCAGCAGTCGCACCTAGAACCTATCCCAAATCGGTCACCCGCCGTAACCCGAAGCGTAAGCGAGAGTGTTATGGGATAGGTTTTGAGTCCTCGATCCGTCGATCGCCACAACGGCACGCGCACTTGCTGCCGCGGCTAGACAGCGTTCACGTGAACTGTTGCCAATTTTGACGCGGCGACGATACAAAACCCGCCCGCTCGACTCAAGCGATCTCCCCGCTAGCACTGCTTCGCTATCTCGACAAGTGATTCTCCCGCGACGAGAGTCGAAGTCGAACGCAGCGAGGCGGAAGGGAGAGGGAATCGCCAAACGCGTCCCGGCGGAAACGTGATCGTGCGAAAAATTAAGGCGGAACAACCTTCGCAGCAGGCAAGGAGAGTGTCGACCTGCGATGGCCATCAAGAGGTGGGTTTGGGAGTGGCAAGCCAATTCTGGTGGGTTTGGGAGTGACAAGCCAATTCTCGATCAGCACGCTCTGAAACCGTGAGGCCAATCACCCGGCTATCAATCAAAATGAATCATCCTTGGCCTCCAACGCAGCCCAACCAATCCAGCAGGCCAAACAATCGCTCTTTGGCACTACTGTGAACTGGTGAACGCCGACGGAAGCTGCGGGGGCAACTGTACAATACCGGTTGCCTTGCACTCTTCCAGGAGCATGGGCAGAAAAAACTGAGTCAACCAATCGTCCCACTGCTGCCATTGCGACTCAGAAATCGGTGTAAACCCATGAGCGAGAATGGAATTGTTTCGAATGCTCAGTAGCGTGAGTAGCTTCTGCTGCTGACCTTGAGCGAAGCTCCTCACGGATTCACTTTGACTTAATTCTCCCAACAATTGCCAGGCATCTCTGAGGCCAGCGTAGAATCTCCCCTTCTCGTTGGTCCGCAGCTCAAAATTAGCGGGGACACGATCGGCAGGAATGTCTCCGGTGTCGATTCCAGCATCCCGCTTGAGCAACCACTGCGCAGTCCATTCAACCAACCGATAGGCTCGCGCGACCGCATCGTCGAAACGCTTCGCCTCGGCTCGGCGAAAGATATTTTGATAGAGATCTAGAAGCCGAGACGGCGTTTGTTTCTCCCCCTCTCTGATGATAAAATTCAGGGCCTTTAGGAACTTACCATACATTCCTCCTAACGGTTGCAGCAAACGATACGCAGTATCATGCTCGAAGCGATCCCACGCCGAGAACGCACGAGATGCCGAAATCGCATCGAGATACTTTTGCCGATCGGCCATGTCGGTTGGCTGAGGCATACTTTCCAAAGCCAACCCAGCCTCGGCATAACCGAAATGAGCCCAAGGTGCAATGGCTACTTTGAACTTGTGAACAAAACGAATCCTATCAACTTTTGCCGGAAGACAGATTTCTGTTCCATCAGTAACCTGCGTAAGGTTGGTTCGCTGCCCCACTACGATCGTTAACGACACATTTTCTTCGTACTCTAAACCGGCAAGCAGCAAAGCCGCCGTCATGCTTTTCGTCCCGCCAGTGTAATCCACCACGATCTTGGGGCGGGGCACTTCGTTAAGAAGTCGATCAAGCAAACCGCGAACTCGGACATGAATTTCATCCGGATCATCAGCGGGCACTGCCAAGACGTTGTAACTACCCTCGGGTAGAGCTGCTTGTGTTGGAATGTTGGGCAAGGTTGGCTTCTCATCAGCAGGTGACCGCTTGATGCAACATCCTTCACCTCGAATTTGTTTAGTCGATCCTGCCTTCCCTTCGGTACACACAAACCACACGAAATCCGGACGCAGACATTTGATCGCCGATAGTATCGGCGCATGGCTACCCCCGACAGAGCACACCAAAATTTTGCGAGTTTTTCGATTCGTCGATGTCACAGTACATTTACCCAAAGCCTTCGTTAGTTTTTTTCCGAACCCTGCCAGGTCTAGTATTTGTTCCAGACTCAATAGCCGAAACGTGCTAGCGTCCAGTTTTCGCGAGAACCGTATGCTAACGCCCCTGTGGCTGGCAGGATTTGGCACAAAGTCTAGCTGTAACGTTGCGCCTATCCCAAAACCGACAGCAACCGTAGCCCGAAGCGTATGCGAGGGCTCGTTTTGGGATAGTCTCTTAATCCTCAGTATGCGCGAAATAGGCCCAGGCCGTAATGGCTGGCGTAGCCGAGGGCCAGGGGGCCGGGGGCGGGTTGACTTAGGGTGATGCGCAGGGCGAAGCCGACGTCCGACGGCGGTGGCTGGCCGCCGCGGCGGCGGACTCGCACGAAATGACGCATCGCCTTGGTCTCCCCTTCGAGCACTTCGACAGCCTCCGCCGGCGGCAGGCCTCGCGATTCCAATTCCGCATTGATTTGACCCAGCAGCGAGTTTTTCCCTCGCGGCTTTAAAAATCTTGGTGGTACAAACGGTGTCACGCTTTGCCAATGACGCGAGCGGCCGATGGTTAAGAGCGTTTGCAAGTTTTGCCCGACCGCCGATCGCATGAGTCGAAAATGATCGCGGTCGCCAATACCGACAACGGCCAATTGCAGATCGCCCACGCCTCCTTTGGTCCAGGTACGTCGCAGCGAGCGGATGGCCTGTTGAGCCGTCGGGCACAGCTTGTCCGGCGCGAAGATCAGAAAGTGATCCAAGCGCTGATCACCATCGAGGTCAAGCGGCAGGAAGTGAGCGTGACCGTGTTGATTCTTCAGTGGCCGCCCTTGGTTATCCAGCCCCACTAGCGAAGGGCAATGAATCGGCTCCCCGCGAGCCGCCCGGCCAATGAGCGTCTTACGCAGCATTTCCGCCTGCGGCACCGTCCGCTCCATGGGCGGCAGCGCCCCTTTATTGCCACTAGGCGACGTCAACGCCAAGAGCACACACTCCACCGGCCGCCCGTCACGAGGACGACTCCGCGGTGGTGCTGATACTTCTATGACGTCGGACGGTCGCCAGTAGAGCACGCGCCGCGAGCCCGGGGGTTGCGACCAGCCGAGATTCTTCCACCAGGCTGTATCCTTGGTCAGACAATCCCACAGACTTGGCGGATAGGGCTCGAGCGCTTTATCGATCTTTTTCTGAAGCGCAGCCGTTTTCTTTTGACCAGAAAACTCTTGAAGCAAGGATTCGGTCTTGGACGTGCGCCACATCTGATACTGGTCGGGTGCGATTGGGGCCATCAACGAAATTTGCTCCCAGTGGATTTCACCCAGCGGCTGCTCATCACTGAGAATTGCATTCCACCGGTGATCTTGGGGCAGATCCGAATCTGGAATGAGTTCTGTCTCGATCCAACTTTCAGCCCGGCCCAGATACCCGAGGGATCGCACCAAAATGCCGAGCAATTCAAGCTGATCGCTTGCGAGCTCACATGGCCAATGAATCAGCAGTCGCCCTTCTTCGACGTTGGCCCAGGTGTCGAAAACGAGAGTGGTTTTCGCGTTCTTTCCTTCGAGGTACGGCATATAGTGCCGGCTGTGCGCGGCGGTCACCGCTGGCAAGTGGTACTTGGGCACGCAGCCGGCGAGCCGCTCGATCAGTTCGCGCGCCTCTCGGGGGGCTGGATCGGGCCAGCCCAGTTTAGTAAAGCCGGCATTCATCAACGCCCTTAGCAGCCGCCAAGGTGACGGAGGCCATTCGATCAAACCTTCGTTGACATGATATCCCCAAGGCGTGGCATGATAACGCCCACCAGGAAACGAAATCGATACAGTTGGCATCATCTTACCTCGCTACTCGTCGTTTTCTTCGGTATCTTCATTCGAATCGGCGGGCGAGTCGCTGTCTTTCGACTTCTTCAGTTCATCTTCAAAAGTTACGGTCGTGTGGACCATGGACCCTTTGCATTTTTGGATCGCCTCAGCGACCGCCGATTCCAAAGAGTCCAGCGATGGCAGAACGAAACCAGAGGGCCGCGTGGCCACGACATTTTCCCGGTTGATCGGTTCCAGATCGCAAGCTGTTCGCAGGCGCATGTCACCGTCCAGCAGTTTGCGGATTTTGAACAGCGACAACAGGATCAGCAGCCGTTCCGCATCGCTGCCCAAGCCGTGGCCGCGGATCTGAGCCAGGTCGAGGTTGAAGTAGGCGACCATCCGCTGTGCGACGTATTCATCGCGAGCAAAAGGGACGTTGCCGAATCCGCTTTTCGTGTCTCCGGATGGATTCACATGATCGTTTTTGACCCCGCCCGAGGCAGCCACTTCAACTCCCTCGGCTTCGATGAACGACGACAGCGCGCGGACGACTCGCAGACGGCCACCTGCGAGATCTTTTTTGGCCAAGAAAACTCCGTGGATCAAGCTGCCCACATCGTATTTGAGCAGTACTTCGGCCAGTTTTTTGCGGTCAATTGGTCCTTCTTCCAAACCACCCAACTCTTGTTTGATCTGGTTGAAAAACGTTTTGTCTTTGCCCTCCAAGAGATAGGGGCTGTTGATGCGATGGGATTCGAGCATCGAATCTGTGAGAAACGCTCCCTTTCGTGTCACCGTCACATGACTGATTCCTTGCAGGGGAACCACCGGTTGGTTGTTCGCCGAATCCCAGGCCGTAAGCTCGAGGCGATTGGCCATGCTTTGTGGACTTTCGACGAGCAGCTTTTGTCCGTTGGCCGTTTGATAAGTTGCCGCACCGAGACTGGGAAATCCGGTTGGTTGGAAACGGTTTCCTTGAATTGGTTTCAGTTCGACTTCGAAAAGTAGACGATTGACGCCACGGAGAGATTCAATCATGGCTTGCTCCTGGTTGGAAACTTCTGGATAAAAACTTTGACAAAGGAATTCCAAACGGTCGCCTGCGGCTCCCGCCTCAACAAATTACGACTCCCGGTTCAACAAATTGGGCAGCAGTGTTCACTGGAGAACCGGCGTCACACTTGATTGCCGTGGATCCAAACGCTCGACCATCTTGTGGGCTACTTTTTGACCGATCGGCAGTGCCAAGGCAGCAGCCCACAACCTGGCAATCGTTGGATCGACGAAACCCGATTGCATCGGCGGGCGAATGCCAACCGACTGCAACCGTTGTCTGGCCAATGCGATGGCCCGCTCGCTGTCCCCGCTGACCAGCAAACGCACCAGTCGCACGTCAGCAGGAATGTTCAAATCCGATCGAACGGACCATGGCAGGCATCCAAGCCGGATCGCCATCCAACATTCATCGGGCCAGCGGTAGGAACGGTCGTTTACCGCAACTGCTTGCCTCGTTCGTGTTGATCTGAACAACGTTGGATTCCAATCCTTCCAACGCACGGCCATCAGGCCGCGTGACAGAGCGAGCAATTTTTCATAATCGAGGTTCCCCTCGAGAAAGTGAGCCAGATCGGCGGGGCCGGCGGCGCAGCCGGGAGCAGCCACGAGCCGCAGCCGGCGCTGGCCGGCCATCTCGGATTCGATCAACCGCCGCTGGACGATGGCCATCAAATCGCGGATCGGATCGCGACCGTTGGCGACTGCGCGAGGATCCTTCGCCAACCGTTTATCCTGAGTCTTATACTTTCGCTCGCCGCGCTCCAGCGGCAAGAAGTGGTAACGAATCGGATCGCTTGGGGCGCTCTGCCTGCTGTAGTCTGCTGCCCCGCTGCCAAGCGCTAAAGCCAAACGGAACTCGGCGGAATCCTCTGCGATCGCCGATATCCACTCGGTCCGCAGAGGCGGGATCGGGCCGGCTTCGAATGCCGTACCGCTGGCTTGTAAGTGTTCGATCTCCGCCGCAGCGATCAGAATCGCTTGCCATCGATCAGCCGAATAGTCGTGTGTCAAAGCCGCAAACACCGCATCTGCTAGACGTCGTTCGGCATGCTTGAAACTCGCGGGTGCATTTTTGGAGTTTGCGGCACGATTCAAACGATCCAACCACCCGCTCAGATCATCGATTAGGAGAGATCTTGGGTGATGCTGGACACGAATTGTCCCCAAGGGTACTGCAAGATTCGATTTGCCGTTGCGTTCCAGGTAGCCGTATCGGACAAACTGCTCGATGCCGCGAGCCACGCCCAAACGACTGATGGCTCGGGCCGCATCGATGGGACGGCTGGCAGTTCGGCGTCCGAGCTGCAGCCGGCCTTCGCCTAGCAGTCGGGACACTTCCTTGAGCGTTGACGGTTGACGCCACAGGGGCATCCACTGCTCGCCGCGCTGACTTTCTTCATCGCCTGGAGTCGCAAACCCGGCGGCCTGGGCGTACAGAGCGAATGGTGCGCTGGCCTGGCTAGGGGAATTGGGATCGAGTCTGCGAGCAGCTTGCGCTTGAAATAGCAGGGTTCCCTCGAGCATCAGCACAAAGTCCCATGGATTGACCATGTTGCCACTTTCGAAGCCTGTCGAACTGTTGGCACCACCGGCAGAGCCCGGCTGATACTGCCCGATGGCCGAACTGGAAAGTCCCGTAACGGAGTCGGTCCACAGCGAATTCCGCAGGAGCAGAGCAGCACTCGGACGAGGTTGGGCAACTGGATCATCAAGATCGAAGAGAGTTCCTAGCTGCTGCATGTAATTGTTCGTAAAATCAAGATTGCCATCGTTGCCGCCAGTGCCCAGCAGCGATGGCCAGATCGGAATGTTCTGGTCATCAAGTACAACTGCAGCCGCCATCCAATCCGCGTGGGAGCCTCGCCATAACTGACGGCATTTGGGAATGAGCGCCGACTTCAAAGTTTTGAAGCGGCACTCCGCAGCGGCTAAAAGGCGCTTGTAGGCGGACGATTGTTTTAGCCGATCCGCTTCAGCTCTTGATGGGGGCCTTTTACCCTCTTGTGCCAAACGTTTGCAGACCTGGAGCTCGTCTTGTAGTTCGCGACGCTTGTTGTCGGTTGGATCACTTTGTTGCAAGACATGATGGACTCCCGCGATGAATTCCTTATAGGTAGAATCCTCTATCAAGATTTGCCGTTGTTCCTCCGTCTGAAATGTCTTGGCCCCAGTTTTTGTGCATGCCTTAATCGAACGAATCACGGCATCGGCCCTGCTGATTTCATCCAGCAAGTTGCGAATCTCCGCGATCGCTTGACGAAATGGCGCGAATCGATCAGCAAGAGATCGTTCAATCGGTGTTAGCCCATGATCGTTGGCCTTATAAAAACCACTTCCTTTATTCCAAGGCGACAGTAACGGCGTAGGTCGATATTCGTTCAAAAAGAATTGTTCGAGCGATTCTTTCGACAGCTTTGTCAATAAATAAAAACGTGTGCCCCGCCACCAGCCGCGGGCCTGAGGATCCTTTTGTTCGGCCACGAGCCGCGGGATGCCGAAAGCCTTAAGGTAGTTGGCCAGCGGTGCTGGAGAACACCCGGATAGTTCGTGGAGATAATGCATATTCAAAGTCTCGTTAATGGAATGCTGACAAAATATCGCACGTCGCATGAAACATGCTGCTCGTTTACCCCCGCAGTCGAAGGCGAGGCATTTCGCGAACGATTTTTTTGGGGAATCATTCGTCACCTACGGCTGTGGGTTAAACAAATGAGTGGTCGCTTTGCAACTCCTGGTCCTCCGTCTCGAGTCGCGAAGCGCGGATATCGGCGGCCCGTAGCAGGCACTCCAGGTAACCTAGAGCACAGGGTCCGAACCGCTCCTGCAAATCCAGGCATCGCTCGGTCCAGCTTGGCCCGATCAGCAGCGAAAGCCCCATCGATGCGGGCGCAAGCGTCAGTGTGACAGCGGGAACCGGCGGGTGGTTCGGCACCAGAATCGTCTCGGGCAATTGGTCGCCCTGACGTACACCTCGAATCGGCAGTCCGCGGCCATCGCGGTCGCGATAGTCCTGATCCGTGACCGATGCGTGCAGGCCAACTCGCACCTTGCCGTGATGACTCGCCACGAGATAGGCGACTAGATCAAACTGAGGTCGGGTGCATTGCAACAACTGTTCGACGCACGGCGACGGCGAGGCGGGTTGGGCCAACATGGCAGTTGTCATTCGAGTCGTTGATGTCGAGAACTCGGAATCCGCTGTATCACCGAAGTTCGATGATCTTTCATCTAGACCAATGCCGTACGGACTCAGGCTGCCTAATAAGTCGGGATTGTCTTCCAAGATGCCAGCCAGCGGCCCCCGGAGGGCCTCATGTTCGGGAGCGAACATCCGCAGCAGCGAGAACAACCCCATGGCACTGGCCAGTTCATGCCGGAATCCTGGTCGCTGCTCTTCGCGGGACATGGCGCGTGTTCTGTCCGACTCTGACTTTTGATTGTTCTGCACTTGGACAACACCGTCGGCCCCATTGGTTAGATCGATCGAAAAGCGGTAGCGAAACCGCTTGGGCCAGCAAGGCTCCGGAGCCTTCGCCAAATCCTGCCTGGCTGGGCGAGCCAGAGTTTCCGTCCCACGAATCGAGCCTTGAAAGGCCGGATGGGACTTTCCCCAGTCATGCCAGCGCGCGGCGAGTTTGAGTGAATGTCGCAACTCCTCGTCCAGCCTCAAGTGTTCTGCAATCTGTTCCGCTTCGGCAACCACTTCGTCCGAGTGCTTGGCGATCGTCTTCCAGGCGGCACCGCTGAGCGATTCGTTTTCTTGTGCGCTATCTGCCGAATCGGCGAGCACCACGGCGACCTCTAAGTCTGCTGCCCGTACGACAGGAACTGATAAGGAGGAGTCCGCATCAAAACCGCGCTCGAGGCGATAACCACCGCTATCAGCAGCCACACACACGATTCGCCCGGGCAGAATCGCCTCGCGAGTAGCTCGTTGCCACTGCCCCTCGATCCAGTCCCAGACCCAAGCCCGTTTGGTTCCCTTGAGTTGCGACTTGCCTTTTTCGCACAGCCAATCGCGAGCCTTCAAAAACGGCACAGCACAAAGTTCACGACGCTGCGGCCGATAATTCTCCGGCGGTTTAGGCAGCGGCTGCCTTTTACGCTCAGAGGGCAGGTCCAGCCAAAACACTTGCACATCGCGTTCGTCCCCCGAGCGAATAAACCGGCTGATATCCAGGTCGGCTCCGGTCAGATCGGGTGTGGTGTCGAACAGCTGATCGAACTCGCCACGCAGCAACAGATGCTGAGGTTCGAAGGGATAAAGGGAACGCCGGGTTGCTTCGTCCAGTTTTAGCTCAAAATCTTCCAATGACCAGATACCGACTGCGGACAGGGACTGCATGGCCTGCCATGCGGCGGACAACTCTTCCGGCAGATACGGAGCCGCATCCTCTTCATTCTTTCTTCGATCGACCACGATGATGTTGCCACTGCCACCGTACCGGGCACAACGCCCGAAACGTTGAACCAGACTGGACCAGGGAGCCAGCTCGGTGATCAGGCACCCTGCGCTGATATCGACCCCTGCCTCGACCACTTGCGTGGCCACGATGATGCGATCGGCCCCTTGGATGCACGCTTGGCGCGACAGGAACCGCTCGCGCCAGGATTCGCGCTCGGCCGGCCGGAACCGGCTGTGCACCAGTTCCAGCTCTCCTTTCCAGCCCGCTTTGCGAATCGCATCGAACGTTTCGCAGGCTCGATCGACCGTGTTGCAAACCACCAGAGTGATGCGGCCGTTCGGTCCATCGGAAAGGGCCTGATGCTCTTGCAAAACGAGCTGCGCCAGGGTTGCCGGTTTTTTCGGGTCTATCACCTCGGTGCGGCACGTCTTGGTAATCTCCCAAAGGCCGCCCACTTGCTCTTCGGGCGGTATCTGACACGGTTCCCTTGCCCAGTCCTCAAAGAAGGTTTCCGTATCGACCGAGCGCAGCCAATCCGGCTGCAGCGTGGCGCTCATCCACCAGGTGTAGGTCGGTCGCAGATGTTTGGCTCGATCTTGATCGCGGAAGGCCTGCAGTTGAGCGGACGTCGCCAAGCCGACGTCCATCAGTTGCACTTCGTCCATGATCCACAGGGCGTCGTGGTTGAGCAGGCCAAAGTCGATGGGCCAGCGCGAGCGGCCAGCGGCGAAGCCGCGATTGATCGCTCGCGACAGGAGCATATCTTGAGTACCGATTAAGATGGCGGGACGTTCAGGATATAAAAACCAATTGCCCGCCTCTTCGCCGCCCATCAGGACGGACACATCCGGACGTAATTTTGCAGCAACGTCGAGCCGCTCGACAAGCCACTTGGCCACCTGCTCGGTCTGTTCGACCAGGGTTCGCATCGGCAGGCACCACACCAGCCGCCGCGGCCAGACGTCGTCGTCACGCACCAGCCGATGATAGGCCCACGCGGCCAGCACCCCCAGCGTCTTCCCCATCCCTGTCGGCACGCGAATCAGCCGGTTGCGGCAGGTTTCCGACTGAGCCAACCGTTTTTGCCAGGACCTAGCGTTCATGTCCGGCAATGTGCTTGAATACCAAGTTGAAAATGTTGAGTTTGTCATAAACAAAATACATTTGAGAGGCCGCTGTGTTCCAAAAATTTCCTCTTGAGGGCTTCTATCAAAACCCTTTGTCCTTCGCTTTATCCGCGGCTGAAGGGGAGATATTTACTTACTCGATCGATCTTGCCGCCAGCTCCAATTGATCGGCTCCATCGTCTTCGACTACATCTTAAGCCATTTTTGTATCTTAAGCCATTTTTGTGATTTCACAGAGTTCCTCCAAGTTAGAGAGCAATTCGTTATCTGTTCCACTTACTCATTGGATCGTTCCCGCAAGTCTGTGACCGCATACTCGAATTTTTTCGCTGGTAGTAATCTTGCCCTGTCGATCACTTATTTTTTGCTTGAATTCGAACGGCCGATATGGCTTTCATGGCGATCGATTTTTGCCAACTCGGCGGGACAACAAACCCGAGCAACCTGTCAGAATCTTTCTCCGCGGCCGCCGTCCTGCCGCCAGGCGTTTAGCGCCGCATTTAGCTTTCGGACGCAGCGAACAACGGTAATGCAATGGATCGCGTGACACCTTTGGTCATGCCCCAGTATTTTTTGGAAAATTTTTTAGGGGATAGTTGATACTCGCCGGATGATGGACCCAGAGCCTATCCCAAGACCGGCCCTTGCTTGTGCTTCGGGTTACGGTCGTTTTCCGTTCTGGGAAAGGCTCTGATTGCTCAACCAGCCTTGAAACTCCCGGCCGCCGGGTCCGTTTCGATGATTCTGCGTCGAGCCAAGGCGGGAATTGCTGTGGATGGCGACAATTCACGATGACTCTGCTTGGCCGTCGTCCCTCCAGGGCCCGTGCGATAAGCCCCGAATTTTGGTTGCCCGATCTTTACCGGCAATTAAGCTAAAAATAGCCCTCGATTTTACCCCTGGGATTAGCCGCGGAGGTGTCTGACCATGCGGAATACGTTCTTGGTGACCTACGATATTCGCGATGATCGACGCTTGAAAAAGGTCCATCGCACGATGAAGAACTTCGGCGACCACCTGCAATACAGCGTCTTCGAGTGTCAATTCAACTCCGTCGAGCTGCTGCAATGCCGGGCAGCTCTCGCTGAAATCATCGACCACCGCGTCGACCAGGTCTTGTTCGTCGATCTTGGTCCGAGTGAAGGCCGTGGGGATCGTGTCATCACGGCCCTCGGTCTCCCCTACGCGGTGATGGATGCACCCTGCTTCATCGGATAGTGGTTTACTCATGGCTAAGTTGAGGAGCGCCCCGATGCTTCGAAATTCAAGCGCTTCTGAATGTTCCCTGATTTTTTCAGCTTCTGGTTTTGGTGGTGACCCAGCCCAGGCTAATCCAAAGGCCAGCCGACCAGGCGATGAACGGATGTCATGCTCAGCATGGCTCCCACACGATCTTAGAATTTCCGAGAATCCGACCGATGATTCAACAACGCAATGGTGCCCTCGATCACCGCTCCCCTGAGAATTTACCCCCAGAGCTGGAATACCTGCCGGCGCGGATGATCAACGAATTTGTCTACTGCCCACGGCTGTTTTTTCTGGAGCATGTCGAAGGAGTCTTTGCCCACAATGCCGACACGATCGACGGCGAGCAGAAGCATCGCCGCGTCGATGAAGTCACCAAGGAACTCCCCGCCGCCCGCCGCAAAGCGTCGCCGTCATCCGCTGCGTCACAAAAGTCACCGGGGACCTCGGAGAGTGGCGACGCCGAAGCGGAACCTGCTGCTCCTGAGTTTCCGATGATCCACGCGCGGAGCATCACGTTGGCCAGTGATACCCATCGCGTGCTGGCAAAGCTCGACCTGGTGGAAGCCCAAGGCTTGACCGCCACGCCGATCGACTACAAACGGGGCAGCCCGCGCATTGACGTGGACGGTACGCCCACCGCTTGGGAGCCCGAGCAAGTCCAAATTTGCGTCCAAGCGTTGGTCCTCCGCGACAACGGCTACACCTGCAGCGAGGGCATAATCTACTTCGCCGAAACCAAGCAGCGGATCACCATCCCGATCACTCCCGAGCTGGAGGCCCAAACCCTGGACGCCATCGCTCGAGCCCGCCGCGTGATGGCCAGTCAATGGATGCCGCCTCCGTTGGTGGCCAGCCCGAAATGCCCGCGTTGCTCGCTGGTGGGGATTTGCCTCCCCGACGAATCGGTGGCCTGCCAAAACCCGCTCTCCGACGCAGGCACCCAGGGCTACCTGTTTGATCCAGGGCCTCGGCTGTATCAAATCAGCAATGCCGAAGCTCCCGCCGGGCCCCCCAATCTACGGCGGCTGTTCCCCAGCCGCGACGACCGCCGCCCGTTGTACGTCAATACCCCGGGGGCGACGCTCGGCAAGTCCGGGGAGGTGCTCGAGGTCAAAGAAAAGGGGAAGAAAATCCTCGAGGCCCGCATGCGCGACACCAGCCAAGTCAATTTGCTGGGCCCCGTCCAAGTCTCCACACAATGTCTGCAAAGCCTCCTTCTCGCCGAAATCCCGGTCGCTTTCTTTTCGATGGGGCATTGGTTCTACGGCATGGCCAGTGGCATCAGCTTGAAGAATATCATGACTCGTCGCCAGCAATTCCGCCGAACCGACGACCCGCGATTCTGTTTGGAGTTGGCACGGGCACTGGTCGCCGGCAAAATCCACAATTGTCGCGTGATGCTGATGCGCAATCACATCGCGCCCTCCGCCGATGAGCTACGCGAACTGAAACGTCTCGAGGAGCGGACGTTGCTATGCACCTCCCTCGACAGCCTGCTCGGCCTGGAGGGGACGGCTGCCGCCATCTACTTCTCCCTGTTCTCAGGGATGATCAAGGTCGGCAACGCGGCGGACCCATTTGCACCCCCCGAGGAACAAGCGGCCAGCCCACCCCTCCCCTTCGACTTCCACAAGCGAAACCGTCGCCCTCCGCGCGATCCGGTCAACGCCCTGTTGTCCTTCGCCTACAGTTTGCTGACCAAGGAACTGACGATCACCTGCACGGTGGTGGGGCTCGATCCATTCTTGGGCTACTACCACCAACCGCGGTTCGGTCGCCCAGCACTGGCCTTGGACCTGATGGAACCGTTCCGACCGTTGATCGCCGACTCTGCCGTGTTGACGGCCATCAACAGCCGGATGGTCCAGGCCGAGCACTTCATCCAGGCCGGTGATGCAGTCGCCCTGACGCCCGCCGGCCGCAGGAATTTCCTCATCGCTTTCGAGCAGCGAATGGACAACCTGGTGACGCATCCAATCTTCGGCTACCGACTGAGCTATCGGCGATTGCTCGAGGTGCAAACGCGGTTGCTCGCCCGTTTGTTGACCGAAGAACTGGGGCACTATCCGGTGTTCGTCACGCGGTAATGCGATCGGACTCAAAGATAATCTCCCGACACTGCCTAGTCAGGGCAAGAGTTCGTATTCGTCATGCGTAAAAGGGATCGGATGTAAACGATCCACCCCCCCCTCCTTAAAAACTATTCCAAAATCGACGGGCCCCGTAACTCGACGCGTAAGCTAGGGCTTGTTGCGAGAAAGACGCTAAGCTGTGGTCGAACCCGATTGACCACCGCGCGAGGGGGTACGCCAATTCCGTTCTGTGGACATCGCAGGATGCGGTAACCGTTCGCGAGTGGCGGTTTCTCGACGTTGAACCGCACCCCGGAGCAAATTTGGCGTAGTGAGCACTCGGCTTGGTGCCAAAATCATAAGCCGCCACGCTTTAGCGTCGGTTTTTTTTTGGTTTAGCGATTGCGCCCCGTCGGTCCTCGTTGCCGATATGAGCCGGAACGTGATAGCGTCCTTTTTTTGAGGGCTGCGGACTTATCCCGACGCTTGACAGTTTTTTTGGCCGAAGTCGGGCGGACAAAGTTTTCAAGGACTCGTTGAATCCGCCAGCCGTGTCCTCGCTGCCGCGATTTTGAGCCGAAGTCGGGCGGACAAAGTTTTCAAGTAGCCAAATTTTCGGTGGGTTGCGCAGCGAGTGGTGAACGGCTATCGGGATTTCGATGAATTTATGTGGCGCCATCAGAGGGGAAACGTAACCCGACAGGCTTGAAAAAGGCTCGCGAGCGGCGAGGTGATGCAAAAAACCCGGGACCCGCTCGCGTGATGTAAATCCCTGTGCCCCAGATGTTTACGAGATCGTTACTTTTGTCACGAATACGAAACAAATGTTTAAAACAGTACCCTCTCGCAAAACCGTTGATTTATGTGGAAATTTACGCTTTAATTTAGGGGTCCCTTTCCGCGTTCCTCGGAACGCGGCCTCATTGAAGCCTTGGAACGCAGCATCACCCAATCAAGCGGTCCCGCTGCTTTCCGCGTTCCTCGGAACGCGGCCTCATTGAAGCACGGACAAGTCCGTGCAATCACGCATTCGTCACAT
>CALDHM010000051.1 GCA_937941455.1 uncultured Pirellulaceae bacterium | reverse complement strand
CAGTCACAACACCACCCTATTAAAAATAGATCCTGGCCGCGCCCACGTTCCCTGCGAGACACTTTTAGGAAGCAAGTGGAACGGACGCTGACGCACGATCGGTGGAGTGTCTACGACCGGTTAACCAAGGCCTTTCATCAACAATGCCTGGCTCACTTGAGTCGCCGATGCGAAAAGCTGATCGAGGCAGCCCGGGGCGGTGCCGTGCATTTTCCACGCGCGGTACTCGGCCTCATCGATCGCGCGTACGCGCTGAGGCGATCATGGCGTGGCCATCGCATCGGCGCCGATGAACTGGCGGTGCACGGCCTGGCGTTGTCTTGCGACCTTCAGGAACTCTGCGAACGCCACCTCAAGAACCCAGCGAATCGGAGGCTGGGAAAGCACATCCTCAAGCACGCGATGTCGTGGTTCTGGTTCCTGATCGATCCGGCAATCCAGTCGATTAACCACTGGGCCGAACGCGCGATCCACCCTGGCGTCGTCAATGGAAAAGTCTGGTGCGGCAACCGTACCTGGATCGGTGCACAGGCACAGGCCACCCTCATGTCCATCATTCAAACCGCCAAACAACGCGCCATCGAACCATTCAACTGGATTCGAAAAGCCCCGATACTCAGCCAAACCTCGCCGCGCGGTAATCAATTACGAGTATCCATGGCATTCTTCCGGGAGAAACGGGGGCGAGGTTTGGCTGCTGTTTCGGCTAACCAATACCGCTTTACTATAATTTTGCGCTATGGTAGGCTCAACTGTGTGTATCAGAGCGATGTTTCTCGCCTATCACAGTAAGCGAAAACATTTCGCGCAGGGTAAACTGTCCACCGGACAATCTAGCCACTGCAGCGCCCCCAGCGGGCGTTTTTTTATGCGCGGCTGGAGGTCATGGGGGGATCAGGCGATGAGTTCGGGGATCACCTTGGCGGGGATCACGCCGGTGAGTTTTTGATCGAGGCCTTGAAATTTGAAACTGAAGCGTTCGTGGTCGAAACCGAGCAGGTGCAAGATGGTGGCGTGGAAGTCGCGAATGTGGATTGGATCGCGGACGATATTATAAGAAAACTCGTCCGTCTCGCCATAAATCGTACCCCCTTTGGCACCGCCGCCGGCCATCCACATCGTGAAGCAGCGCGGGTGATGGTCGCGGCCATAATTGTCCTTGGTGAGGCCGCCTTGGGAATAGATCGTCCGGCCGAATTCTCCTCCCCAAATCACCAGCGTATCGTCCAGCATGCCGCGGAGCTTGAGGTCCTCCAGCAGCGCGTAGCACGGCTGGTCGACGTCGCGACATTGGCTGGGGAGTCGCCCGGCCACGTTGCCGTGATGGTCCCAGTTGTTGTGATAAACCTGCACGAAGCGGACGCCGCGTTCGGCCAGGCGGCGAGCCATTAGGGCAGTGTAGGCGAAGGTCCCCGGTCGGCGAGCCTCCTCGCCGTACAGTTCAAAGGTCGAGGCCGGCTCGCTTGATAGATCGGTGAGCTCGGGAACGCTGGCCTGCATACGGAAGGCCATCTCGTACTGCTGGATACGCGTGAGAATTTCGGGATCCCCCAGCGATTGGTGCCCCAGTTGATTGAGGCGGTTGATGCCGGAGATGGAGCGGCGGCGAATTTGCTCGGAAATACCGGGAGGATTGTTGATGTAGAGGATCGGGTCTCCCTGGCTGCGGAAGGAGACGCCGGCATGCTTGCCCGGGAGAAAGCCCGCACTCCACAAACGCGAGGAGATGGCCTGCTCTTGCTCCCGGTTGCTGGGGATCGCCACAAGGACGACAAATGCCGGGAGGTCATCATTGAGCGAGCCGAGTCCGTAGGAGGCCCACGATCCGAGGCATGGTCGCCCGGTGACTTGGTTGCCGGTTTGCATCGCGGCGATGGCGGGCTCGTGGTTGATCGCCTCGGTGTGCAAGCTGCGCATCCAGCAGATTTCGTCGACCTTTTGGGAGAGCCAGGGGAGAAGTTGGCTGTTGATCCACATGCCGCATTCCCCTTCCTGGGAAAATTTGAATTTCGATGGGGCGATGGGAAAGCGGGCTTGCCCACTGGTCATGGTGGTCAACCGCTGGCCCATGCGGATTGAGTCGGGCAGGTCCTTGTCGAACCAGTCGTTCATCACGGGCTTGTAGTCGAACAGGTCCATTTGCGACGGTCCGCCGACCATGTGCAAGTAGATCACTCGGCGAGCGCGGGGTGGGAAGTGGGGCCCGATCGGCTCGTCGTCGGTCGCCGCTTGGGCGTGGGATTGTCCTAGCAGGGTTGCCAGGGCAGCACCCCCCAACAAATGCGCACCTTGGGTGAAGAAATGACGACGGCTGAGCAACGAGTCGTTCATGGTCAAGCGACCTCGAGATTTAGGAGTGGGTTACTTGTTCAACGTTTCATCGAGATTGAGGACTTGGTTGCACACCATGGTCCACGCGGCCAGCAACAACGGATCGAGTTGCGGATGCCGTGGACTTTCGCCGAGGGCCAGGAGCAACTGGGCGTCGGCCGGGTGGGCTTGGTAGTAGGTCAGGTACTCCCGCTGATCCTCGAGCAGGGCTTGGATTTCGGGCGGGGTGAAGCTGCGGGTCAAAACGCGCTGCCCGATCGTTTCTAGTACTTTGCCTTCGTCGGCTCCGCTGGCCAACAAGGCGTGTTCGGCCAACTTCCTGGCTGCCTCAACGAATTGCGGGTCATTGAGGGTCACGAGTGCTTGGAGTGGCGTGTTTGTGCGTTCGCGTCGCACGGTGCAGACCTCGCGGCTGGGGGCATTGAAAATTTCCATGTTGGGCGGATGAGCCATCCGTTTCCAAAAGGAATAGATCGTGCGGCGGTACAGGTTTTCGCCGGTATCTTGTACGTAGTTGCGGGTGTTTCCTTCGGGGAGCCCCACGACGTCCCACAGGTTGCTGGGTTGGTAGGGCTTGGCGCCCGGCCCGTACATCTTGGCGGACAACAGGCCGGAGACCGCCAGCGCCGAGTCGCGGATCATTTCGGCATCCATGCGGAACCGCGGCCCGCGCGACAGCCAGCGATTGTGGGGATCGAGTTCGAGTTTCTCCGGTGTGACGGCTGCGGACTGCCGATAGGTTGCGCTGGTCAGGATTTCCTTCAGCAGCCAGCGGACGTTCCAGCCCTGTTCGCGGAAGGAAACCGCCAGATAGTCGAGCAGTTCGGGATGGGTCGGCAACGCTCCCATGACCCCGAAATCCTCCGCGGTGGCCACGATCCCCTGACCAAAGATCTGTTGCCAGAAGCGATTGACCGTAACGCGACCGGTCAGCGGATTGCGAGGATCGATGACCCAGTAGGCCAAGCCCAACCGATTCCGCGGGGCCGACGGATCGAGAGGATGCAACGCGGCCGGCGTATTTGCCGCGACTAGCTCGCCGGGTTTATCGTATTCGCCGCGCATCAGGATGTGCGCCATCGGTTGCTGGTCGGTTCGTTCCTGTTGGATGTGGCTAATGGGCGTTCGCTCGCGAATCGTGCGCTGCTCGTTTTCGAGGTCGGTCAACTGTTGGCTGAGCTGGATGAACTGCGAATCGATCCGAGTCAAGTAATACTGGAACAGCGACTCGCGCTGCGCCGCCGTCCGCTGCTCGGCGGCGGTCTCGATGTAGGGAATCAAGGCGCTGTACTGGGCGAGTGCGGCGACCTCAGCGGCCGCCAATTCGCGATTGTAGAGACGCACGTCCTGCATCGATCCATTTTGCAGCACCGACAATTTGCTGCGTTGTCCGATCCGCGTGGGGGTTGCCGTGCGGATCGAGGCATTTGGCTTGAGCGTGTTGGTCTCGGCGCGGAGCCGTTCGGGCTGGCCGTCGATGTATATCTTAATCCCTTCGATTTTGCGCGAACCGTCGTAGGTGACGAACACGTGTTGCCAAGTCTTTGCGCGGACGGCATCGCTGCGGGTGGTGACCTTCAGCGTGTTGTCTGGCCAGCGGTCAATAAGATGCACGGAAAAGGCTCCGCCGTTTTGAAACAAATCCCAGCCGCGATGTTGGGCATCATCATCCATGCGGGCGATGAAGGCACTGGATACCGCGGCGCTGTCGGCCCGGACCCAAGCTCCGTAGCTGAAGGGCTGGTCGATTTCCCAATCACCGACATCCCCCAAGACGATCGTGCGACCACTGCCGAAGATCGGAGCCGGCCCCAGCACGCCGTTGGTATCCCACTTCAAATCCCCCGTCGCCGGGAAGGGTTGCTCGGGGTTCAGGCGATTGTCGGCGGCGTTCCCGCTGCCGGCGTTCAACCGCGAGTGCAGGACCAGCCCGTCGGCAGTCAGTCGCCGAGCCGCGTCGTCGGCCAGCGCGGCCTGGCACCAAGCTTCGAAGTCGCTGTTCGCGGACGCGCGACGAGCTTCGCGGGCCTGTTTCGTTTGCTCGATTTCGCCGGGGAGCGCTCGCCAGCGCGGCGCGTCGGCTTCGGTGGGCAGGTAGATGACGGCCGATCGTCCATCCTTGACGTTGCCATCCAAGCCGGTTTGGGTCGTGTTGCGAAAGAAAGCTGCCAGCGAGTAGTAATCCTTCATCGTAAATGGATCGAATTTGTGGTCGTGGCATTGCCCGCAGTTGGTGGTCAGCCCGAGGAAGACCCAGCCGAAGGTCTGCACGCGATCCGCGGCGTACAGAGCCAGATTTTCTTCCTCGATCGTCCCTCCCTCATTAGTGGTGATGTTGCACCGTTGAAAACCGGTGGCCAGCAATTGATCGTCGGTTGGGCTCGGGAGCAAGTCGCCGGCCAACTGCTCGACGATGAACTGGTCGAAGGGTTGATTGCGGTTAAAGGCGCGGATCACCCAATCGCGGTACGGCCACATCTCGCGATAATTGTCGAAGTGCATCCCGTGAGTGTCGCCGTAGCGGGCTGCGTCAAGCCAATAGCGGGCCTGATGCTCGCCGTATTGAGGTCGTTCCATCAAGCGATCGATCCAATCGCTGAGAGCCCGATCGGGGTTCGTCCCATAATCGGCCTCGAAGGCAGCCGCGTCGGCCGGGGAAGGGGGGAGCCCGACCACGTCCAGATGCAAACGGCGAAACAAGGCCCGCGGCTCGGCGGGTGCCGCCGGCTGCAGACCGAGGCGATCGAGCTCCGCCAGGACGAAAGCGTCGATCGGATTCTTGACCCAGTTCGGGTCGGCAACAGTGGGGGGGGTGGGCTTGCTCGGTGCGGCGAAAGCCCAGTGCTCTTGGTACGAAGCCCCCTCGGCGATCCACCGCTTGAGGATTTCCTTCTGCGCGGCGGTGAGCGGCTTTTTCGTCGCTGGGGGGGGCATGATCTCGTCGGGATCGTCCGACTCGATCCGCTCGACCAAAGCACTGCCCGCGGGGTCCCCCGGTACGAAGGCCTCGGCGGCTAACGCGTCGCTGCGAATGTCCAGCCGCAAGTCGGCCGCCCGTGAGTGCGGATCTTGGCCATGGCAGGCAAAACAATGATCTGCCAGGATCGGCCGAATGTCCCGATCGTAGCGCAAAGGATCCTGCGCGGCGGCCCAGGGCACCGGCCCGACGGCCAAAACTACGAGAATCGTCAGCCACCGTTCTATGCCGCAGCAACGGGGCCAAGCAAACCAGCCAGTCATTCCTATCCCTTTCACAACGGCCCGTGGAATCAGCCAAGCGCCGCGGATCAAGGTCCGCGTGCCGTGCGTTGGTCCTTCCGGCGCGCCTCCCGAGGAATGCGGCACCGGAATGAAGTTCAACCACTGCGGTAGGGGCCTAGTAATTTCGACGAGATTTGCCACCATGGTTTTTCGATCGGTGCCGGTGATCCGCCCCCCGGCGACTACCCGGCAACGCCGAGGCGGCCAAAAGTCTCCTTCAACTAATTATAGTTTCCCACGCTGCTCTCTGCAGGGTCGAAGACCCAACCGCTTGCGAACAATTTGCGATGTGGATGAAGGATAAACAGCCTTTTCAAGCCGCGTTGATGACTTCATCCCCGCGATCGATACGAAACTTGCGGCGGTAGCGACTGGAGAGGACCTCGGTCGCTGCGAAACGTTCACTCAGATTCGGACGGAAAAAGACGAGCAAGCACAGAGGCAAATACCAGGCGATGTGGGTACCGCCGTCATAGCCGTGCCAGAACTGCACACTGATCATGATCGTGGCCGAATAAGCCAAGAGAGCCACCACACTTTTGCGTGTCGGCCAGAAAACATAAGAGATGCTGAGAACAAAAAAGGCCACCATGATCGGCAGGCGGAACCAAGGATCCCAACCTAACGCCCAAATCCCCGACAGCCCCTCGACCCGCGGCAACCAGAAACCGAACATCTGCCGCAGTTGTTGGAAAAAAGCGGCGACGTCAACCGAGGTGAAAATCAAGCCGCCGATCCCGATCAGCAAGGCAATGACCATGCCGATCAGAAATCGCCATGCGCCGCGCTCCCAATAGAAACTCATCCAAAGTGGTACCAGAAAGAACGGATAATACGAGACTCCTGTCGCCAGCCCCACAAAGATACCCGCCCAAAAAGGATAGCGGTACAGTGCAAACGCCCACACCAACAGTGCCGCCGGCAACAAGTGCATCACGTGCCCCGCGTACATCCACGTGTAGGGGAGCATCATGTACAGTACCGCCACTCCGACCCCATTGCGAAAATTCCCGAAGTGCACGTAGCCGATATACACCAGGCCGACGATCAGCGCAATTTGCCCGGCGATCGCCAATACCTTGGCCACCACGGCCAATTCGGCTTGCACCGTGGAGACCACCAAGGCGTGAAACAGGGCATAGCCAGGGCCGTGCTCCCGCAAATCGCGTTGCTCCGATTCGCCAGCCGCCTGGCGGAAGACGATCTTCACCCCCCCCTCAGCCCCGGAGAGAGCTTTAGCGTCGGGCACGGTGATCACGATGTTAGCAATCGAGACGCTAAGCATGCTGAGCCCGAGAAAGACCAAACCCCCGGTCGTCAGATTCGGCTCCAACTGCGGACGCCTAATCAACAGCGGGTCCAACAGGGTGCGGATCACCAGCAGCATGCCTATTCCGAACAACCAGATGTACCCCAGCCGCTCGATCCGTTGGCCACGGTTGAGACGGCTGTCGGGGACCGGCTCGAAAGTCGGATTTTCGGTCGTGGCGGGCTGTCCGTTTTCGGTGACAGTAGCAGGGGTTTTTCCCGCGGTCGCGGCGATTCCAGGGGGAGGTGCGTCGGCAGGTGCTCGGGAGTCCGGCGAGCCAAGCTCGGGGCTTTGCTTCTTAGGGGCGACCGATTCTCGAGGGGGGGCTTCAACCACCGCTGCCTCGCCTGCCTTCGTCTCCGCGACGGTCCCCACCGTGGCGGTTCTCCCGAGATTCTTTCCCTCGTAGACCAACAACAGACCGACCGCCAAGAGGATCACGAGCACCAAGTCCCAGTTGCGCAAGGCCCAGAATCGATTGAACTTGAAAAATAGTGCGATCAACAGGAGGGACGATAGATAGGCCCAACTGTTTGGCGGGATCTGCTCGTAACCAAAAACAAGATAGTTCATGCGCTGTATTGTAAAAAAGTCGGCCCAGGTCTGGCCACCCTCCCGGCTGATTTATTCGCGTCCGATCTGTTAACCAAGCGAGAACGAAAGGAACCGATCGAAGCCCGCCTTCCGTGACTCCCGGCGGCCTTGGGGGTGAGATCTGGCAGCTAACAACGACTCACCAGCCCAGGAGAGGAAGCTATGCGTTTGGGCGAAAACGATAAGCCTTACGGCTCAATGCAGCACTTGCGGAACCGGCTGGCGACGTTTGACCATCGTGATTTGGTTCCCGCAATCATTGTGATACACGTCATCCATGAACGAACGGATCAGGAGCAAGCCGCGACCATGCAGCTTCGTTAAATTTTCCGGATCGCGCGGGTCGGCCACGGTCAGCGGATTGAAGCCCTGTCCTTCATCCGTAACGCTGACCGACAACCATTCCTGATTGAACTGCACCTGGACGTTGACGCGGCGGTCGCAATATGGCGGTTGCTCGCGCCGCGTTTTGATCAGCTGGTAGTAGGCCGAAGTGTCCTCCAGATCGCGGCAAGATGAGCTGACCTCCAAGTTCCCATGATGCATCGCATTGATCAGCGCCTCGCCGATGGCCATCCCCATTTGCAATCGGCAGGAATCGGACCAGGCGGGCATGTGATTCTGCAAATGTTCGATCAGCGGCATCACCATCGCACAATCATTATGCAGCACGAAACGTTGCTCGAACGTTGCGCGATTGGTCACAGACGGGAACGGGACATGATTGGCCAAATCGAGAACGTACTGACACGTCCGTCGCAGGTCCTTTTGCAGAAATGCCTTGGGCGTGTAACTCGTCGCCCCCTCGCGCAACGAATCAGCAGCGACTGCTTCGCTCCCCCGCGATGTCGTCAGAATGATGGGCAGGTTCGGATATTTTCGTTTGACTTGGCTGACTAGCGAAAGTCCATCCATTTCCGGCATTTGCATGTCGGTGACGACCAGATTCGGCGGATTTTCCTCGATCATCTCCCAGGCGATCCGACCATTTTCGGCTTGCTCGATTTCCCACTCGCCATGCTCCTCGAGCAAACGGGCCGCCAGCGTCCGATCGACCGGCGAATCGTCGACAACGAGAATCCGTTGAGATGCCGTTTGTTTCATGATGTTCGATCGAACCCGAAATGCGCCATCGCCGTGAAATGCTCGCTGGCAATTGTTTCCCCAAACGCAAGCGGCGGCAATTGGGGGGACGCAACCGCGGGAATCATTTGGTCTCGAAGGTCTGATTGAAGGTCGCCCGCGCCGAGGTCGGCAACCTCGCGTAGATCTCGACATTTCGCAGAGGATTGTAGCGAATGTCGAAACGTGCACCGCTGCGGCTGACGAATTCCGCAAGCTCGAATTCTTTGGTCTCGCCTGGATTGATCGGTTCATGATGCTCGTAGATCTGGTAGGCGTCACCATACATGCGATTGATCCGGATGTTGTATTGAGTCCAGGGATCGGGGCCCGTGTTTTTAACCACCAGCTTCCCCTTTTTTGTCAGTTGGGGACGCGACTCATACGGCAGAGAATACGTCGACAAATCGGGGACGTCCTTGCTCCAAACCTCGGCTTGCAATTTGTTCTCGTACACCGGCGGCATCAGACGGAAGATCGCATAGATGCTGACAGTCGGGATCAAACACATCAAGGCCAGCAACCACGTCAACATACGCGGCGACAAACGCGGCGAGCGATCGATTTCACGGATGGTCGCCGTGGTGGTATTTTCGATTCCGGAAGTCATGACAGATTCTTCCCCAAACCTTGGATTCGACAGGATCAAACCAACTCTGGCGGGCGTGGCTCGCTGCCTGCTGCGTTGCGATTAGGCAGAGCGGTAACATGCTCGCCTGAATCCCGCTCGCGATCGGCAATCGCCAAGGCCTTTGGGGACCAAGCGCTCAGCGACGTCGAGCAGGAAATCAATCCTAATTCTCGCTAGAGTTCTGCGAAACTCGAATTTGCCCCCGCAGCCCGTTAGAACCGCCCATTGTCTCCCGCTTAACCCGCCATTATATCCGATTCGCAACAACAACGGCCATGACCGCGCTCCAAGCGACGGGGGTGAAAGACTGCTCTGGGCGTCGTACCAAAACCCGCAAGCCGTCGGGCACGAGCACGCGGTGATTGTGAAAACCGAACGCCAATCCGTTCTGCCGATCAATTGGGTGCGAAGCCTTGGTTGATCGCTTGGGCTAGAATGTGAAACAGGCCGCAGAAGGTCGGCTGGTCAGCACACTGCGATCTTGCTTGCTGCGGTTACAGCAGCAGGCATGCCTCATGACACTGGTTCATCGTTGAGCTATGACTGAAGAAACACCAAGCAACGGCGCCATAGTTAGCTTGTCAAATTTGGATCCGAGTTCCCTGACGCTGCGTCGCACGGTGGTCAACCTGCGTTGGCTGATCATGTTGCGCTGGGTTGCTGTGATCGGACAGCTGATCACCATTGCGGCCGTCGTATTTTTGTTGCGAATCGAAATTCCTTTTCCGGCCGCGATGATCACGGTCATGTTGCTGACAGCGGGCAGCAACTTACTGCTCCACTGGTGGACGCGCGGGCTCAGTGAGGACGCTCCCGATACGGGTGTCAATTGGGAGTTGCTGCAAGCGATGGTGCTGATCATGGACATCCTGTCGTTGACGGTATTGTTGCAGCTGACAGGAGGGGCCAACAATCCATTCGCGTTGTTTTTTCTCGTGAATGTCAGCCTGTCGGCGGTGATTTTGACACCACGTTGGGCTTGGGGGTTGAACGTACTGGCCATTTTGTGCTTCACGTTGCTGTTGATCCGGCACATCGAAGTCGACGAACTGCACATCAGCCCCTTACTGCGCCCCATTAGCGTGATGGGTGAGGTGACGATTCTGCATCTAGCCAATTGGTTATCGGTGGCGACATCCTGTTCAGTGGTCGTCTATTTTCTGACGCGGCTGAACAGCGAGTTGCGGCAACAAGAGGTCAGTTTGCAACATCGACAACTTATTCAAGCCGGCCGCGAGCGGCTCGAGTCGCTGGGAACTTTAGCCGCCGGGACTGCGCATGAGTTGGCGACCCCCTTGTCGACGATCGCGATTGTCGCCAAGGATGTCGAAAAGTTTTTCGAAGAGCATCCCATCGATATACCCGGTGCCGATGATGTTCTAGATGACATCCATCTGATTCGCAGTCAGTTGGATCGATGCCGGGTCATTATCGATCGGATGGCGAGCCAGGCGGGGCAAGCCATCGGCGAGACCATTCAACACATTTCCTGCGGCGACTTCTGGAAATCGGTACTGGACGAGGTCAGTGAACCGCAACGGGTTCGCGTCGTCATGAAGCCCGAGATCGCCGCCGCCACGTTGTACGTGCCGCCAGTGATCCTCAGTCAGGCGATGCGCGGATTTGTACAAAATGCCATCGACGCCGATCCCAGCGGGCACGAAGTCATTGTCGAAATCCAACGGTTCGCCAAACATTGGCTGTGGACTATCACGGATCGGGGTACCGGCATGTCCGAAGCGACCTTGCGGAGAATCGCCGAGCCATTTTTTACAACGAAACCGACGGGAAAGGGGATGGGTTTGGGGGTTTACCTCGCCAAAAACGTCGTTGAACGGCTGGAGGGAACCATCGATTATCAGTCGGCTCTCGGGGTCGGCACCAAGGTTACGATCCGCATTCCGCGGACCTTTCCGGGCCCCGACGACGAATCCTGAACGGCGATCCCACTCCGCTAATCGCTCGTCACGGTAACGAAGGCAAGGGAATGCAACGTCAAAAACATCAAAAGGCATCATTGAGACCTGCCGGAATGGCCGTGGTGGCGGCATGAGTCCTGCGGTGGCAAGCTCGACGGCTGGGGCACGAGCGTCATCGGTTCCTCGACAGGCAGGGGCAGCAGCAGTGGCTGGTTCGCCTACTT
Organism: uncultured Pirellulaceae bacterium; assembly: GCA_937941455.1. GTDB lineage: Bacteria > Planctomycetota > Planctomycetia > Pirellulales > Pirellulaceae > BJ22. The sequence continues at coordinate 364 of CALDHM010000051.1, read as the reverse complement.
TCACCGCGACTTCGAGCGGACTCGCTAAGGCTCGTTCAATGCCAGCCGAGCAGCGCGAGCCGCCCGGTGTGGCGCATTAACTGTGGCGCGATAGGTGCCTGTAGAGTGTGGCGCGATGGGGCGCGATAGGGATGGGGCGCGATAGGTGCCAGCCACAAATGGCACTGTCGCGGGGCGCGATAGGTGCCAGCCACAAATGGCACTGTCGCGGTGAAACGCGGGTTTTTTTGCGTTTTTATAACTCGAAGGTGTTGTCTCCCTGCTTCAACCTCGCACGCAGCTCGTGGCGGGGCTGCATCATCCTCCGATACTTGTCCTTGCGTTTCTTCAGGACGCGAGGCTCGATACGGCCCGGACGGTTGCC
>CALDHM010000050.1 GCA_937941455.1 uncultured Pirellulaceae bacterium | reverse complement strand
GGACGTGCCGGCCGAAATCATTGGTTTGCTGTATCAGCAAAGATGGGCGATTGAAATCTTTTTCAGATTCTTCAAGCATCTTCTGGGCTGCCGTCACTTGCTCAGCCACAGCGAGAACGGGATCGAGATTCAAACGTACTGCGCGATCATTGCTTGCATGCTGATCAGTCTCTGGACCGGCTGCAAACCAACCAAACGAACCTTCGAGATGATCTGTTTTTGGTTCAGTGGCCTTGCCAGCGAAGACGAGTTGATGGCCCACCTGGCCAAACTCCAGTTACAAGACGAAGCCCGTTCGCAAAGAAACTGACAGAAAATTATTTGGTCGCACTCTTGCCATGGGTCACGAACCTTAATGCGCAAGGGTATACCGCACCATGATGTAGACAGAGAAAATTGTTCGGTCGCATCGTTGCCAAGCGTCACGAACCGTTCAACGCTGCGCGGTGGCCAATCGCAACCGTCCCCGGCACCTGGACAACCTGATCCTCGTGCATCTGCCCTCTTGGCAACTGATGCCATTCTGACACTCCTTTAGATCTGCTGCCGATTCTGCCATCCCAAAAAACAACTCAGCAACCAACGTGCCGAACAGAATTGTGCCTGCCCTTTTTATCCCTTCCTCCCTTCCGATCCTTGCTTCGCTCGATCCAGCAATCGCCGTCAGGCAACCACCGCAAGGGCTGATCGTCCACAGCGATCGGGGTTGCCAATACAGCAGCGAAGCGTTTCGAACACGCCTCGACGATCACGGATTCCTGCAGCGTATGAGCCGAAAAAGCCAAGGGTTAGGACAGCTTGCTTGAGAAGACCTTTTTCAAGGCTTCGAGGTCGAAGACCTTTATCGCGCCGTTGAGAACTCGCCTGAACTGGCCGACCAATACATCGAGCGGTTCTACAACGCCACACGCCTGCATGCGTCGCTCGGATACTTCTAGCCCAACTCAACTCGAATAAACCTGGATGTTTGTCAACAGAAGGGGGGCAGAAATCTCCCTTTGTTGTGGTCATCTCCGAGAAAGAAGCCCTTCCTCTTTACCCTCTCGTTAACAACGATTCACTGTCTACTTTTCCGGAGGAGTCCGGGCAATTTGTCCCTCTGCGTCCCCCTTGTTTCATCTCCCTTGGTTCTCAGCAGTCAAATGAAACGGTCAATTCATCGGTATCCGCTGCCCTTGGGATCATCACCCTCGAAGGATTAAGTTCTTCGGCAGTGGCGGTTCCACTGTACAGGGGCGGTTCGTTAGTAATCAAGATTCGCCAACTCATCACCTTCGGGCAATCCCTGTCCCTTCTCTGAAAAGGTGCGGCCGATAAAAGGCCATTTCAAAAGCCCCGTTCAATTGACAAACGCCTGTTCGCCCATCACAATGGGAAAGGTTGTGTTGAAGCAGACTTTTTTCACGAGGTTTTTTCGGATGACGATGCGACGCTTGATTCGTTTTGTTGGACTTTGGCTATCGGTAATTGCAACAACACTTCCTGTCCATGCGCAATTTGGTCTCGACGCCAAGTGGGTGCCGGAACATGCCAACACGATGGTGCTGATAAACGCCGATAGGATTTTTAGCAGTAACTTGGCCGTGAAGGAGAATTGGGCCGCGGCGGGTGCAGGTGCGTTTGAGCGAGGACTGTCGATTGTTCCGCCTGGAGTCGGCAGGGTATTGCTGGCCAGCCAGGTTGACCTGGAGTTCTTCGAGCCAATTTGGACGGTTGGGATTTTTGCCAAAGGCGATCTTGGCAACGCGATTGAGAAACTTGCCGTACAAGATGGTCGTGAAATTGAACTATTGGATTCCCGCAGTGCAGTAGCCCTTTCAGGCGACCAATACGCCGTTCAAATCGACAACTCTACCGTTGGCGTGATGGCACCGGCCAATCGCCAATCATTATTTCGCTGGCTAAAGGATGGTGATGCTGGCCGGGTCCGTTTATCTGAATACCTTTCGAATGCGATTGCGTTTGCGGATGCCAAGGCCGATATCATTATTGTAGTAGATCTCGAAAATTTGATGTCCAAAAGTGCAGCTCGTTCACGCTTGCTGAAACTCGAATCTGTGCGTGCCAGCGACATCGATGATTTGGCAGATGCCATAAGCCGCCTAAAAGGATTGACCTTGGGGATCACGGTTCGAGACCAAATCAACGGCGCCCTTCGAATTGATTTTGCTGATGGAACCTCAAAAACGAGTTTGGTCAGTAAAAAATTCATTCTAGAGGCGTTGGTCAACAACGGCGTGATGATCAACGACTTTTTAGATTGGGAAGTTTCGACAGAAAACAATCGTGTCGTGTTTAGTGGTCCACTGACGTCTACGGGACTTCGCAAAGTCAGCTCATTAATCAACCAACCGATTCGCGCTCAATTTTCGAACTCGCCTGCAGGTCAACAAGCCCAAGCCCCAAGTATCGGAAAAAGCACGCGGCAATACTTTGATACCGTTGATCTGTACTTCCGTGAGCTGGACGAATTTTTGCATGGTCCTAGGCATACCAACGCCCGTGCCTACGCCCGCTGGTTCGACAAGTACGCCAATAAAATTGACGGGCTCCCAGTGCGAAATGTCGATCCAGAAATGGTAGAATTCGGTGCTAATATTTCCGAGGGCTTTCGAGAAATTTCTCAAGAGCTTTTCAGCTCGGACGCCACCGTAGCGGGCCGCCTAGCCACCGAACGCGGTTACAACAACAATTACTATTATAGTGATTACTACTACGGCTATCGCACGAATTCTTCGATTCGCAAAAACATCAAGTCTCAGGAATACGCCAAAGCCGCTGATTCGGCAAAGGGGATGCTTGAGAACTTGCGAAATCAGGTCGCGAATATCCGTAAAACCATGTCCGCTCGTTATGATGACTTCTAGGTCGCCCTTACTGCTTTTGAAAAAGCAAATAGGGATGATTAGCTTTAAAAACCGGCATCATCAGTAGAGACGATGTGCGTCTAGGCTCGTTTTCAGTCTCGAACCGGGGATCGGGCAATCCGCGAGGCAGCTCGCCAGGTCGCTGTAGGCATGGGATCACCTCCGCGTCGGCGTGAATGATCCGGCAACCGTCCGCAGCGGCTATGGCCGACATTACCCAGCCGACTAGTTGCCAAAGATGAAGATTGGCGAATATTGGCAATGGCGGGGGGCTTGGTAGGGCGGCAGCTTAAACTGTTTAGCGCGCGAATTGCTCTACAGATTCGTTATTTTTCTTAATTTCAGCACCGATAGGGAGCCAGGGTATTTGGCATGGATGTCCATCTGTTAGGACGTGAGAATGTTATGATGCCGAGAGAAGACGGAGAAATTGAAAAGATTAGAAACGGTGATGTCCCAACAAATTCTCGGCAACATAATCGAGGGCGAACCACATCCTCCCGTTACCCTTTGTAAAACACTTGAATGGAAATGCTGCCCGAAGGAAAATATTCTCTCTCATGCGGATGGTGTTTTTTGCCGCAAAGTTACGAAAGCTCCAAGGCCATCGCTTCGCAGAACATCCCCGACTAAACCCCGAAGAAATTCCCGAAATACGCCCAAGTCGATTCCTTCGAAACTTGTCCCAACATTCGCAGCACATTATACTCAACTCTGCAGATTTCCCATTGGCATTAAAGAACGTTTTGAAAGGTTAAAATCCAAAAGCAACAGGGTCGCTTGTTGGAATACCACTTTCCAACTTTAAACGATTTCTTTGCGGAGCCACGAGACGCCGAATCGTTCTTGGCCAGCCCCATTCGAGGGTGCCCATTGCCTTGTTGGAGAGGGATTTTTAAGGGAACTGATTTATGCTGATTTTAATCCTAGTTTTTTATGTCTTGCCGGTTTACTTGGTGTTTTTCCATTTTAAATGGATTCCGCTTACCAGATTTTGGAAGATCGTATTACCGCTGCCTCCGATTTTTGCGTTACTTTTTGTATGGTATGCCGTGGGCCGTTTCACCCCGATCTCTCAGGATGCATATGTTCGAGCGCCGGTGGTCCAGGTCTCGCCTCAGGTAGCAGGCTTGGTTACGGAAATCTTGGTGGATGACAACGCGGATGTAAAGCAAAACGAGCCCTTGTTTCGTGTCGATCCCGCCCCCTACCAGTATCGAGTTGAACAAGCGCGGTCCAAGCACTTGGAAGCTAGAGAAAATGCGTTGGCGCTCGTCGCCACCGTCTACGCGGCCAACGCGGCCGTGACACGTGCCGAGGCAAGTTTGGAGGTTGCCCGTCGTGGCGTCGACAATGCCAATGCTGACCTGGTCGCCGCTAACGCTAGTGTAGCGAAGGCCAAAGCTCAAGTCGAACTGGCCAATACGGAAGCGGAGCGTGCCTTGCGATTAGTGCAGAGCCAAGGAATTTCGCAACAAGAATACGAAGAATTGCTACGGAATCAACGGGTGCAACAAGCCGCGTTAGAGGAAGCGTTACAACTTGAAGCGAAGGCGAAGACGGGAATCGAAACGGCGACAAGTCAAGTCTCGTTTGCTGAGGCGGCCGTGCGCGAAGCGAGCGCTCAGCGAGACAAGGTATTGGCGACGCTTGATCCCGTCCAAGCTTTGAACAATGCGATTGCGAACCTGGAATCCGATTTGATGGTACAACATACCCGCCAATCGAATGTCGATTCCGACGGGGATCGCCAGCCGGCTATGTCCATCGAACAAGATATCACACGGCTTCGTTCTTACTTGGCGGAGGCCGAGCAGCTTACACCTCTGTTGCAGGGCAAGTTGGCTTCTGTAATTCAAGCAGAGAGCGCATTAAAACTCGCTGAATTCGATCTCGAGCAAACAACGGTCCGATCAACTATTAGCGGCCGAGTCGTCAATCTGCAATTGACACCCGGTACCTATGTGAGTCCTGCCAAGCCGGTGGCGGCGCTGCTTGATACAACATCTTGGCACCTCGTTGTGACGATGCCGGAAAATTGGCTTGAACGTGTTCAAGTTGGCGATGAAGTCGCGATCGCTTTGCGAAACTACCCCCTGAGTTTCCGCACAGGCAGGGTACATTATATCGTTCCCGGCGTGCTTTCAGGTCAAGCTGTGCCAGGAGGCGCACTTCCTGATACTCAGTCTCGTATCGGCCGACAGTTCGATACTCCGGAAACGAGTCAACAGTTCCAAGTTATCGTTTCGTTGGCCGACGACAAACCTGACCAACCCTTGCGTGTGGGGGCAACAGGTCGGGCCGTTGTGTTTGCCAAGGGTGGCCTGCCGGGCGTGAATCAACTGGCAATGATATTATGCACGATCACCAGTTTCATGGATTACTTCTTCCCCAAACCTCCGCTCCTGACTCTGTTGATCATTGTTGCGCTGGGTTTGTCTATCATCGCATTAGCGCGTTATATTCAGCATTTACAAGTTCGTCCAGGCGAAAATAGTTAAGAGTCTGGTATTGGAGTTCGTTGATATTGATGAAGTTAGGCACCACCAAAATATAGGTAGAAATTAGGTGCCGCCCGTTTTTTGTTGCGCCCATATTTTGATGGCACCCCTTTTCTTTTACCCTGTCCTTCAAAGTAAAAAATATTAATACCACGCCTCTGCGAGCAGAACAGTGAGGTGGTGCTGTTTAGAAGTCCCGGGGTTCTCTTCGTTGAAATTTTTTTTGAATCTTCGAACTCGAGCTTTGATCATGTGCTTACGCGAACTCGCAAAGAGCGCAAAACAAGTACGATCGATTCCGGAAATGCCTGGCAGTATCGATGGTCAGTCCTTTTGTTAACTCTTCTGTGTTTTCTCAAAAAGGAACAGAGCTTTTCGACGCGGCGAATGATCGGCAACCGCATGATCCGCCAATCATTTGATTGTGAAACTCGGTTGCGCCATTTTACGTAGTCGCCGTTTTTTGGGGCGGGTGTACCAGACCAAGAACCCAAACGCTAGGATCATCCCCCAAATGAGCCAAGGGATGAAGTCCCAAGCCGCGATCGGCCCGGGAATAATTGTCAGACTGGTCGCCATCACCATGGGCGCGATTTGACCGGACTGGACCCCTTGTTGTTTCGAAAAGCCGGATTCGTAATTCCAGAATCGATACATGATGCCGCCTACCTCCACGTTACTTTTGGTGAAGCTGGTCGGATCCCCCAGGGGTTTTGGAATCACGACTGTGCAGGGAAAATGTTTTTCGAACAGCAGTCGTTCCCCGTTGTCGAAATCGATCGAGACTTTGCGATCCCCTAGCGGAATACTCAGCTCGACTTGATAGTAGACCGGCTCCAAAGTGCCGATGATCGAGGGGAACTTCGTATCGTAAATCGGGAGGGCCCGTACCACGCGGCCGCGGAGCAAGACACTGTCGCCCGTGCGTTGCTGGGGTTGACGGATCAAGTCGAGTAAGTCGGCAGGCCGCCCCGTCTCCCGCGAGGGCTGAGGAGCAGCCCGATTTTTCTCTGCCAAGTGGGTCGCCGCCGCGAGCATCTGCTCGAAGGCATACGCCTCGACAGCCGACATCGGGCGACGATTTTGGGCTTCGATTTCACTGAGCAACGCCAAATTGAAGCCGGCTTGGGCCAAGCTGCGGCGGCCCGGATCGAGTTGTGCCACATCTGTTTCGCGGGGAATCCACTGGACTCGTTTGGCGACAAAAATCAGGAGTGGTCGGCTGGTTTCATCCAGTTGCGCCGAACCTAAGAAAAAGGCTTGGCATCGAATCGGCTCGTTCAAATCAGTTTTGTCGAGCCAATGTGAGGGGCAATGCAGTGCGAAGATAGCGGCCGAGTTCCCTTGCGCGTCTTGAATTTGCAGCTGAAAGTACTGCGGGATGTCTTGGGAGATGACTGGTGACGGAAACAGACGATTTGCCCTCACGACATTGGCTTCGATCGTGACGAGCTGAAATTGGACGCGGCCAACGCTCGACGCGAGCCAACCTAATTCATGGATCGGGCTAAAAATTTCCGCCATGCGGTTATCGCCCAATTTTTGGATTCGATAGAACAGGCGAATGATCCGTTCGTCGTCGGGAGCCAAGACCGGACGATCGATCAACGATTGAGCCTCGGCCGGGCCGAAACCAGACCAGTCGGTGTCTTGATCTTGGACAGGACCACCACAAGGGGCGGCGCTGCGGGTGGCCGCCGCGAGATGTGGCTCGAAGGCAGACCATGTGACGACACTCATAAACAGCAACAGCAGCCAGGGAGCGCGCTGCATGATTCTGCCGCGGCAGGATTCCATGCCCGCCATGTGCGAGAGTCGGCGCGAGCCGAACCAAGGCCACAACACGCGGCTCGTTTTATTAAGGTATTTGCCACACTCGCCGCGATGATTGGAAATTGCGGCTGGCGCGATGCTCCCGCACTTGATGGAGCGATTAGTTCTGTTGTTTATGTCGTTGCTCATATTCTGCAAGCCGTTCTTTCGGGGTGCGTATTGAGGAATCGTTTTGAAGTTCCTTGAAATCGTCCTCCAGTCGCAGACGCGAGTAACCTTTGGGCGGCGGGTAGGTTTTGTGTTGCGTCGAGCGGTAGACGCTGACCAGCGCAAAGATTGCGGCCGCGAACAAAATGAGTCCCATCAGCGGCAGAAACCAGGAGGGCATTTTCAAATTATCGTCGACAACAGGACGGTAAATAATGGTCGCCTGCTCGGCGAGGAGCATTGGGCAAGTTTCAATTTGGCCTTCGCTGCCGACATAACTACGGATCTTATGGAAGATCCCCTTTATCTGCACGTCCAAATCAGCCTTAGCATAAGTCTCCTTGGGCTCTTCGAGTCCCTCCGGCAATCTCAAAGTATACACACAGAACACCGATTTTTCCGGATCGGCCGGCGTGATCCACAAAATGTAATAAGTATCGGTTCCCAAGTAGGGATTGATCAGATTCAAACGTTCGATACCGATGCAAGTGCCCTTGAGCGCGACCAACTGGCCGCGAAAAGCCGCCGGCTGCCGCCGCAGTTCGGGCACCGTCACGGACCGGAACGGCCCCGTGGGGTTGTCGAGCAATCGTATCCAGTTGACAATCCAGGCTGCGCCCTCCTCGGGCCGATGGACCTCCGAAAGATCGCGAACGAGGTCGAGTGCCGCCCCCTCGATGTGCGACTCCCACAAGCGGAGCGCGGCTTGATCGACGTCCATCGTCGTCAGGTCCTTGTCGATGGCACCTCTCAAGTAGGGGAGCAGCGATTCGTTCCAATCGCGGAGATTGACAGCCAGCGATGCGGCCCCTTGGCTATCGGTGGCTTGCAGGGACTGCAACAGCGCGAGGGCATGCTTCTGTGTCGATTCATCCAACTGGTTGAGCATCGTTCGCAGACTGTCGGCCGTCGCGCGATCGTAGGCTTTCCCCTTCCGCAGGTCGTAAATCAAGCTCGCAAGCTGTCGCTTTTGCTGATTCGAAAGTTCCGAGAATACGGTCGCCCAAAACTGCTGGGCTGCGCGGAGCGAGTTGGCCGCCGGGCGCGATGAGGATTCTTGTCGAGGTTCGCCATCGCTCGTGATGGGATCGGTGGTGATGGGTCCGTCTTGTTGAGGGGGAGTGGCGGCAGTTTGACTCGATGTGCTCGCCGAAACATCCTGATCCTGCGGGGATCCGCGCGACTTGGACCGCTCCCCGTGCTGGCTTGTGGGCTGCTCGCTCGGGGGCTGGGCGACCTCGCTAATCGCCGACGTCGGTTCTCCGACCGCCTGCATCGAACCCGGCAGGCGTATGCTGATTTCATCCGACGACCTCGGCAATCGCGACGACGCGCGCGGCGCGGGATCGAATGATTCTGCCCCTTGGTCCGCGGCCACCGGGAGACGGCCGTCGCGATCGAATCCCATCCACAGCCAATTTTTCGGCTTGCGGGCCTCTACCATCAGGATGAGGACCAACAAGAAACAGAGAACCAGGGAGATTAGCTTTCTCCACGCGCCGCGCGACGACGTATCGACCGGCGGAACTGCGGGTCGCCGGGGGTGAATCCGCGCGGTATCGTCGTCAAGTTGGAAGTCGATGCGAGCCATGCCTCTATTGTAAGCCGCCGGGCTTCGCATGTTCAGGGCCGGATCAGCCGCAGGACCAGAACCTTGTCCGAGACGGCCCTCCGGGGCTTCCCGGGGGATTGGCGGCAGTTCGAATCAAAACGCCTGCGTTGTGTCGAAATCTTGCCGAACTTTGTAATAATGGGAAGGGTATTTTGCGATCGCACTGGAATAGAGGAAAGCGCATGGGGGATTGGAGATTTGTCTTCGCCAATCTGATCTGGATACTGGCCTGGGGATTGTCGGCGGCTCGCGGCGAAGAGCCGGTTCGCGAGTTCTTACAGGCGTTGCGTACGAAGGGGTTTTATGATCTGGCCGATGCCTATCTCGAGGAAATGGCCACCAGCCCACTAGCTGACGAGGAATTTCGCCAACGGATCCCGCTGGAGCGAGCAGAAAATCTCATCCAGAGTTTGGCAACGACCCGCAATGTCAACTTGCGTCTCGAACGGATCGCCAGAGCCGAACAGATTCTCGCCGAGTTCACGACGAACAAACAAGCGGGCCCAGAGCTGCTGACGGCCGCCAATGAAACTCTTGCGAATTTGAAATTTTTCAAAGCCCGCAGCTTTCTCTTGCTGACCGAATCTGATCGAATCACGCAGGCGGAGAAAGACGAGAAGCTGGCCGCGGCCCGCGCGCTCTTTTTGGAAAGCGTCGGGCTGTATGATAAAGTCCGCGCGGCCATGAAAACCGAGTTGGAAAAGTTGACGGAGGCCGCCAAGCAAAATCCACGCCGAGCCGCCGAACTGAGACAGCGGCGCGAGGCCTACACGCAAATTTTGCTCAAGTCGCCGCAGATCAAGCAGTATTCGGCGCAGACCTTGGCCGACTCGGATCCCTCACGCAAACAACTCTTGCAGGCAGCCGTCAAAGAATTCGATCAGCTGGCCGACGACTATGCCCAATATGGCATCAGCATCGACGCCGTGTTGAATGCGGCGCGCTGCCTTGGAATGCTGGGTCAACCGGAAGATGGCATCAAACGTTTGGACCGGATTTTCAAGCTGGAGAATGTGCCCCAATTCAAATTGACGCGGAAGGCCGCCGCTATGGTCGGCCTGGAACTTTGGCCTCGCGTTTCACCCTATCCCAATGCCCGCGTCATCGATGCATTGGAACCGATGGTGGCCGGACTTACCAAGGCCGAACAGCGTGAGGAGGACTGGGCCAAAATCCAGCTTGAATTGGCCAGAGCGTTGCACGCCAAGGCGGAAGCGGCTCGCGCCGACGGTGGTGCGAAAGGCTCCGATATCAATCGGCTCAAGGCCCAAGCGGCCGTCTTGGTCAAACGTGTCGCTCGCTCCCGCGGCGAGGTGCGGGCCATCGCCGAACAGATGTTGACCGATTGGAATGTCCCGTTCAACGAACACGATCCCGATGTCACCGAAGCGGCTACCTACGCCGAAGCCAAAGACGCCGCCCTCGACACGGCGATCCAACTCGACGCCAAAAACGCCGACGTGACCCGCCTGACGCAAGAACTAGCGGCCGCAAGGCCGGATGTTCGGGCCGAGCTGGAACGGCGGCTCGCAGAGGCCCGCAACGAGCTGCGATTGGCCGCCAACACGACGCTGCAGCAAATTGAGCAAGCCACACGCTTGGGGGGCACAGAACTCGGGCTCGAGGATCAAAATCATCTTCGGTACTTGCAAGCCTACGCGTACTACGTACAGGACCGTTTGCACGAGCCCGCCGTGATCGGCGAATTTCTGCTCAACCATCGCCCGACCGTCGAGTGGACACGTCAGGCGTCCGGTTTGGCACTGCGGGCTTACGCGAAAATGTACGAAAGTGCTCCGGCTGACAATCGCCGACTCGAGCGTGAAAAACTCATGGAACTCGCCGAGCGAATCGTCAAAATCTGGTCCGGCACTCCCGAAGCCGACCATGCGGCAATGGTAATGGTTCGCATGGGCATGCTCGACAACGACGAAGAATTGGTCAAAAAATATTCGACTCGGCTCTCGCAAGCTTCAGGAGCCCGAGACGCTGTCGGCTTGCGGCTGACCCAAAACAAATGGTTCGAATACAAAAAAGCCAAACGGTCGATGTCGTCCGACGAGCAGACCGCGCGAGCCGCCGAACTGAAAAGTCAAGTCGAAGCGTTCGTACGTGATTTTACGAGCGGACTCCGTGAGCTCACGCGCGACAACGCCACGTTCGACAATTGTTATGCCGCACTGTCGCTGGTCGACGCCTTACTCGAATTGGGGCAGATCGAACAGGCGGTCCAGCAACTGGAAGAAGCCGAGATCGCCCCTTTGGATTTGATCAAGCAAAAGCATCCGGCGGTATTCGATTCGCCCAACGCTCGTGTTTTTCAGCAGAGCACCTACCGCACGGCGATCAGCGCCTATCTCGCCTCGCTCGCTTCCGGCAAGGACCCCCAGAATTGGATCACTAAAACGCAGGGAGTCATCAACGCGCTCGGTGCCTTGCTGGCCGAGTCCGACCCCCAAGACGGCTCCAAACAATTGGCCGCGATCTACGGACTGGTCGCTGCCGAATTGTCAGAACAGTTTGTTCGCATCACCGACAAAAATGAAAAACAAAACCTGGCCTCGAACCTCAGTATGTTCTTGGAATCGCTGGCCAAAACAGCTGCCGATGCTCGCACGCTAATTTGGGCCGCTAACACGATGCTAGATACGGCTGATGCCCTCGCCGGGCGAGAAAAGCCCGACGCGACGGCTCGTGAAATCTATCGCAAGGCCGCTGACATCTACCAGCAGGCTCTGTCGAACGACCTTTCGAAACTCGATCAACCCGAGGCGGACGTTCGCTTGGAGCTCCGTCGCCGACGCGCCTTGGCGTTGGCCGGCCAAGGCGAGTACGAGAACGCGATGAAACTCTTTGTTGAAATCCTTAACACTACCAACAGCCTGCGTGTCCAAATGAACGCGGCCCGCACGCTCACCGATTGGGGGAAATTCAGTCAGAAACCCAACGCGTTGGCCGAAGCCATGATGGGCGCCTACCCCAAAACCGACGAAAAAACCAAACGCAAATCCAACGTGATCTGGGGCTGGCGCACGCTGTACGCGCAAACACGCGGCAAGGAACAATTCGCCGAACAATTTCACGAGGCGACCTTGGGATTGATTGAATCCCAAATCGAATACGGATTGGCCCTCAAACGCGAAGACGCTCTGGAGGCGGCACGCAAAGAGCTGGCGAACGTGAGGACGCGCGATCCGAACCTAGGCGGACCCCAATTCAAATCGCGCTACGAGGCACTCGAGCGGAGGTTACCGGCCAGCCCCAAGTAGTCTGCCTGCGGTTGTGCCCCGCGCTGCAAAAGACCCTAGCCCGACATTGAACTACCGTGATGATGCTCCCTTAAGGAATCGACCTTTATGTACAAATCGAGTTTGACCGCTATCTACATCGCGATCCTGACCGGATGGTTTGCCGCCGATGCCCGCGCGCAGCGATTGGATGTTTCTCTCAAAGAGGGTCGCAACATTCGAGGCGAGTTCCGGCAGTCGTCCCCTGACCTGCTGACCCTGGAAAACGAACAAATTGCCGCCGACAAAATCCGCAATGTCGCGGTCCAGGATGAACCCAGCGAACTGCGGCAGACCCGCAAGCGATTCGAGGATTCGCGATTCGACGACGGCCTGAACGACCTGACCAAAATTACCGACAAGATCGCCTCGAAGGTCATCGAGCAAGAGATCGACTTCCTCCGCGCTTTTGGATCGGCCAATTCGGCGCTCAGCGGTGGCAATGTATCACCGACCGATGCCATCAGTCTGTGTGCGGATTTCGCTCGGCGGTATCCCAACAGCTATCGTTTGTACCCGATCCTCGAATTGCACGGCAACTTGCTCGCGATGACCGGAGCGGACCGCGAGGCGATCGAAATCTTCCAAAAACTAAACGAGAGCCAATCGGAAGAATTTCAATTGCGGGGAAATTATTACAGTGCCTTGTCGCTGATCCAAAGTAACCAAGCAGCAGCGGCCGCCCAAAAACTGCAGTCGGTCCTCGCCTCGCCCGCCAGCGGTGAAGCCACCAACCGCATCAAAAAGCTCGCCGAACCGATGCTTGCCAAGGCGCTGGCGATGGCTGGCGAAATCGATGAGGCTCGGCAGCGGGCCCTGGCGATCATCCAACGAGAAAATTCGGAGAATCAAGAGCTCTTTGCCGCGACTTACAACGTCCTCGGCTTTTGCGATTTGAAAAGTGGAAATTTTAACATGGCCGCCAACAAGTTTCTCCACACCGTACTGCTGTTCCCGATCGGCGAATTTCATGCCGAAGCCTTGTACTACTTGGCGAAAGAAGTTTGGCCGCAACTGGAACGGGCTGATCAAGCGATGGAGTCACGGGAGACCTTGCGGAGACTCTACCCGAAATCCCCGTGGACGGCAAAGCTCGCGCGATGAATCATCCGTCAAGCCGCCGTCAAGCCTACAGATCCCCCAGCGGTTTGAGCCTCGGCGAAGTCCCTCGTGCCGGGGAATCTCAAGAAAAAATTCCGGCGACATCGCGAACATCTGCAGCGAGCAGCTGCCCGTTCTGGTGCTGGCCGGGCAAGCCAACTAAACTAGGCGTTGTGTCAAAACCCGTCAGCCGCAGGGCGCTAGCCCCCGGTTCTCGCGAAAACCGGACGCTGGCGAGTTCCGGCGAATGGTTTGGGGACCAAGCCGAAGAGCCAATTCCGAAAAAACCACCGCAACCCGACGCGCCAGCAAGCGCCGGTTTTCGAAAGTGGAGCACGCCGCGCGACCTTGATCGATTCTCCCTGGCGGGGAAAACGGCCCGAGGATGAACAAGCTCGGCGATCGACACGAAATTCAAACTCGCAAATACAACACGATATCGTTTGAAAGAAGGCAACGATTTATGGACCACGCGAAATGCTGTGAAAGTTTGTTGATCAGCCGGACCCTTTGGGCCAGACTCTTGCTCGCTACCGGGATCGCCATGGGATTGGCTCTTACTATCGACCACTCCCCCTCCACATTTGCCTCCTCCAGCGGCACCGTCATCGCACAAGACGAAGCCCCGGACACGAATCCACCGGCGACGCCCCCAACAGCACCCGCTAAAGACGTCAGTCTGCTGAAATGGCTCGTCGATTCATTGGGCTGGCTCTACATCCTCGTCTTCCTGGCGCTCTCGTTCGTGATGGTGGGCCTGATCATCATCAATGCGTTGGCCGCCCGCCGCGATTTCGTTTGCCCTCAAGAATTGATCGATGGGTTCGAGTCGCTGCTGGACGAAAAGAAGTATCAGGAAGCGTATGAATTGTCCAAGGCCGACGGCTCCTTCCTGGGCAATGTCCTATCGAGCGGTCTCGCAAAACTCTCCAGCAGCTACGCCCACGCGGTCGAGGCCATGCAGGAGGTCGGCATGGAAGAAAACATGAAAATCCAACACCGGCTCAGCTACCTCGCCTTGATCGGAAACATCGCTCCGATGGTCGGCTTGTTCGGTACTGTCCACGGCATGATTTCGTCGTTTTTCGTGATCGCGACTTCCGGCGGAGCCTCACCCGATGCCAACAAATTGGCGGACGGGATCTCCAAGGCGCTCGTCACGACGCTGGTGGGGTTGGCTATCGCCATTCCGGCCATCGCCGCGTTCAATATCCTTCGCAACCGCTTCGAACAACTCGAACTCGAGGTGGGCATCAACAGCGGGAATTTGATGGCCAGGTTCGAGAAGGTCGGCGAGAAGCGGAACGAAACGAAGCCGACTTAGTGCCTCCACCCCACAATCGCCAACTGCGGCGGCTTGCCGCATTGTTCGGCATCAACAGCCAATCAGTACGTTGCCAGTGATTTTCCCATGAAGTTTCCGATCAAAAAACGAACGGCGGTCCAGGAAGTCGATTTGACACCGATGATCGACATGACGTTCCAATTGATCGCCTTTTTCATGATCTTGATTAATTTTTCGGACTCCGAACGGAGCGAGGAAATCAAACTGCCCACCAGCGCCCTGGCCAAGCCTCCCAAGGATCTGCTCGACTACAAAATCATCCTCAACGTCGATGAGGACGGCTCCGTTTTGATGGACGGACTGAAAATCGCCAACATCGATTTGCTCAATCCGTTGTTCAGCCGAGAAATCAACCAAGCCCAGCGGGAGGGAAAATCACCTCAGCAAATTACGGTGATCCTCCGCGGACACGAGGATTCCAAAACCGGCGACTTGCAACGCCTGATGGCCAAATGCCAGGAAAACGAACTGGAAAATTTCTTGCTGCGGGTCAAGGAAAGGAAATAGCGAACGATGAAATTTCGCAAGGACCTCAGCCGCCCCGAAGACACGCGCCTCAATATGACGGCGATGATCGACATCGTGTTTCAGCTCTTGGCGTTTTTCATCATCACGTTTCGCATCACCGCCCAGGAGACGGACTTCACGATCAAAATGCCGTTGCAGGCCCAAGGCAGCCCCACCGAAGTCATTCCCGACCTGATCCAAGTCACGCTCCGCTCCAACGAATCGCGAAACATCGCGGCGATTGAGGTCGACAACATGCTGACCCAGGATCGTTTCGAGGGCCCCGACATGTACAACCAGCTGACGAATTTCGTCGAGCGGACACTGGCAGGTAACGGCGACCCCACCACTGCTAACGATGTCGAGGTCGAGTTCATTATCGACAGCCCCCTGCGGTATCGCTACACGATCATGGCCATCGAAAGCGTGTCCGGTCGCATCCTGCCCGATGGTTCGACCAAAAAACTGATCGAAAAAATCAAGTTCCGCAACCAGTAGTGACTCGGAGTCTCCGACGTGTTGCAGCTCAAGCCGTCAGTGGTCTTGTCGTCATTCAAAAAGCCCTTCCGTGAAAGCCTGGAGTTGGCCGGGCGGCTGGGGGCCAGCGCTGTCGAAATCGATGCAAGGAATGAACTGAGACCCGCCGAAATCTCGCAAACCGGGTTGCGGCAAATTCGCAAATGGCTGAGCGATTACAACCTGGCCGTTTCTTGCGTGCAATTTCCCACCCAACGCGGCTACGACAATCCGCAGCGGCTCGACGAGCGGATCGAAGGCACCAAAGCGGCCATGCGCATGGCCAGCAGTTTAGGTTGCCGCATCGTCTCCAATCGCGTGGGCTTGATACCACCCGATGATCACGATCCGAGAAACGATCATTTGCTCCCCGCCTTGCATGATCTCGCGGCCTACAGTCTCAAAGCCGGTGCTTGGCTGGCTATTCGCACCGGGCCCGACCATGACCAGGCGCTCGGCGGACTGCTCGATCGATTCCCCTCCGGTGCCTTGCTCGTCGATTTCGATCCAGCCGCTCTCATGATGCACGCTCACGAACCCGCCGCCGTGATGCGCCGTGTCGGACAAGCAGTCGCGAATTTTCGAGCCCGCGACGCCGTGCGCGATTTTTCTCGCAACTCAGTGCTCGAAGTCCAGCTAGGACGCGGCACGATCGATTTCCCCGGATTGCTCGGCATGCTCGAGGAACACCACTACCGCGGATATTTGGCCGTCGAAAGTTCCCATGCAAGCCTAGCCGCAGTCGAATGCCAACAAGCGCTCAAATATCTGCAAAATTTGTTCGCGTAAGGCGACGCCAGACGCTGAGCCCTCGTCGGCAAATTACGTGTTGTCCCCTCGTGCGCCAGTCGCCGTCGACGCGCCCAAGATTCCTTGCGAAAACCGAAAGGTGACGCCGCAGTATGACGAATCGGTTTGGGATAACGTTTAACGCTGTCGGTTTCTATTCTTACGCTGCAACGACTTTTTCGTTGACTTGAACGGCCTCTGGCTCGCTTTCGCGCCGGCCCCGCGACGTCGGCCATCGCGAGGCTCGTGCGCAAGGGGAGTTTCGAGTAAGCTGATTCGCATCTTTTTCCCAGACACCCAAACATCCTGCAGAAACTCGCGCAGGGCCGGCGGCATGCCTACAGGCAAATCAACCGTGCTGTAAGTGTCGTACAGCTGAATCGGTCCGATCGCGTCACTGTCGAGCCCCGCTTCGTTGATCATCGCCCCCACAATATTCCGGGGCATCACGCCATCATCACGCCCGATCTCGATCCGATACCTTTCCATGCCGGGTCGCGGGAGCGACGTCCGATAGGTTGATCGCTTCGATTTGGCAGTAGATCGTCCCTCGCGCCGTTCACCTCGGGCAGGCCGATCCGATCGATCACCATCCTCCGCGCGGTGCCTCCCCGTGCTTGTCGACGATTCATCGTCATTCTGCGGCTCGTGCCCACCATGTCCTCCCCGCGTTGCATCTCGGTGAGGCTTTCGGAGGTGCCCCGCTTGCATGGCCACCAAGGCCGCAGCGATTCGCAAGACCTCGCATCCGATCTCGGCTGAAATCTCGCTGATCAATTGCTCATAGCGCGACAGGTCCGGTCTTCTCGCCATGGCTGTTGCGAGTTGCTGTTTGAAGCGAGCGGTACGCGCTGACGCCACATCCATGCTCGTCGGTGCCGGGATGATCTCGATGGCCTGCCGTGTGGCCTTTTCGATGGCTTTCAACTGACGACGTTGCGATTTGGACAACAGCAAAATCGCCTTGCCATGTCGCCCCGCGCGACCCGTGCGACCGATCCGATGAATATATGACTCGTGGTCCTGCGGCAAGTCGAAATTGAACACGTGGCTCACGCGGGAGACGTCGAGACCGCGAGCAGCCACGTCCGTAGCGACGAGCACATCCAACTGACCCGCTTTGAATTTCTCAATCGTCCGCTCGCGCTGTTTCTGGGGCATTTGGCCGTTGAGAGCCACGGCGGATAACCCCTCGCGCTGCAGGCGCTCGGCCACTTGGACCGACGCCACGCGGGTCTTGGTGAAGACGATCACGCCATCGGCCGACTCAACTTCCAGCAGACGTTGTAAAACGTCGAGCTTATAGCGCGTTTCAACCAAGACAGCTTGCTGCCGAATATTTTCTGCGGTCATGGTCCGTGCACGGGCAGTGATGCGGGCCGGGTCATGCAGGTATTGCGCCGCGATTTCGCGAATGGGCCCGGGAAGCGTTGCGGAAAACAATGCGATTTGCCGCGATTCGGGGAGTCTTTGCAGGACGAATTTGACATCATCGAGGAAGCCCATGTTGAGCATCTCATCCGCCTCATCCAAAACCAGGCAGCGAATTTGACCGAGGGCAAGCGTCCCGCGCTCGATGTGGTCGATCACACGACCAGGCGTTCCCACGACGACCTGCACGCCGCGCTTGAGCAGTCGGAACTGCACATCGTAATCTTGCCCGCCGCAAATCGCTGCTACAGAAAAACCCGCAATTTTGGCGGCATAAACCTCGAATGATTTTGCCACTTGGATGGCCAATTCCCGAGTCGGCGTCAGCACCAACACTTGGGGGTGGCGCTCTGCAACGTCGATCATCGACAATAGCGGGCAGGCGAACGCCGCGGTCTTCCCTGTTCCCGTTTGAGATTGGGCCAAAACATCGCGCCCGGCGAGAATTTCTGGAATAATCGCGGCCTGGATTTCGGTCGGTGAACGATAGCCCGACGCCGCAATCGCGGCCAACACCTGGGGTAATAAATTGAGTTCTCCGAAATCCGCCGTCATCTTATCAACACCAACCGCGATTTCTGCAGCGGGCCGGGCCTCGGTAGTAAAATTTTGTGTCGCTGGAATAGTGGCCTTGATAAACTCATCAGATCGCATCGTTTGCGGATTGAAGGAATCGGACATGAACAGCGTCTCTTTTCAAAAAAGGGTCGTACGCGAGCGCGGTCCGCGCGGCGGCAGCGCTGCCGTCGCACCGCAACAAAAGCGGTCAGAACACACACGTCGCGAGGAAAAAAACTTGGCTTGCGACGCTGCTTCAACAAGAAATGGATCGGGGCATCCAGTTCAAAGTAGGCCCTGGCCAAAATCGCGCTGGGCCGTGCACATTGCGGGGAAGTCCTGTCGCAAAATCAGTTGCAAACGCACTGCCTGCAATCATGCGGAAGTACCGACATCGACGACGTCAAACACGCCACGGCGACAACCGCTCAACAGCAATCAAACGACAGACGGGAAATCGACGAGCAACTAATCAATGCCCCTCACCTTAATCGATCGCTCGACGGAGCGATAGGCCAAATCGCCGAGAATTCTTTCCAATTTGCCAACTTTCGCATGCAGAGCACGCGAAAACGGCCAACAACGTAATGCTCAGGCCAAGCCCCCCCTTCTGCCACGTCTCTGCGTCTCTGTGCGCGATTCGCTGCGCTTGCTTGGGCGATGGGAATGGGCAAAGCAAGGCCGGGCGAAATCGATTGAAAATGAATCACCGCGCAGAGTAGATCGACGTTGTTCGGATTGGAACGCGGATCAGGGCTTGCAAGTCTTCGCCGAATCGGTGGATGCACCGAAGCCGGCAAACGAGTTCGTTCTGATGGAAAGTCTTTCGTTCTAGATTGACAAGCTTGGTATTTCCTCGACAAACCCAACAATGCGTCGCCACCACGAATGAAGATGAAAACCTGACAGTCAGCGGACGGTCGTCGCGGCAGCGGAGGATGTTCGCGCGGCGAGTTCGGAGGCAGGGTGGCAAGGGGAGCGGTCCTGCCATGCGGAATCGATGCGTCGCTGAGGGTACAGCGGCATCGCCAAGGGAAAACTTGATGGCCCGGGCAGCGCTTGGGCGTGCCTTGCTAGGGTGGTCAGAATGGGGCATAATTTCGGCTTTGAACATCTGTTGGGGAGTTCGATCATGCCACTGGTACCGATGCGAGTCGTTTTGGATCATGCCGCTGAAAATGGCTACGGAGTCGCGGCGTTTAACGTCAACAACATGGAACAGATTCAAGCGATCATGGCGGCAGCCGAAGAAACCGATTCACCGGTGATCATTCAGGCGTCGCGCGGTGCCCGGAAATACTCGCAAGACAATTATTTGCGGCATTTGATGCTGGCTGCGGCGGAACTGTACCCGCAAATCCCCATCGTCATGCACCTGGACCATGGCAACAGCGTTGAGACCTGTATGAGCGCCATCGCCAATGGCTTCACGTCAGTCATGATGGACGGTTCCCTGCAAGAAGACGGCAAGACCCCGGCCGACTACGAGTACAACGTGCGGGTGACGAAGCAAGTTGTCGAGCTTGCTCATGCTCGAGGGGTCTCGGTCGAGGGAGAACTCGGGTGCCTTGGCTCGCTGGAATCAGGGAAAGGGGAACAGGAGGATGGCCATGGTGCCACAGGGGCGCTGTCGAAGGAGCAGCTTCTGACCGATCCCGCCGAAGCCGAACGGTTCGTCGCAGAAACGCATGTGGATGCCCTGGCGGTGGCGATCGGCACCAGCCACGGGGCCTACAAGTTCAACCGCAAGCCCGATGGCGAAGTTTTATCGATGACCACGATCGAGGAAATCCATCGCCGTTTGCCGAATTGCCATCTCGTGATGCATGGCAGCAGTAGTGTGCCCCAAGAATTGCAGGACATCATCAATCGGTATGGTGGCCAACTCAAGCAGACCTGGGGTGTACCGGTGGAAGAAATCCAACGGGGCATCAAACACGGCGTTCGCAAGATCAATGTCGACACGGACAACCGCCTGGCAATCACCGGGGCCATCCGGAAGGCCTTCGCCGAGAAGCCTTCGGAATTCGATCCGCGCTACTATCTGAAGCCCGCGCGGGCGGCCATGAAGGAAGTCGTGAAGGCCCGCATGATCGCATTCGGGCAGGCTGGGTGGGCGGACAAGGTGCCGAATGCAGATCTGGACGACATGAAGAAACGCTATTCCGGCTGAACCGGGACCGGATTTTTGGG
>CALDHM010000049.1 GCA_937941455.1 uncultured Pirellulaceae bacterium | reverse complement strand
CTTGAATTCTTCCGTGAATCGACGACGCTGCGAAACAGGTCGTTTCGAATCCTTGTTCTTGGCAATTTTGGACATGGTATTGCTTCTCCTGGACCGTCCAAATAAGATACTCGACTGTCCGAAAAAACCCATGCACCTCACTTGGCGAGGCGGGGGAGGGCACAATCCTGGTGACCTTGGTGAAGTCCTAATTCTGATTGGAGGAATCCGTAATCCGAATCAAGGCTCCGGAGGATCGAGCGGTGGTTCCAGCGGCGGCGGCAATTAAAGCAAAGGAGTTATGATCATGAAGATGATGCTATTACTTTTCGTTTCCCTGTGCGTTGGAAGTGTCGTGGCATTATACCAACAAGGAAACAATAAAGTGGATGAAACACGAAAAGAGCTTGCTCGTCTGGGTGCCATCACAAATGACGAGGATTTTGCCTTTGAATTTGGGAAGTTCCTGCAAATGGAATTGGGGGTGCAATTACCGGTTAGATTTGGTGAATGGTATCCAGCGGCAGCCGGGGCACAGTTTCAGGTATTGAATGATGGATCGGTACTGCTCCGCTCCAAGAATGACGAACGTGTTCAAGTGAATGAAACGGCAGCGTTTGTTGTTGACAGTGATGGTGCTTGGCATCAAAATCCGCAGGTCGAACATGGCATCGCTGCGACGCTAACGATTTGTAAAAACGTTGTGATCCTTGTCAATGTTGAAAAGGGGACAACGTTGCGTGTGGTTCGGATTGATGCGCATTGACGTAATTCATAGGGCGCGCGACCGAATCAAGCGATCAACCCAAGCGGAATCGGCGGAGAGTGGTCCCGGAATGGAGACTCCAATTCGCCGATTCCGCTGGGTTATCGCGGTCGTTCTGTTGGTTGAATAGGAGAACCTGCGATAAAGCGATTTTACCCGCTTGTGTCAGTCCTGTTGACAGTGATTATGGCAGTCCCGGTTGGGCCATTGTGCAACTCAGTTCGGGCGTACGATGACCCGGGAATGGGCAGCCCCTCTGTTCCTGATCCGAACGATGACGGATTGATTCTTGATCCGGAAACGCTGCGTGTCATCGATTTGGTCAACATGGAGTTGTACCACAACCCTGAGCCGTCGCTTAACCCTTTAGGGATTGGAACATCGGCGATTGATGAATCCCAGCGCTGTAGTTTTGCCTTGTATGTCAACTCGGTCGATGGCGAATCCTCAGTCTTGCTTGTAGGGGGCATTGATGCAAACGGAATTCAGTGGATGCATTCCGTCCAATACTCGATCGACCAAGCCTTGGAATTGATGGACCTGGTGAATGATCCTGAGGCATTCTGGTCGGCCTTTTTGCCAGTTTCGACAAGTCGCTTCGCCAGCTCAGGGTTTTGGGATGGCTTTTGGGAGGGATATTGGCATTACTTGACGAATCCGCGGGACATGGATACCGACCTGGAATACGCGTTTTATGGCGCTGTGGGAACTGCAGTGGTTGCGGGCACGGCAGCGGGCGGCGTTGCAGTCTGGGGTGCTATGGGCGGAGGGCAGTTCGCGGTTGGAATTAGTGCTGGGTCGGGTACGTGGATTCCTCATATCACTCATGGCTTCGGAGCACGAGGGGTATACACATGGGCTCACGGAGTTGGCGCTGCTGGATTTACCACAACGTATGGTGCCGGCGCAGGAACTACCATTACGATTACTGGGATCCCCATTCTCGCACCAGGTGCTGTTGCCGGCTGGGTTGCAACTCGCCCAGATGTTGGAAACTGTCTCGTTTCCTGCATCGTGGCATTCTTCCGTGGTCTGTGGCCGTTTTAGGAGATCCAATGGGATTGCCAAATACGCCAATCGACAAGCAGCTGCAAAGCAGGCTTAACTCCCTTCTGGAACCTCACGGCATTCGAACGATCGTAGAGACTCCGGAGGAAACCACACGTGATCTAACTACGATCGGATACGTATGCCGACGGGATCAGGATTGTGTGCGGTTGCTCGTTAGTTCGAGGGACGCTGATGATGTTGCCATGGTGACGTTTATGGTCGCGGAGATGGGTGCTTCAGCAGCGCTGGCATCAGAGATCGCCAACTTGCTCGCCGACGGCCCAACAAAACAGAACCAAGCGATGAACCCAAGCGGAAACGGCGAGTGACTTTTCTTTCGGCGAAGAATCCACTTCGCCGTTTTCGCTGGGTTACCGCGGTCGTTATCGGCGGCAGCACCAGCGAGTCGTCAATGCTCGGAACGCGCGATGTCGATGCTCACCCGCGTGACTTCAGTGCTCGTGGCGTGCAACTTTCTGTGCTCATGGCGCGTGAAGCCCACGCTTGTCGCGTGCGGGATTGCCAAACTTATTGACCATTCTTGTCGCGCGTGATGCCCATGCTCGACCTTGCTGGCACGATGGAATACGAATTGGCAAATTCAACAACTTTCGGACTTGCAACGCGAAAATTTGCTGCCTCAATATTCGAGGCGGCAGCGACGACCGTGCAACCGCAAGCGACGCTCAAACCGAAAAGGTAATTCAACGAGAACCGCGATAACTATGCGATGAACCGAAGTCGCGGAGTTGTCGGCATTTGCAATGGAAAATCACTCGTCGCGACTCGGTTATCGCGGATGTTATCGTGCTCAACCCAGCGCGTCATCAGTGCCCGGGAAGCGCGACGCCATGCCTAGAACGCGTAATGGCCATGCTTGAGGCGGCGGCTTGCGTGCTGAAATCGCGCGCCGTCCAGGCTTGAGGCGTGTGAGTCAATGCTCGAGACGCGTCATGACCATGCTCATCGGCTCGAAGTCGTGCTGATGTGCATGACGACTTTGGTGGCGAAGGATAACGGCAGTGCTCGACCCGGCGGAAAATTGGAACACGAACTCGCCATGGCAAAACGTTTCCAACTTGCAAAATGAAAATTGTCTGCCACAATTATCGAACCGGCGTGACGACCGTGCAAACGCAAGCGAACACCAGCCGAAAATGAAATTCAAAAACCGCAATAACAAAGCGATGCACACGAAGCGGAAATGGCGTTCCGATTTTTCCGAAATCAAGATCACCCGCGCCATTTCGGCCCGGTGATCGCAGTCGTTCGCATCCCCTAAATTTGTCCAACGGTTAAGAAAGGTAAGTCTCATTTTGAAGACAACGGCATTTTTTGGATTTTCGATTGCATTACTTTTTTGTTTTCCAAGCGTCAGTGTCTCCCAAAACTCAATTGTTCTTGGCCAGCTTGATCAAGTCGACACCACCGTTGTCTTGGTAGTGGGAACTGTCGGTAGTTGCATTGACGATTCTCGGATGGAGTTGGTTGAGCCTTTTGACCAGCATGGCAACGTCGATTCTGGATTGCTTTGCGTCGAACAAGACGGGAGCTTTGTGCTCTTGTCACCTGCATATCTCGCGATTCACTCTACATTCCTATTTGTGGAGCGAGATTCCGAAGGCGGCACGGGAGAATCGATGATAATTCTGCTTAATGAAAATCTGAAAAATTCGCCCAAGAACGAGCTTGAGAAAATCGATGCTCACAAATTCAAGAAAGATATCGTCGGTAACTCCAGTGGTGAATATGACATTTATTGGGACACAAGCGAAACAGACAAAAACAAACGAGAAATCAAGCTGGTTAAGATCTCCGACACAAGTGTAATTGATGACTCTCATGAAACGTGGGGGGGACGTTAAGGATCAGTATCCAAAAAGCGACGATTCCAATTCGATGCCAATCGAAATGCCTTGATCTTTGGACATGTGATAGCAGCCAGCGATTCTATATACGCTAAGTTTGTCGGTCTTGTAGAGAAACCAAATGGCTAAAAAAAATGCAGAAAAAATTTCAGTGGCTTTTTGGGCTACCGGGCCGATTGACTTTGATGCGACCGCGTTTTCAAAACGAATCAAGCTTGAAGCGACTGAGATTTGGCGTTGTCGACCGAAAGTCGCGAAATTGAATCCTGAATTGGATCGGGTGGCGTGGATCTACGAAATCAAAGAAGTTGGCACATGCGAATACTCCCACGCGATGATGAAACTGTTAGATATCGTTTCTCCTACCAGAAGAAGATTAAAAAAGTTGATCAATGATCTAAGTCTTGAGGTTGCGTTCCATATCGTTCCGTCGGGGAAATTGAGAGGGTTTGACACAACTCTAACTCGTGAAATCGTCAAACAAATTGCAGACATCGGTGCCAGTATCGTAATTCACAATGATAAGGTCACATGAATTCAGAACTATTTTGAAACAGGCTAAAGCTGATGTCATTGATCGCTTCTCGCAAGCTCAACTCGGTCGAACCTTGGGCCTCCTTGAAAGATGTCTTCACACGCCCGCCAACCAAGAGCACAACCAGCGACCTCGACTCCCTTCTCCCCGACCGCTGGCTCGCCGACAACCCCACCCACCGCTCGACCATCGCCGACCGCCGAAAACTGGAACGAAAATAAAATACTACCTGATGCACTTCGCCGTGCACTAACTTTTATCGCCAGTTTTCGCAGGACCTTTCGATAGCCGCTCTGAGCGGGCGGGCGTCTCGAAGTCTCCCTCTCGCCCCGGCACGCGACATTCTCGTCGCTCGGTCGCATCGGTTTATCGGCCCGATCTCGCCCGAAACTCTCGGTTGTCTCTGCATCTCTTCGTGTCTGGGTTAACGGGTGTTGCGAGCGCTCGCCCGGTCGCAGTTGACATGGTCGCGAGTGGTAGGCAGCCAGGAAATCGCCTATCCGGCGGTTGCTGCCTCCGCAGTTCAGCTCATTCCGACAGTGCAACCGGAGCCGGCTTTCGTTGGCCTTCACTGCAGTAGAATGCCCGAAAGCGCTCCATCTGTTTGATCCGATCGGTCAGGAGCCGTTCCTGATCCGACGTCGCCACGTTTTTCGCCATCGCCTTTGCGTCTGATTCGGTGAGGCGCAGGATGAGGTAGTTGGCAATCGCCGAAAACAGCGAGATGTGAAAATCGCGCGCTTCCTGCGACGCCAGCACCAGGGAGATTCCATACTTCCGGCACTCTTTGGCCATCGTTGGAATCAACTGCAGTCGTGCAGCGCGATGGGCCTCGTCAAAGATCAGCGCATGTGTAATGCGGTCCTGCACTCCTCGCCGGAACATGTCCTTGTAAAGCCCGTAAAAGACCAGGGATGCGAATGCCTTCTGCAGCTGATCGTTCTGTGTGGAGTGAATCCGTAGGACAACCGGCTGTTCACTGTCCCAGAGACTCTCCTGACCGTCGGCAGTTCGAAAGAAGCCGTAATCCTCAAGCTCCTCCAGCCGAGCCAGCAGCGTTTTCAGCCCACGATCAGGCTTTGGATCTGATCGGAGGATTTCGACCCACCTTGAAAACTCCGGTTCCGACAGCTCGTCCGGGTCTCCATCGCCCCATCCCAATTCAACGAAACTGTCCTTGATTGCCTTGCGGATGCGTTCGCCCTGAATGTCCCCCAGCTCGGGGAAGATCGCCACAAAGATATCGCGAACGGCCCCCGCGACATCGAGGTGTGCCATTCGTGAACTGCGGTCGATCACTTGCAATGGATTGAAGCCCAGCCCGTCGAAGTCGATGAACCGGACGGTCCCCACCATCTGCTGCAGTTTCTCGTCGATATCCTGATGGTAGGAGAACACAATGGGCCGAATGCCAAGCTCAAGCATCTGACGGCAGAGGTTCAAGAGGCACGTGGTCTTTCCCATTCCCGGCAGACCGGCGACAAGCAAATGCGGATTGCCACGCACCGTCAATGGCCACCGAACTTCTGCCCCCGTATGGAAATTTGTGCCAAGGCACACCGAAGGAACGGCATCGGACACGGATTGAGATTCCGTTTCGCTCGCTGCCGCCTGGCCCTGCTCTTGAGTCGCCGTTGGCATGCGTGCTTCGGCATCCTGATCGATCGGCTCAGATTCATTGGCTGACGCTGAGGAATCAGGTTTCGAATCGCCGCTTTCGGATGGTGATGTGGGTTCACCGGCAGGTTCGTCCTGCCCTCCCGGCAGGCGAGGCTCATTGGCGAGCTGTGCCGCACCACGACGGAAATCCGAATCGGGACCGAACATGAAGATGCGAGTGTCCCAGCCGGTGGGAGTGATTTCCAAAGGACGGCTGCCGACGTACTCTGGACAGAAGACCCATCCGCGATCAGCTTGTTCGATCGTTTCGAAGCGGTAATCGCCCCCCTTCTCAATGAATCGGTAAATCTCGGCCACGAGAGCATTATACATTTCGGATGTCAGTCCCGTTCCATTTTCGTCATCTGCATGGCGTCTGGCCTTGTCGGCATAGAAACGCAATACACGAGCCAGTTTCGCCCGTCGAACCGCGCGGAACGGTGCGCACACTTCGCTGGTGCCAAACCAGTCCTCCCAGCGGCGGCGCAGTGATTCCACCTGTTCTCGAATCCCCTGCAGGGTGTCAGGGCTGCGCGCTGTGCGCAGGTGGCGGCGATATTTCACCTCCGTGAATCGAAATAGAAGTCCCTTTCGCGGGATCAGCGAAACGTAGATCAAGTCCGGACGAGCCGCTTTTTCCTCCGCATTGTCTTCGCCATTTGATTCGCTGCGGGCGCTGTCGTTGTCTTTCTCAGCGACTGGTGGTAACAGATCCCGGATGTCATCGACGGGCACAAAGAATCCATTACGCAGCGAAGTCCAGCAGCTGTCATCCTCGGTGGCCCGCAGACAGTTAGCATGGGACATCGCCAGTGCAATGAGTTCTGCTGTCGGAGTCTTCTGGCCAGTGAGCCTGATTGCCAAACGGCCACTAAGTGCCTTCAGATGCTCTAGGAGGAATTCCGCGTTGCGGCGGCTGCGGCTGAGACCCATACGGTCCAGTGCGCCGTCCAGCAGGTTCCGTACCTCCTCCAGATTGCTGGTTGAAGTGATGAGCTGCAGGCAACCGAGATCTTCTCGTTCGGGAACACAGTCGATGACGTAAGCTTCGTAGACGTCGCGGTTATCACGTGGTGAATCGAAATACTCAATACCCGCATTGCGGTCGAGTGTAATGACCCAGTCGCACAGGCGGTGCAGCTCGCGCAGTCCGTCAGCCTTCTCCGGAGAGATTTCCGTCCGCAGGACCGGTACACCTTGGGGCTGCTGCAGGTGGCGAACCACGCAGCCGTGAAAAGCTTGTTGGAGTTTGACGAGCCTTTCGGTGTGAGTTCGATCGGCGGGATGTTTTTCTCCATCGGTCGAACTGATCACCGTGCTTCGCCAACGCGGAGTCGGTAGACTGGCGTAGTCGCGTTCAAAAAATGACATCAGCCCAAACGCAAAGAACGGACGGCCGCTCGCGCCAGCCATGGAGGACTCTGCAGCGACACGTGATTCGAAGGTGTCAAACGCCACTGCAAGATGGGCAAACGAGTGAGGAGCGGATTCTTTTTTGCGGGCCCACCGCAATCGCGGCAGCGTAATACCGCCGGGCAGGCTGGTTGATTCCAGCATCCACTGGTCCTCTTCGAGAACCACGCCTGCACCACTGCGTCGCTTTTCTCGAGCTTCCGCAATGAACCGACCAGCAACCCCACGTTGGCTGGCTGAGGGATAAAGCTCCAGCACGAATGAAGGGGAGGGCGGCTGCGGTTCGTCGTCCGATTCCTCTTCGGTGGCAACGCGGCGGCTACGTTTCTGCACATGCCCCAGGCTGCGCGCGACGGTCAAACCATCACCAGGTCGCAACGCATGAATGTGCAGGAGTTTCGAGGTGTCGTGACACTCGATGTATTTCAGGATTTCGTTGCCCAGTATCTGCGCACTCTGTTTGCCAACGGTCGGCGCTGAATCGGCCGATTCGCTTTCCCCAAGCGCCCTCGCCAGGATCGCGATCGCGGCTTTGGGTTCAGAATCGTCGTCGGACACCATTCCGGCAACGTGAAA
>CALDHM010000048.1 GCA_937941455.1 uncultured Pirellulaceae bacterium | reverse complement strand
AACGACCCCCGCACTGGTTTGCTGGGTGGCGTGAAGTACGCTCCGTGGGTTGGTTTCGGTTCGGCTCACCCGACCGGCGTCAACTTCACCTTTGCTGACGGCCAAACTCGTTTGGTTCCGAAGTCAACTGCTTGGGAAACCTTGTATGCGATCTTCGGCGAAAACGACGGTAGCATCGACATGAAGATGGACTTCTAGGATTCGCCTGAGGTACGCCTCAGAAATCTAACCTGTTCAATTTCGGCCCGCTTGGAAACAAGCGGGCCTTTTTTTTGTAGGCCAGCCACCTCATGATGCGCTTGGCCTTGTCTTGCAACCCGCCAAGCCAGGGGCATTAACCCGCCGTTCTCGCAAAAACTGGACGCTAATGCATTCGGGCTGCTAGTCTTGGAAGAGCTCTTCGTTTATCAACACTTTTGTTCCGCTTTGCTATCGAAAAGAACTCTCACCGAAAAAACTGGCAGCGGGCGAAGTTTTGGGATTTTGATTCGCAACGAGACTTCACAAAAAGAATTTGCGTAGAATTTTTCTCTCAAACCGCAACCCTGTGTCCTTTTAGCGTCTTCGTGTTCGTATCGGAGGAATACCAGTAGGCGAACCACTCAACGTCACCTTCGACGATTCGCATCGCGCGGCAGACGTTCGGAATCAATATGGTATGATTGAGGTGCATTTGATGTGGCTCGTTTAGCATGTTGCTCGAACCATTCCTTTTGACGAGTCGAATCGATGGGGTAGTTCTCCCATTCCCAAAATTCTTTTCATGCCGCTGCAATTCTCCATCCGTTGCTTGTTAAATTGGCATGCTTCCCCGACAACGCGAGGAATGATGTTAGCGGTATTTTTATTGCTGCACATCGGCTCTTGCAGTTGGTCGCAAACAACTGTTGACGTAAACGATATTCTCTTTTTGAACGGCCCGAGTCGCATCCAGGTGACTCCTCCACTGGAGATTGGCGAGGCGGGGATCTCCGACAGTAACGGACAACGCTTCGCTTGGCGAACAATTTGGTCTGCACGGCTGAGCAACGCGGCAGATCAGCAGAAATTCGATTCGTTGCGTCAGGAATTAGCGGAACCATTGTACCTAATGAATCGACGATTGAGGCTCGGAGATACTCGCGGACTGCTGGAGCTTTGCGAGAAACTCGAGAACTTCGCGTCAAGACTCAGTCAAGAAGACGCGAGTCTCTTGGCGTTGGCCTCCTTGCGCGGATCGTTTCAAAATCATCAAGGTGAAATTGCGATCGTTCACTGGCTGAATTTCTTGAGGATTGGATCGGCCAGCAGCATGGCTGCCTGTTACCCGGAGGCCGACATATCCGAAGAGGAAGTGGAAAGTGGCATGCTCATTTCCGTTCTCCCTCTATTTTTTGACTCCAGCCGAGCCAGAACCGCCTTGAGCCAACTCGATCGTTCCGTCCACCAACTGAAGGAATCAACAACGGGAGATCGCGTCTATCGGGTTGCCTTGTTGTTGGCCTGCGACGACATCGAAGAAGCACAGCGGCAAATGATTTCGTGGCCAGTGGCTGAAAATCCGGCTTTGAAAGAATGGCAACAAATTTTTGCATTGCCAATCGAACTGCAACGGGGCACCGCCGACCGCGATACCATCGTGTCGATCGAAAACGATTTGGCCGAGTTTAGCCATATGGGTCAGCTCGTCGCTCGTTTTTGGCTGGCGGTCACACAATCCACGAGTTCAAGGACGGATCGCGATTTCCGTGATGCAATATTGATCTGGCTAGATATTGCGGCAGAATCCGGCGACCGTCATCCGAATTTAACTGCCGCCGCGTTGTTTCGAGCGCAGGAACTGGCAGAGGCACGAAACTGGACTTTCGAGGCCAGCCGAATTCGATCAGAATTGATGGAAAAGTACCGGATGACTTATTTCGGCAAACTGGCACGCGAGAAACGATGATCTCTGCAACTCGCATAGCAAGAAGGCGACTTCTGAGCGCACGAAGGATACTCGCGTGGCTGGGGGGGATGAGCCTCGCATCGACCGCATGGGCTCAAACCGAAGCTACGGCATCAGCGCCGGTTAGCAATTCGCTGTGGTCTGCCCTGTTCGTGGGGAACTGGCTCGCAGATGCGTTGGTCGTTATTCTTTTGGCCCTATCGGTTGTCAGCATCTATTCAATCATCGACCATCTGATCACTATCAATCGACGCCGCATCATGCCGAAGGCGATCCTCGACGAGCTTGAGCGGTTGATTGTTCACGGGGAAACTCGGCGAGCTGCAGAGTTATGCCGAGATCCAAAGAATTATTCATTTTCTACGGAAATCGTTTTAGCTGGCCTCGATCGTTTCCACAACAATGAATTCGGTTTTGCGGAATACCGCGCCGCTTGCGAGGAGGCCGGCGAGGATCAGACCAGTCGTTTGTATCGCCGTACGGAGGTCTTGAACGTGATCGGGGCTGTGGCGCCGATGCTCGGCTTGACCGGGACCGTGGCGGGCATGATCGACGCCTTCAATACGATTGCCGCCAAAGAGGGGATGGCGTTGCCGCAGGAATTGGCAGGTGGCATCGGCGGCGCCTTGATCACGACACTGCTAGGTCTCTTCGTCGCGATTCCCTCGATGATCGCCTTGAGTTTTTTCCGTGCTCGGATCGACTCCTTAGTGTCCGAAGCAGGGAAGCGGATCGAACAAGTCATGATGCCACTTGGCAGGAAGCGACCGAACCGAGCCAAGGAGTAGTAGATTGCGACTAGCCAAGCATCATCCGCGACAGATCTTGGGAGTCAATTTGACCCCGTTGATCGATATCGTTTTTCTGCTGATCATTTTTTTTATGACGGTCTCACAAATCACCCGTGTGTCGCAGGAAAAACTACAATTGCCTGCTGTACCTAGCGGAGAAGAGGTTGACGAAATTTCCTCGCTAATCATCGTGGTCAGGGAAACTGGAACATTCGAGGTTAATTCCGAAGTCAAGACGCTTGACGAAATCGCCCGAGACTTGAGGCAAGTCCTGTCAGGTGTAGCTTCAGATAAAAAGCCGCGAGTCATTATCAAAATCGATCGTCGCGCGCGCAGTGACTCCTACAATCGTCTGTTGCGCGAGCTGAAAACACTCGGCATCTCGGGTATCCGAATCGCCGTTCTGCCGGAGTAGGAATAGCCTGATGAAGCTTTCCCACCGTGCCCGCGAGAACTCTCCACTGAGCTTGTCGATGACGGGAATGATCGACATGGTATTTTTGCTGCTCGTATTTTTTCTGGCAACGACCGCGTTGGTGAAAGCCGAAAAACAACTGCGCACCGGGATCGGCATCGAGTCAGACAACCAATCGCGACCCGATGAAGATTTGGAACCGGCCGTCATAACCGTCAGTCAAATCGAAGGGCGCATCGTCTATGAATTCGGGGTCATCACGACCTCTAATCAGGCCGAGTTATTCGACCGTCTGCGAACCTATCGCTTCAAATCTGGCGGAGCCTTTATTCGAGTTGCGGACGATATTCCCTTCGAACCGATTGCGAAATTGATGAGTATGTGCAGATCCTTTGGATTTGATCCGGTGACCTATGTTCCCGATCAAGAATAATGGCCTTTGGCAAATTCATCGCCAAAACATGTCTGTTCGCAATTCACTTCATGCTGGCTCTTCAATGCAGAAAGAGCTGACACTTCGGAAACGAGGGCAAAACGTTTTCGAAAAAGTCTTCTGCAGCCTCTTGTGTTGGTGTTGCCTGGCGATGTCCGGGGCAGGGCAGGGGATCGAGCCTCCGGCGGCTACCGAATCGACACCGTTAACCGCGCTGCTCCATCGACTCGATTTGCAAGCTTTGTACCTCGAATATCGGTTGAACCGAATCGACCAGGAAGCTCAACCTGTGCGACGTCAACGTGAATTGCTCGCATTGCTGCATGAGTTCGAGACGGCTGGACTTGTTTATTCCGCAGAAAAAATGCCCATCAATTGGCGACGTCTCAAGTTGCTCGCCCATGAACTTAATGTGATGCCGACGACAAGCTTGCGCTTGGCCTGGAGCGCCAGCGAGATTCGCGAGAATTTCTTGGATCTTCTGCAGGTCTGGCAGATCGGGCAACAAGCTGACGGTGATTCAACGCGTCGAGCTGATTTGAATCGACTGCTTGCCGAGTTGCTGCTGATCGAGAAACTTCTCGAAGATGAGCGGCGGTCGCAGGTGCTTTCGCCATCATCAGTGGCGCAAGGGGAGCGACTCAACATCGCCATCGGACATGCCACTTTTCTGACCGGTTGGCTTCATCTGGCTCGCGAATTGATGGGGAGCGACACTCCTGCCGACGATTTGCGAATCGCGAGCGAACGATTTGCCCGGTTGCTTGATACGCTGCCCGGACAAGGCAAGTCAGCGGTGAACGAAGATCTTCGAGACCTCACCGGTTTGGAGACAAATGCCCTTATTGGCCAAGCCGTAACCCTACAACGCCAAGGCAAGACCCGCGATGCCGACGCACTGTTTACCCGTTTGGCCAAGCGCAGTGCCGACGGTGCCCTGCAGTCTGAGTTTTGGAAACTGCGCTGTCTAACCTTTAAACGCACCCGGAACATCGACCAACACGCGCGTCAGATGTTTTTCAACCATCCGTTGCCTCAATATAAAAAGCCTTTAATCGTCGAAGTTTTGGCGTGCGCCTCGGCATTGTGGGAAATCGGAGAGCGCGATCTGGCGGCTTCGCTGGCGAAGATCGGCATGGCAAAAGCTTTGACCTCGCGGGAGAGTAAACTTTGGTCGCGAGTCCCTCAGGAACTTCTTGAGCGAATCAAGCAAGACGCCTTTTTTCGCGATTGGCTGCGACTTGCCGAAATTTGCCAAGACTCGGGGAATCGCAACACTGCCGATGGCAAATCGCAAGCCTTGTCGCCATCAGAATTGAATCTGACGTTCGATCAACGCTCGATCTATGATCCTCAGGACGTTGCAGCAGCCCTTTTTTTACGGGCGGAATTGCTGCGGGTCTGGCAATATCTTCAACAATCTCTCGAGGTCGCTCGGCAAGCCCAAGCGATTCGCCGGGAGCATCTGTTGCTGCCGGATGAAGATCTTGAGTGGTTCATCGTCAGCGGCACGCTAGACATTGCGCGCAGGGACGCCAACGAAATTGCGGCAGCAGTGGCAATTGGTGATGACTTCCTGGCTCGATTTCCGAGCAGTATCTACCTGCAAAGCCTGCGCGTCGAACTCGAACAACTCGAACTGTCGCGGCTAACACCAGAGGATTCCTTCCAGGTTCTCACTAAAAAAACAAGTGAAGCGACCGGGAACTGGCGGTGGGGGCTGTTGCTGGTGGAGGAATGTTTTCGGGGCTGGCAAGCGGCCCGGACTTTGGATCGCGAATCACGCAGCGTTTGGCTGGCCCGCTTTGACAACGCCTTGCAGCAATTTCTCGATCGCTCGGGAACGCCGGACTTGCCTCGACTGCGGGCCGCGACGTTAGCGCAGCGAATTGATCTCGAATCCCAACGCCGCGATCGATGGTCCGAGGGTGAAAAACGCATCCTTTATCTTGTTTCGCGCGTACCGTCTGACTCGCCTGCCATCGATGATGCATTGGCCACCGTGATTTCAAGCGCCATGCAGCGGAACGATCGGCAAACAGCATTTCAAATCGCGCACCAACTGTTGGCTTGTCACCCGCGGCCGGAATTGGAAGAAGTCGCTCGCGTGGCAATCGCCAAGGTGCTCGAAGATCGCTTGCTCGATACGCCCAAGGAATCCGACGAATTTCAAAAGTGCGCCGATCAACTTCTCGATAACTATCAACGATTGTTAGCAAGATTCGACGAGCAGCAAATCAAACAACGGGTTAATTTGCAAGTCGCCTTGCTGCGCGTTACGTTGCTATTCAAGGAACGGAATCGCATCGTCGATGCCAGACCTTTTGCTGAAATGTTGGTTAGGGTCAGTCCCGACAATAAATCGGCGGTCAAAACGGCTGCTGATGTCCTGTTAGCAAATCACGAGCACCGCTCGGCACTGGAGCTTTACCGACGCCTCAGCTCCGGGGCAGCGGTCGGCAGCGACGATTGGCTGGAGGCCAAATTAGGTGCGGTTCGCTGTTTAGCTGTGTTGAATCCGGAGTCGGCAAAAGATGTCTACGAGCAAGTGCTCGACCTTGTACCGCAGCTGAATTCAACGTGGCGGAGCGCGTTCGAATCGATCGGCTTCTGAAATGCCTTTTATTAGGGCTGCGGGTTGGTCAGCCCTTCGCGACGCGATTAGAATTGATTGCCCTTGGGCACATTACAACTGACTCCGGAGTTGCCCTGGGGCAATCCGAATTCAAACCAGCAAACCAGGCAATGGCTCCTGCGGCCGCTCGTGGCTCAAGTTTCATACGCTTGATTTTCCTTAAAATTTTCGACCTATGTCCAACACTAGCGATCCTCGGCTCCGCGCGTTTGCTCGCCAAGCTGTCGCGATCGTGGCGGCTCACGGGGGATTGAACATGCAGAGCCAGGCGAGACTGCGCAGCCTGGCAAGGCAACTGAGAATGAGCGAAGAGGAGTTTTCCCAAGCCATCAAAGAACTCCAACTCGATAACGATCCAAATGCACAACTCAGTCGCTACGAGCAGAATTTCGTCAAGTTCCTGCGCAGGTCATTCCAAGCATTTCCCTCCAAAATTTTAGCGCTGCCTTGGGAAAATCGGGCGATTAAGCTGGCTGAAACCAAGTACCAAATCAGTCTTCCTCGCGCTCGGCAATTATTGGAAAGTGTCTGCGAGCAACTGGAAATTAAACGAGTTTCTCTCTCTGAAGCTGAAGCGTTGATCGAGCAGAGTATCGATGACGGTGTTGCGGATCTCCCGACGATTTCGGATTCACTCAAAGAACATTTTTATGAATTGGGAGCGAATTGGGGCGTCACCCGCGAACGAGTCGATGAATTTTTGGCCCACAAGATCGCTGCGAACCAGCGCATGGAACGGCTCGATCGGCGGCGCCGCTTCGGCAAGCGTTTGCTCGCTGCGGGTACGATACTAGGCGCGCTGGCCATGATCGCCGTTATGTGGTTTGCGGGAAAAGCTGGTTCGCTTGAAACAACCGTAACGATGGAGACAGAGCCATCCAATCTCGTGGAACTCCCAAAGCGTTGGTTACCAGAGTCGATCATCAATCCCGATCGCAAACTATCCGCAGGGGTTCGCGAACTCGCCTCGTTTTGCCAGCGTTTGGAGCAAGTTTCTGATTCCCCGTCTCGACAGGCGCAATACCACGAATTGTTTACTCGGGTGGCAACCCTCACGCCACCCGATATTCCTGTCGCCCTGGACTTGCTGACTGAGGTTGCCACCGCAGATCCCGATTTCGATGCCCAATGGTTTACCAAGTCGTGGATCCATCAATGG
Organism: uncultured Pirellulaceae bacterium; assembly: GCA_937941455.1. Taxonomy (GTDB): domain Bacteria; phylum Planctomycetota; class Planctomycetia; order Pirellulales; family Pirellulaceae; genus BJ22. The sequence goes on along the minus strand of CALDHM010000048.1, from coordinate 34,652 downwards.
CTGTCTGTCGACGAATCCGGAGGACGTTTGCTGCAAATCAGGCGGCGGTCCATCGCTTGGCAAGTGTTGGCCACTGCAGTTCGCATCGCCGGCGCGAATCTGCCCGATTGGCTGGCGGCATTCATCGAAAGCGAATTATCGTTAAAAATCCGATCACTGCCCGTTGAGAGCCGGAGCACGGCCATCAAGCAACGGTGGTTGCTGACCGAGTGGCAGCGAACCCTCGGCTTGGCGGATGGGGATCCCGATCAAGTGGCGTCGCAGGTTCATCTGCTGTTGACATTAGACGGATATGCTTCCCATCGTCCTGAGTATCTTGAGATGGCGAATCGTGTGATCGTCCGTTCCCTGGTCCGCACCTTGAACAGTTCCGTACATGCGGCCCTGACTCCGCACCTCGCTGCGTTAGTTCAATCGGCCGATGACCAGATGATCGAGGCTTGGCTGGAACTTGCCGATCGGCAAACGTCCAGTTCCTTTCAGCTCGAAGTTTGGAAAGCCATCGCGTTGCGACTTGGTTTACCAATTCCCCCGGAGCAGGCGGAGGAGTCTTTCGCTAAGGCGATGCGCTTGAAAAAAAATGAGCTACGAAACGCGAGACTTGCTCCGATCATCGCGATCAATGACTACGCTGCCGATCTCGAGCGGGAATTTCTCCGCCAGGCCAGAAATTGGCGACTTCCCGAGCTGGAATACGGTTCCATCGCTGCCTGGGGCATCACGACGATGCAAGTCGCCAATGTATCCCTTTTGGCATTGGCAGCGGCCGAGCGAAGGCTTCCGAGTCAGATGCTGAGCGAAGGATTTCGCAAGGCCGAGCGCGGTTTATTCGCTGAAATGCCTCTCCCCCAACTGCCTGTTTACGTCGCCACGACCGTTGCGGCCGCAGAAGATTCACGCGCGGTCGCCTCATTGCTGATTCGACTCAACGACACCGATCCGTTGAATGAATTGCTGCGAATCGATGCTTTGAAACAGTTGGCTCAACGGAGTGTAACGATAAACTCGGCCAGTCCGCGGGACGTGTTGCCAATCGCCCGATTTTACTTGCGAGCACTGACTCTCGCCGAGCGAATTGCTGCAGAACAATCGATTCAATCGTTCTCGCAATGGCCGACGTTTCTTCTCGCTTTGGCTGACGAGGTCGACTCGGCTCAACTTTCCGCAGACGAGGCTCGCTCGCTTTTGCAACTCCTCACCGACATTGAATTCCAGTTCGCCGACCAGGAGCGATGGCAGCAGGAATTTAAACAAACGCTGCACGAACTAGCGCGACGCAAGCTCGAATCGCGAATCGGCGAGGAGATTTTCGTCGAGCAACAACAATGGAAGAATCTACAGCGTACGACCTGGCGCAGCTATCGCTTCCGCAGCGAACGCCTGACTGGTCAACTGCCTCAGGAAACCAAGCTCGCGACCTTGATTCACTCTATTGCACAGTCTCTAGCGGGTTCGGCAACGGTGTTGGAGTTCCCGATCGCCATGCACGCTACGGACAAAGGTCGAGAAAGCGGCCTCTCAGAAATAGTCAATTGCCAATACGAATTTCTGCAGGTCTTGGCATCGCGCCATGGCACGGTCTCACCTACCGAATCGTCATCGCGTCGCGCTGAGTTGGCGGGCCTCAAAGAAGAACAGCAGTCAGCGGCCAAGACATTCCTCGCCCTAGAGTTGCTGTTTCTAAAATGGCTTAGCCAAGATCGGGCCGCTACGATGAAAAGGCTGCTTGACACAGGGGGGTGGTAAGGATGAAACATGTCTTCTCGCTTTTGGCAGCATTTTTATGTTTCAGCCTCCTCGCAAATCGCCATGCAATCGGATTCGCTGACGTCGTGTGGTTGAAGTCGGGCGAGCAACGATTCGGCGCGATTGTTTCGGAGACATCCGCAGGATTGCTACTGGCCGATCGTCTCGAGACCCCAGGACAAACGTCCGAGCTGATTCCGTGGAGCGACATCGACGATCGATTGCGGACGATCGACATCGAGCGGTTGAGCAGGTTGGAACCCCACACCCCGTACGCTTATCTCGAATTGGCTGACGAGCTCGCCCGCTTTCCGCAAGATCAAGTAGCCAACCAACTGATGAAGCGGTTGTATTTCATCTGCTTGTTTCTTGGCGACGACGCAGTTCAGCAAAGCGCGGAGTTAGCATTGAGGTCTGCCTTAGAACCAAGCGAGCATACATCCCTGGCCCCCTGGCTCACAATGCGCGGCGGATCGACTCGGGAACAGCCTGCCGACGAGCCATTCCTTGCCACTCGAACGGACATCACGGACCTGCAAAAACTTATTCGAGCCATCCGCTCGGAAGCCTGGAAGGATGCCAACGAATTGATGACCAACACTCGCCTGCAAGCGACTCTGGAGCATTGGTCGTCGATCATCTGTTGGACTGAATTAGAGGGAATCGTCCAGCGCCAGGAACTTTCCGAACGGAGTCTGTTGAAATTGCTCCAATTGAGCGAACGATTAACTGACGTCGTCACGCCTATGACCGTTACGCGCGATTCGTCCAATTGGTACGCCAGCGGGTCGCGTCGGGTTGCTTGGCCTCCCAGCCTTGCTGAATTCATAGAGAAAAGCGGCATCGACCCGCGTCAAACAATTTTCCGCGACGGTGTTTGGATCGCCCCCCAAGCAACAACGCGGTCGCAGAAATAGTCGAACCGGCCGATATTGCACTGAATCGAAAATTGAAGCCCTGGCCGATCAAGCGAATCCACAAATTCCTGCCCGAGTCCTGCTAACGCTTTTCCCGAGGGGAGCACAAATTAGCCTTGGGAAGATGCCGCATCCGGAAACGAAGAGAGGGAACGCGTAGGCGTCTGGTTTTGGCAAGACGCGCCCACCGGAGCCCTGCAGCTGCATGTGTTTCGGCACAGCCCGGTCAGATAGCTCGCCGTCCACTTTCGGGGAGGCCGATGCGAGAAAAGTCGAACATTCGAAAAATTTAGCCGTGCAGCGTTTTCTAAATTGATGCTCCCGCGGAGTTGATGCTCCCGATCAACACTACACTGGCATTTGATTCGGACTTTAAGAGAACTTGTGCTCGGAGAGCACGGATTTTAGGCGAAGCTCAGAACTAACTTCTTTCTATTCTTCCGATTCGAATTGCGGTTTCTGGCTCGACTTCTGCGAGCGATCGAAGCGTCCCACCAATTCCAGAATCGCGCGGTTTCCTGCGTCGCCCAAACGGGGAGTCGCCAGTTTGAGAATCCGCGTGTAGCCGCCATTGCGATCGGCCATGCGCGGGGCGATTTCATCGAACAGCAAACGCACGGCTTCTTTTTGGCGAAGGATTGCGAAGGCACGACGGCGGAGAGCAACTGCCGGGGCACGGGCCGCAACCCACTTTTTCCAATTTTCGCTTTCTCGCCATCGCTTCCAAGCTTCGGAATTCCGAGGGGCATCGGTTGCAAATTGCCGGGCAGCCTGTTCGTGCGGAAGGGCTTTCTTCGCGATGGTAATGCAGCGCTCGACGATGGGCCGCAATTCCTTCGCCTTGGCATGCGTCGTGATGATTCGGCCTTTGAATTTGGGTGGCTTGACCGGAGTAACACCGTCGGATTGGTACAAGCCCTCGAAATCTTCGGGATTACGTTCCGTTAAAAACAGTGCGCAGGCCATGTTGGCGAACAAGGCTTTGCGATGACTGGAACTGCGTCCCAGCCGTTTACCTAATCGTTTGTGTCTCATGAGAACAGCCGATCCTAATGTTTACTTTTTTCTTTTGTTTTGATTAACCGACGAAGGACGAGCGTGGCACTTTCATACCCAAGTGCAAATTCATTTCGGCCAGCTTTTCGCGGACCTCAATCATGGTAGTTTCACCGAAATTCCTGAGCTCCAGCAATTGGTCTTCGGTGTACTGCACCAGATCTCGAACGGTAGTGATTCCCGCATGCTCCAAGCAGTTGTTGGCTCGCACGCCGAACCGCAATTCGCGAATCGACATATTGAGCTTGGATTCTAGCGCCGCGTCGGCACCGCCGCCGAGCGATCGTGGCTGGGAGTGGACTTGGGGCCCCAGCTCGGTGTATTGAACGAACGGATTGAGGTGCTTGCGAAGGATTTTGGAAGCTTCGACCAAGGCCATTTCAGGGCTTACCGATCCATCGGTCCAAATTTCCATCGTCAGCTTGTCATAATTAGTCTTCTGACCGACGCGGGTCTCTTCGACTTCGTAGCGGACGCGCGTCACCGGGCTGTAGACCGCGTCGACCAAGATAATTCCGATTTCCTGATCGCGTTGACTTTTCATTTCCGCAACGGGAACGTAACCGCGCCCGTTTTGCACGACCATTTCCATCATGAACGGAGTGTCAACCGTGAGCGTCGCCAACACATGATCAGGATTGATGACGACGACTTCACCACCTGTTTGGATGTCGCGTCCGGTCACCGGGCCGGCCGTATTTTTCTCGACCGTGATCACCTTCATTTGTTCGCTGTTGTTCTTGACAACCAAAGATTTGACGTTGAGCACGATATCCGTGACATCTTCCTTGACGCCGGGGATCGTCGTGAATTCATGATTCGCGCCGCGGATTTTGATTTCAGTGACAGCGCTCCCCTCCAAACTCGACAACAGCACTCTACGAAGGCTATTGCCGATCGTGGCCCCGAAACCTCGCTCGAACGGTTCGGCAACGAATTTTCCATAGGTATTCGTGAGGCTGGAACGCTCGCAGGTCACACTGCTCGGAAGTTCTAATCCACGCCATCGAACGTGCATCGAATTTCTCCAATTGTTAATGTTCGTGATTTGTCAAAAAAACTCGTTGAGCGAACGCCGCCAGAAAAAAGGAAGGGGACAGGCGTTTGCCCTGCCAATCGCAATGATCCGCTAGACGCGCCGCTTCTTCGGCGGACGGCACCCGTTATGGGGAATCGGGGTGCAATCCTCGATCGACTTCACATTCAAGCCAGCGGCCTGCAGAGCCGTGATCGCACTTTCGCGACCACTGCCGGGACCACGCACCAGCACATCGATTTCCTTCATGCCGAATTTCACCGCCTTTTCGGCAGCCTGAGTCGCTGCCATTTGGCCCGCGAACGGGGTGCTCTTGCGGCTGCCCTTGAAGCCACACGTTCCCGCCGATGCCCAGCAGAGAGTTTCTCCCTTGGCGTCGGTGATCGTCACCATAATGTTGTTGAAGGTCGCGTTGATGTGTGCCACACCGTAGGTAACGTTGCGGCGCACCTTTCGCTTGGGTGCAGGTTTGGTCATCGTTAAGCTCTACAAAAAATGTATTGGGATGCGATTGAGGTTCAATTAACAGAGTTGGGTCAAGCCAACATGTGCTGGCGTTGGGAGCCAAACTACTTGAGGTCTTTAACCCCCTTCTTGCCTGCCACAGTCTTCTTAGGACCTTTGCGGGTACGAGCATTCGTCCGGGTTCGCTGGCCACGCACAGGCAGGCCCAGGCGATGTCGAATCCCGCGGTAGCATTTGATTTCACGAAGCCGGGAAATGTTCTGCGCGACTTGCCGACGAAGCGGGCCTTCAACGACATAATCGCGTTCCAGGATCGTCGCCAAGCGACTCAGTTCCTCGTCAGTCAACTCCCGAGCGCGACTATTTTCATCGACGCCGGTTTTATGGCAAAGTTCACGAGCGATCGCTGGTCCGACCCCAAACAAATAGGTCAGTGAAACGACCGTTTTCTTGTCGCTCGGAATGTCAACACCCAGTAGACGTGGCATATAAAAACTCCAACTTAGTTTCCCAACGGCTGGTCGCAGGGTTGCGCGATGATCTTTGATCTTTGGCGTTGCCAACCCAAGAACGCATACTCCGCCTAGTCCCGGCACCGCCGGGAGAGGGCGATCACAGGCGTACTAGCCTTGACGCTGCTTATGGCGCGGATTGGTACAGATGACGTACACTTTTCCCTTTCGCCGAACAACTTTGCAGTTATCGCAGACTTTCTTGACGCTAGCGCGGACTTTCATCGTAGATGGCCTTAAACTCTCGACTGACCTAAACCGAAGAGTATAGCGGATTCTGGGTAGGTTTCACAAGGGCTTAAAATGCCGTTAACACCAACTTTCCAAACGGCGACACCCCAGAATCCCGGCTTCGCCGAATCAGCACTCCAGCCTTAAACCACGTTTTTTTTCGGCGGCAAACTGCGGACAAGTGGAAGGGGGCGGTTCCTGAAAGACATTGTTCGAAAAAGCAGCGACGGCATTCTTTTCTAGGTCGGCAGCTTCGTTTGTGGCAATCCGTCGCAGCGCAGGTGTCTAGGGGGCAAACCGTCAAGCGGACATCCCCGTGCCGCCAGCAAGTCCAGCCAATTTCGCGTGAAAGCTGGCCACGCGTACCAGGGTACCAATTGCGGCCGAAATCAAGAACGCCCAAGCCGCCTGACTGATATCCCCGCGCAGCAGCCAAAAACTGAGGGAAACCACCGCGACTCCGGACAACATCGAAGCGAAGAAATTGAACTGCGGGGCTTGGATCGCTTGCAAGCCGGTTGCGAATACAAACCCACTCCCCAAAACCAGCATACCCAAGCTCAGTATGGCAACCGTCGAACCCAATCCCGCAAAACGGCTACCGAAAACGGCAGTCATCAACCAATCGCCGCCGGCCCAAATCACTAGCGTCGCTGCCAGCAAAACACCGCTCACGAGTCCCGCCAGACGATAACTTTCCGATCGAATTCCGGCAACACCCGCCTCGGCGAAAATTTTCGAGGCCCGCGGGCCGAAATAACTGACCACGCCCAACAAAAAAGGATTGGCGATGAACACCAAAGTGAGGCAGCTCCCGTAACGGTCGGCCGCCTCTTCGCCGAGGAGAGCCGTGATTTGCCAATGCGAGAAGTAAACAAGAACGACACTGAACAAACCCTCCGCCGCCACCCATTTACCGTGTTCGAAGGCTATCTTGTCGAAGTTCGACCCGAATTCTTCGTTCCAAATCACCTCCTCTTTGAAACTTCGCCACCACAACCAAACGAAGGTGGCGTTGGCTATACTGAAAAGCAAATACGCCCACACGGCTCCCACTGATCCGCCCGAGACGCTGAGTCCCAAACCCACAAGCATCAAAAAACAGGTGATCAGGTCGTAGAAGAATAACGTCTGATGCCGATCGGTCGCCAAGAGCATGCGACGCCCATATTCGCGAGCCAGATGCAAGGGCAAATACCACGCCAGCACCCCAGCGACCCACATCAGGAACTGCCACTGCCACAGCCAACCAGCCAGAGTCGCAAGACAACACACGGCACCCATCACACCGATCAATCGCATCAGGGCGCGAAAGGAATCACCCACAAAAGCCGCGCGTTGATCGTCCGATTGATGAGGCAAAAAAACATTGACGGGGATAGTGATGAAAGACTCGGCCAACATCACAGCCAAAATCACGAAGCCGAACACCGCGACGTAAAATCCGATCCCCTGCTCGCTATGGGCAGCGTAGCGTGCAACGACCACTTGAGTCAATAATCGCATGCCGCTGATGAGAGCTTGGTCGCCGAGAATCAAGACGAGAGCATTCTTCGAATTCAGCTGCATGAACCCAAACTCGCGTTGACGTCTAGCCGGACCCCACACTTCTCGAGCAGCCTGCGCAACGCCGTTCCAGCGGCAGGGGCTCAAAACGCTCCGCACAGGCTACAAAGGGTCAGAATTCGCAAGGTGTTATTCGGGCTGCGCGAAGCGTAATACATTTTAACTTCGTTTCCCCGGAAACGTTTCTTGTAATGCGTATGGCCCTGAAAATTGTAGCACAACCTATTAAACCACGCCGCACGATGCAGGTAGCGACCCACCCAGTGCAGTCCGCGACTGGGCCGAAATATTCGATCCTCGATGTTTGCCAACGGCGACAGCCCCAGCCATAGCCGAGAGACGTTCTCCCGCTGAAACGTCTCGATGGCTCGTTTCATGATCGCGGCCTCGGCGTAAGTCGAGCTCTCGGGGATTCGCCGCTTGATGCATGTCACGTAACCGGTCAGCCGCCCGTCCTCGTACAGCGGATCGAAGAAGACGAACGCCTCAAGTCGACCTGCGGGCGAAACACAAAAAAATCGCCGCACGTCCGGCTCGTCGGTCATCGGAATCGGCCGGTTCAAAAAGCGAACTTCTTTGCGGCTAATCGTCCGCGTCCTGCGCCAGCGTTCTGAAACATTGAGGACCTCGGCTTCGCGATCCGCGATGGTTCCCTCCTCGATCCGATAACCGCGTTTCGTAATCCAGTTATCGGCATAGCGTAGCCACTCCTTGTCCTTGCCTGCGAATGAGTAGCCGGACAACTCCAACCATGTATCAATTCCAATCTCATTGATTTTGAAACCTTGCGCACCCAAACAACGCGCGGTGGATTCACTGATTTGCACAAACGACGGCGACCAAAACTTGGCCAAGAATCGCCTCAGCAAATCGGCTTTATCCTCCTCCGAGCACAGCGGATCACCAAGCACAAAGGTGTAGCCGCCGCGTCGCCCGTAGGCTAAAAAACCGTTGGCATCTCCGAAATACTCGAGTTTGGGCTGATAGGCGACGGAGTAAGCTAACGAAAAATTGCCCCACGACTGCAAGGCCCGAGTGCGATCAGCCAGTGAAATTGCCGCGCAGCCGTTTTCGGACAAATGCCGCGTTGCCCAATAACTGGGTAGCCGTTGGTCAACCGGCGGCGGGCCAGATCGAGCACACACTGAGTCGCTGCGAATGGATGACAAAGTCGCGGACGCTTACGAACAACGGACGAAAAGTGACACGGGTGACCCAAGTCTATAAAATCCACCAGCGTGACAGAAGACGAACCGTCCTCAGCTAGCAACTTGATCCGAATTCAATTACGGCAGGAAAATCCAGCGAATCATCAAGTAGACAATGACGCCAGATACCGAAACATACAGCCAAATCGGAAAGGTCCAGCGGGCCCAGCGGCGGTGTGTTTCGCGGCGGTTCTTCAAACCCAACACGATCGTCACCAGAGCCAAAACCGGGACGACTGCCGCCAAAGCGATGTGGGCGATCAAAAACGGAAAATAGACCATCGCGGCAGTGGGGTACTTTTCGCTAGGGAATTCTGTATTCCCGCCTTGCAGCGCATAATTGGTGAGGTAGCTGACCAGAAATAGACACGAGACGGCAAAGCACGACAGCATGATCCGCCGATGCACGTCCTCTCGTTTCCGCTTGATCATGACGTATCCTGTCACCAGCAAAATCGTGGCAAGCAAATTCAGCCCGGCATTGATATGCGGCAAAATCTGAGTCAGCTCCATGGTCGCTACTCCACTTCTTTCCCTTCATTACCGCGCCGCGAGGGCTGGACAATTTCTGTGAACGGAACTGGTGCCGTTTCGGCCGCTAAGTCAGTGATCAGGTTCCGCATCGCTTCCGATTCGTCAGGATTTTTCCAATGAAACCGCCCACGGAGTCGGCCCCAACGATCGACGACGAACAGTTCCGAACTGTGGTGGTCCGAACTTGCGGCGGCAACGAAAAATTCAGAACCGATTCGCCGAATCAATGCCGCTTCGCCGGTACAAAACACCCAGGAATCGTCCTTGACTCCCCACATCCGCGCGTACTCTGACAAGACGGCGGGTGTGTCAAAGTCTGGATCGGTTGTGATGCTGACCAACCGGATCGCGTCCTGGGGGAGCGATTTACGCAATTCGGACAAAAACTTATTCTGCTCGGGACACACATCCGGGCAACGGCTGTAGAAGAAACTGCCAATCCACACCCGCCCCGTCAAATCTCGCGAATAAAACTCTCGCCCTGCTTGATCCATTAAAACGAATTCACGCAACCACGGCAGCACTTGCCAGTTCTTGCCCGCATTCAGCGGCAGTGCGTTGCGAGTGACGATCGTTTTCCCCAACGGTGGCGCCGTTTCCCGCACAAGCTCACTGGCGACCTGCACGAACCGCTTCATTTCGTTGGGATCATCCCACTTAAAGCGATCGCGGTAACGCCCCCATTTATCGACCAACAAAATGTTGTCGGTGTGCGTTTCCTTGTCGATCACCACTTGAAAAACGTGTTCGCCCAACTGTTTGATGCGATGCATCGGTCCGGTCAGGAAATCCCATCGTCCCGCGACTGCCCCCATGTCACGGGCGTATTTCTCCAGCACTTCCGGGGAATCATTCTCAGGATCGACCGACACCGTCAAGAATTGCAAGTCGAGTTGTTTAGTCCGTTCGTTCAGAGACGCAATCTGACGATTCAAATCACGACAAATCGTCGGGCAATTCGCGAAAAAAAAGCTCACCGCGTAAACGCGACCGTTCAAGCGATTCGAATCGAACTCTTCTCCCGCCTGATTGACCAAACGAAAACGGGGGACGTCAGGCAAATGTTCCCAGGGGACGTCGACGAGCACGACACCGGTGAGCTGCGGCGGCGGTTGGGTACGCTTCCAGACGAGCCAAACGAGCCCGGCCAGGACTGCCGTCCACAGCACGAGCGGCAAGAACTTCATCGACGATCTCAACCCCATCCTCCCGAACAAAAGATTCTATTCGCCACCGCGGACCAGCACTTCAAATCGCGAGCCCTTAGCTCGCAAACCGCACAAAGATCAACAGCAAAACCATGTAAAGCGGCAAATAGCAAATGGAAACTCGCAGCAACCGCCGCGCCGTGCTTTCGTCGCGCTGCCGATAAAAATGGAGAGACGTTGTGACGTACCACACTGCTAAGCTGGATGCAAGTGCCACGAACAGCCAACGGGGAAAACTTTCCTCCAACCTCACCACAGGGAGCAAACTACCGGCCCAAGTCAGGAAGGCGGTTATCACCGCCTTGCGTCCGGCCGCCAACCCCGTCGGTTCGGTGACGGTCAGCATTTTTAGCCCCCCCCGCCGATACTGATCGCGATACAACCAAGCGATCGCCATGAAATGAGGAAACTGCCAAAACAATAACATCGTGAATAGGCCGACCCCAAAAGCTTCCAACGACGGATTGGTCGCCAAGGCACCGCACATCACAGGCATCGCCCCCGCCACAGCCCCGACCTCCGTATTGAGCGGCGTCCGCGTTTTCATCGGGGTGTACACGAACCCATATAAAATCCACGTGACCACGGCACACACCGTGGCTTGCCAATTGGCCAACAAGCCGAGATAGGCGACTCCAGCGACGAACGTAATCGCGGCAAAATACAAAACGTCCTGAGAGGACAAGCGGCGATCGGGAAGCGGCCTTGACGCCGTTCGCGGCATCAAGAAATCCGTATATCGTTCCAAATACATGTTGACCGAGTTGCCGCTGGCAGCCACCAGGAACATCCCGACTGCAACGTGGATAACCGCCCAAAATTCCGCCGTGCCAAGACTCGGAAAAACCGGGCTGGCCACAACCGCCGCCACCGCGATGGAGATGAGCACCATCGTTGAAATCCGCGGCTTGGTCAATTCCACGAAGGCGGCCGCACGCTGCCGCAGCGTCGCCGCTCGCACTGGACTCTGTTTATCGATCATTACGGTCATCGCGGGGGAACCGCCGGTGGCAGTTGCAAAGTAACGGCTGCAGACGAAAATGATAGGTGAATTCTACCGCAAACGTTGTTTTTTCCCACCGGACAATGTGTCGCGATCTTAGAGCCGATCCCATAACTAGCCCGCGCTTACGCTCCAGGTCACAGCCGCTGAAGCTTTGGGAAAGACTCTTATCGAGAAACCAGGGGCAAGCGCGAACTCGCCGCGCAATCCCGTTAATCCAGTGGAAATCCGTAAAAAAACCAATTTAAGGGTCGAGTGCTTTGTCAACCTGGTAACTCGCGCTCGGCGAAGCCGGCCGCCGGGCACCATTTCCGTGCAATCGTCCATAGTTTGTTCTCCGAGGCTGATCCTAGAATTAAGATTTGTCCCGAAGTGACTTTTGTTGCAAACCTCGGCTCTGTAGCAGCGAATTCGTTTCCGCATCTTTAACGAGCCAACTCCGCAAGTCGAAATTCCCATCATGATTCATCTGGGCAAAACCTTTTCCGGTTTCATCCTCTTGATCGCCGCGGCCGTGGTTGGTTTGGTGCTTTTGTATTTGCCCGGCTGGATTATCGACAAATACCAGACCATCAAAGAACTTAGCCCGTTGTGGGGCACAATCTATTTAGTCGTCGTATCGTTCGGCGGAATCCTGTTCTTTGGCAGTATGAGCTGGACCCTGTGGCGGCTTTACCGCAGCGGGCGGAGCAAGGCCAAGGCAAAGATTCGAGGCGAAAAGAATCCCAGCGAACTGACGATCGCCCAACAAGCCAGCGAGATCGACCAGAATCTCGATCGACTCGCCGAACTCCAACGTCGAGACGACCGCGAGGGACAACTCCAGGCCGAGCTCGATCCGCTTTTGCAAGCCTTTCGCGAAAAACGTGAGACGCTCAGCCTCGAAATCATCGCGTTCGGCACGATCAGTAGCGGCAAGTCATCGGTCCTCAATTTACTGGCCGGCCGTGACGCGTTCGCCACCGACGTCCGCGGCGGCACCACCGTGACTCGCAACGAGATCGAATGGGAACACTTCGACAAAGTCTTCCTAGTCGACACTCCCGGACTGGGTGAGATCGACGGCGAAAAACATGTATGGATCGCGGCCGAAGCTGCCAAGGACGCCGACCTGATTCTGCTCGTGGTTGATGGCCCCCTGCGCGACAGCGAATATCGGTTGCTGGAAAAATTAGGGCAGATGGAAAAACGGATCGTCGTCTGTCTCAACAAATCCGATTGGTACCATGCCGAAGACCGCGACAAACTGCTTGGCCAACTCCGCGCGCAGACGGCGACCTGGGTGGCTGCCGACGACGTGGTGGCGATTCAATCCCAAGAAAACAGACGAACTCGCTTGCGGACCCGACCTGACGGAACGCAAATCGAGGAGACCGTCGCCCAGCCGCCTGAAATTGATCATTTGGCCGAGCGGATGATGAAGATCGTCAAGCAAGACCGCAAGGAACTGGTCATGGCCAACCTGCTGATGCAATCGCGGGGACTGCTTGAGAAGGCGCGACGGCAGATCAAAAAATCGCTTGATGATCGGGCTTGGGATATCGTGGAGCGCTACATGTGGGGCTCGGCCGGGGTCGCCGCCGTCAGCCCCTTTCCGCTGGTCGACCTCGCAGCCGGCGTGGGCATCTCCACGAAAATGATCTTGGATTTGGCCGAAAACTATGGCCACACCGTCGATTTGCAAACCGCCTCTAAATGGCTGTCGGAAATGGGCAAAATTCTCGTGAGCGTTTTGGGCAGCCAGGGAGCGTCGCTCGCCGCCGGGGCGATCTTCGCGTCGCTGGTGAAGGTCGTTCCCTTCGCCGGCCAACTCGTCGGCAATGCCATGCAGGGTGTGATCCAGGCCGTGATCACGCGTTGGATTGGCGGCGTATTCATCGAATACTTTGGCAACGAAATGTCCTTCGTCGACGGCGGCCTGGCCAATACAGCGCGGCGCGAGTGGGAAAAAGTGATGGAATTGGATTCGCTGCGCAAGCTCGTCGCCAAGGCTCGCGAGAAATTCTCCGGTAGTTAAAACTGTTCACTCTGGTCCCTCGAAAATCTCTAACGACGTTTCCCGATGAATTCTCTCGACGCGAAAAACCAGCAATACGATGCCGCCATCGAATCGATCCAGGCAACCATCGCCAAATTGCAAAAATGCTCGGAGCGGGAACGGGCGGAACTGCAGAACGATTTCCAGCAGTTGCATGCGATGTACGACAAGGCCACGCGAGGCCGCGTCGAGATCGTGTTCTTCGGCGAAATCAGTACGGGCAAGTCAGCGCTCATCAATGCGCTGATCGGCCAGCAGGTCGCTGCGGTCGATGTTCAAGGGGGCTGGACCAAGGAAGTCTGGGGAACCACCTGGGAAGGGGCAGGGCACCGCATCCCTGGACTCGATCAATCCGAAATCATCCTGGTCGATACTCCGGGCATCAATGAAGTCGGTGGTACCGACCGAGCCGAACTAGCGGAAACCACCGCGCGGCGCGCCGATTTGATTCTGTTCGTCATCGACTCGGATATCAACGATGTCGAATACAGTTCCTTGCTCGAACTCGCCGCGGTCAATAAGCCGATCATCATCGTGTTCAACAAGCGTGATCTTTACACCGCTGCCGAACTCGACGCTCTGATCGACCGCATTCGTGAACGACTGGCCGGTTTGATTCCGCCAGAGCATCTGGTATTGACGTCGGCCCACCCGCGGCGAATCGAACATGTCGTGGAGGACGAGCAGGGGCAGGTGCGCTCCGAGTGGATTCGCCCAGAGCCAGACGTCAACGATTTGAAATTGCTGATCTTGCAAGTCCTGGAGAAAGAAGGCTTGGGGCTGATCGCGCTCAACGCCGCCTTATACGCCGCCGACAAAAGCGACAGGATCTCCACGGTCCGCGTGCAGATGCGCAAACGGCAAGCAGATAATCTGATCTGGGGAATGGCTGCCACGAAAGCCACGGTTGTCGCGCTGGCGCCGGGAATTTTCGATATCTTGGGTGGGGTCTCGATCGACGTCCTGCTGATCGTGACCCTATCGAAGCTGTATGGCCTCGATTTCTCGATGTATCAAGCTCGCAATCTCGCTCGGGGCATCGCCAAGGCCGCAGGGATCTTCGCACTGGGCGAGTTGACCAGTTGGGGGGCCAGCGCCTTGAAAACGTTGACGTTTTCCATCGCCACACCGTTGACCTTGATCCCGCAAGGCGCTGCGGCCGGTTTCAGCTCCTACATCATTGGCCGGGCCGCTCAACATTATTTCGAACACGGCGGTTCCTGGGGCCGGGAATCGGCCAAAGAAGTCGTCACGCAAATTCTCCGCGATACGGACAAAGATTCCGTAATTCATCACCTCAAGGATGAAATCAAACGCAAACTCCCCTGGAATCGGCACGCCGCCAAGTAACGGTCGCCTTTCGCCACGATCCGCGCAATCGTCAGAAACAGCACGATCTTAGCAATCCGTGCGAATTAAACGCGACCACCCGGTTAATCGAAAAATTTTCGGCGTGCTTCTGGCCCCGGCGCCAGCCCGTATCCTACCTTTGAGCATCAACGGTTCTGCAAGGGAACGGTGATCTGAAATTGATGCCCCAAGGCCGACGCCAGGACAGTTGCTGCACCCTCGTTTTCGTGGAAAAGTTTTCGAGAAGGTTTCACGGGTAGACCGGTTTGCCGGAATTGACACGCCGTTCGATAAAAAACGCGAAAGATTGAATTGACATGGCCAAGCACCTGAAAAAAATGTTGACGCGGCTCCTGGTGGATGACGATGGTCCCACCGCGGTCGAATACTGCGTGATGTTGGCCGCAATTCTTTTGGCATGCATGGGCACGATTGCGACTCTTGGCGGAGTACCTGGCGGTTTATTCTCCAACGCCGACAATTCGATTCGCAGCGCCATCAACAATTAAATCGGCGTACCGTTCCAACGCATAAAAGCTTCCATGGCATAGTACTCGGGCAAGCCCACCAGGTTGTACTGATTCGCCGTATTGACATTGCGATCCACCGCCCGCTGCCAAAATTCACGTGGGTCAGAACCGGGGAACAGCGCTTCGTCCTTCTGGCTTTCATGCATGAAGATCGCTTTCTTCTTGCGCGCCACGTCCGCTACGGTCAGGGGTACCGCGACGTCGATCTCGTGCAATTCATACTCTTGCCACGCGCCGCGGTAGAGAAGCACCTCGGGAAGGTCCCGTCCGGCTTCACCCAGTTCGAAGAGGCTCTGGAAAATCGCCTCGGCGCAAACGCGATGCGTTCCATGGGGATCCGAAAGATCGCCCGCCACATAAATTTGATGCGGCTCAATTTCAGTCAATAAATCCTTGATGATTTTCACATCTTCGGGGCCCCACGGGTTCTTATCGATCGTCCCAGTGCGATAAAACGGCAAATCCAGAAAGTGGCAATGCCGCTCCTCGCAACCGACCTTGATGGCTCCCGCTTTGGCCTCGCTCCAGCGAATCAGCGCCTTGATTTGCCGCACTTCGTCGATGTCGGGTTCCCCCGATCGTTTCGACCGCAAGGCTGAATTGACGAGCGATTCCACTTGCAAGCTCTTCTCTCGATCGATGCCGAAAAACCGGTTGTATTCGGACACCAGATCTGCCAGTCGCAAGGCGTCATGGTCAAACACCGCGATATTACCACTGGTCATGTAAGCGATATGGACCTCATGGCCATCCTGGTTCAGCCGGATCAGGGTCCCCCCCATACTGATCACGTCGTCATCAGGATGCGGGCTGAAACAGATAATCCGTTTTTTCGCTGCGCTCCCCGCCGGATGCTCATCGACTGTACTCATCAGTCGCTGGAACACCGATTTACATATTTCGGACGCGGCACCGTACTGCTGCAAAAGTTGATGCATGCCATGTTGGCGAAAATCTTCCTCTTCGAGTTTGGTCAATGGCTTTTGTGTTTTTTTGCAGAGCCAGATCACGGCGCGGCGCATCGTCCGTTCGTCCCAGGACACGGGTCCGACTTTCCAAGGCGTTTTGCGTTGGGTCAATTCAGCCGCGGCAGCTTCGTCGAGCAAGAACACCGTGTCGGGATGCGTTTTGAGTAGCGAAGCGGGAATGCGCTCCGTGGCGGGTTCCTCAGCCGTCGCGCGGATGATGTTGGCCTTGTGCTCGCCCAACGCCAGCAACAAAATCTTGCGACTTTCCAGAATCGTACCCAGCCCCATGGTCAGCGCCTGTGTCGGCACGTTTTCGAGTCCGAAGAAATCGCTGGCTACCGAGCGGCGTGACGCGGGATCGAGTTGCACCAACCGCATCCGACTGTCGCTCGGACTGAACGGCTCGTTGAAGCCGATGTGGCCGTTACTGCCGATGCCTAACAAGGCTAGGTCCAGTCCTCCCATTTGAGAAATTTGTGCTTCGTACTGGCGGCAGTGTTCGTTGACCTTCTCCAGCGGGATCGTGCCGTCAGGGATGAATATGTTCTGCGGAGAAATATTGATATGGTTCAGAAAATGCTCGTAAATCCACCGCCGATAACTTTGCAGACTGTTTTCCGAAATCCCGAAGTACTCGTCGATGTTGAAGGTCACCACTCCCGAAAAATCGAGACCGTCTTCGCGATGCATGCGGATCAACTCGCGATACACGCTGATCGGAGTCGAGCCTGCAGGCAGAGCCAACACCGCGTGTTGCCCGATGGCATTACGTTCGCGAATCACGGCGGCCACGATTTGGGCCGCGTGGCGGGACAGAACGTGAACGTTACTGAACACGATGCATTTGGGTTTCGTCCCGGGAACCACACTCGCGTTGGGTAATGAACTGGTTTTCTTCATGGATCCTTGATTTGGATTAACTCGCGAAACCCTTACAATACACGAGTTGCCGAAATCCGTGAACCTAGCTAGATGGCACGTAACCTTAGGCGGCTGTTCAAGCCCGCACGCAGGGATCAACGGTTGCCATTGCGCCTTGATTCTCGATCGAACAATTCAGTCCGCCAATTTGTACCGGATCAAAGATGACAACGACGAATCCGTCAGCATCCTCCCTTCTCACAAGATGCCTCCTGACCGTGCTCAGTTTTCTGGTCGTGTCTACATACCCAAGCTGGCCGCGGTTGGTGGGGCAAAACACCCCGTCGCTTGAGCGCAGTGAGAACACTATTCGCTTTGCCACCTTCAACTGTTCGCTCAATCGATCGCGAGCCGGGGAACTGATTGCCGACCTTAAGCAAAATGAACATCCCCAAATTGACAAGATCGTCCGCATCATTCGCGAGGTTCGACCCGATGTGCTGCTGCTCAACGAGTTCGATTACGACGAACGTCACGAGGCATTACAACTCTTCGTGGAACGATTGGCGCGGCCGACAGGCGGACATGCTGGAATCGTCTATCCCTATTCGTTCACCGCCCCGGTAAATACGGGCGTCGATTCTGGCAGAGACCTGGATGGAGACGGAAAACAAAGGACGGCCAATGACGCCTTTGGGTACGGCGCCTTTCCCGGACAGTATGGCATGGTGGTGCTCTCGAAATTTCCCATCGATACGGAAGCGGTGAGAACCTTTCAAAAATTTTTGTGGCGGGATATGCCCAACGCACTCTGGCCGAAGCTTCCCGAGTCTGGGCATGACTATTACTCCGAGGAGATCAAGGAGATCTTCAGGTTGTCATCCAAAAGTCATTGGGACGTACCGATCAAAGTCACCGACGATCATGTGATCCATGTGCTGTGTGCCCATCCGACGCCCCCCGTATTCGATGGCCCAGAAGATCGAAATGGTTGCCGTAATCACGATGAGATTCGACTGTGGGCCGATTATGTCAGCGGGGCAGGGGACTACCTGATCGACGATGCGGGACACCGTGGCGGGTTGGCGGCGACGGCGCGGTTCGTGATTATGGGGGATTACAACGCCGACCCCGTCGATGGCGATAGCCGCGGACGAGCGATCCATCAACTGCTGGATTTAGACGTGATCCAAAATCCACAGCCCCGCAGCGCTGGCGGCGTTGAACAGGCTCAGCTTCAGGGTGGAGCCAACCTCGCACAACGTGGCGACCCAAGCCTCGATACCGGAGATTTCAATGATTCTCAATCCGGCAACTTGCGAATCGACTATATTCTGCCGTCAAAAAATCAACGAGTCGTCGGTGCAGGGGTATTTTGGCCGAAATCCGACGACCCGTTGTTTGAACTTGTCGATGCTTCAGACCATCGTTTGGTCTGGGTCGACCTCGAATTGCCGCCTGGAACTAATCCAAAACGAACACCTTCGGATCGTCTACGATGAACTCGGTCGACCAGGTCCGCCCATCATCGCCATTGCAAATACAGAAGAAAAACGTCTTGAAGGTCACGGCCCGATTGCCAAAGGGATAGGCCGACGCGACGTAGTCCTTTTCCGTCAGGTCTTCGATGCCGGGTTTGGCAAAGTAGTGGACCTTGCCGTCCGGCGTCACGCTCATTCCGAGCGTCCACCAGCCGAACTGCTCGACCACCGGGCCATTGATAGCTCGGCTGTCCGCCGTCGCTTTCATCCAGAAATACGCTTTGTCGTAGGCCTCGCCCGTCTTGCGATCAACCCCCTTTTCCCGATTCAAAAAGAAGCCCGGCCAGTACATATCATCCTCGGGTGAATGCGAAATCTGGCGGAATCGACCGCGGCCACTGGCGAAGGCCGCTGATTGCGGCCGCAACAGGGAGATGCGATAAGCGAAATGGCAGCCGGAACGGTTTTCCCATTCTTCGAGGGGCGGCATCCACACCCGCGTAACAACACTCGGCGATCGGGACACGGGAATCGTGCCGATATGATCGGCCAAGTTGCAGATGAAATCGTCTTGTTGTTGCTGATAGGTGGGGCGGCCGCTACCAGTGTGCAGCGACCGAAGTGCCAAAGCTCCGGTACTGCCGGGTAATCCTTCGGCAGGGGTCGGTACACGGACAATGTAGTCAGGTTGTCCCCGTTTGCCCCCCTCGTGCCATCGGGCGTTGGCCGAAGCCCCTAGGGGAAAATTCTTCGAGTGGGTAGTGTCCTCAAAATTGGTCACCTTCGGCAGGTTGTAATTGTAAGTCCAGTCAGCGTCTTCGAAATCATCGCCGACATTGCTCAACTCCGTCCCCGCACCGGGAACAACGATCTGCCCATGGGCAGGGGTGAAATAATGATTCGTGACTACTGCCAACAGCGTTAGCGAACTCAGCAGTCCTTGTAGCAGCTTCATGGTGAGACTCCTTTCTTCCATGGCAGGGTGCTCTCTGTTGATATTTTTCGGCTCGATCAGCGACGTCGAATGATTACTCCACGGGGGGCCGGGGGGATCAGGCGAGATTTTTCGGCCGGCGAGCTGACATTCGCTTGTCGGAATTGTCCGCGGCCAGTCAGCGGCGTGTTGACGATGTTACTGGGGTTGGCCCAGTCCGACGAACTGCCGAAGGCTCGACGTTCGTACAGCTGCAATGCATGCAGCGCGTGGCCGCGTGGCCCCACATCGACCTTATGGTCTGGCGCCGTCAACATCAAATCGAGCAGGAAATCGACAGCAGCCGTCATTCGCTGGTCGTGCAGTCGCTCCTCCGGCAGCGAATACGCCAGCCATTCGACGATGTGCCCCGTAGCATAGGCCCGTCGGTTGAGGTCGGGATGATTTTCACGTGCCTTGAAGAACAAAGTACTGAAACTTCCGTCGCTGTTTTGATACTTGTTGAACACGATCCCCTGCACCGCAGACACGTAGGCATCGGCTCGGTACCATTCCCCTTCCAACGGCAAATCGCGTTTGACCCGCTGCTGTACGGCAAAACTGAGCGCCATCAAACGATGGGTTCCTCCGCATGCCCCCGCGATCAATGGCTCGGCAAGTTCCTCGCGAATCAGTCGTTCCATAGTCCAGGTTTCGCCATCGTCGTTTTGCCAGATCGCGTCAGGCTCCAAGTAATGCGCGAGGGCGATCAACTTGAAGGTCAACTCGGTTCCCGAGCGACAGCCACGCATTTCATATTCGATCAAATCCTGCAACGTGAATTGCTGGCCGTCGACCGTCAAAGGTTGGTCGGCCGGAGTACCGGCCTGGGCGAGAATCGCGAGTAGTTGCCCTTCATGCCCTTGCACTCCCGGACCCAAACGGGTCTTCAATTTGCCGTTTTCCAGATACAGAATTTGCATGCCGTCCCCAGCACCATTGGCACACAAATACTCGACACAATTGACCGGTTGACCGTTGACCAGAGTCAGCGAGCGGGGACCGTAGGCGATCAACCCATGCATGATGCTCCACGGCCGCAACTTGTTGGCATCGACGGGATATCGGTAGTAGGTGGCCAAGCAACTGGCCAGCCGCACGCGGCGGAGTTGTTGCTCGGCGGTCCAAGTCGGCTCGACATGTTTCCGCTCTTCGTCGTCCTCTGGGGGAGCGATGGTGTCTTCCGTGATCGCCTCGGTACCCGCGGAACGCCGATCGACAGGTCTCCGGGAGGATGTTTGACTGAGCCCGGATTGCCGGTCAGCATGCTCCCCGTTTGCAGCGCTCGGCGGTACTTCGGAACTCGGCTTGGCAAACAATTGTCGACGAACTTCGGCTAGTTGCTGCAGCAAATCATCGTGGCCGCAATGCAACGGAGCCAGCAGACAAATCAGACAACAAAACCTCGCAAGTGAGATCTTCCACACCATTCGGCGATGACCCGGGACGAAAACGGTTTCGAGAAACTTGACCGGTTATAGGCATTGGGTTAATTGTGCGCCCGTCGCCAATGACTGCGTGAGAGAATCCAGCGACGGACGCACGCTGCTTGTATCGGCAAACCGTCGATGTATTCGAGATTTCTTGTCCCGCGCCCGAAAAATCGTCATCCTCTCGGACTAGCGAAAGTCTCTCGACTTGACATTGGGAAGTTGCAATTGCTGATGCAGATCTTCGATTCGCTCGGCGATGACGTGTGTCACCCCGCTGCACGTCTCCAGACGCCCCGAGACCAACCAGGCCGGAGAGGTTCGGCACGTTTGATAAAATCGCTCCCAAATCTGTGGCTTGACGATGAGATTCACCGTTCCGGTTTCGTCCTCGAGCGTCACGAAAGTGATCCCCTTGGCTGTCGACGGTCGCTGCCTAAGGATGACGAGCCCCGCCACCCGCACCGGCCGCAAATTCGCTACCGCCGACATACCCGCCGCCGCGATCGCTCCAAGCGACGTCAGACGCGGGCGGCAAAAGCTCAGTGGATGCGCCTTGAGCGACAGCCCCAAAGCCCGATAATCCGCCAAAACCTGGTCGGACAACTCGACCGGCGGCAACCTATCGGCGGCCGGATCGTCTTCGCACGGCAAGCCCGCGAACAGCGGCTGATCGATCGGCCGACGGGGTTGCCCCAAGGCTTGCCAAAGGGCAGCCCGCCGATCCTGCTGCAATGATGCAAAGGCGTCGGCCTGGCTCAGCTGCGCAATGACCGCTTGTCCTAAACCAGTCCGCACACCGAACTCCGTGATCGAAAAAAAAGGACCCAGCTCTTCCCGACTGGCGACGATCCGCCTGCCAGCCTCGGCACCCAATCCGGCAATCTGCCGCAAGCCGAGCCGCAAGCCCCATGCCGAATCGATACCTGGCTGCGGTTCTAAGGTCGAGTCCCAATCGCTGTAATTGACGTCCGGTGGATATACCTCGACGCCATGCCGCTGAGCATCGGCCACCAATTGCGCGGGAGCGTAAAACCCCATCGGCTGCGAATTGAGCAGGGATGCCGTGAACGCCGCGGGATAATACCGTTTTAACCAACCCGAGACGTAAACGAGGAGCGCAAAACTCGCCGCGTGCGATTCGGGAAATCCATACTCGCCGAAGCCCCGGATTTGCCGAAAAACTTGTTCCGCGAATTCATCACTCAAGCCGCGTTCGCGCATCCCGGTCAATAACTTCTCACGAAATTTTTCAATCACGCCGGACTTCCGCCACGCCCCCATGGCTCGCCGCAATTGGTCCGCCTCTCCTGGAGTGAAACCTGCGGCCACAATCGCGAGCTTCATCGCCTGCTCCTGGAAGATCGGAACGCCTAAAGTTCTCTGCAAGACTTGGCGAATCGCTTCGTTCGGATAGACGACCGACTCTTCCCCGTTGCGACGTCGCAAATAGGGATGCACCATGTTGCCCTGAATCGGACCAGGCCGAACGATGGCGACCTCGATCACCAGATCGTACCAACAACGAGGCTTGAGACGTGGCAACATACTCATTTGGCCACGGCTTTCGATCTGGAACACGCCGACCGTATCGGCCTCGCAAATCATATCGTACACACGAAAATCCTCCGGCGGGATCGTCGCCAAGCTCAACGATCGCCCCGTATGCCGCTCGATCAGTTCGAAGCACTTGCGAATCGCCGTCAGCATCCCCAGACAAAGGCAATCCACCTTAAGCAGCCCTAACGATTCCAAATCTTCCTTATCCCATTGAATCACCGTGCGACCGTCCATCGCGGCGTTTTCAATCGGTACCAACTCGTCGAGACGCCCCTGGGTCATCACCATGCCACCGACATGCTGTGACAGGTGCCGTGGAAAACCTTGCAACTCGTCAACCAGATGGCACAACTGCCTCCCCAACGGCGACTGCGGATCGATCCCCACCGCGCGGCAACGCTCGGGCAGATCATCGCCATGGCCGTAGCCATCGATCTGTTTGGCCAGTGCGTCGACTCGGTCCAGCGACAAACCCAGCGCCTTGCCGACATCCCTGATCGCACTCCGGGCCCGGTAGGTGATCACCGTCGCGGCCAGCCCCGCGCGATCGCGACCATATTTGTCGTAGAGATACTGCAATACCTCCTCGCGCCGTTCGTGCTCGAAATCGATGTCGATATCGGGGGCTTCGTTTCGTTCCTTGCTGATGAATCGCTCGAACAACAAATCCGTGGTGTCAGGATTGACGCTGGTGACCCCCAAACAGTAACAAACGGCCGAATTGGCGGCCGAGCCGCGGCCTTGGCACAGGATCCCCCGGCTGCGGGCGAAGCGGACCAGGTCCCAAACGGTCAGAAAATACGCTTCGTAATGCATCTCTTCGATCAAGGCCAATTCATGCTCAAGCGCGCGCTGCACCTTCTCCGACACCTCGGCAGGATATCGCCATGCCGCCCCCTCCCAAGTCAGCCTTCGCAGATAGTCGATCGGACGCTGTCCCCCCGGCGCTAACTCCGTGGGGTACTCGTACCTCAGTTGCGCAAGCTCGAACCGACAACGGTCGGCAATCTCGAGCGTCGCAGCGATCGCCTCGGGAGCGTCCAAAAATTGAGCTACGCGCTCGGGGATTTCCTGCAAGTGCCGATCGGCGTTGGGTTCGAGCTGATCGCGAATCTGATCCACCGGCGCTCCCAACCGTATCGCGGTCAGGACGTCGTGCAGCGGCATCCGCTCGCGGGTGTGATACAACACATCCCCCGTTGCCACGAGGGGCAAACCGATCGCGGCCGCCAACCGCTTCAACTCCGCAAGTCGCCGTCGATCATCGACGCCGCGGTACAGAGACGCCAGCAGATAGGCCCGATTGCCAAACAAGTCGCGACAATCCTTATGATTGACTGATCTCGGGAACGCCGCCGTCGCATTCTTCGCCAGATCAGCCGACGTTACCGGACGATCGTCCGACACATCGGGGCGCAAACCGAACAGCAATCCCGCATGCCGCTCCACGATGTCAGCAAACTCGAGCGCAGACTGCCCCTTCGGCGCGCGGCGGCGCCCCGCAGTGATGATTCGACACAAGTTTGCATAGCCGTGGCGGTCCATGGCCCATGCGACCATTGCTGGGGCATCGCGCGGAGTCAATTCAGCCCCGACGATCAGCCTCAGCCCCGTTTCTCGCGCAGCCTGATGAGCCTTGACGACTCCGGCGAGAGAATCGAAGTCGGTAATGGCAAGTGCGGCGTAGCCCAACTCGGCCGCGCGGCCGACCAATTCATCGGGATGCGATCCTCCCACCAGAAACGAAAAATTAGAGCGGCAAACCAGTTCGGCGTAACGCAAGGGGATCACTCGCTGAGGCACGGTCTCTACTTAGAGCCTTACCCAAATCCGTCAGCAACCGTAGCCCGAAGCGTGAGCGAGGACTGGTGTTGGGATAGGCTCTTTACCACACCTTGATCATCCGCCATCGCCGCCGCAAGTCAACCATGCCGCGCCCGAACTTCGTCCGCATCGCCGCGGCAGCCCACTCCTTCGAGACCGGCATGCATAGCGCCGACTGTTCCGCTCGAGGCAACTTGGGTTCACTCGATGCGGTTTCGATCGATCGAAATAGCGGGCGGCCTATTTTACGCCGTGCATCCAACGTTTGAGGATCGGCGACAAGACAACCAGAACGACGGCAGCAATCACCGCGATCGTCCCAACCTGAGTCAAAACGCTCAGCGACAGTTCAAGCGATTCGACAGGCGACAACGTCTGCACAGCCTCACCCATCGCAGCCGCTCCATCAGTCGCCACCCCTTGGACGGCATCGACGGCCCCTTGAGCCTGCTCGGCAGCGGCTCCCGCCTGATCCGCCGCTTGCTGACCCACTGCGACCGCTTGCTCAGCCGCATTGCCCGCTTGCTCGACAGCGTCCTGGCTAGAATTTCCACCCCGATCCAGGACTGCCTGCGCGGCATCCGGGCCCCTTCCCGTTCCGCTCGTTTCACCGCCGGCATCCAAACCGGCCGCCGGTGCACCGGGCGGTTGAGGAGTCGCCCCAGCCCCGTTCGCCGTCGAGACGCTGACCTTGAATTTGTCTTCGTCGAACATCAATTTACCGATCCATTTTCCGGCTTGGTGGGCCAAAGAAGACGACAGGAACCAAGCGCCCATCATCAAGCCACCCACCTTTTGCGGTGCCAGCTTGGTCACCAAGGAAAGACCGACCGGGGAGATCGCCAACTCGCCAAGCGTATGGGCCAGATACAAACCCGCCAAGAAAATCGCTGGGATCCGACCATTCTCCGCCAATGGTTTCCCCAGCAGCAAGATAAAGAAACCTGCCCCCAGCAAGGCCAACCCCAGAGCGAATTTGATGGGCGAACTCGGCTCGACATTCTTCTTCGCCATTTGAATCCACATCCAGGCGAAAATCGGAGCGAAAATCATGATGAACAGCGCGTTCAGAGCCTGAAAATTGCTGGCCGTCAACTCGAGCCCTAGCAAATTCTTCTTCACGTTGCTCTCCGTGAAAATATTCAATGCCCCCCCCGCTAACTCGAAGAAAGCCCAGAAGATCGTCGTGAAAAACAACAAGACGACGATCACCCAAATCCGTTGGCGATTCACAACATCGTATTGCGAGGCGATCCACAACAGATAACCCACGATCACTACGGACAAACCCAACAACAAGTAATCCATCACGCTGTTGAAGATCATCAGGAACCCGAGCACGGGCAGGATCAACAGGCTACCGACTAAAATCGCCGTATCTGCCGGGAACCCCGCCAGCCGGTGCCCCCCCTCCGGTGCAGGAGGCGGATCGGCCTTGTCCTCGAGCAACCCAGCAGCGTGCGTCCGCAAAAACCACAGCAAGCCTAAAAACATCCCGATACCGGCGATCAGGAATCCATAACCCCAATGAATCTCCTCCGCAAAGGTGCCACAGACCAGCGGAGAAATAAACGCGCCAATGTTGATCCCCATGTAGAAAATCGTGAAGGCTCCGTCACGCCGCGGATCGCCCGGCTCGTAAAACCGCCCGATCATGCTGGAAATATTCGGTTTGAAAAATCCGTTGCCGAGAACCAGCAGAGCGAGCCCAAGGAAAAGCAGGGTCTTGCGATACGAATCCGGATACGTTGTCTTCGTCGGCTCCGGGGAAACTTTTTTGATTTCTTCTTTGAAGGCTTCTTTCGCTTGCTCCCGCGTCATCCCAGCAGCCACTTTGCCGTCGATGAAACCGAGCCGGTCGCTGGCCAGTTGTACCGCGCGCTCTGGGAACAACCCTTCTTTGTTGCCTTCCTTGATGAAGGCACTGGCCGAAAGAATAAACTGCCCGAGCGCCATCAATACTGCTCCCCAGATGATAGCCTTGCGAGAACCCCAAACCTTGTCCGCCAGATAACCGCCGAGAATCGGAGTCAAATACACGAGCGCGCCGTAGGCCGCATAGATGCCCGTGGCGGTCTCCTTGAAATATCCCAGGCCACCGGTGATCAACTCATTCGTTAGGTACAAAACCAAAAAAGCCCGCATCCCGTAATAACTGAACCGCTCCCAAAGCTCCACCATGAATAACGAGAACAGCACCTTGGGATGCACAGATCGATTCGTGGCATAAACGAAGGCAATCCAGGCGACGACCAACGGAACACCGATCAGGGCGGGCAAAAAGTCTTGAAACATAACTTGGAAACTCCCTACGTTTGGCAAATCGCCAATCTATTGACCTGTTCAAATCCGACCGACGACTCGATAACCTCGCGGTCGCAAGCCGTTGCAAAAAATGTCTAGCCTGTTTGGCTGTCCCTCAAATAAGGCGTCGATCAAGCTCAGACGCGACCAGGCGCCGCTTTGTCGATCCGAGCAACGGCATTATTTTCTTGCCCTCTTGAGACCAAGGAAGCTAATCTCGAAAACTTCTTGACGGACAAGCGAATGCCGTTGCCCCAGCCATCCTACAAGGGGTAGAGTGTAATCCCTATTTTTTCGCCTGGGAACTCGCCTCTGACCGTTTTCTTTTCAGTTCTCTCGTTCGGTGAAAGTCGGCCCGACTGGGCAGAAGAGGGGGAGCATTTCCTTCTTGCCACATTGCCCCCCGAACAAGTCGGCCCGTCAGGGCCAAAGACGGGACTCCGTTGCGAATTTCCCCAAGGCAACTTCAACATCCTCCATCCTCGCAGTATGGTCAAGCGCAAGGCTCGGCCAGCAACAAAAATCTCCGCTAGAACTAGTCAACAGGCGTCCGTGGCGAGAGGGTGCCCACTCCTCCCCTCGCTCGAATCGGTCGTCTCGGAAACGTTTTTTTCCTGCGTTGTCGACCGGCCTCGCGAAGCAAATTCTCGATCTGACCGTTGACCGAGCGCATTTCCTGATCGGCCCAGCATTTGATCTCTTCTAACAGGGCAGGGGAGATTCGCAGGGGAAATGACTTTTTATCCATTCATCAATTCAAGAAATCAATTCGCAACCAGAGTTGTCCGCCGCAAGAATCCATCTGAAAAACAATCGTCGCTCACGAGTTTGATCAATGTTTACGTACAGGAGCTCTTGTTAACCTCTACGCCGCAGGAAACTGCCCCTTGTTGGCGATCCGAACCCTGTGGGAAACAACGCGAGACGCGTTCGTCACGCCGATTCTTTTCGATCGCATTTACCGACTCAACTCCATAGACTTCGATCACGGAACTCGCGCGCCGCAGATCGAAGCCCTTCGCAATGCGACTTCCGCAATGTTCAGACAGAATTTCCCTGCGTGAGGTAACGTCCCTGCATTGACCACCGATTGGGTCTCCTGCTGGCTGCATAAGACCACCAGCAAGTTGCTGACCATCGCCGCTTTACGCTCCCGTCCGGTTGAACCACGTTCCTGTCGGATAGCTCGCTCAAAGCCATCTCGACTATGCTCACCGTTTCCTGCGCGATTACCGAAAGAGGGTTGGCCGCCCCCAGCCTCCAAAGAAGGTTGATTTCTCCCTCCCCCTAGCGCTCAGGGCACAATTCCAGGCGATGCCGCGCAGCACCTGGCAACAACGAAGACGGTTGCCCAGTGGCCCAATCGTCGAATCCGGCACGGTAAAAAGGGGAGAGAAAATGTCCGGACGCTCCCCCCGGCTGATGATAGATGCCCCGCTCTTCCTCGCCCGGTGTTACGACCATTCGCATCGAGGCGCCAAACGCCGGACCCTGGACCAAGGGCATATGTCGGTCGCCAGGCATCGGAAGAGATGGCATGTCCAACCATGGACTTAGCCACGGCACGGCTCGCGACATCGGGTGGGCGATGGCCAAGCGATTACGAGCCCCCCAAGTCGCCTCGCGCAGCAAACCTTCCTGCTTCAACTCCCCTTCGGTTCGCCGGGCCGCATCGGCGAGAAATTCATCCCAAGTCGCGTAGGCCGGCGGCAGCCAATGCACGGGTCGCTCCTCAAGCAATTGCGTCAACACATCTTCCAGCGACAACAACGGTGCCAGGTTCGCCGCGGCACGCTCCTGAATCGCCGAGCGGAACAGCTCGTGGGCAACATCTCGAAAGCGGGTGACAATGCGGTAGCCCACGGAGTCGACGCTGGCGGACCCTCCCCAATTCGTGACGAAGCCGTATGCCTCGTCCGATAACGGCCCCTGCCCGCCACGATGCAGGGCCAACAGCCGATCTCGCCAGCCCGACAAAAACCGCGCCTCGCAATCTCGCTGAATGGCGAGAAAATCAGCTTCCTCGAATCGATCTCTTTCGTACAACCGATCGCGAATCTGCCGCGCTCGGGCTCCAATGTCGTACCCCAGCGAGCCCAGAATCTCAAGCTCTTTGCCACCAACGATTCGATTATTTGCGGTCCAAATTCTTCCTGCCCGCGCAATTTCGAGCCGAGGATATTCCTCCGGAGCCAGATTACCGTCCCATCCCGTTCCCGCCGTCGACCAATCCATGGGAAAAATCGAGCAAGGCTGTCGCCGCTTGGGAATGCGCCCGCAGACTGTCCACCCAACACTCCCGGCCACATCGACGGCAACAACATTGTTGTGGGGCATACCCGCGCGGCAGGCCAAATCCAAAAGCTCCGCGACACTGCGAGCCGATTCGAATCGCCACAGATTCACGTCGTAAGCATCGGCATCATGCCCTACCCAGCGATGAGCGAAACGGCGTCCCTGGTCTTCCCGAATCGGACCCCACCGCGACCAAGTGTACACAATCGGAAGTTCGCCTCCAGGATATCGGATCGTTTCCTCGTGCCGCACGAGAGGCTCACTTCCCTCGGGAGTCAAATAATGATCTGGCCGGCTTGGATCGTTTTTCAACTCGACGACATCACCAAAATCGCCATAGCTGTTGGTGAGCCCCCAAGCGACGGACCGATTCGAGCCGCAAATGACGACGGGCGTCCCTGGCAACGTCGCGCCGACGATCCAGACGGGCTCCTTGATGAGCAACCGGTACCACGTCGCCGGAACACTCAATCCCAAATGCATGTCGGACGCCAACATTCCCGCACCGCCACGAATCAGGTCGCCGGTGACTCCCCAATTATTGCTGCCAGGCAGCAACTCGTCGGCTACCATCGAGTCGCGGTCCGGCAGATTGGCTGCGGAAGCGGCCCGTGCGCTCTCGCGCAGACTCCATACCTCCGGGCCGGGCACAGCGACCGACGGGATCGTGGATCCATCTAACGGGGCATCCCACTGCGAGCCCACACGAACGAGAAAATCGCGGACATCACGCGGCACTTTTTCGGAGAACTCCCCCCAAGCCCGTTTGCGGCTCCCAGCTTCGTCTTGCAGATCGCACATCATCGTGAGCATGACCAAGATGCAGTCCCTGGCCTGCCACGGCTCAGGTCGCTGCCGCAACATCCAATACTCGGGTGGACTGCTGCCGAGTTTTCGCAAGCCTTGATTGACCCCCGCTGCGTACGCTTCCAGCAACGAAAGTTCCTCGGGATCCAGCCGCTGGCAGATCGCTTGCGCGGTGGCCTGGAAACGATGAACTCGCATCGAGCGATCGGCATCGAGGGCCGCTTTGCCGACCAGTTCGCTCAACCGGCCACTCGACACCCGGCGGAGCAAGTCCATCTGAAAGAAACGATCCTGGGCATGCAAAAAACCTGTGGCCAACGCCGCATCGCTTCGAGTCTGGGCGCTGATCGTCGGCACTCCTAACTCGTCTCGTTCGATCACGATGCGCCGCTCGGCGCCGGTCACAAAGATCTTACCGCTGAGAATCGCCTGGCTTTGCCGCAGCTGCCAAACGCCGACCAACAGCGTTACAGCAAGCAGCATCAACAAGCCGCCTCCGAATCGAGCGACCCGCTTTCGCCAAGTCCATCGGTTAAGCTGCGGCCGCGATTCCAACGCTCCCCCCCCTTTTTTTGTGTTGATCTTTTAACGATCGAGCTTCGTCAATGGCAGAATCTGCCCCCGGTCGGGAATGATGACTTCGGGCAACCCCACCTCGCGCAGCTTGGTATTGAGGACCGTTGCCGGCTCCATTTCGCAATGCACCAAGGCGATCCTTTGCACTTGCCCGTGCTGGCAAACTCGGCCAGCCCACTCGATCAATTCTCCTTGATCGGCATGGCCACTGACACTTTCAAGTTTTTCAATCTTCGCGCGGACACGAAACGTTTCCCCGAACAGCCGGACCGTCGGGTTCCCGTCCAGGATATGGCGACCGGTCGTGTTGGGGGCTTGGTAGCCCGAAAATAGGATCGTGTTGTCAGGGTTCTCGATCGTATTCCGCAAATGATGCACAACCCGGCCCGACTCGCACATCCCCGATGCAGAAATGATCACGCAAGGCTCCGTCAACTCGTTCAGCTTTTTGGAGTGCTCAGCCTTGCGGACGTAATACAAGTTGTTGAAGTAAAACGGGTCGCCATCGGGATCAGCGAGCAGGCGGCGCTGGAACTCCTCATCCAACGCATCCATATTGGCCCGGAAAATGGTGGTGGCATCGACGGCCATGGGACTGTCGACGAAGATCTTGATTGGTTTCAAACGACCCGACTGGCTCAACCCACCCAGCCGATAAACGATCTCCTGCGTGCGGCCGACCGAGAAGGCGGGGATCACCAATTTCCCGCGCAGCCTTTGGGCCCGCTCGATCAAACGGACCAACACCTCGTCGCAGTTGTCCTCGTCGGGGTGAGTACGATCGCCGTAAGTCCCTTCCATGATCAAAAAGTCGGCTTCCGCAACCGAATCGGGATCCCGCAGTAGCGGCCGAGCAGGACGCCCAAGGTCACCGCTGAAGACCAGGCGCACGCGACGACCACCTTCGCTGAGTTCCAGTTCAACGATGGCTGCACCCAACATGTGACCGGCGACGTGAAACCGGCACCGCACACCGGGAACGACGTCGAACCACTGATCGAATCCCAGTGAATGGAACATCCGCATCGTACGGACGACATCGTCGGTCGTATACAGCGGGGGCAGCGGTTCCTTACCAAGTTGTTCGCGCTTTCGATTGAGATAGTCGTTGTCGGTCTCTTGAATGCTGGCCGAGTCCAGCAGTAACAAGGCAGCTAGTTCGCGGGTGACGTTGGTGCAAAAGATCCGTCCCGCAAATTTGTTCCGCACCAGCGTCGGCAGGTTTCCCGAATGGTCGATATGGGCATGCGACAGAATCACCGCGTCGATTTCGGAACCGGCGAACGGAAAATCGCGGTTCCGTTCGAATGCCTCTCGCCGATTCCCCTGATACAAGCCGCAATCGAGCAGAATCCGCTGCTCGCCGACCATGAGCAAATGCATGGAGCCGGTAACCGTCCGGGCCGCGCCCCAGAATTGTACGTGCATCGGCAATTCCTCAGAGCCTCACGATGGGGCACACCGCGGTCTGTCGGCTCAAGATACTCGCCCCAGATACTCGCCGGTCCGCGTATCGATGCGAATGGTATCGCCAATATTCACGAAGGCCGGACAAATGAATTCAGCCCCGGTTTCAACGCGAACCGGTTTGGTGACGTTTGTCGCCGTGTCTCCCTTCACTCCGGGCTCGCAATACTCGACCACCAACTCGACGTGATTGGGGGGAGTCAAGGTAATCGGCTGGCCGTTGTAGAGAATCATCTGACAATCCATCCCATCCTTGAGATACTTCCAGTTGTCGTCAACTTGATCGGCTGTCAGCTCGTATTGGTCGTAGGTCTTGGAGTTCATGAAGACGAACATTTGGCCCTGCTTGTACAGGAACTGGCAGGAGATTTCCTCGACGTCGGCCGATTCGAGGGTGTCGCCCCCCTTATAGGTTCGAGTCAGCGTGGTGCCACGGATCAGATTTTTCATTTTGCATTCGTACAAGGCGTTCCCCTTGCCCGGCTTGCGGAAGTTCATTTCGAGCATCAAATAGGGCTCGCCATCAATTTGAACTTTGAGTCCCTTGCGAAAATCGCTGGTTTTGTAAGTACCCACTGGTCCGTCCCTTACCTTTCTGCCATATACATAGTATCGTGTCGAAAATGAACAGTTTAGCGAACCATCCCGATTTTGTCGCGGTCACTACAATGACCTGGCAGCAACACGTCAAGGCCGCCGTCCGCTCGGCTGCCCACCTGCGGCGACTGCTGGACTTGCCACCCAACCGCGAGACGGACCTGGTCGGTGAACGCCAATTCGCCACCTTCGCGCCCCTGCCTTTCGTCTCTCGGATGCGCCCGCGGGACGAGTACGACCCGCTGCTGCGACAAGTTTTACCTACTCCCGAGGAAGGCCAGTCCGCCGCAGGCTACAGCAATGATCCGAACCGCGAGAGCCAATGCGTCTCTGCCCCCGGCGTGCTGCAAAAGTATCCGGGACGCATCCTCTTGATCGCCGCGAAATCCTGTGCGGTTAATTGCCGTTACTGTTTTCGCCGCGCTTTTCCCTACGAGGCGGCGCCGACGTCCTTGGCCGAATGGAACGAGGCCCTGGCAGCTCTTAAAAACGATGCGTCAATTCATGAGGTCGTTCTCAGTGGCGGCGAACCGTTGATCAACGAAGATCATCGTTTGGCTTGGCTGATCGATCGCATCGAACAATTCCCACACGTTCGACGCCTGAGAATCCACAGCCGTTTCCCCATCGTCATCCCGCAACGAGTGACTGAATCCTTGATCCAGACACTCTCGCGCACTCGAATGCCGATTACCTTCGTGGTGCACTCCAATCACGCACAAGAGTTAGGAGACGACGTAGGCCAGGCGATGGCGGCTCTCGGCTCCGTGCCGCGACTGGTATTGCTCAACCAAAGCGTGCTGCTCAAGGGGATCAACGATTCGGTCCAGGCCCTTGCTAACCTGTCCTGGCGTTTGCTGGAATTGGGAGTCATCCCGTACTATTTACATCAGCTCGATCGAGTGACCGGCAGCCACCATTTCGAAGTTTCGCTGGACCAGGGCCGAAGCCTCGTTAGCAAACTTCGAGCCACCCTGCCCGGTTACGCGGTGCCACGATTCGTCACCGAAATCCCAGAACTGCCCAGCAAACAAATCCTCCTATGACGTGAACTTATTTCAGTTTCCGTTGACCGAGCCAAGCTGGGTAGTGGTAACACGAGCGGTGTCGGGTTGGTGAGTTGACGCCGCAGAATCAAGAAGGGATCAAAGAGTCGCTGGGTGCAGGTGCGGATCATGCTCAGCAGCAACGACTGAGCCTGGGCTCCAGTCTCGAGGCGATTGCTTCCCCAAACTTTACAATTCACAACCGCCGGACGGATCCCCGCTCGCTACGCCAGTTCGTCGCGCCAGTACCCGGATGGCAAAAGAACATGAACATCTCCCCCACGTAATTCTCCAAAAATTCAGCAAGGCGTTCGTTGGCCGCATGAGTTTTGATTGGCGCCACTAAGCTATCGGATCTTTGCTTCCAAGCTCCCGCCATCACTTTTAAACCATGAACCGTCATCTCGCCGATGTCAAAGCGATTGCGGTACTCGACGCCTTCAAGCAGCAGGCTATTGACAGTTCGTGGAAACGCCAAAGCACCCCTGGTTCCACTTTCGATCAGCAATTCGCAACGCCGCAGCAAGTAGAGAACAAAAGGAGAGAGAATACAGAAAAATAAAAAGGAAAACAAAAGGACCGGGAACAGGTGGGAAAATGGTCTGCTCCCCAAAAACTGGTCCCTGAGTTATGAAAGTTCATCAGCCGAGATAGGCGAAAGGACTTTCCATGAAGAAACGAAAACGACATTCAGCCGAACAGATCGTCAAGAAGTTGCGAGACGCCGATACTCTGCTCGCTGCGGGTAAGACTGTTGGTGAGGAAATTTAGTCGCTCGAAGTCAGTGAAGCCACATTAAGCCGTTGGCGAAGCCAATATGGTGGCCTGAAAAGCGAGGAAACGAAACGACTGCAGGCACTCGTGGAAGAGAACAGTCGCTTGAAGAAGATCATTGGTGATCAAGCTCTGGATATTCAGATGCTGAAGGAGATCGCCAAGGGAAACTAACGAGCCCTGAGTCGCGACGCAACGCTGTGAAGACGCTTCAGCGGAAGTTTTCCGTCTCGGAGCGTCGTGCGTGCGAGGTTCTTGATCAACCGCGATCAAGCCAACGATATTCAGG